>CALKEU010000016.1 GCA_938084565.1 Candidatus Kapaibacterium sp. | reverse complement strand
GGGCGCACTCGCTTCCCCTTCTGACGCAGCACATACCACAGCACGAGATTCAGCAATGGCACCGAAGTGCGCACAGTCCGACGAATGTAACGCTCGAAGGTCTCAAGTTGCTGTGCCACTGGCTCTATTACTGCCTCCAACGCCACGCTCACGATCGCCGCTGTTCGATAACCTTTACTACCACAATGCTCACCTCGTAGAGCAACCACAGCGGAAAGGCAAAGATAAGCTGATTGACCGGGTCAGGCGTTGGAGTCAGGACCGCCGCCAGGATGAGGAATACCACGATGGCATGCCGCCGATAGCGCCGGAGGAATGCCGCCCGAGCAATACCGATCCAGGCCAATACACCTAACACAACTGGCAGCTCGAAGACGAGCCCCATGACCAAAACCGTCGTTGTGACAAAGCCGTAGTACTCCGTGACATCCACCACCGTGCGGATCTGCTCAGAGGAAAACTGTGCGGCAAAGCGTAACATGGACGGCAGCAGCACCCGGTAGGCAAACGCCACACCCAGTAGGAAACAGAGCGACGTCCACAGCGTCAGCTGGCGCGCCCATCGCCGCTCATGGGCGTAGAGACCAGGCGCCACAAAGCGCCAGAGCTGGTACAGGACAAACGGCATCCCGAGCACCACCCCTGCAACGAAGACAACCTTGATGTAGAGCATCACCATGCCAAAGGGGCGGAGATTCTGTAGTGCAAGCCCCGCCTGACGTGCTGGATAGAGCAACACCTCCTCTACCAACCACTCTGCTCGCAGAGCTGCAAAGACACAGCCAATGAGCACGCCAATGAGCCCCAGCAGCACCCTGCGACGTAGCTCCCCGAGGTGCTCCCAGAAGCTCATCTCCGTGCCATCGTGCTCGGCTACCTCCGATGGAGGCTCCTCGCGCTGCTCGGCAATGGGCTGCTCGTCCATCCCTGGTGCATGGCACTGTGGTGGTACAAAATTCGCTCCTGCAAGCTGCCCCTACACCCCGCCACCATCCCGAGGGCGCCATTTGCCCGCCATTGTGCATTTTTGTGCTGCCCTTTCGGGCTACCTCCAGCGCAAGCGGTTCGGTCTCACAACAGGGAGGGGGTTACCATTGCCCAAATCACGCCGCTCACTCGAACTCTTCCCCGAGTGGCTGAGTGTATCACAGCCCAAACAGCACACTGAAACACCTGAAACTCTTTGGGAACGCTTCCTCCAGATCATCCGGGACAACGTACCCGCACAGGCATTCAAAACGTGGTTTGAGCCACTGCGCTTCCTCCAGTGGGACAACAACACGCTGACCATCCAGGTCCCCAGCCAGTTCTTCTGCGAATGGCTGGAAGAGCACTACTACGGGCTCTTGCAGCGGGCCCTCGTGCATGTCTTCGGCGCCAAAGCCCGGCTAGAATATCACGTCATGCTCGACCGGAGCCAGAACATGCACGAGCGCACGATACGGCTACCGGCCTTCCGTACCCCGCCTGTCCAACAGCTGCTACCCCTCCAGAACGTCCCGTCACACATCCCGATTTCGCCGGTCAACCCGCGTTACACCTTTGAGCGCTTCATCTGCGGGACCAGCAACCGCCTGGCCTACAAGGCCGCTACGACCGTTGCCGAACAACCCGGGCAGAGCCGCTTCAATCCGCTCCTCATCTATGGTGGTATCGGGTTGGGCAAAACCCATCTTGTCCAAGCTATCCATAACCACTTGCTCCGGCGTCGCCTCCCGCTCCGGCTCATTTACGTCAGCAGCGAGTACTTCACAAGCGGCTACATTACTGCCCTCCAGCAGAACCGCGCTCACGAGTTTACCACCTTCTACACCAACGCCGATGTGCTCATCATCGACGATATCCAGTTCCTCTCGGGCAAGGAGAAGACGCAGCAGCATTTCTTCCACATCTTCAACACGCTCCATCAGGCAGGGAGGCAGCTGGTCTTCACGAGCGACAAACCCCCACGAGAGCTCACCGAGCTCGACGAGCGGCTGGTTTCCCGCCTCCAGTGGGGATTGGTGGCCGAGATCCAGCCTCCCGAGTACGAGCTGCGCTTGGAAATTCTCCGCCGCAAGAGCGCCGATGAAGGGCTCCAGCTCCCCGACGATGTGCTGCACTACATTGCCCAGCATGTCAGCCAGAATATCCGCGAGCTCGAAGGCTGCCTCATCCACCTACTGGCAAAGGCAACCATTGACCGCTGCGAGATCACTGTCGACCTGGCCCGCCAAACCCTGGCTACCTTTGGCCAACCACAGAGCTCTCCCTCCTCGCCATCGAGCACGACGGCAGCCCTATCGCCCGAACGAATCCTACAGGCTGTGGCCCACTACTATGGGCTGGAAGTCTCCGTCTTGACGGGGAAGAGCCGCAAGCGCGAGGCGACACAAGCCCGCCATCTCGCCATGTACCTGCTCCGCCATTACTTGCATCTCCCCCTTAAGACAATCGGGCAGTTGATGGGCGGGCGCGACCATACAACAGTCCTGCACGCCTGCCAGAGCGTTGAGCGGGAACTTGCTACCCACGGAGCACTCCGACAAGCGCTCACACTGCTTGCACAAACGCTCGGGCAGCCGCTTCGTCTATAGCAACGGCCTGAGGTGTCGAACAGCTCTCTTGCCCGCTAATGAGCTACGATGTACACGACTTCGAGCGCGAGGTCATCCAACGGAGCTACACCGTGCCGGTCCTGGTAGACTTCTGGGCAGAGTGGTGCGCCCCCTGTCGGATGCTCTCCCCTGTGCTGGAGCGCTTGGCCGAGCGCGCCAATGGACGCTGGGTTTTGGCCAAAGTCAATACGGAAGAGCACCCCGAGCTTGCCTATCGCTACGGCGTGCGGAGCATTCCGAATGTCAAACTCTTCGTGGATGGCCAAGTCGTCGACGAATTCGTCGGCGCACTACCTGAGTACGTCATCGAACGCTGGCTCCAGAAGGTTCTCCCCAGCCCGCATCGCCACCTCTTGCACCAAGCCCGCCAATTGCTCGAGCAGCAGCGCGTCTCGGAAGCGCAGCAGCTTCTGGAACAGCTGTTGGAAGCCGACCCTGACCATGCCGAAGCCCGCCTCCTGTTAGCCCAGCTCCTCCTCTTGGCCGAGCCAGAACGTGCTCTCCAACTGGTTGCCAATCTGGAAGTCAGCCCTCCTCATGATGAATTGGCCGAGGCTATTCGCACCTTGGCTCCCGTGCTGCAGCTCCGCTCAGAAGAAGAACTCCCACCCGATCCAGTACGCCCCCTCTTCTGGCACGGTGTACGTGCCGCACAGCAGGGCCAGTTCGACACTGCTCTTGAGCACTTCATCGAGGTCATTCGCCAGAACCGCTACTACCACGACGACGCTGCCCGGCGGCTCTGCATTGCTATCTTCAAATTCCTCGGCGAAGATCATCCCGTAACACTGCGCCGACGCCGGGAGTTCAGTAGCGCACTCTACGTTTGAGCTCCCACGGGCGAAACTCTTGAGGGGCACAGTTTGTTGTAACACACAAGCAGCCTTGTGGGCAGAATGAGTCTGCATGTCCTCTTCTCTGCCGTCGTACTCTGCTCTCCGCTCTGGGCCATTCCCCCGTTTGTACTGCTGACTGGGAACCGATGTGCGGTTTGCCATCTAAGCCCTGGAGGGAGCGGACCGCGAAGCGAGCTGGGGTGGTATAGCATGCACGACGTCGGGCTTCTCCAGTGGCGCCATCTCGGCTTGGAAGCTCTCGAACGTTGGTGGCAGCACCAGGGTAATACCTTCTGGAGCGGACGCCTCGTGGTCGGGATAGATGGGCGTCTGCAGGGCTTTCAATCTCACAACCCTGCCTATGCGCAACGCTGGCGGATGTTCCCGATGCAAGCAGCGCTTCACCTGGGGATCCAACCGGTAAAAGCGCTCTCGGCTGCCTTCAGTGTCAATGGAGGTCGTCGTACCTTTCCGGGCCAGCAGCTTTGGAGTGGCTCGCTGCTTGTGCACCCTGCAGAGGGATGGCCCTTCCTCCAACTAGGCTTCCTGCCGCCACTGGTAGGTATGCACTACGATGACCATACCATTCTGGCCCGCCGCTTACCAGGGGCCCGCTTCGACAGCCCGCAGACAACATACCTCCTTGCACCCAACGCCGCTCTATGGGGAGCCCTCCTCCACTGGGCCCGCTTACCCTGGCTCGCCCTCAGCGCGGGGGCTTTTCAGGCCGGAGGCCTCTCCGAGCTCTACATCCCAGCCACTCGTGAGGGCCAGCGCCCCCTCACCGGGAGGACGCAGCTGGTTTGGAATGGGCATCTCTGGCTCACCCCCAGGAACGCTTCCTGGAGCTTGTCGAGTGGCACCTCGTGGCTGGGCAATCGGGAGTTCGCTCTCTGGCAGCTCTTCGGCGGACTTGGCTGGATAGACCACGCGTATGCCTGGGCCGAGTACAGCTCCTTCCAAGCTGGATCCCTGCGCCGATGGACGGTGAGCGTCGAAGGAGGCCTGTGGCTCTGGGATGCTCTGATGCCCTATGTGCGCCTAGAGCACGGACGTGTCCGCATGCCCTCTGACGGGGATACACCCTATACGACCCAGCTGGTCGTTGGGACCCAGCTCTTTGTGCTTCCCTTCGTGGAACTGCGCCCGGAGTATCGCTGGGTCGATACGGAAGGCTACCGCAGCGGCCGTCCGGCCCTCCAAGTGCATGTCTTCTACTGAAGGAGTCCAGATGCGAGGATGGGAACTTGCGCGCTGGGGTGGATTGTTTCTCTGCGTAGCCGCGCTGACCGTGTGGGTCATCCATGGAGGGCATATCTTCACGAAGGACAAGCAAATGGTCGTCCATCGTGAGTACGATCCGATCTTCGACGTCATGCGCGAGCGCATCGAATGGCAACCAGCCCTTCGCCTGGGATTGGACATAGCCGGACCTGTAGCAGCGGTCGGATTCGGCCTATGGGCAGCAGGCGGGTGGCTCCGCCGGCGCAAGAAGTCTCACAGAGTCTAAGGGCGTCCATGGTACGCAGTGCAGTGCTTGGTCTTCTCCTCTCCCTTGCCGGCACAGCGTTGGCGAGCACAACGACGCATTTGCCTCTGCCGGTGAAGGGCCCGCAGACGGTCACGCTGACCAACAGCGTTGGCCAGAATCTCTGCCGTTTCCTCAGTAGCGCCCCGCTGGAGGAGTTCGAAGGTACAGCAGACGAGATCTCAGGCAGCTTCACACTCAACCCACAGCACTTAGAAGCCACCACGGGGCAGATTCGGGTCAGCGTGAGCAGCATGCGTACCGGCATTGCCCGCCGGGACGAACATCTCCGCAGCCCGGAGTGGCTCGATGCAGAACGCTATCCGCATGTGAGCTTTGAAATTCGCGGCCTCAAAGATGTGCGCATCACCGAGCAGACTGCGGAACGAGCGAGTCTGACAGCGAAAGCCGTCGGCGTATTCTCGCTCCACGGGGTTGACAAGCCGATGGAGGTACCGATCACGTTGACCTACGTACTTGCAAACGCCCAAACGCGCACGCGTGCCCCGGGCGATCTCGTCATGGTGCAGAGCGAGTTTACAATATCGCTGCGTGACTTCAACATTCGCGGACGCCAGGGAATCATCGGCAGCCGTGTCGGAGAGGTAATCCGCGTGTGGGTCACGCTCTATGGTTCCACTGGCGTTCAGTCTAACTCTCCCGGAGCCAAGCCATGAAGGAATGCCGTCCCTCTCCCGAACGCCGCGAGTTCCTCTGGACAGCAGCTTCACTCTTAGGGCTCGGGCTGTGCCTTCCGGCCGTCCTGAACATCCTGCAGGGCTGTAGCTCCGAAACCAAGCAGCCCTCGGAGACCGGGGAAACCGTTGAGCTCGATATCTCGACGGTGCCCGAACTGCAGCGGGTCGGCGGTGCCGTCAAGCGGACCTTCGGCAATCACAATGGGGGACGTCCGGTGCTCATCATTCGGCTCAGTGGAACTGAGTTCATCGTTCTCTCGACCGTCTGTACTCACCAAGGCGCAGAAGTCAACCTGCCTCGCGATGGAGTCATTACGTGTCCCCAACACGGCGCTGAATTTGATCCTGCTTCTGGCGCTGTGCGTAAAGGACCAGCGACACAGCCTCTGCGCCGTTTCCCAAGCCAGTATGATTCCGCACGCAATGTGTTGCGCATCACCTTCTGATGTCCCACAATCCAGAGGCCTCCCATGCGAGCCGGACTGTCATGCCTTCTCGGTTTGCTCTCCGTTGCCGCGGCCTTTGGCTATTCCTCGGGGATAACAGGCCGGACGATCTCCGGCTGCACGTGCCATTCGAGTGCGAGTACGGCAACAACGCTGACGGCACAGAGCAGCAGCGGCAGCTTTCGCACACGTCCAGGACAGACGCTGAATCTGACCGTCATCGTTGCCCAGAGCTCGCGACAGGCAGCCGGTATCAACATTGCTGTCCACGATCAAAACGGCCAAAATGCCGGTACGCTCTCCCCTGCCTCCGGCTCTGGGCTACAGCTCCTCTCGGGGGAACTGACCCATACCCAGCCCAAGACCATGAGCGGAGGACAAGCCTCCTTTTCCTTCAGCTGGACAGCCCCGAATATACCGGGCACGTATACCCTGCGCGCTGCAGGGATTGCTGTCGACGGCAACGGCAACACCAGCGGCGACCTATGGAACTTTCTGAGCCCCGTTACCCTCACGGTGGCTGGTATCGCCGTTGTGCAACCTAATGGCGGAGAGGTTTGGTGTGCCGGGAGCACACAGACAATTCGCTGGAACAGCACGGGGGTCGACTACGTTGTCATCGAACTCTCCTCCGATGGCGGGCAGACGTGGACGACCCTGGCCACGAATATCCCTGCCTCAGCTGGAAGCTGGACTTGGGCCATCCCGAGCACACAGCAGCCCGGCTCCCAGTACCGCATCCGCATTAGCGATGCTTCCGATTCCCAACTGTTCGACATCAGCGATGCTGCCTTCACCATCAGTACCGCACCCCAGATCGTGCAACAGCCACAGCCCCTGACGGTCTGCGAAGGCACGATGGCTACTTTCTCCGTCAGCGCCCAGGGTTTGGGCTTGAGCTACCAATGGCGTCTCAACGGACAGAATATACCCGGGGCCACATCGGCCACATACCAGTTTCTTGCCACCACCTCCGCTGCTGGGATCTACGATGTGGTTGTCAGCAATGCTTGTGGCTCGGTCACAAGCGACACCGTCCGGCTGACGGTCAAGCAGCGTCCGCAGATTACCCAACAGCCTCAGCCGCTTGCAGTCTGCGTGGGGCAACGAGCACTCTTCCGCGTCACAGCAACGGGAACCAACCTCCGCTACCAGTGGCGGAAAAATGGGGTCAACATCCCCGGAGCCACAGAGGCGATCTATCAGATCAACTCCGTCCAGCTGGCTGATTCGGGAGACTACGACGTCGTCATCACCGGTGACTGCGAGCCACCGGCCTTTAGCACACCAGCGCGCTTGACTGTACTGGAGCCCCCTGCGATCACGCGGCATCCGCAGTCGCAGACTGTCCGCCTCGGACAACCTGTGACGCTGAGTGTCGAGGCCCGCGGAGCGGATCTCCAGTACCAGTGGCGGAAGAACGGGGGTGCACTGCCTGGGGCCACGCAACCAACCTATACGATCGCAGCTGCCCAGCTGGCCGACGCTGGCAGCTACGACTGTCTGGTCTGGAATGGGTGTGGGCAAACTGTCAGCCATGCTGCGCAGATTACTGTCGTGCAACCGGGACGGCCTCTCTTGGTGGTGCAACCCTCTGAGTTCGACTTCGGCCCGGTCGAGCTCGGGGATAGCATCACTGTGTTTCTCGCCGGAGTCATCCGCAATGCCGGGGAGGATACTTTGCGGGTCAGTGCGGTAGAACTTGTCGGAGCTCATGCCGCCGACTTCCGTCTGCTCGTAGGTGGAGGGAGCTTCTGGCTTGCACCTCGGGAGGAGCGCAGTCTGGAGCTGGCTTTCGTGCCTTCGGCTCGTGGTGAGCGCACCGCACAGGTCCGCTTCGTGGCCAATGTCGATTCGGCCCCGAGCCTCTCCCTCCGCGGCGTGGGCGCCACCCCGCAGCTGATGGCTAATGCAGAGGTGCTCGAGTTCGATACCGTCGCTCTCGGCCAGGACCGAGAACTGACACTCACCCTCACCAACTCGGGTCTGCTCCCCTTGCAGATAGAGGATCTGCAGCTGGGCGTTTCCTGGCACGGGGCCTTCAGCCTGGTAGATCCTCCCGACATGCCCGTAAGGCTCGATACGGGGCAGAGCCTCGCGGTCAGACTCCGCTTTGCACCCATCAACGAGGGGCTCTACGAGCAGCTCTTAGAGGTACCCTACCGCGGTCAATACCAGCGTGACACCTTGCGTATCCACCTCCGTGGTGTCGGCAAGCAACCTGTCAACGTCCCAGAAGTGGCAGGAGCGCCTCTGCGTATTGTGCTAACGCCTATGCCAGCCACCGAGACTGTGGTGATTACATACGAGCTCCCCGAGGGCGAGTACATAAGCCACGCCCTCATCGTGTCGAGCGACGGCAAAGTAGTGCGTTCTCTGCCACGTGCGCAGTCTTCGCAAGGCAGCCTCTTCTGGGACGGCCGTACAGAATCTGGTGCTCCGGTTGCATCGGGGCTGTATGGCCTCCGCCTCCACATTGGTGGCCGATGGTATACCTTCCCCTTCCTCCTCTACCGCTAGTGTTCAGGCCGTGGGGTGCCGCCGTTGCCGAGCAGCGGCCGGCACCCCTACAGGCACAATAGGACAGGCGGCCTCTCCGTCTTGTGCCCTGCTTCCGAAGGCGTGTTCCACCAGCAACGAGCACGGCCCATGCGCATTACTCGACAGTATACCAACCGTGAAAGCCCCTCGCTGGACCGGTACCTGCAGGAAATTGGCAAGTACGAGCTGCTGACACCCGAGGAGGAAATCGAGCTTGCACGACAGATCAAAAAAGGGGGTCTCGAGGGCGAGCGAGCCCTGGAAAAGCTCGTCAAGGCAAATCTGCGCTTTGTGGTCAGCGTGGCGAAGCAGTACCAGAACCAGGGGCTGTCGCTGGGCGATCTGATCAACGAGGGGAATCTCGGGCTCATCAAGGCCGCACGCCGTTTCGATGAGACTCGTGGATTCAAGTTCATCTCCTACGCCGTCTGGTGGATCCGCCAATCCATCTTGCAGGCCCTGGCTGAGCAAGCACGCTTGATTCGCCTCCCGCTCAACCGCGTCGGGGCTCTGAACAAAATCAGCCGTAAGTACAGCGAGTTGGAGAAGCAGTACGAGCGCGAGCCTACCCCCGCCGAATTGGCTCAAGAACTGGACATGAGCCCGGAAGAGATCGCCGAAACGCTGCGCCTGGCCGGGCGCCATCTTTCGGTCGATGCCCCCTTTGTCCAAGGCGAAGATAGCCGCCTTCTGGATGTTATCCCGAGTGAGAACGAACCGCCACCGGATACAACCGTCATTCAGGAATCCCTGCGACAGGAGATCCGCATCCTGCTAAACCGCCTGCCCAAGCGTGAGGCAGAAATTCTCCGCTACTCCTTCGGCCTGGACGGGTACCCGCAGCTGACAATGGAAGAGATTGGCGAGAAATTCAATCTGACGCGAGAGCGCGTGCGCCAAATCCGTGAGAAGGCACTGCGCCGCCTCAAACACATGCGGCAGGTCCAGGAGCTTCGCATCTACTTGGGCTAAACATCCCGCCGGTGGCAGCACATGATTCCTCTCCCCGTCCTCCCAGCCGATCCATCCCCTTCCCATCGGCCACCGTGGCTGAAGGTACGCGTCCCGGGCGGGGACAACTACGTCCGCCTCAAGCAGATGATGCGAGCCAAATCCCTCCACACCGTCTGCGAAGAGGCCCGTTGCCCCAACATTGCCGAATGCTGGGGGGCTGGAACGGCTACCTTCATGATCCTGGGCGATACGTGCACCCGCTCCTGCGGCTTCTGCGCTGTCAAGACCGGCCGACCACTTCCGGTCGATCCCGATGAACCCCGTCGCGTTGCCGAAGCTGTCCGTCAGATGGCCGTCCGGCACGCCGTCATTACCTCGGTCAATCGGGATGAACTCCCTGACGGCGGTGCCTCCTGGTTTGCCCGCACCATCCACGAGATCCGACGCCTCTGCCCCGGCGTTACGGTAGAGGTCCTCATCCCAGACTTCAAAGGCAACAAGCACGCCCTTCAGCAGGTCATCGACGCGCGTCCGGACATCCTCGGCCACAATACCGAGACCGTTCCCCGCCTCTACCGGCGCGTCCGACCGCAGGCCAAGTACCACTGGACGCTCGGTCTTCTTGCAGAGGCAAAGCGGCAACACATGCGCACCAAAACCGGGCTCATGCTCGGCCTTGGTGAAACTCTGGACGAGGTCATCGCCGTCATGCATGACCTGCGTCGCGTAGGGGTCGACATTCTCACGCTCGGCCAGTACCTGCAGCCCACGCCGAATCACCTGCCCGTTGAGCGCTACGTTACACCGGAGGAGTTCGCACTGCTGCGCCGCATTGGACTCGAGATGGGCTTCGAACATGTCGAATCGGGTCCGCTCGTCCGCAGCTCCTACCACGCTGAACGCCATATTGCGCAGGTCTGAGTTTTTCGGGCCACCCCAATGCGCACCACACTTGCCCTTGGGGCTCTCCTGATGGGTGCTGTCCCACTGCGAGCGTATGATGCCCTGCACGCTGTCTGGGACAGCCTCCTGCAGCGGTACGTCTGGGCCGGACGTATCGATGTTGTTGGCCTCTCGGCCGATGAGCGCCTCGACCGCTACCTCCAGCAGCTGGCCACCGCCCAGCCAGAGCAATGGCCGCGCGAGGCCCAGATGGCCTTCTGGCTCAATGCCTACAACGCCTGCGGCGTTGCCCTTCTTGTGCGCCGGCTGGGCCTACGGTACATTGCTCACCTCGACTCCCTCCTCCAGGCCGATACCTTCTGCATTGCCGGCGAGGAACACACCCTCTTTTCCCTCCGCCAACGCTTGCGCAGCTTCGGCGAACCACTGCTTCACTTCGGCGCCGGAGGGCTCACCCCGAGCTTCCCGCCCCTGGCACGCCGCGCCTTTACCAGCGCAAACCTCCGCCGACAGCTCCGCGAGAATGCCCGAGCCTTCCTCCGCTCCCCACACGGCTGCGTGCTCGATGTAGCCACCAATACCCTGTGGCTGTCTCCCTTCTTGGCCTGGTACCGAGCTGACTTCGAACGCGGCCAGCGGACCCTCCTCCATACTGTCGCTGAGTTCGCCGAACCTACCGTTGCTGCTTACATTGCCGCCCGCCGCCAGGAACTACGTGTGGACTTCCTCGACTTCAATCCGCACACCGTTGTCCGCTTCGCCTCCGTCCACATCCCTCGCCTCAAACCCCTGCAGACTCGCTCTCCCGCAAAATCGCCGTCGAAGGCCCGCTAGGCAGAGCGCCGTTCCAACCACACAGCAAGTGTCGGCAGCCCAAGGGGTGTGAGCGCTAGAAAAGCCTCTGCATACCGAACGCCTATGCGCATCCCGAAGTAGCGCGCCCGTACCTCCAGCATGTCCCAAAATTCCGGCCGCGAGAGCACCGTCTCCGGTCCATCCTGTGGCGAGACACCGGGCACGTAAACCTGGGAGGCATGCGCCTGTACGGCCCGGACCTTGTCCGCATAGACATCGCTGATGTCCACGTAGAAGCTGGGCTCGAACTCGTAGGCCTGCATGTAGCAGAAGAGCAGCCGCGGACGGTAAGGCTCCTGAGGCTGCCCGTCGGGCCCCTGCGTGACAAGCTTGGCTAATCCACTGTGGAAATATGCCGCCCGCACCAGACGGTGCACCTGTTCATGGTCGGGATGGCGCTCAAAGGGAGGGGGAAAGAGCAGAATCTGCGGCCGATAGAGCCGGAAGAGGCGCACCAGCGCAGTGATCGCCTCCAGCGTTACCTCGATCCGTCCATCGGGAAGCTCCAGGTTTTCCCGCACAACGGCCCCGATGAGTGCTGCCGCCGCTGCTGCTTCCTGTGCCCGGACAGCGACCGTTCCACGACTGCCTAACTCCCCACGGGTACAATCCACAATCCCCACCCGCCAGCCCTCTCGAACCAACTTGATGAGCGTGCCCCCACACGACATCTCTACATCATCGGGATGGGCCCCGATGGCGAGCACATCCAGCTGCTCCATTGCCTAGCGGCCCGTCATGCGATGAATCTTCTCCACCCGCCGAGCGTGGCGCCCCCCTTCAAACGGAGTTGTCAAGAACACCTCAACCATGCGCCACACCTGCTCAAATGGAACCAGGCGAGCCCCCACAGTCAAAACATTCGCATCGTTGTGCTGCCGACTCAAGCGCACCATCTCCTCTGTGCAACAGTTGGCGGCCCTCACCCCGGGCACTTTGTTGGCCACAATGCTCATCCCGATCCCACTCCCGCAGAAGAGGATACCGCAGTCTACCTCCCCACGGGCTACCGCCTGCGCAGCTGGGAGCGCAAAATCGGGATAATCGCTCGATTCCTCCCCGTAGGCCCCGAAATCGCAGACCTCATGCCCTGCTTCCTGTAACAACTGTCGCAGACGCTCCTTGTACGCAAACCCGGCATGATCCGATGCAAGCGCAATCTTCATGCTCGTCCCCACCACGGAAGCTCCCACCTACTCCGTAACATGAGACGCCTCGTGAGCCACAAACTTGGCACCACCATGCGCTGCACCAACGCCAGCGGCAGCAAGAGACGCAGAGACGCTCCCGGGCATTTTACCGGCACTCTCTGGTACGCTCCTCCATAGATAGCTCCACGACAATCCAACCCCGGCGAGGCGAACGGTAGAAGAGGAGCTCCCACCAGAGGACCCGCTGCTCGTATAATCCCAAACAGAGCAGCCGTAGCAGATGCTCCCCGCACGGCACCGATTGCACAACCTCATATCCCAGCGGCAATCCGTAGCGCTCATGGAGCTGCTGCACCTGCCTCCAAATCTGCGCCTGCTGGACCGAATCCTCGAGCGGACCACCTGCCAAAAGCTGCACATAGGCCCGCTCTTCCTCACCAGCGATGAGCAATTTGAAGAATGCTGCTGTCCGCTCTTGGACTGCCACCGGAAGCGGCTGCGCTGCCGAACCAATACCGCCGAGAAGCAGAAGGAGCATCACCATGGGCAGCACTCGGCCTCATGCACGTGGCAAAAATACGCCCTCCTTCCTCCTGCTGGATGCTGCCAGATCGGGACAAGCGCCATTCATTCCTCCAGCTGACTGCTCCCCCGGCGCAGTGTGTGGCTTGCCTGCACTACGATCGTCCACCATTCGTGTTTCGCTGTGCCGTAGGGTACTGACACCGCGTCATGCGTGAGCTTCTGTGGCTTTCGCCCTTCATCCGGCGCTATCGCAAGAGGCTACTGCTCGGAGCCCTGTGCGTCGTCGGTGCGAACCTTTCCTGGGCTGTTACACCCAGGATTGTCGGACGCACCGTTGATGGCATTATCGGCGGTTCTCTTCCGACACTTCACCTCGTACTGAATCTCGGCGGCATCCTCGGGCTAACCCTCTTGGGAGCACTGCTGACGTTTTCCATGCGGCAGACCATCATCGTGGTCTCCCGCATTCTCGAGTACGAGCTCCGGAATGCCTTCATGCGTGCCCTAGAACGACACTCCCTCCCCTTCTTCCACGCTCACCCTGTCGGCGAGCTCATGGCCTATGCGACCAACGATATCGCCGCTGTCCGGGAATTCCTTGGACCTGCCATCATGCACGGGCTGAACACGGTAATGGCTCTGGGCTTCTCCCTGCTTTTCATGCTGACGCTCGACCTACCGATGACGCTTCTTGCTCTCCTGCCGCTCCCTGTGGCCGGGGTGCTCACCTACCATATCGGCCGGCGTGTGCATACGCTTTTCTCCACCGTCCAAGAATACTTCGGGGAGCTCACACGGCATGCCCAGGAAAGCTACGGAGCCATTCGCGTTGTACGGGCTTATGGTGCGGAGGCAGCCGAAGGCACACGCTTCCGCGAGCTGAGCTGGGCCTATGCCCAGCACAATCTCCGACTCGGACGCCTGCAGGCCCTCTCCTCCCCGGCCATGCTTGTGGTGGTTGGCATCGTACAGCTCATCGTGCTCGGCTATGGCGGCCTCCGGCTCATGGAACGGACGCTCACCGTCGGCCAGCTGACACAGTTTTTCCTCTACACCAACGAGCTCATCTGGCCGTTCGCTGCCCTCGGCTGGATTACAAACATCATCCAACGGGCTTCCGCCTCCACAGCGCGCCTACGGCGCCTCATGGAACAGCCCCCCGAGATCCCCGACACTGGGCGCCTCCGTATCCGTGTGGAGGACATTGCCGGCATGATCGAATTCCGCAATGTTTGGTTTCGCTACGGCGATAATCACCCCTGGGTACTCCGGGGGGTGAGCTTTACCCTTCGACCCGGTACCATCCTCGGCCTCACCGGCCCGATCGGCAGCGGTAAGAGTACCGTGGTTGCCCTGCTGACGCGTTTGTACGACGTCACCGAGGGAGCTATCCTGCTCGATGGGCGGGACATTCGGGAGTATCCTTTGGAGACTCTCCGTGCGGCCATTGCCGTTGTGCCTCAGGATCCCTTCATCTTCTCGCTCAGCATTGCCGACAACATCCGCTTCGGCGCCCCACACGCCTCCGAAGAGGAGATCCTCCGCGCAAGCCGGTGGGCAGAGCTTCACCCCGACGTGGAACTCTTCCCACAGGGGTACGCAACGCCAGTGGGCGAACGTGGAGTTACCCTCTCGGGTGGACAACGCCAACGCTTGGCCATTGCGCGCACAGTGCTGTCCGGAAGCCCCATCCTGGTCTTCGATGATGCCCTCTCCGCGGTCGATAGCTCGACAGAATCCAAGATCCACGAACGGCTCTGCGCCCTCGTCCCTAACCGCACAGTCCTCCTGATTGCGCACCGCATCTCCACCCTCCGCATCGCCGAGCGTATCGTAGTGCTCGACAATGGCGTGGTGGCCGAAGAGGGCACTCACCATGAACTCTTGCAGCGACAGGGCCTCTATGCCCGTCTCTATGCCTACCAAGCTCTGCAGGCGGAACTGGAGCAGCTGTAGCGGTTATGGCTGGAAGCGCCGGGTGGAGCTGACCGTGTAGCGAAGCGTCCAGTACCCCAGCTGATACGGATTGGGCTGCGGTGGAGCGTCCTTATACAGGCTGACAAATTGCACCTTGACATAGGCCCCTGTCCGCGTCTTGAGCACCAATGTCTTGGGCAGGGGGGTGAGCGTATGTGTCCGGAAATCGTAGACAAAGAGCCCTTCACCGGTCAGCGACGGCGAGATCACCCGCCGGCTCGCTGCCGTATCATCCGGCCGGAATTGCTCCTCCGGGGGGGCCTCCAGGAGTTGGTCGTACGGGACATCAACCACCACACCCCAGGTTTTGCCCGCAGGGTTGACTGTGCCGGAGTTCAGCAACAGGTCCAACGAGCGCGTCGCCGGTGTCAGCGCCGGCAGCATCAGATCCCACTCTGCTGTCTGCCGGAGGGCAGCCGAGACAGTATCCCCCCGCACGAAATCCAATAACGCAAAACCTGTGGTTGTGTCCACCCACAGATTCTGCAGGATCCGCTCCTGCGGCGGACTACTCTGGTTGCCGCGTGTGGGACTCTCCTCTTTGGCACATCCAAGAAGCAGGAGAGCTCCCGCCAGACTGAGCTGCAGTGCGTACTTCATGGCTCTTTCCTCCACGATGTGTGAGACCCCGTTTCAGCATGTGCAACGGCTCTGAGTTCCGAGAGCCGGAAGAGAGCCCGAAAGGGCACTCCGAGCTCTTGCAGCCGCTCGGCAGCCCCTTGCTCACGGTCTACGACGCAGAGGGCCAAGAGCAGATGTGCACCTTCCTGCCGGAGCGCCTCAATACCTGCACAGAGCTGCCCCCCCGTGGTGACCACATCTTCCAGGAGCACCACGCGCCGCCCCTCTACCGGATACCCCTCGCTGCGACGCTGTGTCCCATACCCTTTGCTCTGTTTCCGCACGAAAGCACACGGCACCCCGCTTGCCAGGCTGACAGCCACAGCCAGTGGAACTCCACCCAGCTCAATACCGGCCACCACTTCCGTCAGAGCTGGCAGATGTTCTGCTAGCATCTGTGCCAGCGCCTTCAGCAGGGCTGGCCGAGCTTCGAATTGGTACTTGTCCACATACTCCTGGCTCCACTGTCCAGAGCGCAGCTGGAAGTGCCCCCGACGGTAGGCCACGCGCACCAGCTCTTGCATCAGCTCTTCTCGCCCCATCTCTCAGCGCACCCGTCCAACGTAACACCAGGCAATCCCGCCGCTGAGCCGATAGAGCTCCACCGCCTCGAACGTGCCCGCCTCCTCCATGAGCCGAACAAAGGCCTGGCCCGAAGGAAAAGTCGCCGCCGAGTCGTGCAGATACTCATACGCCCACCGATTCCGGGCCACAAGCCCCCCGAAGAAGGGAATCCAGTAGTGGCTATACAGCCGATACAGCCCCGCTATCACTCCATCGGGTTGCCCCAGCTCCAAGACCACTACCGTGCCCCCCGAGCGCACCACACGGGACATCTCCCGCAAGCACAGAAGCGGATCGTGCACATTGCGAATGCCAAAAGCAATGCTACTGATATCAAAGCTCCGGTCCGCAAAGGGAAGAGCAAGGCAATCGGCGCAGACCCACTCAATGCGTGCACCCCGCCGCTGCGCCTTCCGCCGAGCTTGCTCCAGCATGGCCGGGCAGAAGTCTACCCCTACCACGCGCCCCTGCGGCCCTATGCGCTGCCAGAACGCTAACGCCAAATCCCCCGTACCCGTTGCACAATCGAGCACCGCCATGCCCGGCCTTGCGCCGGCAGACCTTACCGCCCTCCGCCGCCACCAGTGATGCAGCCCAAAGGTAAGCAACGTGTTCGAGCGGTCGTAGTACGGTACCAACTCGGCAAACATCTGCCGAATCGCCTCCGGCGATCGTGCCCGTAGCTCCGCCCTCATTCAAGCGGGATTCCCAGCTGCTGCACCAGCTCGTCGGGAAGCTCCAGCTCAAGCAGAAGCATCGCCGATGCAATCGTCTTGCCCTGCGCATCCAACTTCAGCGATACCGTCCCTCCACCACCCAAGGCGTTGTGCAGGACGAAATTCAACGCCCACAGATTTGGCAATTCATATCGCTCCACGGGCCCGAAGCAGATCCCGGTAAAGTGTTCCTTCACCCGCTCGGCCGTCAAATATTGCTGCAACACGGGATACCACTCCTTGCGATAGGCAATCACACCGCAGTTGACCGCATCCCCTTTATCGCCGCTCCGGGCATGCGCAATCTTCCACAGCGGAACTCTCATGGTGCACCCTCCCGCCCAGGGACGAAGAAGTCCACTCGCACAACCTCGGGCAACCACCGCAGCGTCGTCCGGTCAGCGCCGACGATCAGCACCGGAAAGCGCTGCGGTAGCACCACGTTCTGCCTACTCTGCACCCGATAGCGCAGACGCACTGCCGGGGCTATCGCATCCTCAACCTTTTCGGCCACCACTTTCCCCGCCCGAACGGGCACACGGACGGTATCACCAATCCTGCCCTCGATGCGGCGCAGGAGGAGTAGCGGCGGCAAGGCTGCCGAAGGGAGAACCTCTCCCAGGGCGAGCACCACCCGCGCCCCATTGGCAGCTGTGACCACGAGGACGGTCTCCCGCACGACCGTATCCGGCAATCCCGCAACAGAGGGTCGTATGACATCCCACAGCGGCACCACCTCATACCGTCCGAGCCGTTGCCCCGCCGTCGTTGTCAGCTCAGCGGTCACCCGCGCTGGGTGCCGCAGCAGCCTCTCCAACGCTACCGGCTGCGTCCCCCATTGCGCCCCTACCGCAACCGTTATGCTCCAGAGCACCAGGAGAGCCGTCCTCATCGGTTGCTCACCGTCAGCAAGACGCAAACTTACACATCCCCGGCCTGCCCACCGACCTCCTTGCTCTGGAGGCTCAGGAAAACCTCGTAGAGCCCCGCCTGCGCTCGCATCGGTGGCCGAACGCCACGGCGCCGAGCCTCCTCCTGCCAGAGAGTCTCTGCCTGAACGTGCCCTGTCCGGAAAACCTCCGACTGCAGCCATTAACGAGCCCTGCCCTTTTGAGGCTCTCCCCACTGCCTACCACTTCCATTCCAGGCCAACGGATATCCGCCTGGGCATCCCCGGCAGAATACCGCGACTGCGATCCACGATGTAGACCCGGTTCAGCAGGTTCTTTCCCACTACGATGAGCCCCACATGCCAGGAGGGAAGCTCCCACTCTAACGTGCCGTCGAACACCGTATACGGTGCCACGCGGCCCTGGCGTCCATTGGGGGTCGGCTCGACCGTGTTGAGATCATCTCCCCATTGAGCCCCCACAGAGGTAGCCACAAGCTGCACCCTCACCTGCTGCCATGGCTTCCACTCCACCCCCACCGAGAGAGTATACTCGGGTGCATACGGCAACCGATTGCCAGTGATACGCCGCTGCGGCTCGAGAATGCTGTATCGCTCCCCCTCATACCGCGCCACAGGAAGCCACAGGGCTGAGCTCAACACACGGAGTGCCGACCCCGGCAGGATTCTATTCCCATCGAGCTCAGCACTGAATTCAAGACCCTGGTGCAATGTCCGCCCGGCATTCGTCAAGGTGGCAAGCACACCCCCGGCGAGTGTCGCTGGAATAATCTGATTGCGGAACTGCAACCGAAAAGCAGTCACCTCGAGGGCTAGTGCCGACAGCAAGCGGGCGCGCACCCCGAACTCCCAGTTCCAACTCCGCTCGGGCTCTAGCTCGATTACCCTCCCGCTATTGTCGATGACGTCTTCAACCCGCGGTGGGGCAAAGCCAGCGTAGAGGCCAGTAAAGAATACCCACTGCTCAACCGGCGCAAAGGTTACACCCACAGCAGGAATGACAGCTCCCAGCTGTGTCCATCCCCCAACCCCTTCCCCTGCGTTCCCTAGGACATTGAGACGCCGATATCGAATCCCCTCCCCCCGTATCCCCACCGTCAGGGCCCACTGCCGCCACAGGAACTGCTCCTGCACGAAGGCTCCCAGCGCTGTACCCCAACGCCAGTTATCCTCGACAATTTCTCCCGTACGCCCCACGGCTGTCTGAGCCCGAATCTGGTATCGATGCTGCCGCTCCCCATGGAGCCGTACCCCCGCACTCACCCGATGGCTCACCGTGCCAAGGGTAAACTCATGGTGCCACCGACCCTCTACCCCAGCAAACCAATAACGCCGCAATCGACCATCGGCGCGATGAGGATCCGGCAGAACCCGAACCCCGGGATAGTTGCCCGGATCGGCACTGTTATCGGCCGATACCAGTGTATCGCTCCCATCCGGAAGCCGCTGCCGAATGAGCGAGCCCTGCCGCCACCAATCTCGCTGGAGATAGGCCCCGTAACCCACCAGCCAAAACTGCCCCACCGCCGTCTGCCACTCCCATCGCAGTTGCCCAGCATACCGCTCGACTGCAAAGGTGTCATGGACAAACGGGTTCTGGAAAGGATCCTCTTCAAACTGCGCCTGCGTGAGCCCAGCATATGTTACCTGCGAAACCTCATTGTATGCGTCGACCTTGACCAGCACCTGCTGCCCTTCCCCCAACCGCGTCCATGCCTTCACTAACCCGTCCCCAAGTCGAACACCCGTATTCTTTCGATTCAGCTGCCCCTGCTTGTACAGCCCTTGGAGGAGTATCCCACCGCCTGATTCCGGCACGAGAGTACCATAGCGCCCGAAGAGGCTCCACAAATGCCCTTCTCCCCCCAACGCCCGCACATGCCATCGCGGACCAGCTCCCGGAACCGGTGTCACGTAGTTGACTACTCCCCCAACTGTGTGCGGCCCATAGAGAATCTGCGCCCCACCGGTTACAACCTCTACCCCCCAGAGCCGCTCCACCGGCGGGTGATAGTAGAGCTCTGGATACCCATACGGAGCCGGCGCAATTGGCACACCATCTTCTAAGACCAATACCTTCTTGCTCCGCGTCGGCGGCAATCCGCGCATACCGATGTTGACCCGTAGACCAAGTCCGTCCTCGGGCCGCACCACAACCCCAGCAACTGTCCGCAACACTTCCTCGACACTCATTGCACGTACTGCCTCAAACCGCTGCGGAGCTACCACTGTGATACGCCCCCCTGCTCTCACCATACCCCCAAGCTCCTCCGTCACCTCTACACTCGGCAGGCGATAGACACGCACGCTATCCTCTCTGGCTCCTCCTGCCTTGTCCCCCATCCCCTCTCCATAGACACTCCCCACCACAACTGCCAGCACACACAGCTCCCTTACTCCCCTCAGTCGGCAACACCTCGCAGCCATAACACCTCCATCAATCTAAACTTGGTCCAAGTTGCGGCGCAAAATTACGGTGCTCCCCTGAATCGCTGCGCACCCCACAGGGCTACCGAAAGCGAAGGTCGGTAAAAAAAAAAAGCGGCGCACAGTGTGCGCCGCTGGGACTACCACTCCGCGTGCTGTTTCTCACCGCACCAAGGTCATTTGTCGGACGGCCACCACGCGCCCGTCCAGCACCAACGCATACTCGTACGTCCCAGACCCCATAAGACGCATCTCCAACACCAGCTGCCCATGCGCCCCACGCTCGCTCAGCTCCACCCGCCGAAGCTCCCGACCCCCCATGTCCCGAACCACCAGCTCGGCCCTCCCAACCCCAGAGGGCACATAGTACGGAATGGTCGTCGTCCCCTCAAACGGGTTCGGTATGTTCTGCCCAAGCCAGGCAGGGGTGAGGGAGACGGGCGCTGGCTCGGCCGGGGGTTCGCCCTTGCTAGGGGTTAGCGGCCGGGCAACAAGCAGCGAGCGCAGCTCCTGCAGCTCCGCCCGCAGCTGTTCCAGCTCCCGCCGCAGCCGCCCGAGCTCATCCGTGCGCGCAGTCAGCTGCTCCTGCTGTTCCTGGATTGCCCGCACCAGAACCGGCACCAGCTTCGTGTAGTCCACTTGCCAGAAGTTGAAGTACGGCGACAGCGGACTGCGTGCCGCCTCCGGAATAACTGCTTTCACCTCTTCCCCCAGGAAGCCGATGCTCGGGCGCCCGGCTGTTCCCAGCTGCAGTGTCCCATCGGGTTCCCAGCGCGCCGGGAGTTCGAGGAAGTGCCAGGGCTTCAGCTGCAGCACTTCGCGGAGCCCATATGGCAGCGGGCGCAGCTGCGCCTTCGTGCGTTCATCGGCCTGCTGCCAGATCCCTTCAGCCACACCGCCCTCCATCCCCCGGATCTCCATCCCCGGCTTGGCTCCCTGTTGTGCCCAGAGCCCCATGCCGGAAAGCACTACCCACCCCCCAAACCACATCCAGCGTGCCATCATCATCCTTCCTTGCTGAGACCGACTACTCCACAACACTCATCAGGCGCCACTGCCCGCCCATATAGACAAAGGTTAAGTGGGCCGAGCGAAATGTTGTATAGTGGTTCTCGTCAGTCTGCACGTTTTGGAACACAGCGTTATCGGTAGCTCCTGCCTCGATATCTACCACATACCGCACATACAAAATCTGTCCGTCGACAGCGTTGGGAGGAAGCGTAATGACGTCATCAGTACCATTATTATCCGAGACAACCACCACCGCCGTAAATTGAGCGGGGATCATAGCAGCATTGTTAAGCACCTGCACCGTTCCGTACGACACCTTCACCCCGCCGCCGCCATCGGTAATCTCCAGCGCAAGGGGGTTCCCAGCGGGTCCGCTGGAGGTAATGCGCACTCCTGGATCGCCGGGATTGGTGTTGTTAACCTCCAGTGCCGCCCCCGGCGTCGCCGTCCCTATGCCCACTCGACCTAAATTATCAATCACACCTAACACTGCCCCGCCATTGTCCCACCACTCCAGCAGATTCGTCGGAGCCACACTCTGACTCACCCCCGCCTGGATGATCACCTGCGTGGCCCCCGTCACCGGAGTGGCATCGTAGATATGCAACGTCGAGTTAATCTGTGGAAGATTGGTCCCAATGCCCACAGTCCCACCCTCAAAAATAGCCGCCCGCTGTGCCCCACCGCTGAAAACATGCAAAACCGCCCTGACAGGGAGCGCCCCCGCCCCAATCCCCACAAACCCACTCTGGTCAATCGCCCCAAGGATGTTCCCCCGCTCGTCCCGCCACTCCAATAGATTCGTCGCACCCTGACTCACCCCCGCCTGGATGATCACCTGCGTGGCCCCTGCCCCATTAGCGCTCGGCAATACCTCAAGCTGTGTCAGCGCTGCTCCCGCCTCTTGGTTCTGTACCCGCACCACCCCCGTCTCAGTCACCCGCAGCCGCTCCCAGTCGTTGGTCCGAATCACCAACGGCTGCAAATTCGTCGTGCCCAAAAACTCCCCGCCCGTAATGGCATTACCCGTCAGCAACCACGCATAAGTCCCCACCAACGCCCCAGGCGCTATCCGCCTGACTTGGTCGTTCGGGTCTATCACCAACAAATCATCCGTGGGTAACCCCCCAGGCAAATTCGGCGCCGTCACCGTCCCAGCATTGATCGTCAGCTGATCCCCTGCCCCTGCCCCCAAAATCACATCCCCTGCTACATCCAACAACGCCCCCGGCGTCGCCGTCCCTATGCCTACCTCCCCTGTGGACAGAATCCGCACCCGCTCGGTGTTGTTCGTCCGAATCACCAACGGCTGC
>CALKEU010000015.1 GCA_938084565.1 Candidatus Kapaibacterium sp. | reverse complement strand
CTCAACGCTGTCGGTGATGCCGGAAGCCTGGCCGCCATTGCTCAGGACGCTCTCGACAACATCCAGAGCTTGATCGCTCAAATCAAGGAAGCTGCCTCCCAGGCTTCTTCCGGTGCCCTAGGGACGGACGAGAAGGTCTCCTTGGCCCGCGCAGCCTATCGGCTGGCTGAACAGATCCAGAGCGTTGTGGATTCCACAACCTTCGGCGGCCGACAGCTCCTCGACGGCGATTTCTCCGCTGACTTCGTCATCGGCTATCAGGCGGACAATAGCCTGATCACGCTGGCCATCAATCTCGAAAGCATCAACACAGCGGAATTTAACATTAGCGGCGACACCCCCTTCCTGCTTGCTGTGGACGACAACTCCGACTTTGCTGGCGTGTCAGGTCTGGACTTGACCGCGCTCTCGGGGGTTAGCTCTGATGATCTCGGCATCTTCGATGCAGCCAACATTACCGCCACACTGCAGAGCCTGGACATTGCGCTGCAGAACGTCAATAAGGTAGCCTCCTACATCGGCGGTATCATCAACCGCTTGAGTTCGCAGGAGACCCTTCTGCAGTCGCAGATCACCAATTACAATGCCGCTATCTCCCGCATCGAGGATGCCGATGTTGCCAAGGAGCAGCTAGAACTCATCCGAGCACAATTCTTGCAGCAGACATCGCTCATCTCCCTTGCGCAGGCGAATCAGCAGCCACAGGTCTTCCTCCAGCTCTTCCGGTAACCCAGCAGCGCAGCGGGCGTGTGACACACGTGGGATGGGGGCTGTCGCCCCCATCCCCCGCTCGCACAATCTGAGGTGGGTTCCATACACGTACGACAGCAATGGAAGCCTTCATGAGAACCCTCAACCCATACGTTGAGCACGAGGTCCTCAGCTGGAGTCCGGAAAAGCTGATTCTTAAAACCTACGACGTCTTCCTTGCTGCGGCTCGGCGGCGGGATGCCACGCGCATGAATCTGGCCCTGGTCCAGCTCATGGAAGCGCTCAATTTCGAAGCGGGAGAGATCGCCCTACGGCTCTACCGACTCTACGAGTACTGTCAGCGCTGTGTCTGGGAACGACGCTATGAGGAAGCAGCTACCCTCATCCAAGGCCTGCGTGATGCATGGGCTGAGGCCTTCGGGTTAGAGTAACACAGGAGTCCCCCCATGCCATGGAGTAGCAATAGTTCAGCTTCCCTCGGCCCGCCGGCCTCCCCGATGTTAGAGCAGCTCTTGGCGGCCTATCGCGCTCAACTGAGCCGCCCAGTAGAGGCTCTCAAAAAACAGCGTAATCAGTTCCAAGAGCAACAGAAGGTGCTCAGCAGCCTCCGTAGTACGCTGCAGGAGCTCCTCTTCCAGGCCCAGCTCCTGACACTTCCGGGAGCTGAGCAACGCTTTGCCACGCGTACGGTGCAGAGCTCGCACTCCGAGGTTATCACCGCAACGGCACAGAACGCTGCTCCGCTGGGGAGCGCCTCCGTCTACGTTGCTCGTACCGCATCCAACGATGTCCTGGCTTCCGCTCGCCTGACCAAGACCGATCCCTTTGCCCCCGCCGGGACGTACCGCTTCGAGCTCACCGCTACCGGTAGTACTGTCACAGTCACCGTTACGCTGGACGGTACAGAAGACACAGAGACAGCCCTACGAAAAATCGCCACAGCTGTCAATACCACAGCCGAGGTCGGCGCCGTGGCCACCGTCATTGCAGATACAGCAACCACCGTACGCCTGACATTGACTGCCAAACGGACGGGAAGCGACGCTGCTATTTCTTTCGTCGACATCGATGGCATGCTCGCCCGCTTGGGATGGGATAGCAGCCTCTTTGCTGACCCCGAAAACCGCACCGTGCTGACAGACACAACCGCCGGTTATCACCGCGCCCGCCTCTCCGAACTCAATGCACTCCTGAACGTCAACGGTATCTCCGTCACCAGGCAGTCCAACACAATTTCGGATCTCTTGCCCGGCCTGACACTGACCCTCTTACGGAGCCATACCGCCAATGAGCCACCGGCAACGCTGACTACTACGGTCGACACCGACGGCGCAGCTGCAGTCATCCAGAAGCTGCTCGACGCCTACAATGCTGCCCTCAAAGAGTTGAACCGAGCACTCACAGGGCCTTTCAAAGGCGACACAGCGCTCCGCCAGCTCCTCAGCACCCTCCGTTCTCTGGGGAGCCAGTCGCTCGGGAGTGGACCACTCCAGACATTGGCCGACATTGGCATCAGTGCGGGGAAAGATGGCACGCTCACCCTCACAAACCGCCAGCGCTTGGCACAGGAACTAAGCATTGATAGCGCCCGTGTGGCCGCACTGTTTACCGCTAGCGGTGGGTTCGGTGAGCGTATCGTTGCAGAGCTCCACGACATCACCGGTTCTGCCGGCACCCTCCAAATGCGGTGGAATAGCATCGGAGGTCGTCTCCGGATCCTCGATAACCGCATCTGGCAGCTGGAGCGTCGGCTCGAACAGCAGGTAGAGCTGTACCGCAAGGAGTATCTCCACTTGCAGCAACTCTATTCGGCAGCGACAGCGCAGTTGGGTATGGTGAATAACTTTGCAACCTCGGTTGCCGCTGTATGGCCCACTCTGCGGTAAGGGTACCATGGTCGCTCCTGTACAGCCCATCACACTCCCAGTAACGGTACCGGTGGTTACAGAGTCAGAGCGCATCATGACCGAAGGGGAGGGTGGAGCTGGACAGCCACCGACACAGCATCCTGCACCTTCTCCAAGCGCAGCACGTCCACAGAGCAAGGACACCGAGCACGAGGGCTCAGCGCTAGACTTCTCCACTCTCATCGCTACGCTTCAGTCGATGGTGGCGTCAGAGGACGTGGAGTTGGAGTTCGTCATTGATGAAGCAACGCAAAAGCTTGTGCTGCGAATCCGGAATGCGCAGACGAAGGAAATCCTCCAACAAATTCCCCCGGATATTGCTCTCCGCATCGCCCGCTTCGTTATGGAACTGCTGCAACGAGAAGGTATTGTCGCCGATGTACGCGCATGACGGCCGGTCTATCTTGCGCCAGTGCATGGAGCTGACTGAACAGATTGAGACCTACCTAACGACGGCGAATCTCTCTTTGTCGGAGCTCGCCATGCTGGAGTCTCTCTATGGCCAACGCCAAGCCCTGCTTGTCTCGCTCCAGCAGTGGTGGGATCGCTGTGCCTATCAGGATTGGTCACGTGAACAGGCACGAGAATTGATCGTGATGACCCAGGAACTCCTGCATCGCAGCACACGACAGCAGGAGTTGATACGTTTGTTGCTGCAGCGCGCAGAACAGCGGCTTCGCAGTGCGCTGCTCCAGCACCGCGTTGTGCGATACATCGAGGGAGAAAACGATGGGCATCGATCCGATACGGCAGCATCCCTCCCCGAGTAGTCCGGCAAGTCCACCACAGCGGCCCTCCAAACCAGCTCGGGGGAGTCCTACCTCGGGAACGAAGGATAGCGTTGAGCTATCCCCGGAAGCCCAGCAGTTGCAGGAGCTCCAGCGCCAGGAGCTTCTCGAGCGCGTCCGCCAGCGCCTCCAGGCAAATTTCTATACCCGACCAGAGGTGCTCCGCGCCGTGGCCGAGCGCCTCTTGTCAGACCTTCAATGAGACAAGCCCCCTACCCGAGATGATGGGCTAAGGACCCACCAACACCACCGGAGCGCCTCCCCGGAGGTCAGCGGTGTGTACTTTTGCATCCACTCCACCGACGTCACTGAGCAATGCCAACGCTCCTACTCGATGGAGCCTCTCTGCAGCTTGAAGAGCTCTGGCGTCTTGCAACTGAGCCAGGCTGGCGAGTCGAATTGGCCCCCGAAGCACGCCGCCGCATGGAGACCTCCTCCGCATGGGTCCGGCAGTGGCTCCAATCAGGCAGACGAGTCTACGGAGTGACGACAGGTTTTGGAGCGCTCGGCTCTGTCGCTATCTCACCGGCTGAGGCTGTCGAACTGCAGTACAATCTCGTGCGCTCCCACAGTGCAGGGACAGCCGAATGGATCCCCCCAGAGGTTGTGCGAGCAATGCTTGTGCTACGAGCCAACACTTTAGCTTGCGGTTACAGTGGAGTTCGCCCCGTTGTGGTCGATTTTCTCCTCGAGCTCTTTTCCCGCAATCTCCTGCCTGCCATTCCTCGGCAGGGATCGGTCGGGGCCAGCGGGGATCTGGTCCCCCTTGCGCACCTTGCCCTTGCACTCATCGGGGAGGGCTTCTTCCACACTGAGCACGGAATAGAGCCAGCAGCGCACGTGCTGTCCCGCTTCGGGCTCAGCCCACTCCGCCTTGAAGCAAAAGAGGGGCTTGCACTGATCAACGGTACCCAGATGTCGGCAGCCTATGGAGCGCTGTCCGTCTACCGTGCACGTCGATGCGCCCTCGTTGCTGACATTGCAGCGGCACTTTCAGCAGAGGTCCTCCGTGCTCATCTGCGAGCATATGACGAGCGTATCCATCGACTCCGTCCCTTTCCCGGACAGCAGCAGACGGCAGCCCGCCTGCGGTGGCTCCGCACCGGGAGCCAGCTTTCGGCTCTCCCTCGCCCTACCACTCTGCCGCAAGATGCCTACAGCCTCCGCTGCATCCCGCAAATTCACGGTGCCTCACACGATGCCATTGCCTACGTCTGGAATGTGCTCCAGACCGAAATCAATGCCGTCACCGACAATCCCCTCATCGACCCTGCCACGGGCGAGCATCTCGAAGGGGGAAACTTCCACGGCCAACCCCTTGCGCTCGCCCTCGATTTTCTGGCTATTGCCTGTGCAGAGCTTGCCAATGTTTCCGAACGCCGCATCGAACGCCTCCTCAATCCCCACACCAGCAACCTTCCAGCCTTCCTTGCCCCGAAAGCCGGGCTCCACTCCGGATTGATGATTGCACAGTATACGGCGGCTTCCATCGTTTCGGAAAACAAGGTACTCTGCCATCCCGCTAGCGTCGATTCTATCCCAACCTCAGCAGGCCAGGAAGACCATAACTCCATGTCCAGCATTGCTGCCCAAAAGGCATGGCAAGTGGTGGAGAACCTGAAAACCGTGCTGGCCATCGAACTGCTCTGCGCTGCACAAGCCTTAGAGTTCCTTCGCCCAGCACGGAGCAGTCCAGCACTCGAGCGCGTGGTTGCCTGCATCCGGGAGCATGTTCCGCCGCTCGAGGCTGACCGACCCCTTGCCGATGACATTCAAATTCTGCGCCGCTTGATCGACACGGGCCAGATCCAGCAGGCTGCCTTCGGCGATGAGCAACCCAGCCTTACCATACCGATGAGCTCGAGGCAATAAAGTGCTCGCTGGAGACGTCACCGTAGCCAGCCAGAGATGTCACAACTGCCGTCCATGTGCCATGCGCCTCTTCATCGATTCAGCCAATCTCGAAGAGATCCGCACCGCCGCTTCGTGGGGGATTCTCAGCGGCGTGACGACCAATCCAACACTTTTGGCCAAGGAAGACCCTAGCGTGGACCTTCGGGAACGCATTCGGGAAATCCACCAGATTGTCGGCGGGCATATCTCGGTCGAGGTTATCTCCACCGACGTAGCAGGGATGTTGCGGGAAGCCGAAGAGATCATCTCCTGGCTGCCAGAAGCTGTGCTCAAAATCCCGATGACAGCCGAGGGCATGGCAGCTGTCCGGCAGCTCAGTCGACAAGGTGTTCCCACCAACGTGACACTGGTCTTCTCCCCTGCACAGGCCATTATCGCGGCCAATGCCGGAGCAAGCTTCATCAGCGTCTTCCTGGGGCGGCTGGATGACACCGGCAGCGATGGCGTACGCGTGCTGGCAGATATTTGCGAGATCTGGGAGCGCCAGGGGCTGGAGACAGAAATCATCGCTGCCTCCTTACGCCATCCTATGCATTTAGTCGAGGCTGCCCGAGCCGGTGCTGACATTGCTACTGCCCCCTTCCGCGTTCTCCAACAGGCGCTCAAACACCCGCTGACCGATCTAGGGCTGCAGGCGTTTCTGGCAGATTATCAGCGTTTACAAGAAGCCCAGACTCGCCTCCGCCAGGTACCGCTGGTTGTGTAGTTCTGGAGCCACACTCCCATGCGCGACCGCTTTGGCCTCATCCGCCAACTGCGGACATCGACGGAAACCCTACACTATTACAGCCTGGCCGAACTGGAACGGCAGGGCTACCGAGTCAGCCATCTCCCCTTCTGCCTGCGGATTCTGCTCGAGAATATCCTGCGCTCGGAAGATGGCTTCCTGGTAACCGAGGAACATGTAACCAACCTCCTCTCATGGCAGCCCCGCCCGAGCGAGCGAGAGATTCCCTTCCTACCAGGACGGGTCCTGATGCAGGACTTCACCGGGGTACCCGCCATCGTCGATCTGGCTTCCCTCCGCGCTGAAGCAGCCCGGCAGGGTATACCGCCGGACGTCATCAACCCCCTTGTACCTGTCGACGTGGTCATCGACCATTCTGTACAGGTCGATTTCTTCGGCACGGTCTGGGCGTACGAGAAAAATGTCGAGCTGGAGTACCACCGCAATCGAGAACGCTACACCCTCCTGAAGTGGGCCCAGCAGGCGTTTCGGAATGTCACAGTACTCCCACCCGGCATGGGAATCTGCCACCAGGTGAATCTGGAGTATCTGGCACACGTCATCACCGCCCGAGATGGGTATGCCTACCCCGATACCTTGGTGGGGACCGATTCGCATACGCCCATGGTCAATGGGATTGGAGTCTTGGGATGGGGCGTGGGGGGCATTGAAGCGGAAGCGGCCATGTTGGGGCAACCTCTTGTCCTGCTGCTGCCTGAAGTCATTGGGCTCCAACTGCTTGCGTCTCCCCCACCTGGGGTGACGGCCACAGATATTGTCTTGACCATCACCCAGCTCCTCCGCCGTTACGGCGTTGTGGGGAAATTCGTGGAAGTCTTCGGCCCGGGCTTGGATGCTTTAACTGTTCCCGACCGTGCCACGATTGCCAACATGTCTCCAGAGTTTGGCTGTACGGTCACCTACTTCCCTATCGACGATCGCACGCTGGAGTACCTACGGCAGACAGCGCGTCCACCCGAACTCCTCGAGCGCGTAGAGCGCTACTGCAAGGAGAACCTGCTCTGGCGTGAGGGTGAAAGCGAGATACAGTACACAGATGTGCTCACACTCGACCTGTCTACCATAGAGCCCACCTTGGCTGGCCCACGGCGGCCACATGACCGCGTCCCCTTGAGGCAGGCCAAACAGGTCGTCATCCAGACGCTCGAACAGCACTACAACCGGGCCTATCTCCCACCTGAACAGCGTTGGAATGCTTCCGCAGTGGCGCCGAGCGCCTCTGGCGAGCCCAACGCGCGCCCGCCCCTGCGCTCGGTTGCCCTCCGCACCGACAGCATGGAGTACCTCCTCAGCGATGGGGCTACAGTCATTGCCGCCATTACAAGCTGCACCAACACCTCCAACCCCACTGTCATGCTTGCCGCCGGACTCCTGGCCCGCAACGCCGTTCGGCTCGGGTTGCGCGTCAAACCATGGGTTAAAACCAGCCTGGCGCCAGGCTCACGCGTGGTGACGCGCTACCTGGAACGCTCCGGACTGCTAACCGCTCTCGAGGCACTAGGTTTCCACGTGGTTGGCTATGGCTGCACGACCTGTATCGGCAATAGTGGCCAACTGCCCGAACCGATCGCCCGTGCCATTGGAGAGCACGAGCTCATTGTTGCCGCTGTGCTTTCGGGCAACCGCAACTTTGAGGCTCGCGTCCATCCCCAGGTACGGATGAACTTCCTTGCCTCCCCACCCCTGGTGGTGGCCTATGCTCTAGCAGGGCGAATGGACATCGACTTCTCTACAGAGCCCCTCGGGACCGATCCCAACGGCATGCCGGTCTACCTACATGATCTCTGGCCCAGCCCTGAGGAGATCCGCTCTCTGATGGAGGGTGTTCTCACGCCAGAGGACTTCCGCACAGAATACGCACACGCTTATGCTGGCGACCGTTTCTGGCACGAACTCGAGGCCCCCACGGGCGAACTCTTCGAATGGGACCCGAACTCAACCTACATCCGAGAAGCTCCTTTCTTCCACAACCTCCCACCCCACCCTGGGGAACCCACAGACATTGTGGGTGCCCGGGTCCTCCTCCTCCTCGGCGATACCGTCACAACCGACCACATTTCCCCAGCGGGCTCCATCTCTCCCTTCTCTCCCGCCGGTCGATGGCTCATTGAACATGGAGTCGACCCAGCCGATTTCAACTCGTACGGGGCTCGCCGGGGGAACCACGAGGTGATGGTTCGGGGAACCTTCGCCAACATTCGCCTCCGGAACGCGCTAGCTAGCCGCGAAGGTGGCTGGACCCGCTATATCCCGAGCGGAGAAGAGCTCACGGTCTATGAAGCCGCCTTGCGCTACAAGAGTGATGGTGTACCAGTCATCGTCATCGCCGGTAAGGAGTACGGCAGCGGCTCTTCTCGCGATTGGGCAGCTAAGGGAACGGCATTGCTCGGGATCCGAGCTATTCTGGCTGAGAGCTTTGAACGCATCCACCGTAGCAATCTCGTCGGGATGGGGGTCCTGCCACTACAGTTCCTGCCGGGTGAGTCAGCGCAGAGCTTGGGACTCGATGGCACGGAGATCTACGACATTATAGGCATCAGCGAGGGACTGACACCGCTGAAGCGCCTGCGCGTCCATGCGCGAAAATCCGACGGCAGCCTCCGGACCTTCGAGGTCATTGCCCGGCTGGATGTGCCGGCCGAGATTGAATACTACCGCCACGGTGGCGTCCTGCACTACGTCTTCCGCCACATCGTGCAGCGGCATCGCCACCAAGAAGCTACACACTCTCCCCGTCCATAGGGCCTCCCGCTTTACAGCATACCCCGAGCGCAGGAGCAATGCCCCCTCCCTGCAGACGGCTCCCCTATTTTTGCACCCTACGCCATAAGGAGTCTCCTCATGGATGCTGTTGCGACGATCTTAGCCGGTGGTATCGACGTTTACCTGTGGCCCCAGAGCCGCCAGCAGATGCCCAAATTCTGCCTCCCGTTACACCCCGATGGCTCTACGCTCCAGAATACTCTCCAGCGGCTCCGCCCTCTCTTTGCTCCCGAACGCATTGCCATTGCTACAACAGCAGCTCTCAGCAGCGTGCTTCAGAGGCACATACCCGATTTCCCTCCTTCCCAGCTTATCCTCGAGCCTATTGCCCGGAATACGGCACCGTGTCTGGCATTGTCAGCACTCTGGTGGGAGCAGCGCTATCCCTCTGAGACCATTCTCTTTCTCTTCCCGGCCGATCACGCCATCGCCAACGTTGGCGAGTTCCATCAAAGCCTGGAGTATGCTGCCTGGGTGGCTTCCCACACCCGCCAGCCCGTTGTACTGGGACTACCTCCCAAGCGGCCAGAGACACGCTTCGGCTATGTCCAAGTGGAGGGTCCCTACGGTGATGAGCTCCCTGGCGTACTCCGTGTTCGCACCTTCGCTGAAAAGCCAGACTTCGAGACAGCCCGACGCTTCCTCGAGTTGGGGGATTTCCTCTGGTATACAGGCATCCTTGCGCTGCCGCTGGCTACTGTATGGGAGCTCTTGGAACGCTATTGCCCGGACTACTACGCTCTCTTTGCCCCTCTGCGCTACCGGACCCTTTCCCCAGAGGAACTCTGGGCAGCTACCGAATCCCTCTATCGCCAACTCCGGCCGCTCTCAATCGAACATGGTATCCTGGAGAGCGCTGCCTCAGACATCCTCGCCCTACGCTGCTCGTTCGACTGGAGCGATGTGGGAACTTGGGACGAACTCTATCGCCGCGCTCTGAAGGATCCTCGCGGCAATGTGCTCCAGGGCGATATCATCGCCATCGATATCAGCTGCTGCTATGTGAACGCTTGCGGGGGCAAGCCCATTGCCCTCGTCGGGGTCTCCGACCTCATCGTGGTAGAAACCGAGCAGGCAATCCTGATCTGCCCCCGCGACGCTTCCGACCGTGTGGCCGAGGTCGTCCAATACCTGCGCCGCAAGAAGCGCTACAACCTGCTCTGACGTATCTCCCCCCTTACTCCACAGCCACCGTCAAGCTCAGCCGATTGACGAGCCCAAGCAGCCGAGTTGGCGTCAGAGCATAGTCCAGCTGGCCACGGAATCCGCTCCCGATGTACCGTACTCCAACCCCGCCGGTGAGCCACATCTGGTCGTTGCCAAATCGATAGCCCGCCCGTACCGAGAGGAGATCGTTCCACGTATACTCCAGTCCAACAGCAAACTGCTCCGGGACATCAGAGTACGTCTCAAAGTCCACCGCAGCAATCAGACGATGCTCCTGGTACCCATCGGCGTAGAGCTTGGGTGTCTGCTGACGCCCTTGGATCACGCTCAAAGCATCGAAGGCAATTCCCGCACGAAACATGAGCGGGATAGCGTAGGGGTTGGTGACGATGCTAAAGGCTGTCGGATCAGCATTGAGAGCATCGATGAGGCGACGCCGTATGTAGAGCCCCTGGCCGGTATACTGCATATCCGGCCCCAAATTGTGCACGGAAAAGCCCAGCCGAAGTCCGTAAAAGTCCGTCTGGTAGAGCGTCCCGACGTCGAAAGTAAGCCCCGTGCTGGAGACATCCAGCAGGCTATTCTGTACGAAGCGCCCCGTAATCCCAAAGGAGAACTGCTCGGTCACCCGCCCCCCGAAAGTAACCCCGAGAGCGATGTCCGAGATTGTATACGTTGCCCCCGTTCCCTCGGGCTGTTCGAGGGTGGTCACGGGGATATCCCCACTGGTGAAGTTGACCAGACTGGCAGCAATGCGGTAGTTTTCTCCCAGAGGGATAGCGACAGCAGCAAAGTTGTGCGAGAAGCCGCCGAACCACTGAGTGTAGGAGAAATGGCCACTCAGATTCGCTATATCTGCAATCCCGGCAGGGTTCCAGTAGACGGCCGACAAATCATTGACAGCGCTCCCCCCTCCTCCTAATCCAACAGCGCGTGCCCCAACTGGGATCTTCAGAAACTGCGATCCTGCTGCACCGACCTTTTTGAACTCCCCAGCCGATGGAGCATAGAGCTGTGCTGCAAGGTGGGCCACACCTGTGAGCAGAATCCCCGCAATCGTATGTGCACGCATCGTCAGCTCCCTCCCACTATTCTGGAACTTGCCGAATGCCACCAACGACGACACTGAAGGGAAGTACCGCTTTGGCCCCGTTCGGCGTCTCAATGTGTGCTACGAACGCCTGGCTGGCAACTCGCTGGAGGTTGTCCGAGAGTAGGTCCCAGATTGCTACCCCTAGACGTCCAACCTCCTGTGCCGTGCGAGCGTCATACTCCAACGTTCGAACAAGCTCGCCAGCGAGCGTGTAAATCCGAATTGTGCACCGCTCGGGTAGCCGCGTGAAGAAGATCTTTGCATCGTACTGAGAGCGCTGGGCCTGGTGGACGACATAGTACGGGTTTGGCACAATCTTGACCTGCTCTTCGAGGATAGCATCAGTTATGCGGTCCGGCGGTGTGGGCTGGCTTACGCGAGCGCGAATCTTGGCCCCCGGCAGAGGCAATCCCAACGCTCCACCCGTTGTCTCGAAGACAACTGTATCTCCAGGCTGAAAATCCCGACTCGGTTCCGGGGCGCGATCGACTCCGGCCAATGGGGACACCGCCCATCCACGCTTGTTAGCAAAGTCTATTACGAACCGACAGCCTGACGCCACAAAGACATGGACGAAGTCGATCGTATCGGTGCCGTCAACAACCGAGAGGTAATACCGCCCCTGCGTCGGCATCCAATCGCCCAATTGCACTCGCCGCTGGGCGATTCCATCGGCGCTCCGCCCGTTGACCCACGGTACGGCAGCAAAGCCGTATGCCCCTATAGGAACCTGTCGAGCATCAGGGCCGCTCCCACGGGTAAGACTCAATTCCTCACGTGGCAACTCGCCTGGATAGCTTACCCTTACCGGGCGCCCTGTTTCCGGATCGGAGCGCTCAAAGCTGATGTCGTTGACCACCCGGATGTTGTAGTAGGGCACCTGCACCTCCTTTGTGTTCCGCCCAGAATTCCACGTCACGGTGACTGTCTCAACTCCTCCCGGCTCAAAGATGATGAGATAGCGTGCCGGACCGTTGTTGAAACTCACATATCGGCGTGTCACCGGATCCGGTTGTGTCAGCTGTACTTGTGTCCGGTCAGCATAGACAGGCACATCAGCTGCCGAACGCCGCTCAGCCCGGTAGGGGCGATACTGCCCAGCCCACTGCTGGAGAGCATAGTCGAAGGCAAAGCCGAGCGTCCCGAACACATACTGATTCGGGGTATTACAAGCCACGTCGGTCCGGAATGTCCCCGTCCGCTGGATATACCCGACGGTATCCAAGCGTCCAATCCCCTGCGTCGTATCGCCCGTCGATACGCCGGCAAATTCTGACGGCATACCCAGCACACTGCTCTGGCACTGTGTCGGTTCAAACAGGGTCTGGTAGCGCCCCAGCTCTGTTCCCGCCGTTAGATCGCGAAAGATGATCTCCCGGGCGTAAATCCCATTGACCGACCCCGATGGGGCCAAGAAGGCGGTTCCAAACCACAGGGGACGGAATTCTATCTCGAGCTCATGGCCGGCAAAGAGTTGTTGGAGGCGCTGCGGATCCTGTACGAGAAATCGCACGTTGTAGATACCGCCTATCTTTTCTTGGTCCACATTCGTGATGGCCACTGTCGCTGGCTCGCTGGCCGGGGCCGAACGCGGAAAAGCCTGAATGACGTTAACTCCTGTAACTCCAATGTTGAGCTTGCTCGGCGTTCGCTGGATGAGGTCACCTTCGTCGTAGGCAAGCAAGCGGTAGTAGTAGTCCACGTTGTTAAAGAGGCGTTCCGTACGAGTCGGATCGGGATGCTCGTCGACGACACCGTTGCGATTATCATCCCCGATATCGACAAACGTACGATTGTTAGTCACCTGTGCCATGTAGCGGGCAATGGTCTGGCGCACGCGTTGCCGAATAGCTAGGTCATCGTCGAAGTCACGAAAGATAGGGGTTGCCTTCCCCTGCTGGATATAGTCGTAGAGAGCGTTGAGGAACTCGGCTACCGTAGGAAAGTCTGCTCGCCTCAAGCCCCGTCCCCCGGTCAATGCTCGGCTAATTTCGACCCTGCCCCGGAGGTACAGGTTCCGTTGGTTCGGATCCAGACTCTGCCAGAACTCTCCCCACGGCTCACCGCCGTAGCCAACACGGGCTACTTCTACGGTAAACGAATCGATCTGCGAGAGGAACACAAGCGAATCGAGAAGCGGGTAGGGGCTTACCCCTGGCAGAAGCGGGCGATCGCTTTTCTTGACAAACGGGAAAGGCACTTCCCAACGAGCAATCTCCTTCCAACCGAAAGGACCCCGTGCCACCGCAGGCCGATTGTCCACATCGAATGAATCCAGATCCATACGCCGTGCCCGGTAGAGCCGATATCCAAGGAAATCCAATCCGCGCTCACTGTCGTCGTAGGAGTACTCAGCCGTGGAATCCCACTGGACAACAATACCATTGTTGAGGGGCCTCCACGTCACATTCGGCCGGTCTGGTGGCACCGGCGCTTTGAAGCCGCCATCGTAGACAGCTTGCGCAAAGCGGACCTTGCGGACCAATTCATCCAGGTCTCCATACCCTGTCGGATCGGCTCCCGTAGAGGTTGGAGCCAGAACCAATCCGACGACAACTCGCGCAGTATCACCAGGGGCCATATTGAAGGGGCCGGTTGCCATCAGGAAGCGCTTATCTCCAGGCCCAGTGTCACCCTCACGGACACGGGCTGCCATGAAGTCGTACCGCTCCTCATCCCCCGAAGGGTCATTCTGGATGACCCAGTTCCGGAACGTTACCAACCCAAGCTGCTCACTGAGGGGATAGAAGCGCTTGTCCTTACGGATGAAGCCCGTCAGCGGATCAACGGCGGGACTCTCCAGGAAGGTCATTCCCAAGTAGCCAAATCCCTTTCCCGCCTCTCCCTGATCCGGGTTGCTCCATTGAATGGCTAAATTCAGGCTCGGATCCTCGTCGTAGAAGCGGACGCGGTCATTGCCGGCTATTCCCACGGGATTACCAGCCGGACCAATATCGAAGTCCATGGCTGGGGCCATCCAGCATTCCCACAGCGTATCCTGTGAGCGATTGATGATGACGTACTTCAGAAAGATGAAATCCCCGTAATCCCCGAAGCCCCACGAGTAGATGGTCTGTTCAATATCCACCCGCAGCGGGTACCCTTGCGAGCGGCGTACGGCAACACCACCTTCGTAGCGACGCAGATCCGTATCCTTGAAAACACTCCAGATGTCCTCCTGCGAGATGAACGCTGGCCCACGCGGGTACGTTGCTACGTTCCGCTTGTCCAAATCATCCACGTAATCCCCGAAGTAGCGATTGACTTTCAGGGTTTCGGTCTCCGATGTGATCCAGAGCGGCCAATTGGGTCCCCGAGGGGCTTCACCTGCTTTCTCGGGTAGCGGAGTCCCATCGGGCGCATAGTCCGTGGAGAAGTACAACTGATACTTATCCTTCAGGTCGTCGCTGTACTCATCTCCATCGGCAACGCGTCCGGGCACCATCCACGATGCCCCTGAGTTGGGGTTGTAAGAGAGGATAACGAGCTTGCGCAACTCATCCCGTACCCACTTCTTGGCCGCAAGCCAGATACCTCCTCCGAAGATGTACTGATTCTGAGAGCCTCGCGGCCAGAAGCCCCCTCCACGATTGGCCGCAATATTGAGCCCAAAGATGCCGTAGTTGGTCGTGTAGAACTCAATACGGCTGACGCGGTTTTTGCGCTGCTCAAACGTGCTCTGCGCCAGACGCAGAGGCTGGGTAGGATCACCCTCTTTGCCTGGCTTGGTATCGTATGCCGTGCGAGCCTGACCGACAAGCACGCCAGCTCCTATCACGCAAACTGCAACCAGTGCACGCCGACCTCGCATCGGAGACCCCTACCGTTAGTTCGACAACTGCTCGTAGACCCTGCCACCGGTGCGTTCAGAAACGCAGCATGAATCCGAGATTGATCGATCTTGGCAGTCGATAATTGAGCTGCCGGCCAATGGTATCCCGCACCCACCGCAGGTAACCTTGGTACTTCTCCTCCTGCGTGACGATACCATCGCGGTTGAAATCTGCATCGGGCGAGTAGAGGCGCCGGCCATAGCTGTCGTACTGCGCTGGGCTCAGAGTTTCAGGCCGATTCGGGTCCGGATCTCTGTACCAGTTGACAATACTGAAGTCGCCAATCTGCCGATTGAGGTCTACCCCGTCATAGTCTGGGCTTCCGGTCCGCTCGTAGACTGCAACGGGCTTGGTATTGTTGAGCAGATTGAAAACGTCGATGTAGAGTTCCAGCGTTGCCCTCTTGAAGGCCTCACCCAACACAGTATGGAGCGGGATAGCGCGCTGCAAGCGCATATCAACACTCCAATCCGAAGGTTGCCGGGCACCGTTGTATTCACCAATCTGGTTCCCCTGCCGATCGCGCTGCGTATACGGCGTGCCGGTCATGAAAAAGCCCGTCAGGTTCAACGTCGTATTCTCTAGGAGGCGCAAACCGGCAATTGACGGACCTTCCCCCTCACGGAGGAAGAAGGACAGGGAGAAGTTCACCACATGTCGGCGGTCATAGTCGAGGAAGTATTCTGTCAAGGGGAAAGTCTTGGTCCCCGTGTAGGGATCTTCACCCGCCAGAATGGTCTGCCAGTACTGCGTCGTCGGGCCAGAGGCTGTGCCACGAGCATACGAGAGTGTGTAGTTAAGATCGAAGGCGAAATTCCCTACCGGACGACGCCGCAAGCGCAGCTCGAAGCCCCGGACATTGCCATACTCTGCCACGGTATACTCCGAATACGGATCAGGAAGGGTGGGCACGTACCGGAGTCCCACCTGGTTGTAGATGTCCTTGTAGAAGGCCGTCACGTCAACGGCAAAATCCTCCGTCACCGAATGGGCGTAGGAAACTTGGTACTGATTGCTCCGTTGAGTCCCCAAATTCGGATTCCCCAAGATTTGATTCCCCCGCAACCGGAAGGTATTGAGAGCATCGTAGAGGAAGCGCGGCTGAGGCATTTGCTGGAAGATACCATAAGCGACCGAGAAAGCCGAGCGCTCCGTTATGGGATAGTTGATCGAAACGCGCGGACTCAAGAGAAACTTCGCCGTGGCCGGAGCAAAGTAGGCCTGCTCTTGGATTGGAATGAAGCGCTGAGACTCCGTGCGGTACTTCGCATTCGGCTGGAAATAGTCAAAGCGCAGGCCCAGGTTGAGAATCATACCCCGGTAGGCAAACTGATCCTGCACGTATGCGGCAATCGTATACGGCTTGTAAGGCTTACTGGTCAGCTGCCATACCTGCTGATTCTCGGCATAAATGTTGCCGCCCCACCGATCGGTGTAGACATCGAAGAACGCATTCCCATCCCACGGGAGGCTGTTGTAGTGATAGTGGAGCCTCAGGAAGCGCGTCTCGAAGCCCGCTTTGAGCAAGTGCACGATATCCCCCACCTCGACTCGGCTCGTCACATAGCCATCGACCTGGAAGTACTGCGAGTAGCGAAACTCAAAGGCCCGCTCGTTGCCCGCGCCGGCAAAGAACCCTTGGAGCCCATATGGATTGCGAGTACTCGTGGCATTCGATCCACCCTCGACGTATCCGGTCCATGGATGGCGGATCGGCCGAACGGTGATAAGATAGCCATCCTCACTCACGGTTTGCCCGGTCAACAGAGAGTAGTGATCGATGACCTTGTCTCCAACGCCACCCCGGAGCTCCTTACGGAGGAGCTGGTTGCCCTCGATGACGTATTCATCCTGGGGATACCACAGATCGAAGCCCTTGAAGAAATGCGGACGGTCGAAGTACCCCTTGACCCACCCCCTACCGGGCTCGTAGGCCAGGTAGCGTCGGGACACCTCATTGACATTCCACGTATTGGACACCGTAAGCTCGTAGTAGGTTGTCTGGCTCAGTGTATGGGTGATGCGCGCAAGCACATTGCCGACAAATTGATCGATAACGGCTCGTTTGGCCAAGTAGGTCGGTACGCCGTTGCTCACCCCATCCACGATGCCCTCGTCCCGAGCATACATCCACCCGATCGAGGGACGCTCGTAGTCGGTCAATCCAAACATCCCGCCGAGCAAGAGGTTAATGTCTTTCGTCACCGCGAACTTGAGGCGAGCGCTCAGAGAGCGCATCCACGTTCGATCCTGCGGTAGTTGCCCCCAGCTATTCCCCCAGGGATCACGTACCTCCAGGCCAGCATTGCGATGCCTATTGGTCAGATACTGCGCCGTCACGTAGAACGTGGAGCCAGACAAGAGCGGGATTGGCCCACCGAAGGCAAGTTCGTAGTTGTACTCCTTCCGTGGAAGCCGTCTCAGACCATTGCGGGCTTTCCCATAGAGGAATCCAACATCATCGGTATAGAAGCGCAGCGTTGCCTCGTAGCGATCCGTCCGTCCTGTCTTGGTTACTGTATTGACAACCCCGCCCAGGGCATTGCCGTACTCAGCAGCGAAATTCCCCGTCAACACTTGCACCTCCTCGACAGCCAGATTGCTCACCGTTGGGAAATAGCGAAAGCCTCCATTGCCGAAAGCTCCAACGAATTGATCGGCAATATCCAGCCCATCCAAGCGGATCTGCGTCTCAATGGCTCGACTGCCCCGCACGATGAAGCCATTGCCAGCAGCTAGAACCCCTGGGGTTAGAAGGGCAACCTGCTGCACGGTCTGCCGCGGAATATTGCGCAGCTCCTCCGAGCTGATGTTGCGCAGTGTTCCAATGGCGTATTTCTCCACCAGTGGAGCTTTTGCTTCAACCGTTACTTCCTGCACTCGGACAGCTTCGGGTTCTAACTGGACCGCAATGTCTGTCGTCTGGTCGGCCGAGATCCGCACCTGGAGACGTACTTCACGGTAGCCCACGGCTCGGACCACCACGGTATAGGTCCCTGCTGGGATATTCACGATACTGAAACGCCCATCGGCGCGTGCAAAGCCGCCCAGTGTTGTCCCTTCAATACGGACTGTGGCACCTGGGATGGGCTTTCCCTCCTTATCAGTCACCCGTCCGGCCAGAATCCCATAGATGCCAGCCCATACCCATGTTGAGAAGGCCACAAGAATAGCACTGTAGACCAACGCCCGGCGCATCGGTACACCTGCACACCTATGAAACTTTTCACTCTCGGTCTTTCCTGCAGAGGCTCCCTACCCACAGCGGTAGGGAGCCCCGATCAACGCAGGTGGAACTAGCGCACCACGATGATTGGCTGCAGCATCGATCGCCCATTGAGCTGCAGCTTCAGATAGTAGCTCCCCGAGGCTAGCTCCGACACATCTACCCAGAGCAAACGCGTCTCATGGGCATTGACCCAGCCCTCGTAGAGCGTCCGGAGCTTACTGCCCACGGGCGTGTAGAGCTCTACGGTTGCCCAACCGGGCTCGGAGCTCTTCAGTTGTGCATACCCCGACTGCGTTAGAGGATTCGGCCGTACCTGTAGTGTGAAGAGCTCCTCTGGCGTGCTCTCCCGCACCCCAACCGGTAGGGCGTAGGCGTAGACGTAGATGTCATCATCAAGGCCTGCCGCCCACGGAGCACCTTGGACGAACGAACCCGGAACCGTCCCAGCTTGATAGACAATCAGTGCATATCCCGCCGGGCCTCCCTTCGAGGCTGTGGGGAAGCTGCAGTCTATGCCGTCGGGGCTCAGATCAATAGGGCTGCCCCACGTCTGGTCGTCCACTTGCGCAACTACGTACAAGTGCCCATATCCATGCGTCTGCCCTTCCACTTCCACAAGATCCCCTTCCTTCGGCGCAATGAAGACGGCATAGAGCTTACCTTCATCATCCTGCCCGAGCTTAATCCTGTCAACGTAACCATCCGCCCGCGCATGGACAACGCGGACGAGATTGCCATTGGCATCTAGCACAGGCGTTGGGAGAGCCAGCAATACGGGCTCGGAACTCCCTTCGAGGAGATATGCCGCCACGGGGAATACGCCACCAAAGGCGAGCGTATAGGACGTATCACTCCCGCTCACCCCCCCTCCGGGTTGGAGGGTGTCGCTGATCTGCCCCTGCCAGTAGTAACCTGCTATGGTAGCCAGAATGTGAAATCGCCCTTGGGCATCCACGAGCATGCTGTAGGTGTCTATGCCCAGCGCAGTGTCTGTGTGGAAGTATGTCACACGCAGCGTATCGGTGGTGACGGTGCTGTCCACATAGTGCGTGAGCTGGAATTGCCCAGGAAAGATCCCAAGCGGCTCGCTCCAGCTCTGTCCATTATCGGTAGAAATGCGCAGCACGATACCCGGTCCCCGTTCCAGCAATAGCGCATAGTACCCTGCTACGAGCTTGCCCCCACCGTACTCGATAACATAGTGATCTGCCGCTGCAACCGCTCGTGGAGCATCTGCGCCAGAGAGGAAGACTTCCTCACTCCACGTCTGCCCTTGGTCGGTGGAGCGAAGGTAGCCTACCTGTCCTGCATTGGGCCCACTGCTGTAAGTATAGACAACGTGTAGCGAGCCCTCAGGGGTGCTGGTCATATAGGGCCAGAGACTCCCTTCCGGACCTATCTGGGCGACGGTCCAATTCTCATCGAGCACACCTCCATTTTTGCCGAACCGAAGCGGGGTATGGGACATAAAGGCCAGGGCTCCTCCGGGCAGCTCTGCTGCTGCCGGCCATCCCGTACGCGAAGGCTCAATACGTGTCCACCCTCGCTGTGTCGGCATAACTTGTGGATTCCCGGGGTTCTCAAGATCTACAGCACCGTAATACGTGCCCCGATCCGGCCATCCTCCAGACGGATCCCCACTACCACTCATCCACACCAGCTGGAGAATGTTGTCCGATGCCGCCCAGACAGTACGGTTCTTGATGAGGAAATTGGTCTGCCAGTCATAGGACGTGCTCGCAATCTTCACACCTGGAGGTGTCTGCAGCGTCCGTGCCGGAAGGCGGAGCAGAGAATTCCTCTGCTGCTGCGCAGCGGGGATCTCACGGCACTCCCCCCGATGCCATACAACCTTTGGCCGCCCGGCAACTGGATAGAAGGGCAGGTTCGCTGGTAGCCGGAAGTCGAGCACAGTGATGTTCCCCTTCTGTTCCGTTCGCACACCCTGCCCGGCGTACACCCCTCCAGCGACGAATAAACCTGCCACCGCAAGCCCTAACAAGTACAGTGTGGAACGCACCATCACACACCCCAGTTATTTGTGGTACAAGCGGCACGCAAAGGACGGGTGCTAATATATGAAGTTTGCCGTTCTCATGCTGCCTCGGCCATCTCCTCACCCACGCAGACAAAGACAGATGCACGATCTGTCCAACTGTATTCTGGCCACCGTCGATGCCAGATCAGATGTCATGTCTAGCACTCCTCTACAGCAGGGGGCGACGATTCGCGCCAGACGCAACGTCCGCCAATCCAGACCTCTGCCACGTGGTTGACTCCAAAGTGGTAGACCAGTTCAACCACTTCACGGAGCTGCAAAATGAGGAAATCTGCCCATTTGCCCACTTCGAGGCTCCCTAATTCGTGGGAGCGCTCAAGTGCAGCTGCACCATTGAGCGTTGCTGCAACGAGAGCCTCTTCCGGCAGGAGGCCCATGTACTGACACGCCAAGGAGAGCACCATTTGCATGTTTTCGCAGAAGCACGAGCCAGGATTGCAATCTGTAGCCAATGCTACAGGGACACCGGCAGCAATGAGCCGACGGGCAGGCGCATAGGGGAGGCGCAGCGTATACGAGGTTCCGGGAAGAAGGGTCGCTACGGTACCGGACTCCCGCAATGCTGCAATGCCTTGCTCCGACACGTACAGAAGATGGTCAGCCGATACAGCTCCAAGCCGTGCTGCTAGTTCAGCTGCTCCCAGGGGGGTAAACTCGTCGGCATGGAGTCGGGGGCGAAGACCATACTCCTGAGCTGTCCGCAGAATCTGTTCGGCTTCTTCGAGCGTGAAGTAGCCCTCCTCGGCAAAGACATCGCAATATTCGGCCAACCCTTCGCTTGCAACGGCCGGAAGCATTTCCTGGCAGATCAGCTCCACGTACGCAGCTCGCCGATCACGGTATTCCGGCGGGAGGGCGTGAGCACCCATGAAGGTAGGGACAATCCGGAGGGGGAGCTCCGTTGCAAGGCGCCGGATAGCCCGCAGCAGCTTAAGCTCATCGGCCGTCGTCAGTCCGTAGCCGCTCTTGATCTCTATCGTCGTTGTCCCATGGCGCAGAGCATTCCACAGCAGGGGACGCGCTGCCTCGACGAGTTCCTCTTCGCTTGCTCGGCGCACCGCATAGACGGTGGCCATGATACCACCACCGGCTGCTGCAATATCCTGGTACGTGGCACCGGCCAGCCGCTGTCGGTACTCATGGGCCCGGCTACCTACGAAGACCGCATGCGTGTGCGAATCCACAAATCCGGGGACAACAACTCGGCCCCCAACGTCGTAGAGAGTATCCCACTGTAAGAGCCCGGCTTCGCGGAGCCGATAGGCCTCCGACGGAGAGCCAATCCACTGAATGCGCTCTCCGACCACCATAGCCGCATCGGAGAGAATCCCCAGCTCCCGGAGTGCTGCCCCGGCCTTCCAGCGCTCCCCTCCCGTGCTGATAGTCACAAGCTGCCCAATGTTGACCAGAAGGGTTGCCATTATAGCACCGCCTCGTAGCCGTGTTCGCGCAAGTAGGCTACAGTATGCCGCACTTGCTGGACGTGCGATTTTGCACAACACAGCAGGGCATCGTCGGTGAGTACCACCACGCACTCACGCAGGCCCACGAGAGTGACCACCGCCTGCGGATGTGCCCGGGCATCCAGCACGATGCAGCCTTCGGAATCCTGCAGGATCACTTCCCCAATGACGACATTGCCTCGGCTGTCGGTAGGGAAGATCCGCTCCAGAGCATCCCAAGCTCCGAGATCATCCCAGCGGAAGCTGGCCCGCACGGTGGCCAGCCGTTCGACCCGTTCGGCCAAGGCGTAGTCGATGGACACATCGGGCAACTGCTCAAAGATCGCCTGCAACTCAGGATAGGGGCCCTCGACGGGCTGCTCTACCCATGGCCGGACAGCCTTACGGAGAGCTTCCCATTGACTCCAGAAGGCAGGCATGTGGCGACGTAATGCCTCTATGAAAAGATCCACACGCCAGAAGAACATGCCACTGTTCCAGAGGAAGCGGCCACTGCGGAGAAATTCCTCGGCCACCTCACGGCTGGGCTTTTCCCGGAAACGACGCACGCGATAGGCCACCACGCCATCGGTACTGCCGAGCTCCTCACCTAACTCCATGTAGCCGTAACCCGTCTCCGGACGGGTCGGCACAATGCCAATGGTGAAGAGATACTCCCCCTGCGCTGCATACGCAAGGGCTACTCGCAGCGTACGCTGAAACTCCTCCACCGGCTCTACCACGTGGTCCGATGGGAAAGCTGCCATGAGAATCTTGTCCGCTTCCCCGAAGCGCTCCACGATGAGGGCAGCTGCTAGCACAAGGCAGGCGGCAGTATTGCGACGCACGGGTTCAGCAACGACATGGGCCGGGCGTACCTGCGGTAACTTCCGGCGCAACAATGCCTGAAGTGCCGGCGAGGTGAGCACGTACACATTCTCTGCCGGCACCACTCCAGAGAGTCGCTCGACGGCCTCTTCCACTAGAGTTCGCCCCGAAGGTGTGAGCTGCAAGAGCTGCTTCGGCCTCTGCTGCCGGCTCAGTGGCCAGAAGCGTTCCCCACTTCCCCCTGCCATGATAATGGCCACACTCTCCATCGGGTCACCTCAGGCTGGGATACCACCGTAGAGCGGAATGACAGCACCACTGATAGCTCGTCCGGCTTCCGAGCAGAGCGTGTAGATTGCGGCCGCAAAGTCTTCCACCGGAACCCATGCCCGCTCTTCCCCCTCACGAGCCCAGGCCAGATTGGCCGGCGTACGGAGGATGCTCGGCACAAGGACGTTGGCGCGCACCCCATACGGACGGCCCTCCTCTGCCGCTACCTGTGTGAGGGCAATGACAGCAGCCTTTGCGGCGGCGTAAGCCGCTTTCCCTCCCTCTGGATGGAGTGCCGCTTTGGCTGCCACCGTCACCAATGCCCCACCCGTCTGCCGCAACACAGGCAGAGCTGCCCGCAGGACCAGGAAGGTTGTCCAGACATTGACGCGCAACATCTGCTCCAAATCCTCTGGCTCCGTCTCTTCGATAGCCGTGCCCGCTCGAATACCCCCAACCAGGTGCACCACCGCCTGAACTGGAGCAGGAGCGGCAGCGAGACAGTGCTCGGCCACGCCCGGCAGACTTAAATCCCCGACCGAGATCCCCAAACGTTGCCGCAACCCCATTGGCACATGTTGCTGCAGCAGCGTAACCCCAGCCTCGTCACGACAGTGCGCCTGTACTCTCCATCCCCGCTCGAGAAAATACACCGTCACGCTCCGCCCAGTATTCCCACTTGCGCCAGTGATGACTACCGTCGGCATCGCTTTCGCCCATCTCTGTAAGACTGCGCCTCAGTAAATAATCAGCAGCGCTCTGAGACGATCCTCTCTGCCCTGGCCATAGCAAGCTTCCACCCAGTAAGGGCCCGCCGACAGTCCCACAGTCGGGAGCCGCACCGTCCATTCCCCCACGCCATCGAGAGCAGGCAGCGACAAGCACAGCACAGCCCGCCCCAGCATATCCCAGAGGCACACCACATGCGCCGGCTGCCGACTAGCCGGATGTACCCCCGGCAAGTGCACGATGCACTCCCGTCCCGCCTGGAGGGGATTCGGAAAGAGGCGGAGTTCCGCCTCAGGAGTAGCCTCACCTCGGTACACCCCTTCCGGTATCTCCATCCCACAGGGGATGCTCGGCTGGGAGGGCAACAGATACCACCGGCTTGCTATACTCTGTCCACTGAGTCCAACCACCCGGATACGCACCCATACGCTGTCCTGGAGGAGCGCCCGCGGAAGATCCCCGTATAGCAGCATCAGCTCCTCTTGAGCAACAGCCCGCAGAAGGAGGGTCCCGGTGAGGGCTTCCTCTGACGGCTTTGGAGCCCACTGGAGCCATGCACGGAAGACGCTGAAGGGAATCAGCCCGAAGCAGGCCAGGCGTATCGCTCCCGAGGCAAGTTCCCACACAGCCGGCGGGCCTATGGCCCCTCCAAGCTCGGCCAGCGCTCGCGCAAGGCGTGGAACACCATGGCCAACGAGCGTATCAGGCTGCATACCGCGGGAGGCCGTCTGCAACATTGCCTGCCGTACCGTCCACGGGGGAAGATCTGGCCGCGCCTCCCGCAGCAAAGCCAGTGCCCCCGCCACAAGCGGGGTTGCCATTGACGTACCGGAGGCCCGCAGCAGCCTCCCCTCAGGCCCTATGGCCACGACTGCAACCCCCATGGCCGCCACTGTCGGGCGCACTCTCTCACCACGCCGGAAGCCAACGGAGCTGAACGGAGCCCGCTGCTCGGCACTGTCAACAGCAGCAACGGCCACAGCACTGTCGGCATCGGCCGGAGAGTTCAGCCCCCGCACTCCGTCATTCCCCATCGCTGTAAGGCAGAGCACTCCGCGCTCGGCCGCTGCTCCTATTGCCCGGGCCACAATCGTTGTGCGCCCGTCCAACTGCTCGGCCGTATAGGACTCCTCCGGGGCATCGAAGTCCCGGTAGCCTAGCGACGAGGAGAGGATATCCACTCCCTGCGCTTCCATCCACTCCACAGCTGCCGCATAGGCATCCTCCTCGATATGCCGCTCCGCAGTAATGTCCTCCGTCTTAGCCAGCAGGTAACCTGCCGTCGGCGCTACACCGATGAGTTCGCCCGGCCGGAGGGCCGCAAGGACTGACAACACGACCGTACCGTGTGCATCCTGGAGCGGATGATCCGTTCCCTGGTTGGCTGTCACAGAATCCCAGCCGAGAAAGTCCCATTCCCCCCGCACTCGTACATGCTGCAATCCTGCAACATCACGCCACCGGAAGCCCGTATCCAAGAGCCCAATCAGGACACTATCCCCAGTGAGCCCCATTCGGTGCAGGAGGGGAATCTCGAGCATCTGGAGCTGTCTCCACGATGCTCCGTACTCGAAGGCCCCACACTGTAAGGAGCGCTCCCCTCTCTCCGCTATCCCCACCGAGGACCCTTTGGGACGACTGGGCAGCGGCAGAGGAATCTGCCCGGTTGGCTGTACAGCTCGCACGAAAGACAGTTGCCGTAGACGCTCAACAGTAGTGGAGTCAGCCCGGACAACCGCGTAGTTGTTCCACCGTAGCTGCAGCCACACTGATGCCCCAAGCCGCTGCACGCTATCGACGTAGGGACCATAGAGCGGAGCATCAGCCAGTGTCACGAGTGAATCAGGCGGGCGAACCCACGCCCTCCGCATCCGTGCCCGCGGCGAAAGCTGCTGGAGTGTCCGCTCATAGAGTGAGCTGCCCACCCGAAAAGGCTCCGGGCCTTTGTCGCGGAAGAAGACGCGCCAGGTCTGTTCCTGCGCAAAACTGACGAGCACGCAGCTCGCTGCTACCACAAGGGACCACATCACTCACTCCCGGAAGTGACTCCTAAATTCGGGACTCTCTGCTAACTTCGCAGGGCAACTGTGTTACTGGCAGGAGTTACCATGCAACCGTGGCTGAGGATACTGCCATTGCTGTTCGGCCTGCTGTGTTCAGCCCTCGCACAGGAGGACATCTTGCGTCCTCGTGGAGCCCCAATCATGGCATCGCCGCATGAGCGAGCACTCCCGATCATGCTTGGCATCGAAGGAGCTCTCAATTGGAACACAGCCTCGCAAACCCTGCAGTACTCCCCCTTCCAGCCCACGAACACTCCCACCCAGCTCTTTAAAAGTGGCAGCGGTTTCTCTCCGGCTGTCCGCGTCTTGGCCGATATTGGGCTCAGCCCGGCACTCGGATTTCAACTGCACGTCGGCTACGATGTCAAGACATGGGGGCGCTCGGGCACAGCTGAAGCAGACTGCCAAAATCTCCTCAACCCAACCCTGGTTACGGTCATCCCTGTCTCCGTCGACTGGACCTTTACAGCCGAATATCTCACAGCTGGCGCTGGATTGCGCTATGCTGTAACCCCTCATCTCTGGCTTACCGGCGGTGTCACGGCACACTTCCACCGTAGCAATCGGCAGAAAACCACATATTCGGCATCCCAAGACACCAGCTGTGGCTTTCTAGGGCCAGACGGCCAACTGCACCGCACCCTTCAGATCGAAGCCGAGTTCGACTCCCCTCCCATCAAGAGCACACGCTTCGGAGTCGAGCTTGGGGCCGGGTATGTGGTGCCCATCGCCCATAGGCTCTGGCTGGTGCCACGCCTACAGTTCCAGCTCCTATCCTCCTTCCGTGACGACCTGGATGGTACGGATGCTTGGAAGCCCTACACTGAAGGTCCAGCAAACGTGCGGGGGCGCAACGCCTCGCAGTACTCCCTCCAACTCCTTGTTGGACTTTGGTTTGGTCTGTAACACCCGCCCAGGATTCCACAATGCAGCTCCTGGCAATAGTTGCAGCGCTGCTGAGCCCCGTGCTCCTCTGTGCTCAGCTACAGACACGTCCCGTAACGCCAGCAGTTCAAGTAACTGCGCTGCCGGAGCTCAACTCATCGGCCGATGACTTTGTCACCGGTGTAGCTCGCGGGGGGCAGGAGCTCTTCTTGACCTCCAGCCGTGCTGGCGGACGGCAGCGTCTCTATCGGGTCAGCCGCAGCGGAAACCGCTGGGACTCCCCCGAACGCCTCACAGGGGAGGTAGCCGATGCCACTCACGTCGGCGGTGCAACTCTGACGATGGATGGCAACCTCATGATCTTTGCCGCCTTCCAACATGATCTACCGGGCAGCGGCCGAACCGATCTCTACATGGCCCGTCGCGTCGGCAATCGCTGGAAGCGGGTTGAAAATCTCGGCCCAGTTGTGAATTCCTCCTTTTGGGACTCCCAACCGTGCATTGCAGCCGATGGAACCTTACTGATCTTTGCCTCCGACCGTCCAGGTGGCTCTGGGGGAACGGACCTCTGGATGAGCCGGCGCGAGGGCAATCGCTGGTCTGCCCCGTTGCCACTGCGCAGTCTGAATACCCCAGCCGATGAGATGGCTCCCATCCTGGCAGCCGATGGGCGTACACTCTACTTTGCCTCCAATCGCGACGGCTCCTTCGACATCTTCGTCAGCCGTCTAGGAACCGACGGCACCTTCGGACGTCCCGAAAAGCTCCCCTCCCCGATCAACACTGCCGCCGACGAGTACTTCTACGTTCCTCTGCCCGACCAGAACGCTGCCCTGCTGAGCCGAACCACAGCTGCTGGCGACCTCGATGTCTTCCTCGTTGTTCCCAATCCCACCCCTCCTGACCCAGTGTTGATTGTGCAGGGAACCGTCCGCGACGCTTATACGGAAGCTCCTCTCGGAGCTACCATCACCATTACGGACTTACGCACCCGGCGCAGAATTGCCGAACTCTACAGCGACGAGGAGAGTGGGCACTACTTTGTGGCTCTCCCCGCCGGACGCTCCTACGCCATTACGGCCTCGCGCGAGGGCTACCTCTTCTACAGCGAACGCTTCGAAGTCGAACGCTCCATCTCGGTCAATCCCATCACGAAAGATATTGCCCTGACCCCGGCCGAGCGCGGTCGGACCCGCCTTTTGGTCTTCTTCGACTTCGACAAAGCTGAACTCAAAGAGGAATCGCTGCCGGATCTGGACCGGCTCGTGGAATTCCTGCAGACTTACCCAGCAGTGCGTATCCTCATCGAAGGGCACACCGACGACGTAGGAACGGATGCATACAACGACCGCCTCTCCCAACGCCGTGCCGATGCTGTCAAGCAATACCTGGTCAAGCAGGGCATCAGTGCGAATCGCATCGAGACGAAGGGCTGGGGGCGCCGGCGCCCCCTCGTTCAGGGAACAACCGAGGAGGCGCGCGCCCAGAATCGACGCGTCGAGGTATCCGTCATCCAGTGAGGTTTGCTATGCAGCAAGCTCTGCCTCTGAGGGCTATTGGGGCCTTCGGTATAGCTCTCCTCTGCTCTCCCAGCCTCGCCGAGGCAATTCCGGCATTTGCTCGCCAGTACGGGCTCTCGTGTGCGACCTGCCATGCTATCCCTCCTAAGCTCAACGCCTTCGGAGAGCAGTTTGCTGCAGGCGGCTACTTCTTCGAAGGGCTCCAGCAGAAGGCTTACGTCCCCAATACGGGCGACGACGCCTTGAATCTCTTTGACCACATTCCGCTTGGGATTCGCTTCCAGCAATGGCTGGAGTTCCGAACCGAAGGCAGGCAATGGCGGCAGGATTTCAAGGCTCCCTGGGCCACAAAACTCCTCAGCGGAGGGGCGCTGGGGCGTATAGCCTCCTTCTACGCCTACGTCATCTTCGAGAAGGGTGAGGCCCCGTTCTTTGAAGATGCCTGGGTCCACCTCCATCCATGGCAGGGATGGGGCCTACAGCTGGGGCAATTTCAAATCTGCGACTTGATGTTCCCCCGGGAACTTCGCCTGACTCGGAGCGACTACCTCATCTACAAAATCGGTCGCTTCCCGCTGACCTACCAGCGAGGGCTCATCCTCAACTTCCCATGGAATCTCGACATCGGGGTTGTCAACGGTAACGGCATCGGTGAGTACATTGGTGGAGACGCTAGTGCCAATAACCGCCGAGTCTTCTTCGGGCACGTGGATCTCCCGCTCAACCTCGGACTTTTCGGGCTCTACGGTGAAACGTACGACAGTACCGGCCAGCTCATCCGCGGCTATCGTCTCGGGGTGGACTGGCGTTGGACTGTATGGGACAACACGGAGCTCTTCCTCCAGACCCTCTACGGGTACGACAGTTCGCGTACCCATGTCCTGTATGGTGCTTTTCTCGGGCTCGATTACACGGACTTCCCGCATGCGGTAGCGGTTCTGGCCAATCTCATCCATGCGCCTCCGGGCTCCTTCTACCGAGCTCAGCGCCACCAATCGGTGGCACTCCACTACCGGTACGGCCTCTATCGAAATGTATTCCTCACTGCTGAACTCGAGCGCCAGTTCCAGAGCCCCCTGACTCGCTTGACTCTCGGGGTAGACTTCGCCTACTGAAGGGATAGGCAGCGAAGGCGGATTTGCCCAGGCCTGTCTATGGCTGTACCAACGCTCTACCGGGCCGCCTACATCCTCAATCCCACCCCAGATGGCCGCCTTGTCTGCCAGGCCGATGGGGCTATCGTGGTGGATTCACAAGGTCTCATCCAAGCCTGTGGGGCAGCTACCGAGCTACAAGACCGCTTCCCAGCCGCTCCAGTAGAGGATTTCGGTCCACACAGCCTCCTCTTACCCGGTCTGGTGGATGTACACACCCACTTGCCCCAGTACCAAGCCATTGCCCTCGACCGAGGGGAGCTACTGCAGTGGCTCAATACTCTCATCTTCCCTCTGGAACAGCGCTACGCCGATCCCAACTTTGCCGAGCAACAGGCGGAGCTCTTCTTCCGAGCGGCACTCCGAGCCGGGACAACGACGCTGGCCGTCTTTGGCCCACCGTTTCCCGAGGCAACCTCGCGAGCTTTTGCCGTAGCAGCCCGCCTGGGTCTGCGCGTCCTCATGGGGCAAACCCTCATGGACACCAACGTTCCCGAATCTCTCCGCATGCGCCTTGAGGACGTCGAGCCAGCACTCGAGCACTTAGTCGAGCTCTGGCACGGCTACGATAGCGGCCGTCTCCTCTATGCCGTCACTCCACGCTTTGCCGGTAGCTGTACGCTGGAGCTTCTCCGCCTCTGCGCCGCATACGCCCGTCGCCATGGGCTCCTCCTGCAGACTCATCTGGCCGAAAGCCTTTTGGAGATCAGCTGGATTGCAGAGCTATTTCCCAGCTTCCCTGACTACACGGCCATCTATGAAGCTGCAGGACTTTTGACACCGCGAACGCTCTGCGCGCACTGTCTCTATCTCTCCGCTACAGAGCTGGAGCGGCTGCGCCGTGCCGGATGCGCCATCGCCCACTGTCCACGCTCCAACCTCTTTCTGCGCAGTGGCATCATGCCCCTGCAGCGGTATCGGTCTTTAGGCTTTCGCATTGGGCTCGGCAGTGATATCGGCGCTGGATACTCGCTCTGCCTGCTGGAAGAAGCTCGCTATGCCCGTGAGATGACAAAGGTGCGTGCCCTTCTTGCTCCCGAGGAAATTCCCACCGAGATCACCCCCGAAGAAGCCCTTTGGCTTGCAACCCTGGGTGGAGCCCAAGCACTCGGTCTCGACGAACGCATCGGCAGCCTCGAGGTAGGCAAGGAGGCAGATTTCATTGTGATAGACACCACCCTGCTCGAGCCCCAGAATCCCCTATACACCGAGCCCGAGCACCTCTCTGCGCGTCTTCTCTACACAGCAACGCCAGCAGCCATACGGGCTGTCTTCGTGCGCGGGAAGGCCCTGCTGGCTCCCAGGGATGAGAACGGCAGCCGTCAGAGCGCCATCTCGTAGATACGGTAGCGCTTGTAGAGCTGAGCCCCGAGCGTCTTTTCCAAGGGATTTCGCATGGCCCAGTTGTCCTCCAGCACCCAGCTGGCCTCAGCGTAGCGGAAGCCCTTCTGGAGCCCGCGCATGCCCAGCTCGTAGTAGAGCACGGCGTCTATACCGCTCTGCCGATGCTCGGGCACAACCCCTAGAATGAGAATCCGCATCGTATCGATGCGCTTTCGCTTTGTGGCCAGGTGCCAGAGTGCACCGAGCAGGCTCCCCGAGCGATTGTATCGCAGCACCTGGTTGATATCGGGCAGCGCTAAGGCAAAGCCTACTGCTTCCTCTCCACGAAATGCGAAGACGGCCAGATCGGGATCGGCAATCTGCTTGAGTCCAGCTACCAAAGCTTCCATCTCCGCATCGGTCAGACGCACAAAACCCCAGTTCCGTTCCCAGGCTCGGTTGTAGATCGCCTTAATGCGCTCCACATCCTCCCGGAAGAGTGCCCGATCCCGGAAGTTCATGCCGCGGAGCTGCAGCCCTAGGCGTCGACGCACGAGTTCTTGTCCGCGTCGGAGCTTCTCCGAGAGGAAGGCTTCCGTCAGCCAGTAAGCGAGCAAATCCTTGGCCTTCTGGAATCCGCACGCCTCCAGCAAGGCAGCGTAGTAGGGTGGGTTGTACGGCATCATAATCACCGGGGGCCGGTCGAATCCTTCCACCAGGAGGCCACACTCATCGTTCATTGAGGGATTGACTGGGCCGCGGATATGCGTGCGTCCCCGCTGGCGCAGCCACTCGCACGCCGCTTCAATCAGGGCTCGGGTTACTGCTGTGTCGGCAATGGACTCGAAGAAGCCGAAGAATCCAACCGTGTCGTGATGTGTCGCATTATGGAGCTCGTTGACAATGGCAGCAATGCGGCCAACCGGTTCCCCGGCTCGTTCGGCTATAAACAGGCCTATGCTGGCGTGCTCAAAGAAGGGGTTGCGCTGCGGATCCAGGAGCTTGTCCACCTCCGAGCGCAGCGGTGGCACCCAGAGGGGATCGCTCCGGTAGAGACGCCACGGCAGGCGCACAAAGCGCCGGCGCTCTGCAGCTCTTTCGGGTGCAAGGGGCACAATCCGGACCTCCATGGCTCACCAGTATCTACCCTTCGACCGTCACCAAGTACCACCGCCCATCGCTACGCAGCTCAAAGAGAAAGCGCTTGCGGAAGCGCTCGTATACCCACAGCTCCTGCGGGGCTCCCTCGGGGGGGAAGAGGCGCTCCACCCGAGTCGGCTCGCCGTAGAGGATATAGATCTTGCCCCGCTCCGTCTGTGCTCCATCTGGTTCGGCAATGGATCGGAAGGCCAAAGAGGCATGGTCCACGCGCCGGAAGTAGACCGCCATTGCTTCGTTGTATGCTGTGGCCGGGGTTGGATCGCGTTGCTTCCAGTAGCGCCAGAGCTTGTTCCACTGCTCCTGCGCTGTTCCGCGTCGGAGCTGCTTCCACTGCTCATCGGTGAGCAGGTAGCGCATGCTCTGCACGGCATACGGAATGCGCCGCAGCGCCATCGGCATTGTCGGCCAGACCACGCGCACACTCCAGCGTAGTGTGTCGGCCGGTATCGTATCGGCTCGGATAAGCTGTAGTTCGTACCGCCCCGGGACCGCAGCCGCTGTCGGGAGTACTACTTCTACCCATCCACAGAGGGAATCAGGCTCGAGCCGATACGCAGGCATCCCCGTCAGCCGCTCCACTAAGCTCAGACGTCCACACCGCGCCGCCCATACCTGCCCTACAACTTCTGGTACGCTATCCCACCACCACTCGCCCTCAACTGGAGGGAGCTGGCAGAATCGATACGTATACGGCCTCCCGAGCCGGATGCGACTATCCCAGAGGAGGAGCCGCACAGAGGTATGCCCAAAAGGAATCGCCGAACCGAACACCCACGGCACAAGGAGTGTATCGTCTGCAGATGCCACTAACGGAGCGGTCCACTGTGGCACACCGCTCGTCCCCCCAATGGAGAGCTCTTGCTGCCGGAGTTCCCTCTGTCCCAGGGAGAGTTGAAGCCGACACCGGACTACCTGCTTCGGTACTCTGACTGCCACCGCCCGTACCCACGCAGAATCTCGCACCAGCGTCGCCTTGTACTCGCGTACCCACACCGTATCGCGGAGCTCCAGCCGCCGCCGCACTATCTCCACCGTATCCAGAAAGACTACGCTCAGCTGTACAGGGGCAGCAAATCCCGAGCGCTCTGCACGCTGTTCGAAGAGGAGCGCGGCGTAGGAAACCCGGACAGAGAGGCCCACCCAGAGCGAATCTCCATCGGGCAGAGAGAAGAGTTCGGCAAACCATCCCTCCCCAAATTGGTCCAGCACGTGGCGTCCCGGCGGCAGTACGACAGTCTGTGCAGGTAGCTGCTGCACAGCGGCGAGCACGCTCAGCCCGAGCCCAATCCCGACGAGCCCTCCTCTCATAGGCCTAAATCCTCCTGCCGCACCACGCCCCAGGCGTGCAGTTCCTGCAGGAAATCCCACAGGATGAGCGCCGCCGCAATTCGATCGGTGTATCCTTTCTGCTGGCGACGCTTGCGCGGGATCCCAAGGAGGCGAAGGGCTTCCTGGGCTCGACGTGTGGAGCCCGTCTCGTCGTAGACATACACCGGCTGCGGGAAGCGCTGGCGCAATTGCTGAACGAATTCCCGCAGCTGTTCCACTACCGAAGACGTCCGCACGGATTCTGCCCCCACTGGCATCCCCACGACAATCCCCTCGACCCGCTCCGTCTTCACCGTCTGCTCCAACGCTTGCCAGAACTGCGGGCTCCCATAAGCTAAGACTCCCCCCGGCGTCACACTCAAGTGGAGCTCATCGCAGACTGCCCATCCGACACGGCGCACTCCGAAATCGAGCCCCAAGAGGCGCTTCCCCCGTACCTGCTCCAGCGTCACTACCTCATCGGCTGCCATCGGCCACCCAGCATAGGGTCCACAGGGATAAAGAGGCGCAGGTGTGTCCCAGAAGTCGGCACAGATTCCCACTGCACAAAGCCGCCGTGCGCTCGAGCAATCGTACTGATGATGCGCATGCCAAGTCCTTCTCGGACTCCACCTGGGATCCCTCCCCCGGTATCTTGTATTTCGACGACGACGTATCGCTGCCGAGTGCCATGCAGCGCCGGACCATCTCCCTTGCGCTGGTCACGAGCCCAGGACAGCCATGTGCGCAGCTCAATCCGGGCCCCCGGCCGCCAAAGCCCTGTCTTCGGATCCCGGAGCACTTGCACCGCATTAGCAATCCCATTGCGGAGCGCATGCAGAATCCACTCCGCATCGGCCCATACGGCCAATTTCGGCAGAGGAGGATGCCACCGTATAACCCCTTCAGCCTCCAGCGGAGCATATTCTGCACGCAACCGACGCCACAGCTCTTCCAGCGGGACCCATCCTTTTGCTGGGGCCGATACGACCAACTTCCGGGCGCTCTCGGTCAGCTCCCACAGCCGGCCTACAGCCTGTTGGGCTGCATTGGTAGCCCCCCGCTTCAGCATATCGTCCAAGCGGCGGAGCATATCCCGCAGTTCGTGGACGAGCGTGCTGGCAAGTTCTAGCTGTCTTTCCTGAATGGCCTCCGTCACCTCCAGCCCACACTGCAGGTCCGAACCAAGGGGAAACCACACCCACCACCGGCCATCGATCTGGAAGAGCCACGGGGCGGAATGCCCCTGCACCGCCTGACTCTGCCTCGGGAGCCCATCGCCCAGCACATTTCCCAAAATAGGCCGAAGCTGGCCCCGCCTGCCGAGCGCTACCAATACCGCCGGAATCCCACTCCGACGCAGCAATTCTCGTATCGCCCGACGCTGCACCCCGCGCCAGACATACTTCCCGCCTCCGAGCAGAGCTACCACCACCACACCGCCCAGAACTGCCCACACGCCCCAGAAGAGCACCCATCGTCCTACAGGCGTCGGCACCACAGCCCAGAGCTGGACACCGTGTTGGCCCAAAAGCACCACAGCTGACGGTTCTATCCAGAGCACCTCTTCGAGGGAGGGAATCGCCTCCTCCCCACGGCTGTCCCCCCAGATACCCCGCCAATCGCCGAGGAACAGGCGGTTGCCGACAACCAGCACCCATCTCTCTCCGGTAGCCTGTATACTGGCCTCCGTTGCCGCAGAACTCATGCTAGTCACACGCCTCTCTCCCCGCGCTCCGCGCTGCCACAGCTCCCACCCTCCATCGGAGCGCTGCAGGCAGTAGAGGATAGCACCTCCTTCCGGCATCTGCCCCACGGCCACCCGTTCGACCGGCTCCGGACATCTCCACTCATACTCGAGACGCCCATCGCTGTCCCAGAGGCGCACCCACGTCTGCCCTTCACGCTGGACTGCCAAAGCCAAGCGCCGGCCAGCTAGTACCCAGCACCGGACACGCTCCCCCTCGGGAGCAGAGGCAATCCACAATGGCTGTCCATCGGGCCCGAGCCACTCTACAGAGAGCCGTCCACTGCTGCGCTGCACCCACGCCAGCCCCTCATCCCCCTGCGCAACAGCTAAGACAGCCTGTCCGAGCCTCTGCCAGCGATCTACCTCACGCTCGTAGAGCCACAACTCCTCCCCACCGCGGAACACCCACCACCGACCAAGCGCGGCCACAGACACCAGCGCTGACCCGCCCGGAAGACCGTGAGCGGGCTCCCGTCGGAGAAGCTTCCCCGTCTTTGCAATCGTATACCACCACACCTCATTGGCACGACTCACAAGGACACTCGCCACGCTGTCCTCCGCACAGATAGCCCACCATCTACCGGGGAGCTCAACCACCGTATCCCCGGACGGTGCCACTATCTGCACCTGTAGCTGCCACGGGACTTCCCAACTCTGACTCCCGTACTGCCGCAGAGTCAGCAGTGCAGGCTCCCTACCCCCCAGAACCACCACATTCCCGGAACCTCCTTCCACGTAAGAGCGCAGCACTGCCTCCATCCCCCTCGGTGGTTCCCAGAGGCTACACCCACCGCAGAGCAGGGCGATCACAGCAGAGGCTGAAGCTCGCAGACGCAAAATGCCGCTATCCCTTCACCCCGTCCGACAAACCCCAAGTGCTCCGGTGTTGTTGCCTTGATAGAGACCCGCTCGACCGCTACACCGCACAAAGCCGCTATCCGCTCCCGCATTGCCTGCCGATAAGGAGCAATCTTGGGCTCCTGGAGTACAACGGTTGCATCCACGTTCACCACCCGGTACTTGTGTGCCCGAAGGAGAGCAACGACCCGCTCCACCAGCACAGAGCTCGCAATACCCCGGTATGCTGGATCCGTATCCGGGAAATGCTCCCCTAAATCTCCCAAACCAGCAGCCCCTAAGAGTGCATCACAGAGCGCATGGAGGAGGACATCACCATCGCTATGGGCTATAACCCCTTTTGCCGACGGGATCTCAATCCCCCCGAGCACGAGCCTCCCACCCGCCACAAGCTGATGGACATCGTACCCAAAGCCAACCATTCCGCGCATCCCTTCTCCTTTCTCAAAACTACTACTTCGCCCGGCAAACGCCGTATCAGCCCTCCTCGTCTGTCGCGCTCGACATGTTGGATGCATCCCTCGGTTTTTGTATTTTCGGGAGAGCACAAAGAGCACTCATGTTCCACAAGTCCTTGAGGTGGAGGATACTACGATGGCACGGCGCCTACTTGCCTTGGCTGCTCTCCTGACGACTCTCACAAGCTCCTTCACCCTTGCCCAGTCCTGGATGTGGGCAAAGCGTCTTGCTGGAGCCTGCTATGACTACTACCTCTACCCCTATCGTGTCGCAACCGATGCACAGGGCAACGTGTACGTAACGGGCTATTTCTACTACTACGTCACCATCGAAGGCACTACGTACTACGCCTACAACTACGGCGCCAACGTAGATATGTTCGTGGCTAAATACAATGCTGCTGGGCAGCTGCAGTGGGTTCGTACCGGCGGCGGTACCAGCACCGAGTACGGATATGGTATCGGAGTTGACGCTAATGGCAACGTGTACGTGGCTGGGTACTACTACAGTAACCCCGCCTACTTCGGGAGCTGGTCCCTTGCAACAGTGACCACACCTGATGTGTTTCTCGTCAAGTATGACGCAAACGGCAACGTTCTCTGGGCAGCCCGGATGGCGGGAACCTCTACAGACATCGTGTACAATCTTGCAGTCGATGCCTCCGGCAATTGCTACCTAACGGGCTATTTCTCGACCTCGACGGTATTCTACTCTGCAGGAGCCACAACCGGAACGAGCCTGACGGCGGTCGGGAGCGGCATCGAGGCCTTTGTTGCCAAGTACAACACCAACGGTGTCTTCCAATGGGCTCGGGCCATTGGGGGAGGCTCTTCTGAATACGGCTACGGCGTCGGCGTGGATGCCGACGGAAATGTATACGTTGCCGGCTACTATTACAGCAATCCACTCTACATCGGCTCAACCGCCCTCTCTTTGAGCATGCCATACACGACACCGGAGGTCTTCTTAGCGAAATTCAATGCCAATGGCTCTGCCCTCTGGGCTGCTCACGGACTCGTAGGTCCCTCGACAGAGATCCTCTACGACATGTCCACCGATGCCCAGGGCAACTGCTATCTGACGGGTTACTTCTTTAGTAACCCGGCTTACGCCATTTCTGCAGCTGGGAGCGGCGGGGGCAGTGTCACTCTCTACCCTGCGGGCTCTACACCCGATGTCTATGCGGTAAAATTCAACACCAACGGCGTTGTGCAGTGGGCACGAGCTGCCGGCGGGACCTCTTCCGAGTACGGCTATGGGATCGATGTTGACAACAATGGGAATGTCTACGTTGGAGGTTACCACTACGGGGCCTTCACGTTTGCCAGCTCTACAATTTCGACTAACGTTACCCCCGATGTGTTCATCCTTGTGTGGGATGCTAACGGTACCCCACAATTCGGCGTTGCTGCCACTGGCGGGAGTACTGACATTACGTACCACCTTCGCGTCTCCCGTCCCCGGAGGGAAGCAGTCATCACAGGGTATTTCTACAGCAACCCCCTCGTCTTCGGCACAATTAACCTGGACAACCCCAATGGGCAATCCTGCAACTACTACAATGCAGGGTTCGTTGCCAAGATGAAGTTCATGCCCAACTACGACGCAGGCATTGTGGGGCTTGCCAATCCTCAGCCACCTTTCTCCTCCGGGAATCAAGGGGTAACCGTTCGGCTGCAGAACTTTGGCCGCCAAGTGCTGACGAGCGTGACTATAAACTGGTCTATCAACGGAACCCCGCAGTCACCATATACATGGACTGGTAGCCTCAATCCGAATGCCATCACCACAGTGACGCTGGGTACGGTGAATTTTGCTCCCAAAACACTCGTTACCCTCCAAGCCTCGACTGCTAGCCCGAACGGGCAGGTGGACGAGGATCCTTCGAACGATGGTATTACTGTCCAGCTTGCTCCTGCGCTAGCTGGAGTCTACACCATCGGTGGGACAAATCCTGACTTTACAACCTTTACGCAGGCAGCTACATACTTGCACATCGGCGGAGTACTCGACACGGTAACTTTCCGTGTCCGTACAGGTATATACACAGAACAGCTGAATCTCAATGCTACCATTCCCGGATCTGGGCTTGCAACGCGACGCATCACCTTTGAGTCTGAGTCAGGCAACGCCGCCGATGTTACCCTACGGTATGCCCCGATGTCTTCGACAGAGAACTTCGTCGTGCGACTCAACGAGCTCAAGCACGTCGTACTACGGAATCTCACCATTCAGAATACGAGCCCATCGTTCGGCCGCGTCATCTGGCTGACCTCCACTAGCACGAGCTTTGGGGCCGGATGCGATAACGTCACCCTCGAGGGATGCATCCTTATCGGCCGGAGCGCTGCAACAACTTCGACCGCCGACGCCGTTGTCTACGCTTACGAAAACAATCACAATAATCTCGTACTGCGGAACAACGTGATCCGGAACGGTAGTGTCGGGGTCTTCGTCAACTCATGGTGGTATCCACTGACGACGGGTCTGCGGCTAGAGGGGAATACGATCCGTGACTTCTACGTCGGAGCCCTCTACGCTGTCTACCTCAATGCTCCCACCGTTATCGGCAATCAGCTCATCGGTTCTCCGAGTTCCATCGCCTCCGGAGGGTACTATCTGTACTTCCTCTCCAACGACGATGCGATTACAGTGGAGCGGAATCGGATGTGGGGTATGCCCGGAGGGAGCGGTGTGCTGGTGAACTCGTACTATATGTCCACGGCAGCCACAGCGCGGATAGTGAACAACTTCATCGAGATCGGGGGAGCAACGGCTAATCTCGCTCGCGGGATTGACATCCGTTCTCGTTCGGGGATAGCTATTGTACACAACAGTGTAAACATCCGTAGCACTCACACGAGCTCTGCGGCATTCTACGTTAGTGGGGGCAGCGGATTACGGGTGACGCACAACATTTTCATCAACAGCGGAGCTGGATATGCCATCTGGGCAAGCGGGGCTTTTGCGAATGTGTGCAACTACAACAATCTCTATACCGCAGGGGCAAATCTGGGATACTGGGCAGGCGCGAATCAGCCAACGCTGGCAGCGTGGAGGAGCGCGAGTGGATACGATCAAAACTCCGTCTCGAAGACCGTCCCATGGACTTCGCCGACAGACCTCCATTTGACAGAGGTTGACGATCCGCTCTACACAGGTGTTCCACAGAACACTGACGTGCCCATCGATATCGATGGCGAAGCACGTCGGGTCTGGTATATGGGTGCGGACGAAGTCATCCCCGTCATTACTATCACGCAGCAGCCTGTGGATACAACTCGCGGCTGCCTCGGCAGTTCGACCACCCTCAGTATTCAGGCAACAGCTACCTTCAACGCCCGCCTCTCGTATCAGTGGCTCCGCAACGGGGCCCCCATCCCCGAGGGTTATGATGGGCGGTTCTTCGGAACCCAGACGCCTACGCTAACCATTTTGAACACGAAGCCGAGCGACGAAGGGGCCTATGCATGTCTTGTCACGGGTAACAGTGGAGCAACACCAGTGCTGTCACGGCTGAGCATCCTTATTGTATGGGCTCCTATAGAGATCGTCCAGCAGCCGCAGTCGCAGTTTGTCTGCCGTGGCGGAGAAGTTATTCTCGGTGTCATTGCCAATGGAACAATCTTTGGCTACCAGTGGCAGAAGGAGGGACCGACAGGGTGGCAAGACATCCCGGGTGCAACACAAGGACAACTCCGGCTGAGCAATCTCGACTACGCCGCCTCTGGGCGCTATCGCTGCGTACTCTTCGGCACGTGTGGCACAGCACAGCTGCCCACGGAGCCAGCAACGGTATTTGTCCTCGGCAACATTGAGTTCAGCTCTTCTCCTGACACAGTGGTTGTAGCGCTTGGGGGTCGGGCGGAGATGGAGGTAGAGGCGAACGTTGTTGGGGCGCCGCCGACGTATCAGGCGGAGTATCAGTGGTATCGTGGGGGGGTAGCGTTGGTGGATGGGG
>CALKEU010000014.1 GCA_938084565.1 Candidatus Kapaibacterium sp. | reverse complement strand
GTTGGAGGCAGTAATAGAGCCAGTGGCACAGCAACTTGAGACCTTCGAGCGTTACATTCGTCGGACTGTGCGCACTTCGGTGCCATTGCTGAATCTCGTGCTGTGGTATGTGCTGCGTCAGAAGGGGAAGCGAGTGCGCCCGGCATTGGTGTTCTTAAGTGCTGCAGCCTGCCGGGAGGTGTCGGAGAGCACCTTCCTTGGAGCGGCGCTGGTGGAACTTCTGCATGCGGCTACCTTACTGCACGATGACGTGGTCGATGAGGCCTCGGAACGGCGGGGAATGCCATCGGTGAATGCCCTCTGGGGGAATACGGTGGCTGTGCTCGTAGGCGATTACCTCCTGGCACGGGGACTTCTCTTAGCTGTGGAGCAGGATGAGTATGAGTTCCTCCGCATCACAGCGAGTGCGGTGCGGCGGATGAGTATGGCGGAGTTACAGCATGTGCAGCTCAACCGCAAGGTGAAGCTGGACGAAGAGGCGTACTTGGAGATCATCCGTGGAAAGACAGCGGCGCTCTTTGCCGCCTGCTGTGAGATTGGGGCTGTCAGCGCCGGTGCTGAGAGGGAGCTCAGGGAACGGCTCCGGACTTACGGGGAGTACGTAGGAATAGCCTTCCAGCTCCGGGATGATGTGCTCGACTACGTCGGACAACAGAGCCTGTTAGGCAAGCCAGCGTGGCAGGATATCCGAGAGCGGAAATTAACCTTTCCGCTCCTTGTGGCGTTGCAGCGAATGTCGTGGCTTGAGCGCCGGAGTTTTCTGCACCACTGGAAGAGGGCGGCCCGCTCTCGACGGCGACTAGCTGCATTGGCCGAGCAAATTCTACGCTCCGGTGGAATCGAGTATACACTTGAGCGTGCGCATTTCTTTGCTCAGCAAGCGCAGGAGCAGTTACAGGCCCTGCCGGTCTCGCCGGCTCGCAAGGCGCTGGAGGACTTGGCTCGCTTTGCTGTCGAACGGTTGCGGTGATGCAGGTGCAGCGTCGAGTACATGAGCTGCGAGAAGCTCTCAGCCATGGGCGAGCCGAAGAGGTCTTACCAATGGCCGAGGAGCTTGTGCGCTCATACCCGCAGTATCCCACGGCCTATAGCCTCTTGGCGGAGCTCTACTGCGCGCTGCAACGCCGGGCGGCAGCTCTCGACATTGTGCGGCAGGCCTGCCGCCGATTCCCTCGCCATCGTGGATTGCAGCACCTCCTCCATACTCTTGAGGCAGAAACAGTCGGTGCAGCAGCCGAGCCGGAGGAGTCCCATCCCGAGGCACGACCGCACCGGGATATCCCACTGCGGCTCATCGAAGGGGTTGGAGAGGCGACGGTGCACATCCGCAGTTCGCTCGTCCGCTTGATTCCCGGCTTGGAGTTTGCTCCGCTGCGTCCGGAGCCGATGGAGGTTGCGGCGTACCTGCCTCCCCCACCCCCCTTTCCAGCAGAGCTCGAGCATGCATTACGGCAGGCGGAATTGGGGCAGCCGGAAGAGGCGCTGACACCCCTGGAAGAGCTGGCTCAGCGTCTGGAGCGGGCTCGTATTCCAGTACCTGAAGAGGAAGCACCCCCTGCCGAGGAACCTCCTATGCCCCCTCTGGTGGCAACGGAGACGATGGCCCGAATCTACGAGCAGCAGGGTGCCTACGAGCTTGCTCTCCGTATCTATGAAGAGCTTGCCGGACGGCATCCCGAACGCCGAGCCCAGTACGAAGCAGCGCAGGCACGCCTGCGGGAGAAGCTCCAGCATGGGGATTCTTGACCGCTACATCCTCCGGCTCCACGTAGCGCCCTTCCTCTTCGGCAGCTCGGTTGTCACATTTCTGTTCCTGATGCAGTTCCTGATGCGCTACGGCGAGCAGCTACTCGGAAAGGGGTTGGAGTTCGGTGTTATCGTGCAGCTGCTGGGGTTGAACCTGCCATGGATGCTCGTGCTGGCTGTGCCCATGGGGGCACTGTTTAGCACAGTCTATACCTTTGGGTCGCTGGCGGCCGAGCATGAGGTGACCATTTTCAAAGCGAGCGGGCTGAGCGCGTGGCAGATGACTCGCTCCGTCCTGCTAGCTTCACTGCTCTTGAGCGGAGGGCTTGTCTGGTTTAGCGATCGTATACTGCCAGAGGCAAACCATCAAGCCAAGGTCATGCTGGCCGATATCCAGCGGAAGCGGCCGGCACTGCTCTTTGAGCCAGGGCGCTTCAGCACACAGCTGGAGGGATACACCATTCTGGTGCGCTCCCGTGACACGAGCGGTCGATTGCTCTTAGGGGTGACGCTCTACGACATGAGTCGGCTGGGCTGGTTGAGCGTTGTGTCGGCCGATACAGCCCGGTTGCGCTTGAGTACCGGATTGACCGAGTTTGTGCTGGAACTCTTCTCGGGTGAGCTCCATCAGCTGCCTCGCCGAGGCCAGGGGGAGGAGCGCTGGATCCGCTTCCGTCGGCTCTGGTTGCGTATTCCGGCCAAGGATTACGCCTTCGTCCGGTCCGATGCTCGCCTCTTTGCGCGAGGTGAGCGAGAGATGTCAATTGCCCAGCTTGCAGCCGTGGCGGACGAAGCTCGTCGGCAGCAGCAGTGGCTTGCGCAGCAGAGTGAGCAGATTCTGCAGCCACATTGGCGCGAGCTCTTCTCCCCCGAGCCGAGGCCCGCCAATGGGGGTTCGGCCGAGCGCATTCGGCAGCGCCTCCTTGCACTGCGGAGCTCACTGGAAACTCTGGCGGCCGACTACGCTGGGGCAGCCCAACGCGAGCGCCAGCATCGGGTGGAGATTCACAAGAAGTACGCCATTGCGGCTGCCTGTTTTCTCTTCGCCCTGGCTGGGGCACCATTGGGCATTCTGACCCGCGGGGGAAACTTCGGTACCAGCGCTCTGGTGAGCCTGGGTTTTTACATCTTCTACTGGGCCGCGCTCATTGGCGGCGAGAAATTGGCCGATCGGGGCTACATCAGCCCCATGCTCGGCATGTGGTGGGGCAACGGGGTGATTGCGGTATTAGCCCTGACGAGCATGCTGCAGCTGCACTACGGCGCCGGGTACCACAGATTCTGGCAGCGATGGAGGAGGTGTTAATATGTCCATACTGCGGTGCGCCGCTAGACGAGCTGCCAGCGCGGTGCACCCTGTGTGGGAACACGATATCTTTGGAGCCCTGGGAGGTTGTCCGGGAGCTCAGCACGGAATGGGAAGCAGAGCTCCTCTGTGGGCGGCTGAGGAGCCACGGGATTCCAGCTCATGTGCTCTCGCAGCGGGATTCAACGCGGATGTTGACTGTGGGGGCGTTGGCCGTCGTCAAGCTCCTCGTGCCGGCGCTCTATCGGGAACGCGCTCACCGCATACTGGCCGGGCAGGATGGGGAATAGGTGGCGGAAATCGCCTAAATTCCCACATGGTCTACCACAGCTGTTCTGCGGCAGGCAATGCGTCAGGCGGTAATTATGGCTGGAGGGTTCGGGACGCGGTTGCGCCCGCTCACACTGCGCCGTCCGAAGCCCATGGTACCGGTGCTCGGCTATCCCATCATGGAGCATGTGCTGCAATTGCTCTCCCGGCACGGCATACGGGAGTGCGTGTGCCTACTGTACCACCAAGGGGAACGCATTCGCAACTACTTCGGCGATGGGAGTGCGTGGGGACTACAGCTGCGCTACGTCCAGGCGGAGGCAGATTACGGTACGGCTGGGAGTGTGCGGAATGCAGCTGAGCTCCTGCGGAATGAACCCTTTGTCGTCATAAGCGCTGATGTCATGACGACAGCGGATTTGACGTCAGCGTTTGCATTTCACCGGGAGCGCGGTGCCATGGCGACGCTGCTCCTGACCCGTGTCCCAAATCCGCTGCCGTACGGGATTGTGCTGACGGATGAGAGCGGCCGTATCGTACGCTTCCTCGAGAAGCCGAGCTGGGGCGAACTCTTCTCCGACACGGTCAACACGGGCATCTACATTCTGGAGCCGGCGGTGCTCGAGCTCATCCCGTACAAGCAGGAGATGGATTTCGGCAAGGAGCTCTTTCCGCAGATGCTCCAGCGGGGCTTGCCCCTCTATGGCTACATTGGCGCAGGGTACTGGCGTGATATTGGCACCGTGCGGGAGTATGTGGATGTCCACCGTGATTGGACAGCCGGGAGACTGTCGCTCGAACTGCCCCACCGACATGTGCAGGGTGAGCAGTGGTTGGGGGCTGGGGTGCAGATTGCTCAGCAGGCGTCCGTGCGGGGGCGTGTCCTCATCGGCGATCGCACCCTTATTGCTCCGGGGGCTGAAGTGGTGGACTGCATCATAGGGAGCGATTGCCTCATCGGGCCTGGGGCTCGCCTGACGAGAAGCATCCTCTGGGAACGGGTCACAGTCGAAGCAGGGGCGGTTATCTCTGGGGCCGTGATTGCCAGTGGCACCACAATTGGGGAGCAGGCCAGCATCGAAGATGGAGCAATTGTCGGGGAGGAATGCCGCATTGGGGCCGGGGCGCTCATTTCGGCCGAAGTGAAGCTGTGGCCGGGCAAGGTTGTCGAGCCAAAGGCTGTGGTAACATATAGCCTCGTGCACGAAGAGCGCTGGGCGCAGGGGCTGTTCCTGAATGCGAAGGTGGCTGGGGCTTCCAATACGGAGATTACCCCGGAGTTTGCTGCTCGATTCGGGGTGGCCTTAGGGAATGCCTTTGGTCTGGGGACCTCGGTGGCTGTGAGCCGGGATGCAGCGCAGAGCTCGCGGATGGTTGCCCGAGCATTGGCCGCCGGGCTGATGTCGGCTGGCGTCAATGTGGTGGATCTGCAGGTGGCCTCTGTGCCGCAGACACGGCAGGAGCTGCGCACCTTGCGCTATGCCGGTGGGGTCCATGTCCGGCGTTCCCCACGGGTCTCAGAACAGACCGAGCTTGTGGTCTTCAATGCTGAAGGGCACGACATTTCCTCGGCCTTCGCCAAGGCAGTCGAACGCATCTTCTACGGGGAGGACTTCCGCCGGGTGGCTCCCCACCAGGTAGGCAGCCTCTCCTTTGCTGAACGCTCTGCCGAAGGATACATTCGGCAATTCTTGCAATCGCTCCAGCAGGAGGCAATCCGCCAGCGTTCGTTCCGCTTATTGGTGGACTACTCCTGTGGGCTGGCGGCGACGCTCTTCCCACAGATACTGGGCATTCTGGGCTGCCAGGCCTTTGCTGTCAACAACTACGTCGATGCCCTGGGGAGAACTCCTCCCATAGGGGATGCTCTCATTGCAGAGGCGCTGCGCTCGTTCGGATGCGATCTGGGGTTGCGTATCGATTTCGGTGCTGAGCGGATAGCTGTCATGGATCGCTCCGGCATGTGGTATAGCTCCGCCCGGCTGCTGACGTTGGTTTTGGCGCTGTTTCTGGAGACCCATCGCTCGGAGGAACCCTATGTGATTGCCGTACCAGTGGCAGCCAGTGCAGAGGTAGAGCAGATTGCAGCCGCTCACAATGTGCAGATTCGTCGGGTACGGAATTCGCACTCAGCCCTGATGGAGGCAACCCGTGACCGCGCCGTGCGCTTTGTCGGAGGCACACGTGGGGATTTCATCTTCCCGGAGTACCTCTTCGCTGCGGATGGGATGTTCTCGGCGGCGAAGCTGCTAGAGATGCTGGCCTTGACCAATTGGGAGTTGAGCGAGCTCGATGCTCGTCTGCCACGGCGGTACCAGTGCGAGCGCGTGGTTCCTTGCCCGTGGGAGCGCAAGGGGAGTGTCCTGCGCCGTGCGCTGGAGGATTCTCGTGCTGAGGAGCGTGTGCTCATCGATGGTGTGAAGCTCATCTGGGAGGATAGCTCTGTCTTGATCTTTCCCGATCGGCAGGCTGCCGCAATGGTAGTGCTGGCCGAGGCCGCAACAGCTGAGCAGGCACAGGCCCTGGCCGAGGAGTACGTCGAACGGGTGCAGCAATGGCAACAGTGACGCCGTTCAGCCGTCTATGGCGCCGGAACAGCGTACGGAAGACGGGGTCAGGATGCGCCTTGCGGCCTTGCTCTACGAAGGCACAATTCTCCTCCGCCTGCGGGCTCGCTCCAAGCAGGATGTACTCGAACACCTCATTGCGACATTACCCTCCACGGGCCTGGTACGGGATCTGGAAGAGGTGCACCGCTCGATCTTCGAGCGTGAACAGCGCATGACAACCTGCATCGGAGGTGGAGTAGCATTGCCCCATAGCAAAACGACTGCTGTACTGGCACCGGTGGCAGCGCTGGCGACGCTGGACCCCCCTATGCTGATGGATGCTCCGGATGAGCGGCCGGTGGAGATTGTCTTTCTGCTGGTCGGGCGCGAGGATAATGTCGGAACTCACCTGCGGCTGCTGAGCCGGATTTCCCGCCTCCTGTCGAATGCAAGTTTCCGAGCAAGTGTTGTACAGGCGCAGACCCCGCAGCAGGTGCTCGAACTATTCGAACAGGCCGAGGAACTCTACGAGGCACTATGAGCCAGTTCCAAGCAGTGCGGGGCATGCATGATGTCCTGCCCGAACAGCTGCCACAGTGGCAGCGCCTAGAGGCGGTCTTCCGTGCGGTGTCGGCACGCTTCGGCTACGAGGAGATCCGAACTCCCGTGGTAGAGTATGCCCAGCTCTACCTGCGCAGCGTGGGCCCGGACAGCGATATCGTGCGCAAGGAAATGTACCAGTTTACCGACCGCGGGGGAGAACAGCTTGCGCTACGGCCGGAGTTAACAGCCGGTGTTGTGCGTGCGTTAGTGCAGCACGGGCTCTTCCACCGCCGCTCTCTGTGGCGCCTGTGGTACTATGGGCCAGCTTTCCGCTACGAGCGCCCCCAGAAAGGGCGCTACCGACAGTTCCACCAGTATGGTGCAGAATGCTTCGGCTCTCCCTATCCGGAGAGCGATGTCGAAATTATCCTGCTCGCAGCAGCTATCGTGCAGGAGCTAGGTATTACGGCGTACGAGCTCCAGCTGAATACGCTCGGGACCCCGGAAGAGCGGCGGCGGTATCAGCAAGCCTTGAGAGAGTTCTTCGGCCATGTGCGCTCGGCTCTCTCTGCTGAAAGTCAGCAGCGACTGGAGCGGAATCCCCTACGTATTCTCGATTCCAAACACCCCGAGGATCAGCCCTTCATCGAGCAGGCACCGGTCCTGTGGGACTATCTCGGGACGGCTAGCCGTGAGCACTTTGAGCGTGTCTGCGATGCTGTGCAGGCAGCGGGTATCCCCGTACGGGTGAACCAGCGCTTAGTACGGGGGTTGGACTATTACACCCACACCGTCTTCGAGTTCGTTAGCCCTCAGCTGGGGGCGCAGAATGCCTTTGGGGGCGGTGGGCGTTACGATATGCTGGTGGAAAGTTTCGGGGGGCCTTCAGTACCGGCGGTTGGTTTTGCCTTTGGGGTAGAGCGATTACTCCTTCTGATGCCACCGCAGCCGGTCGAGCCGGTGGCGCAGATCTACGTTGCTGTTGCCGGGGAAGTGGAGAGAGCACAGCAGGTCGTCATGCAGCTCCGTGCGGCGGGCTATCGTGCTGTCGTTGACCTCCAGCGGCGTTCGCTCAAAGCACAGCTGCGCGAGGCACATCGACTAGGCGTCCCGGTGGTTGCCATCGTCGGCCAGGCTGAATGGGAGCGCGGCTCTGTTGTCCTCCGCCTCCTGTCGGATGGAACGCAGTGGGAGTGTCCACTGCCTGAGCTCTCAGCTCATGTGCGCCATGTCCTTTCTCGGTAAGCTGCCGCCTTACCGGCTCCATGTCAGCTGTATGGATTCTGTGGGGGAAGGAATCCAGCTCCATCTTCGGCTCGAAAGCCGTGCCTCTCTGCAGCTTCCTCACATTCTGCGTGCCCACTTCTCCGTGGTCGCTGTGTCTGACACCGTGGTAGAGCTGCAGATAGATCTCCGGGGGCCTTTGCCGCTCATGGAGAGTGGCACGCCTGGCAATACACCGGCAGCGGTGGTCTACAACTGCCATCTGCCAAAGGGGGTGAATCGGTGTCGCTGCACACTCTGCCTTGGGAGACGGCGGCAGAGCTTCGTACTGCTCCTGGAGCCGCCGCGGGTCCGCGGGTATGTTGAAGCCGATGAAGTCATGCCTCTGGCTGAGCTCGTTCTCCCATGAGACGATTAGCTGTGCGCTACGTCGTGCGACGGTGGCACATCTATACCCTCGTGGGGCTCCTCGGAGCGAGCATTGTGGTGGTGAGCTTTATCGTCATGCAGGCGGTCATTCGAGAAATTGTTCTGCGAGAGCGCCAGAGTGTGCACTTCTATGCCGAGATGCTCCGCATCTTTGCTGACCCCATGCGGGAGACCGATCCCTTTCTCTTCGTCCTGCTGGATTACATCGTGCCCACGATTGCCTTCCCCGTTGCAGTGACTGATCCGCAAGGTGAGCCGCTCTATCCGTACGTGCAGAATACGCTCAACTTAGGGCTCGATAGCACGTGGTCGGCCGAGGAGCAGCGGCAGTACGTGCGGCGTTGGATACAGAAGATGGCCCAGGAGTTCCCGCCCGTACCGGTCGTGGATGCCCGAGGGGTAGAGTTGGCGCGGATCTACTACTCTACCTCCGAGCTTGTGCGGTGGATTCGATGGATTCCGTACGTACAGGCCCTACTTGTAGCGGCGCTACTCCTTGTCGGATGGTGGTCGCTCGGGCTCCTGCGGCAAGCCGAAGAGAGCCGTCTGTGGGTAGCCATGGCCAAGGAAGCTGCCCATCAGTTAGGGACTCCGCTATCGAGCCTTCTAGGCTGGTTAGAACTGCTGCGGCAGCGCTCTGCAGGCCTGGAGCTGCAGGAGATCCTGCACGAGCTGGGGCGCGACATTGAACGGTTACAGAGTGTAGCCATCCGCTTCTCCCAGATTGGGGCCCAACCCCAACTGGCTCCCGAGCCAGTGGCTCCACTCATCGAAGAGGTGGTTGCCTATCTGCAACGCCGCTTGCCACGGAGCAAACGCATTCTCATCGAACAGGAGCTCGATCCGGCCGTGGTGGCCGTGCTCAACCGAGAGCTCTTTGCGTGGGCTGTGGAGAATTTGCTCAAAAATGCGGTAGAAGCAATCGAGCGCCCGCCTGGGCGGATACGCCTTCGGCTCACGGCCGCTGGAGCTGTAGCTCGCCTGGAGATTTGTGACAATGGTCGAGGGATCCCATCGGGGATGCAGCGCCGTATCTTCGAGCCCGGCTTCACGACGAAGCGCCGGGGATGGGGACTGGGGCTAACTCTTGCCCAGCGCATTGTAGAGCAGTACCACGGTGGCCGCCTCTATCTCAAGGAGAGCATCCCCGGCAGCAGAACCGTGTTCATCCTGGAGGTGCCATTAGCAGAGAACCCTCGCCGCACGCTGCGGGAGGGCTCCCTGCCATAGCAGTTAGTATGGGAATGCTCACGGACGGCGTGGCCCCACGGGGGGATAGCGGCCGTCGTGATCTCCCTCCTTGCCTCCTGGATCCTTCTTGCCGGGGCAGCAATCTGTCCCGCCTGAGCACCAGCACTGCCAGATCTCTTGTTGCTCGGGGGTGAGGACGGCAGCAACACATTCACAGAGGGCATTCTTCCAGCGGACCAGTTCTTGCAGTGCCCATTGGCGGACAGGGTTGTTGGCTAGCTGCTCGCGTAGCCATTGGGCAATTTCCCGTAAGCGCTGCCATGCAGTCTGTCGGTCCAGGAGACCCTGCCTGAGGGAGTCGAGCACGGCGCGCCGCATCTGGCGTGCCTGATCTCGGTACGGCTGTTCGGAGGCCCGGAGCGTCTTGAGGATGGCTATGACGCTGTCGCGGTAGGTCTTCAGGCAGGCCAAGACGGCAATGCGTTGTGCCGAGTCGAGCTTCAGGCAGTGCCAAATGGCAAAGGGTGCCCGCCGATCATCACTCCGTGGGGGCTGGAGGGCAAAGTCCTCCGTGAGGGTTCCACCTGTGACGATGCTTGCAACAGCTTCTGGCTGGGGAATTTCTGGAATGAGGGTTGGCTCGGGGGCTGTCAGCTGCTCGCTCTTTTGGCACGCACCAATGCTGAGTAGGAGAGCAACCAGAACCGTTCCGACAAACACGCCGATGAGCTGCTTGCGGGAGCCATTCATTCTTGTGCGCTCGTTTGTGGGACTTGCTGTCCTGACGTCCGTGGTCAATAACCCGTGAAGGTGTGTAGGCGTTACAGCTGCTCGGGGAGAGCGTAAGTTTGCGCTGCCATGGAGGAGCTGCGTTTGGCGTGGGAGCGCTGCCGTCGGTACATGGAGGAGGCCGACTACCAGGGCTACGATCCATACGATGCCCTGCGTGCGCCGCTCTGGCGCGTGTGGCCGCTGAGCTCATGCCGTCTGGCGCGTCGACTCGGGCAGCAGCTCGTGCTCCGCTCTCCGCTCAATCTCCGTCCCCTGTTAGGGATCCGGCCGGGGCGGAATCCGGTGACTCTCGGTTTGGCCCTGGAAGGCTACGTTGCTGCCTGGGTGCTCTTCCCTGAGCAGCGTCCGGAGTGGGAAGCTCGTGTCCGGTGGTGTATCGCTGAGCTCGAGCGTCTCCGTAGCCCTGGCTGGCAGGCAGCCTGGGGGTACGATTTCCCGTGGGAGGCCCGCCGCATGTCCCTGCCCGCTCTGGCGCCGACGGTGGTGGCAACGGGTATTGTCACCACGGGGCTCTTCCGAGCGGCAGCCGTGTTGGAGGAGGAACAGGCGCGAAAGCTGTGCTTGCGCGCCGCAGCTGAGCTGCTCGAGCGCTTCCCACGGAGCTACGACGATGGGCAGATGCTCTGCTGGGCATATTCGCCCTGGGATGCTCAGCAAGTCCTCAATGCAACTCTGATGGGGGCGCGCCTCTGTGCTCAGGCCTTCGCTCTGAGCGGTCAGGAGGCCTTTCGCCACGCTGCTTCCCGCAGCGTTCGCTTTGCTCTCTCCCATCAGCGCGCCGATGGAGCCTTCCCCTATGCTGTCGGCGGTGACCCACGCCGGTGGGTCGACCATCTCCACACGGGCTATGTCTTGGAGTGCCTCCATGCCTATCGGCTCCACACCGGGGAGAGTACGCTCGAGGAACCGCTTGCGCGAGGATGGCGCTATTACCGGCGCCATCTCTTTACCGCTGAGGCACTACCGCGGATGAGTGCGACGCGGACCTACCCAATTGATGCCTCCGTCTGTGCTCAGGCTATCCGGACGCTCTGCCGTTTCGGCCAGGTAGAGACGGCGGCCGCAGTTGCCCGATGGGCGGTCGAGCACCTCCAGCGCCCGGATGGGGCCTTTGCCTATCGGCGGCATCGTCTCTGGACAGAGCGCACAGTCTTCATGCGCTGGTCGGTGGCGTGGATGTTTGCAGCGCTGGCTGAACTTTTCTGCTATCAAGCCGGGGCAGAGACGTATGCTCGTCTGGGTTGATGTAGACAACTCCCCGCATGTGCCTTTTATGGCTCCAATCATCCGGGAGCTCCGGCAGCGGGGGCATGAGGTTGTCGTGACTGCACGGCCTTATGCTCAGACCCTGGAATTGGCCAAACTGTGCGGCCTTCTGGTTCAGCCTGTCGGTCACTACGGCGGAAAGGGCCTTGCAGGGAAGCTCTGGGCATTGGGGAGCCGGGTTGTGCAGCTGTGGCAGAGGATGCGTCGTCCACAGCCGGCAGTTGCCCTCAGCCATGGATCCCGGGCGCAGGTACTAGCAGCAGCAGCGCTGCATATTCCAGCTGTAGTGTGCCTTGACTACGAGTGGACCGAGCGCTGGATCTTCCGGTGGGCAGCCACGCGCATTCTCGTGCCCGAGGTTGCTCGCCAGGCAGCCCTCCGAGCAGGCTTCCCCGAGCAGCGGCTGCAAGGGTACCCGGGCCTGAAGGAGGAGGTCTACTTGCCCGATTTCGTCCCCGAGCCCAACTTCCGGGCACAGTTGGGCATTGATGACGGAACATGTCTGGTTGTCTTGCGTCCACCGAGCCTGACGGCTAACTACCGGACTGTGCGAACGCAGCAGCTCTTTGAGGCTGCGCTCCGTCGGCTCCAGCAGGAAAAAGCACTCATCGGCGTACTGCTACCACGCAGCCGGGAGGATCGGAAGTGGGTGGAGGATTTCTGCCAGGCCAATGCTATCGGCAATGTCTGGATACCCGACCGTGTGCTCCCAGGCTTACAACTTCTGTACTGGGCCGATGCGGTAATTTCTGGTGGAGGGACGATGAATCGCGAGGCTGCCCTCCTCGGAACGCCGACCTACTCCGTCTTTGCTGGGCCCACGGCGGCGGTGGATCGCTGGCTTGTGGAAACAGGGCGATTGCGCATCCTGCACACGGTAGCAGAGATTGCTCAGCTGCGCTTCGGGCGCTGTCACCGGACTCCGCACTGGCGCTATCCCGATACGGGGTTAGCTGCTCATCTGGCAGCAGTTGTCGAAGAGGTCAGCAGAGCCCATTCCCGCTCGAGAGCTTCCCGAGGTATGGCAATGTAGACGGCCGTATCGGTTGGGAAGTAGCCCTCCCCGTCGGGTATCTGCTCTAGGAAGGCTAGAAGTTCGGCTGCTTCGGCATAGCGGCCGAGTAACCGGAGAGCCTGGGCTTTGAGGAGGAGAGCATGGCTGTGGTGCGGAATCAAGTGCAGTGCGTGTTCGGCCCATGTCAGTGCGTCGACGAAACGCCCAGAACGCAAGCACAGCTGTGCCAGGAGTACCGCAGCCGAAGCAGCAAGCCCCTTGGCGAGCGTCCCCAGTTGGAGGGCAAATCGGAGTGCTGCTTCAGCCTCTCGGAGCACACCCATGCGAGCCAGTGTCTGCCCTAGCTGGAACCAGCCATACGCATCGAGAGGCTCTTCCTGAACGTGCCGGATGAGGAGCTGGTAGTTGCGGCGAACTTTCCAGTGGAGGATTTCCTGGGGTTGGTCGTAGCCGTCATGGAGAATGCGCAGGGGTGAGCTCACCAACTGTTTCCCTAGGGCCAGGATTGCGGGGCTGATCTGCTCGTGGATCCGGCCGCGGAAGGCAATCGTCGGGTAGCCATAGTTGCGGAAGATGCGGGCATAGACCCCGCGGTGGAGCTCACAGCTGCCATCATCTCGACGGTGTGGGCTTTCGATGGTGCAGATAACTCCGCCGACGGAATCGGGCAGATCGAGCAGGAAATCTCGGACGATGGCGGCCGACTCAGGATGGAGCCGCTCATCGGCGTCTAGGTAGAGGATCCACTCCCCGGTGCAGTGGCGCAGTGCTTCATTGCGGGCAGCGGCGAAATCCTCTCTCCAGGCGAAGGAATAGACTTGTGCCCCGTAGCGGCGGGCTATGTCTGGGGTGGCATCGTCTGAGCCAGTGTCTACGATGACGATTTCATCGACCACGTCACGAACCGACTCCAGACACGCTGGGAGGCGTTCCGCCTCGTTGCGCACGATCATGCTGAGCGACAGCAGCGGCCGGGAGCGGTGGAGAGCGCGCTGGCGTTGCTGGTAATGTTGGTGTATCTCTGCCACCACGTGTGGGGCAATACCGCGGTGCTGCAGGCGCCGGATCAGACGCTTGGCCTCCTGTAGGCGACCTCGGGTGATGAGGAGGTGGGCGAGCGCTACGGTGCACCGCTCATGAGCAGGATCCTGTTCGATGCCCTCCCGGAGGAGCGTCTCTGCTTCGTCCCATCGGCCAAGCATGATGTAGCAGCTCCCTAGCCGGAAGGCCAATTCTGCCGGGCAGATATGCAGGATCATCCCGAGCAATCCATCAGAGACGGTCTGCTGTGCGATGGCGGCCCGGAGCCGTTCATACATTGCGGCGGCATGGTGCCACTGGTGGAGCTGTGCATATGCCTCAGCAGCTGCGCGGAGAGCCAGTGTCTGATGCGGATGGTCCCGTAAAACAGTGAGGGCATGCTGGAGGGCTACCGCGGGGCGATTCAGAAGGAGGGCGGCCTGGGTATACCAGTAGTGGATGTTGGAGCGCAGCGGGGAATCGGCCGGACACATCTGGAGCGCTCTCTCCAAAGCCTCTACAGCATCGGCTGGCTGCCCGAGCACGAGCATGGAACGGGCATACTGGAGCCACAGGTAGGGATTGTTGGGGTCTTCGTGCAGTGCAAGCTCTAACAGCCGCCGATTGCGTTCGTGCTTTGCCTGCAGTACGTCTCTGCCTTGGGCGTAGCCTTCATGCCATAGCACGATGCCGGAGGGCTCGATGCGATACCCGGCTTCGGCAACCGTTACCTGCTCGTGGATACGGCCTCGGAAGCGAATTTTCTCATGACGGCGGAAGAGGCGGAGGACAAGCATGGAGGTTACCCCCTCTGATCCTGCCGGGGAATGGCAGTAGACGAGAAACCCCCCTACCTCGGGCGAAGCGGTAGCAATGGTCTGCCGGAGCAGCTCGGGCGTGCGGAGACGTTCGTCGGCATCGATGCTGAGAATCCATTCCTTCCGGGCGTGCTCCAGAGCATAGTTGCGGGCAGCAGCGAAGTCGTCATTCCAAGGAAACGACAGTACCTGGCATCCTAAGCGCCGGGCCAGCTCCGGGGTACCATCTGTGGAACCTGTGTCGACAACGATGATTTCATCGGCAACGGCTCGCACCGACTCAATGCATGGGGCAAGAAAGTGCGCTTCATTCCGCACAATGAGGCAGACGCTCAGTCCCATGGGAGGTCCCTAGCAGCGTGATCTCTGAACGCGTATCGGCATTTTGCGGCAGAACTCAAGTAGGGAGCTCTAGGGTGCCGCAGGCAAGGGGGATTGGCGTAGCGCTGGGGGCTGGGTGAAAGCGTTTAGCGTCTCCTTGGCTTGACATCGGTACGGCTGCACAGCGGCGAAGAGCTGTTCTGCGATGACGATGCCCTGCCATGGCAGGCGGATACCGGCTTCGTTGAGCGCCCGAGCAACCCAGGTGTTGCATGTCTGCAGGCCCCAGTAGGTGTAGCGAGCCTTGTAGAAGTGCACCCATCCGCCGGCCTGCACGCTGCTGAGGGAGGCTTTTCCAGCACTGTCGCGCCGAAACGTATGGCGGATAAAGGTGCAGAGTCGCTCAGCGGCTGTACTGTCGAGGCAGAGGGGGAGTAGCCAGGCTGTGCGCCCGTAGTAGCGTTGGAGATCGGCCGGAACGGCAGCAAGGCGCACTACGCTTTCGTTCCATCGCAGGATAGCTTTGAGGGCTCGCCCGAGCTCAAAGCCGGGGGTTTGATAGAAGTCAGCCTCTCCCCACCCGATGTCTACCCATGGAGTCGGGGGTAGATGGGCAACCTCTGGGATACAGCGGGCGGCTAGCTCGGAGGGAAGGAGGATACCGGTGTGCCATCGTTCCCGGACGAGGTAAAGGATCACCTCCTCGGCGTGGGGGCGACCGCGGTCCCGTGGGGTCAGTATCGGGAGCAGAGCTGCAACGGTCACTCCCGCATACAGGAGCCCCCAGGACCACTGAGACATGTCATGGCGTTCCCGGTGGTGAACCTGGCGGAGGTGCTTGAGGGGGCGGCGTGGGAAGGGATTGCGGGAGCGGCACAGGAGCCCCAACGGTTACGGGCTCTCGTGTCCCCTCCGCTGCTCCGAGGAAGAATTTGTTCGCCACAATCGAAAGCAGCATAAGCGCTGCCCCAAGGCCGATGGTCAGCTTCGTCAGGAAATCCATCGTGCGCCGCATACCGAAGAGGCTGCCGAACTGCCCGCCAAGCCCGCCAAAACTGGAGCTCAACTCCCCCCGCCCGGGTTGAATGAGGACAGCCAAAATGAGCAGGATTGACAGCACGACCATAAGCAGCACAGTTGCCGTAAACATCGGATAGGCTCAGGGCTTCTGGACTCACCGCACAAAAATACCGAAACTCCTGCCTGCAGAGGCCAGTTCAGCGCTGCTGCGGTCCTGAGCCACGGAGCTGGTAGACGCCCCAGGCAATGGCGAAGAGGAGGCACGTCTGGGCAAGCTCATGCCATGTTGGATTAGTCAGCCACAGATGTGTCCCCAGCAGACGCCCGAGGGCGCCGATGAGCAGGCAGATTGCAGCAGCAAGGACACCCCCAAGGGTCAGCACGTGAGCCATGGTGGATCACCGCATAGAGGCAACATGCTCTGCCGCCGAAAAATACGAGACTTCGGGCACCTGTTGGAGCAACTCCTCCATGGCACACTGTCGGGCCATGGGTGGACGTCGTCAGCTCCAGTGTGGGATCAAAAGCAATGCTGTGGTGGGAAATCCTCAGCGGGGCTACTGAGAGCTTACGGGCGTACCGATTACGCTCGAGCCTGACAGCCGGGAGCGTTGCCGTTGGGGTCTTTGCCATTGTGGTGGCGGGGACAGCTACTGATTCGCTCAATCTCACTGTCTTCGAGCGCCTCGAGCGGATGGGGGAGAACACCATCATCATCACCCGCATGCCTCCTCTCGTGCTTCATGGAGACCAGCGACGCCGCTATCTGCAACGACCTCCCATCACCTACGCGCAGGGGCTCCAGCTGAAGCGAGCTCTGGCGCATCTGGCCACCTGGGTGTGCCTCTACGGTGTGCGCCCGCAGAGTGTCCGGGTACAGTGGGGGAATCGCTCGACTGATCCCGATGTGAGTGTTGCCGGGGTAGATGAAGCCTTCTTCTCTGTCTTTCGCATTGAGCTAGCGCAGGGACGCCCAATTGTCGAACACGATCTCCTCCTGAATCGTCCGGTGGCTGTCGTGGGTGCCGATGTGGCAGCGGAGCTCTTCGGGAAAGCTTCTCCCCTGGGGCAATATGTGCGGATTGGCTCCCACCGCTTTGAAGTGGTCGGGGTTGCTAAGCCCCGTGGGAGCATTTTCGGGCAGAGTCAGGACAATTTTGTCGTCGTGCCGATCACCTTCTTTGTGCGTTCCATGGCGTCAGAAGAGCGGAGTTCGCTTGCTCTCTTTCTTACAGCGCCTAGCCGAAGGGCCCTCTTCGAGACGATGCAGGAGGCCATTGGGGCCTTTCGCCGTATTCGGGGATTGAAACCGTGGCAGCCCAATGATTTCGAGGTGGAGACCAATGAGAGCATTCGGACCCAGTTTGCCGGGCTGACGCGTTACATCGGCTTCTTTGGAGTTGGTACGGGGGTGATAGCGCTGTTAGCTGCAGGGGTGGGCATTATGAACATTATGCTCGTTGCAGTGCGTGAGCGCACCCGCGAGATCGGGATTCGTAAAGCGCTCGGGGCACGCCGGCGGTGGATTTTGGGGCAGTTTCTCGCTGAGGCACTCGTTCTGAGCCTGCTCGGTGGTCTGGTGGGTATCTGTCTGGGCGTACTGGCCGGGTGGGGGATGGGCAGCCTCATCGGAGTGCAGGCTGCGGTGCCGTGGGGATGGGGGATGCTCAGCCTTGGGATCTGCCTGGCTACGGGGATACTTTGGGGAACGTATCCGGCTTGGAGGGCAGCTAGCCTCAATCCTGTCGAGGCTCTCCGATATGAATGATGCTGCAGGGGATTGCTCTTCGCCGAGCACGCTGGGCATGGTATATGTACGATTGGGCAAATTCTGCCTTCCCTACCACTGTCGTAACCGTGTTTCTGGGACCGTACTTGACGCAGGTGGCCCATCGAGCAGCAGAAGGAAGCGGGGGCGTAGCAGTCCTAGGCATGCTGGTGAGTGCAGATGCATACTACCCGTTTCTGGTCTCTCTGTCGGTGCTACTCCAATTGATAGTACTGCCACTCTGTGGTGCCCTGGCTGATGCCCGGAAGTGGAAGAAACCACTCATGGTGCTCTTCGCCTACGCTGGAGCGTTGGCAACCGTGGGACTCTACTGGGTGGAGGGAGAGCGCTACGGGCTTGGGGGTATCCTCTTTGTGGTGGCCAATGTGTGTTTCGGGGCATCGGTGGTCATGTATAATGCATTTCTGCCGGAGTTGGCTGCGCCGCATGAGCGAGATCAGGTCTCTGCCCGTGGCTGGGCCATTGGCTATTTAGGTGGGGGATTCCTCTTGGGTCTGAATCTGGTGTTTGTAAGCGTGGCGGAGCGGTGGGGGATAGGGATAGAACACGCCGTACGCTTCTGCCTTGCATCGGCTGGGATTTGGTGGGCAGGCTTTACGCTTATTCCTGCTTTCGGTCTGCCCTCCAGCGACGGCCAGACAGCGCCGGCTAAAACCGAGGAGATGAACTGGTGGAAACAGCTACAGCAGACCCTCCGTTCCTTGCAGGGGGCTGCTCTGCTCTTCTTAGCGGCCTACTTCTTCTACAATGACGGTGTGCAGACGGTGATTGCTTTGGCCGGGCAGTTTGCAAGCCAGGAACTGCAATTGCCCATTGAGACAATTACCAGTACGCTCCTGCTGGTTCAATTTGTGGCCTTTGTCGGTGCTTTGGTCTTTGGTTGGCTTGCGCAACGCTGGGGGGCTCTGCGCGTGCTGCTGTGGAGCTTGCTTGTATGGATCGGCGTGTTGGCTTATAGCAGCATTGGGCTTCAAACGGCACAGGAATTCCGCCTCGTTGCTCTGGCGATTGCCCTTGTTCTGGGAGGAACGCAAGCGCTGAGTCGCTCGCTCTTTTCCCAGTATATTCCGAAGGGTCGTGCGGCGGAGTACTTCAGCTTCTACGAGCTGGCCGATCGCGGCAGTAGCTGGCTTGGTCCGTTTCTCTTTGGAGCTGTGCTCCAGTGGAGTGGGAGCTACCGATGGGCAATAGGCGCAATTGCACTCCTTTTTGCTCTCGGAGGGGTTCTGCTCTTCGGCCTCCACAGGCTAGAGCGGAGACGAGATCGGGAGATTGGTTCGGATTCCTAATTTATATTTGCGCCGTGCGCTATTGACCCTCACTTTGAGGAGTGATGTTCATCAGAGAGTTGGAAAGCAAGCGCTATTTTTGCTGCTGAAGTCGGACAGCCGGGATAGGCTATGCAGGCGGGAAGTGTTCATGGAGTGCTCTTTGCGGTTGCGGTACTTGTGCTGGTGGGCATTGGAGTAGTCACCATAGGAGATCAATGGTGGTGGCTTCCGCCGGTAGCATCGATTCACGGTGCTACGATTGACGCTCTGTTTACAGTCACGCTTGTGGTGACCGGCATCGTCTTCATCCTCGTACACCTGCTGCTGGCATACTTCGTATGGCGCTATCGCGCGCGCTCCCCGCAGCAGCAGGCATACTTCTACTTGGAGAATCGGCCGCTGGAGGTAGTCTACACCCTGGTTCCGGCATTGACGTTGACAAGCCTCATTGCGGTAGGAACGAGGGCATGGTTCCGTATTCACAGCAGCCCTCCAGCGGAGGCTATGCCGGTACGCGTTATTGGGGAACAATTTGCATGGCGCTTCCAATACCCCGGGGCTGATGGCACGCTCGGGCGCTTCCACCCACGGTTTATCAGTGAGGAGAATCCTTTCGGCCTCGATCCAGAGGATCCAGCCTCTCACGATGACATTATCACCACCGAATTGCATGTGCCCCTCAACCGTCCGGTAGTTGCCTACATCAACTCGAAGGATGTGCTGCACAGCTTCTTCGTGCCCGCGCTGCGCGTCAAGCAGGATGCGGTTCCGGGTATGACGACACGATTTTGGTTTATCCCCACGCAAACGGGCACGTACGATATTCCCTGCGCTGAGCTCTGTGGCCAAGGTCACTACATCATGCGTGGGCAGATGGTGGTGGAATCCAATGCGGCCTTCGAAGCATGGCTGGCGCAGCAGCCGACCTTTTCAACAATGGTGGGTCTGTCGCACTGAGAGAGAGTATATCGATGGCAACCCAGCCGACGGCAGCTACTGTCCATCAGGAGCCGACAAGCTTCTGGCGACGCTATATCTTCAGCATGGACCACAAGGTGATTGCCATACAGTACATGATCACGGCCGGGCTTATGGGCATCATTGGACTAGTGATGTCTTGGCTGATGAGGATGCCCCTGACCTGGCCAGGAGAGTCTATACCAATTGCCGCAAAGATTTTTCCCGGTCTCTTTGAGGGAGGAGTGCTCCGTCCTGATGCCTATTTGGCAATGATGACGATGCACGGCACGTTGATGGTCTTCTTCTTCCTGACGGCGATTCTACTGGGAGGCTTTGGGAATTTGCTCATTCCGCTGCAGTGCGGTGCCCGCGATATGGCCTTTCCCTTCGTGAACATGCTCAGCTACTGGGTATTCTTGCTCTCCTGCCTCATCATGTTGGCGTCTCTGTTCGTGACGGGTGGAGCAGCCGCGGCAGGGTGGACGGCCTATCCACCCCTCAGTGCTGTTGCAGCAGCCGTTCCGGGCTCAGGGCTAGGACAGACGCTGTGGTTGATTGCAATGGCGGTATTCATTGTCTCTTCCGTCATGGGGGGCTTGAATTACATTACCACGGTGCTGAATCTCCGCACCCAAGGGATGTCCATGATGCGACTTCCTTTGACGGTGTGGGCGCTGTTTGTTGCAGCTATTATCGGGCTGCTGGCGTTTCCGGCCCTCTTTGCTGGAGCTGTGCTGCTCTTGCTCGATCGCCATTTGGGTACGAGCTTCTATCTGGACCACATTGTGGTCGGTGGCCAGCATCTGGCGCGTGAGGGAGGTAATCCCCTGTTGTGGCAGCATCTGTTTTGGTTCTTGGGGCATCCAGAAGTCTACATCCTGATTCTGCCCCCGATGGGCATCGTCTCGGAGATCATTGCGAACAACGCCCGTAAGCCGATATTTGCTTATCGGGCCATGGTCTACTCTATCATTGCCATAGGCTTCCTGAGCTTTATCGTCTGGGGACACCATATGTTCGTCAGCGGGATGAATATCTGGTTGAGCGCTGCCTTTACGCTGACGACACTCATCATTGCTGTACCTTCGGCGGTCAAGACATTCAATTGGCTGGGGACACTCTGGCGCGGGAAGCTGCGCTTTCCCACGCCGATGTTGTTTGCCATTGGGTTTGTGTCGACTTTCGTCACTGGAGGCCTGACGGGAATCTTCTTGGGGAACCCGACCATTGATATTCAGCTCCACGATACGTACTTCGTTGTTGCCCACTTCCACATTGTGATGGCTACCAGTGCCGTCTTCGGGGTCTTTGCAGGAGTTTACTACTGGTTCCCGAAGATGTTTGGGCGTTTGATGTCGGAACGTCTGGGGAAGCTGCACTTCTGGCTAACCTTTCTGGGGATGTACGGGATCTTCTTCCCTATGCATTACCTAGGCTTCATGGGGATGCCGCGGCGCTACTACGGCTTTGGTCTCCTACAGTACCTTGCTCCCGATACACAGGCTATTCAGCTCTTCATCACGATTTCGGCTTTTATCACGGGAGCAGCGCAGCTTCTCTTTCTGTACAACCTTGTGTGGAGCCTCTGGCGCGGGAAGCGGGCGGAAGCAAACCCCTGGCAGGCGAATACCCTTGAGTGGCAAGCGCCATCTCCTCCGCCACATGGCAATTGGGGGGAGCATATGCCGGTAGTGTATCGGTGGGCGTACGATTACAGTGTGCCTGGGGCTTCGCAGGACTTCATCCCGCAGACCGTCCCTCTGGAGCAGGAGCCGACTGGGGAGCACCGGAGAGCGGCGGTAGCTGCTCCAGAGCTGTCCGGCAATGGGGAAGCGCATCGGAATGGAGGGTAAGCCATGCGCGCAACGGTTGTTATCCCGAAGGAGATTCGGGGGATCGATGGAGGGAGATTCCGTGGTGATGGAGGGGGGAGAGGCGCGGAGGGAGGCGGCCCATTGATGCCGACGGCGCAGCTGTTTGTTTGGCTGCTCATAGTCGGTGTCGGTATGTTGTTTGCAGCACTTTCGAGCGCTGCCATTGTGCGGATAGGACTCGACGGTCAGACACTGAGGTTCCCGCCCATAGTATGGGGGAACACAGCTGTGTTGCTCCTGAGCAGCCTCGTGTTGGGTCTTGCGCAGTGGCATGTTGGCCGGCAGGGTATGTTCCAGCCATCGAGTCTACGCCTCTTCGGGGGTGCGGTCGGCTGTGGCCTCCTCTTCCTTTTAGGGCAGCTCGGGGCATGGTATGAGCTGATACAGCAGGGGATCCTACTGACGAGCTCTTCAGCGGCCGCCTTCTTCTACGTCTTAACGGCAGCCCACGGTGTGCACGTGCTCGGCGGTATTGTTGCACTCTCTGCTTTATGGATCAACCGGCGGCGGGGAGCGGTCGTGCGTCGATGGCTCGGGCCGGTAGCGACGTACTGGCATTTTCTTACGCTCGTATGGTTTGCTCTCCTGGCAATTCTCCAACTGCGGTGATGGTGGAACAGGGAGGAAAGACAATGGCGACAGAGACGACAGCGCACCCCGTAGAGCAAGCCGTTAGCTGGGGCGGAGGGGTCTCGCCGTTCGGGGTCAGCTGGCAAAAGCTGATGATGTGGATTTTTGTCCTCTCGGATGCCTTCATCTTCGGGAGCTTCTTAGTAAGCTATGCGACAACGAGAACGAGCATCGGCACGTGGGTTGACACGGGGAAAGTCTTTGCCCTGCACATTGCAGGAGCGGAGATCCCTCTGCTGCTGATTGCCATCATGACGTTTATCCTGGTCAGCAGCAGCGGGACGATGGCACTTGCGGTGGCAAATGCATACGAGCGGAAGAAGCGAGAGACGATTCGGTATCTCATGCTGACGATGTTCCTCGGGTTGACTTTCGTGGGTTGTCAGGTCTATGAGTGGACGCACTTGATTGTCGATTACGGTGTTCGCCCGTGGTGGAATCCGTTTGGTCCCCCGCAGTTTGGAGCCTACTTCTTCACTCTGACGGGCTTTCATGGGCTGCATGTCCTCAGCGGAGTTGTCTATCTCGGCGTCATTGCGCGACAGGTTGCCCGAGGGGTTTACGATCGGCGTGGTTCGTATGCCAATGTGGAAATAGCTGGATTGTACTGGCATTTTGTGGACCTCGTCTGGGTCTTTATCTTCACGATGTTCTACCTGTTCTGAGGAGCAGCAATGGCGGAAGGGACCCATGTGCACGGTGAGCAGGTCGGCGCTGTCCATGCTCCAATTCGGACATACTTGATCGTGTGGGGATGGCTGTTTGTGTTGAGTGCGCTGGCCTATTTTGTCGATATTGCTCACGTTGGGGGCTGGTTGAAAGCCGTGCTGCTAACCGTGCTGGCTTTGATGAAAGCGGGGCTCATTGTGGCCTTCTTCATGCATTTGCGCTTTGAGCGTTTAGCGCTCGTTTATGCAATTTTAGCGCCTTTGATACTGCTGGTAGCGCTCGCTGTGGGGGTAGTGCCGGATGGGTTGGCGGTCCTCATGCGGCGATAGGGTGTGGTGGGGTGTGTTGGTTGGGCTGCTCGGTGGGGTTGTACCGGCTGCGGCGCAATGTGCGCTGTGCCGGTCGGCGGTAGAGACGGGGAACCCAGTCTTTGCAGAGGTGCTGCGGTCAGGCATTCTGGTGCTTTTGCTTGCGCCCTACGTGCTGGGGCTCTGCCTTGTGGTGGTGCTCTGGCGTGCCTGGCGTCGCCGATATCGCTCGGTGGGCGGAGTCTCCAGGCGAGAGCAGCGCGTGGGGTTGCCGATCGGGGGCGGTGGCTGTAATCAGGGAGGCTAGAGCACCACGGGCCGGTGGGAGGAGAGTGCTAATTTTGTACTGCTTTTGCTGTCTCACGAGCAGTCAGAGCACAGGGGATGCGGTTGACGTATCAGCCCAGTCGGGTCAAGCGTCTGCGCAAGCATGGATTCCGGGCTCGGATGAAGACGAAAGGAGGGCGGAGGGTTCTGGCCCGCCGCCGGGCGAAGGGACGGTATCGGCTGACGGTTAGCGATGAGCGTAAGAAGTGGTAGTGCTGCATCCGCTCAAGCGCCGGAGAGAGATTCAGCGGCTGTGGACGTATGGTCAACGCTTTGCCAATGAGATGCTTGCCGTGGTTGCTCTCTGCCGGGCGGGGGAGGAAGGGGAAAGCCTGGGGTACGTTGTCAGCGTCCCTCGGCGGCGAGAGCGGCAGGCGGTGGTGCGCAGCCGTTTGCGACGACTCTTGCGCGAAGCCTTGCGGATAACGCTTCGAGAGTTCTCGGCCGAAGGTCCCCCCCCTTTTACTGCCCTTGCGGTTGTGTGGCGGAGTTCGGGACAGCTCTCAGTGAAGCAGCTCCGGCTGTGGGATGTGTTGCCGCAGCTGCGGCAACTGATGTGGCAAGCTTGGGAGAGATGTCGATAGCAGGTCGGCTTCTGGCTGTGGTAGTGCGCTTGTACCATCGGTGGCTCTCACCGTGGGTGCCGGGCGCTTGCCGCTTCTACCCGAGCTGTTCACAATATGCTGCAGAAGCGCTGGAACGTTACGGTCTCTGGCGCGGTGGCTGGTTAGCTGTACGCCGCCTTGTACGCTGCCATCCGTGGCATCCCGGCGGAGTCGATCCAGTCCCATAGGAGGGATGGGCAATGGACAGGCGAACGCTGATCGGCATTGTGCTGATTGCACTCTTGACGACGCTGTGGATGCTGTACACATCGATTCACTATGCTCCGATGCCGCGTCCGGCCGATACCGCTGAGCAAAAGGCTTCCGTCGTGCCGCTTCGGCAGCAGCTGGAGCCCGAGGCAGTGGCTCCCGAGCGTTGGATAGAGGTAGAGACCGAACTGCTCCGCCTTCGGCTCAGTTCGTACGGGGGAACGCTGACGCGGTGGGAGCTGCGCCAGTACAAGGATTGGCAGGGAAGGCCTGTGCAGCTCATTCCTCAAGGAGAGCGGGAGTTGTGGCTGGCTTACTACGATGCTGAGGGGCGGAGAGTAGATACACGGCGGCTCCCCTTCACCTTTGCCGTGGCTACGGATACGATTTATCGAGTGCATGGGCAAGATTCGCTCGTCATTCGAGCGTGGGTTGCGCTTGATTCCTTGCGTCTTATCGAGCGCTGGTATGTCTTCTACGGTGAGCGCTACGACATCGGGGTAGGCGTCCGGGTTATACACCCGGAAGGTATCGGCGTGCAGCGGCGCTATGAGCTCTCTTGGTCTGGGGGGCTGAAGTACCAGGAATACAACAGCGTGGATGAATCGCACAGTGCTGCTGCCTACATCTCCTTGGCCGGGGATTTGGAGGTGCTCGATGCGAGTGAGTTTGACCGAACGGTTGAGCGGCAGGCTACTGGCCGCATTGACTGGATAGGGCTCAAGGTGAAGTACTTTGCTGTGGCACTGCTTCCAGTGCCGCGGCCGGCCGAACTAACTGCCTTCGCCCGTGGGCAACGCTTCCATGCGCCCAATAATGGGGTGGTAGAGCGCTACGAGCTCACCCTTCGGCTGCCGTACCGTCAGAGCGGTGAGACGCACTTCTTCCAGGTCTACGGGGGGCCCCTGGCTTACGATATCGTCAAGCCCTACGGATTGACCGGTATGGTCGAATTCGGGCTGCGCTGGTTGGTACGCCCGATTGGCGAGTATTTTATGCTGCCCTTGTTCAAGGCGATCCACTGGCTGATTCCGAACTATGGCTTTGCCATCATTGTGTTCGCCGTACTCATGAAGCTGCTGCTGCATCCGCTTATTGTCCCGCAGCTGCGGTCGGCACAGCGCATGCAGCTACTTGCTCCGGAACTGCAGAAGATTCGCGACCGTTACAAGGATGATCTCCAGGCACAGCAGCGGGAGCTCTTCCGGCTCTACCAGGAGTATGGTGTCAATCCCATGAGTGGGTGTCTGCCGCTCCTCCTCCAGCTGCCCATCCTCTATGCTCTCTGGGCGGTTTTGAACTACTCCATCGAATTGCGGCAGACCCCGTTCGTGTTGTGGATTACTGACCTTTCGGTGCCGGATCGGCTCGTGGTCTTCCCCTTCCGTATTCCGCTGCTGGGTTTCAACTACGTATCCGGATTAGCGTTGCTGATGGGGCTGGCGCTCTTCCTCCAGCAGCGTCTCAGCCTGACCGATCCGCGACAGCGGTGGATGGTGTACGTCTTTCCAGTGCTGCTGACCCTTCTCTTTTCAGCTTTCCCGGCGGGGCTGAATTTGTACTACTTCACCTTCAACTTGCTCAGCATCGGGCATCAGCTCTATCTGACGCGGTGGCGCAAGCAGAAGCTGACGCTCGAGGAGCTTCGCCGGCAACCGAAGCGGGAAGGCTGGCTGATGCGGCGGCTCCGTGAGGCACAAGCCCTCGCTGAGGAGCAGGCAGAGCGGCTGCCGCCGAGTCTGGCGCGTCGTCTCAAGCTCGAGCAGCCCAAGCCGGCCAAGGCACGGAAGAAGAAACGGCGGTAGGAGGCGGCCTCATCTCTCGAGGGCCTCCAGAGCCGAAGCAACATCGGTGAGGAGGTCCTCTGTATCTTCGATACCGCAGCTGAGGCGCACCAGGCCGTCTGTGATGCCAACGCGGCGGCGCCATTCGGGATCGAGGCTCGCATGGGTCATCGTAGCCGGGTGGGAGGCCAGGGATTCCACGCCCCCGAGTGATTCGGCAAGGGTGAAGAGCCGAAGATGGCGGAGAAATCGATGAGCCCGTTCGGCTGTTCCCAGCTCGAGCGAGAGCATCCCGGTGAAGTTGCGCATCTGGCGCCGTGCAAGCCCATGCTGCGGGTGCGTCGGCAACCCAGGGTAATGAACTGCCCGAACGGCCGGATGAGCTGCACACAGCTCTGCAATAGCCAGGGCATTGCGCTCGTGCTGTTGCATCCGTAGGGCGAGCGTCTTGACCGAGCGCAGGCAGAGCCAACACTCGAAGGGGCTTGGAACTGCTCCGGCAGCATTCTGCAGGAAGCGGAGTCGGGCTCCAAGATCGGGATCTCGGATCACAACGGCCCCGCCAACCACATCGGAATGGCCTGCCAGGTACTTGGTCGTTGAGTGTACCACGAAATCGGCCCCGAGTGTCAGCGGTTGTTGGGCGTAAGGGGTGGCAAAGGTATTATCCACCACGAGCCAGGCCCCATGCCGGTGTGCAAGCTCGGCCATCGTGGCAATGTCGGCCAGTTGGAGGAGCGGATTGGTGGGGGTTTCAATGTAGAGCATGCGTGTCTGCGGCTGGAACGCAGCGTCGACGGCCTCAGGCTGGCGAGTGTCGACGTACGTGACGCTGATCTGAAAGGTTGACCACACGCGTTCGAACAAACGCACTGTCCCACCGTAGAGATCGGCTGAGGCAAGGATATGATCGCCCGGCCGGAGGAGGCGGACGAGAGCATCGATGGCTGCCATACCGCTTGCGAAGGCGATGGCGTCGGTTCCCTCCTCGAGTGCGGCAATATTGCGCTCCCAGGCTTGCCGGGTGGGGTTGTTGGTGCGAGAGTACTCAAAGCCACGGTGTTTCCCGGGCGCCTCCTGGGCGTAAGTGGAGCTCAGATAGAGCGGGGGAATTACCGCTCCGGTGGTAGGATCGGGCTCTTGCCCGACGTGAATGGCACGAGTTGCAAAGCCGCGGTAGTTCATCGCGCTAGCTGCGTCGTCACACCTATCGTATGCGCCAGCCGTGAAGGGCTAGCGTATTCGTACGTGAGGGCGTAATCGAGCTGGAGGTGGAACGGTGCATCGAGGGCTTCGGGCAGCTGGATGGCGATCCCGCCACCGAGTCGCTGTCTGGGAAGCCAGCGGGCACGCCCGAGCTCGTTGCCGAAGAGGATCGCCCCACCGCGGAGGGCTACACCCGGAAAGGGTGCCACCTCGACGGCTACAGAAACGCTCGGCCGAGGGGCATCCTGCACATACTGCAGTTCCGCCGCCAGTAGTACGTAGTGCGGAGAGGGAAGGCGCACGAGATACTCTTGGCCCGTTACCGGTAGGCGTCCGCGTTGGACAGGTGGTGCCAGACCGAGCTCGGTGGCAATCCCGATCGCCATACTCACAGGAAGGCGATCTCGATGGTGGGCCCACTGCAGAAAGCCTCCGAGATTGCGCAGAGAGGCCCCGACCGACAAGAGATCGGCCACGTGGAAGAGAGTCCCAACATCGGCAGCAATTCCCTGAGCAGTCAGCCCTGCACCGGCCACACCGCTCCAGAGGTACTTTGCCGCCATGCCAACACTGAAGAACTCCCAGCGGAAGCTCCCGGCTAGAGTTGCAGCAAGCTCGTATGGTGTGTAGTTCCCGAGCGCCTCCCCGTACCAGTTTCGAGCGATGAAGCTCCCTGCGGAGAAGCTCTGTATCCCTACACCGATGCCAAGACCTTTGCCCACGGCTTGGGCATATGCGGCACTGGTGTAAGTACGTCCAAGACCGAGCAGAGACACTGCTAGCGATACCGTCGGTTGCGGGGGCAGCCACGCGCCGGCAGCAGCATTGGCAAAGATCCCCATTGGTTCGTTAGCCACAGCGGTGTATGACCCTGCTAGCCCGAGCGAGCGAGCCCCTACCGGACGCAGGAGATAGGCAGCAGCGACCCCTTCGCTGACGGCTTGTGCTCGGAGGGCTAGAGTGCTGCCCAGAAGGAGGATCCCCGCACACCCCAGCTTAGCGCGACAGCACAAACTTCTGTGCCAGTCGAAAGCCATCCCCTTGGACGAGGCAGATGTAAATGCCGTTAGGGAGACCGCCGGTCGGTATGGGATACTCGCGAATCCCGGCAGCAGCCTTCCCTTGGTAGACCGTTACGACTCGCTTGCCCAGGAGGTTGTAAACCCCAATATCGAGGCGGTTCTGCTCCACGGCGAGTTCGACAGTGACGACATGGCCATCGGCAGTTTCCCGGATTGACTGGATGCGATTTTCCCGTGGGAGAGAATCCGCCACGGCGCGGCGTTCCCCCTGCGACGATATGGAAGGGGTGCCCTCTGCTTTGGTCGGAGCGGCCCAGCGGGCCTGCACCGGGAAGGCGAGCACGATAGCGATGCTACCCACGAGTACTGCGTACTTCATCCCTGCACCGATGAGTGGGACTCTGTACCGGCAGCAGAGACGAATGACGGAGGTTCTGGGGTGCGGCGGAAACGGGCAAACAGGCGCTCTGGATCCACGGAGTGGAGACGGTAGCGCAGTTCGAGACTTTCCGACGGGATGCGGAGGCGGCGGGCTAGACGCTGTCGTGCCTCGGGGGTAGCTGGCAGGGTTTCCCCTAAGTGGGAGAGCCGTTGCTGAAGGTATGCCGAACGCTGCCGGAGGCGTTGCCGCCACAGCTGTGCTAATTCCGGTGTCGGTGTGCTGAGCTCTCTCTCTTCAGGCGGCTGAGCATGAACGGGAGGGGGTACCATGGTCGAGGTCTCGTGCGGATTCGGAACCGATGGTACCGCATCGGTTTGCTCGGTAGAGGTTGTGCGTGCCCGATCTTCGGCGGCGCGATAGTGTTGCAATGCTTCTCGGACATAGCCAGGGAAGGCGGTGGGAGAGGCCGAGACCGAAGATGGCGAGGGTTTGCGAAGGACCCGTAGCAGAGTGCGGAGGATGGAGCTGATGGCGAAGAGGGCTATAATGGTGAAGAAGAGTGGGCTCCAGAGCAGGAGCCAGTCAGGGACGCTTCCAGTCGCCGGTGGAGGGGGTGGAGAAAGAGTGTCGGGCGGTGCTTTACTCGCCACAAGGACGCTGTCGGATGGGGTGGGGCTGAATTCGAGCGGGGCAAGGAGGAAAGCTTCCGTGAGGGCTGCAGAGCTGTCGATCGGCACGGGAGGCGGTGGGGGGAGCGGGCGACCTGTGAGGGCACGGAAGTGCTCGGCCAGCTGGTGAGAGAGGGTGATCTGCCCACTCAGGGCGGCCAGATGGGCAGCAATGCCATATGGTTCTGGAAGTGTGCTCCGCTCCCATGCTTGTCGCAGCCATCGCAAGGCAGTAAGCGGCTTGCCTGCAGCGAGTGAGTGGCCAGCCAACACAGCGGCCGCATCGGCAGAACCCCGGTCGGCTGCTTGTGTGAGCAAGCTCTCAGCCACACTCTCTGAGCGCAACTCCAGTGCCAGGAGGGCACTATGGTAGAGCTCTTCCTCGGGTGGAAGCTCCTCCCAGGAGAAAAGAGTCAGCAGGAGGCAGCGGCTGTAAGGGAGCCAGAGGGTGCTATACCCGCTGGGAGCAGCCAGCGTTACGTAGAGCTGCAAGCTATCACCGCTCCGCTTCGGGTAGACCTCGCGCACGAGCCCATCGCTCCACATTCGGGGGCGGAGCTCAGCAGATGGCCTCAGCCCCGGAAACATGAGGAGAATGCGCCGTTTGTCGGCCGATAGCTCTGAGCGCCAGCTCAAGGGCTGAGCAGAGCAGAAAAGCAGAATGCGGCCGCGCTCGTCGCGCTGGATCTGCTCCAGTGTTGTGGCCGAGAGGCCGATGGAGAGCATACACCAAACGATGCTCGCAAGGGATCCTATCCGCATGAGGAAGAGGTGGTCTCTGGTGGGACATCCTGCAACAGCGGGAAGCGCAGGATCACTGTCGTTCCAGCTCCAGGCTGCGAAGAGAGAGCCAGCGTGCCGCCGTGGCGTTCCACGATGTCGCGGCATATCGTGAGTCCGAGTCCGGAGCCATGGGCTTTCGTGGTGAAGAAAGGCTCAAAGACACGCTCGAGCAGCTCCGCTGGCATACCAATGCCGGAGTCCTGGCACTCGATGACAAGTTCCTTCCCTTCCGTGCGGAGGCGGATGTGGAGGAGCCCCCCTCCAGGCATGGCATCGCGGGCATTCAGAAACAGATTGACGAAAAGCTGCTCGAGCTGGCCAGCATGGCCGAGAATGCATGTTGCTGGAGCCTCCTGCTCGCAGCGAACCGTGATTCGATCGCGTTGAAACTGTACGTTCAGCAGCTGCAAGGTCCGTTCGATAACGGCAGCAACATCAACGGGATGTTGCTCCAGCACGGCATCGGGACGGCGAATCATATGGCGCAGCTCGTTGAGCAGTTGGTTTAAGCGGAGCAGTTCGCGCCGGAGGGAGTAAGCATGGCTGCGGGTATCACCGACTCCGGCTTCGATGAGCTCTGCGTAGGAGAGGAGAGCTTGTAGAGGGTTGCTGAGTTCGTGGATGAGGATGCTGGTTATTTTGCCTAGCGTTGCAACCGTTTCGGTCTGTTGGAGTGTACGCTGCAGGTGCTGGAGGCGCTCATGCAGGAGGGTAGCTGTGCGAGAGCTCTCAGCATTGTCGAGCAGGACTCCGAGGAGGATGCCCATGTACTGGAGCTGCTCGCGGAGTTCCGCCAATGGCAGAGTTGCGGGGACCTTGAGGGCGACAAGGGCCCCCAGCCGTTGACCCGACTCTCCTAGGGGGAGCAACAGGAGTGTGCCTGTGGCTTCTGCACCGCCGAAGAGGTCTGGCAGGAGAGTAGGGCTACCGTGTTCGGTAAGCCAGTCGAGGACACCCTCTTCGGTGAGCGTGCGGGCGTGCTCTGTGTAGGTTGCCGGATAAACCTGGAGAGCTCCATCGGGGGCAAGGCGGATGGCATACGTATCGGTAGCCTGTGTCCACTGCTGGAGGAGAAGGCGTGCCCGCTCCAGGAGTTCCTCCGGCTCAGAGATTGTCAAGAGCTGGCGGATGTCGGAGAGATCGCGGCGTGGGGAGCCGGCCAGGTACTGCGTCAGTTGCTGTCGGAGGTACTCAACCTCCCGCTGCAGGAGCTCACAGCGGAGTTCCAGCAGGTGCACGTATCGCTGCTCCTGCTCTCGGAGCTCTTCCCAGGATGGGGGCTCTGGGGCCATCGGTTTCTACCACAGTGCCTCAGCCAGGCAATGGTACGCCGCCTCTACCTCTGCATCTAGGGTTGAGGTGGGCTCGCCTGTAGGTTCTATCAGCTCGCATGCCAAATACAGCTGCCACAAGGGATCGGGCAGATAGAGTGGGGATTGGAGGGTCTCTTCGGCAGACCATCGCCGCAGCCCTTTCCAATGGGCCAGATACTCAGCTGTAGCTACCAGGGCGGTGAGCGGCTGTGCGAGCTGGTTGAGTGGGGGCGGCACACCATGGCCACTCTGCTCGGTCACAGGTGGCGGATCGGCCGTGTGGTGGTAGGCAAGAGCTGCTACCAAACTCGGGGGCAGATTCCACTGCTCGGCAAGCCATGCACCGAGCTGGGCATGTGTGGTACCGATGACGAGCTGTTCGGCCTCAAGACGCGAGCAGCCCGAGTATTGTTGGTGGCGTACCACGGCAGTATATTCGGCCGGGAGGTAGGCTGCCATGAGCAGGACACCGAGATCGTGGAGGAGTGCGGCAGTGAAGGCTTCCCCAGCCCGGCGATAGCCTACGCGCCGGGCAAAGGAGCGAGCCGCCACGGCGCAGTAGAGACAGTAATGCCAGAAGAGCTCACGTTCCCACTGGACACCGGATTTGACCGTGACCAGATCATAGAGCGCGGCAGCTACAAGGATTTGGCGCACAGCCTCATTGCCCAGAAGCGAGATAGCTAAGCGCACTGTGCTAATACGCCGTGGAAAACCGTAGAGAGGAGAGTTTGCCACGCGTAGCAACCGTGCCGTCAAGGCCTGATCGCGCTCAATGAACTGGGCAATCTGTGTGGCACTAGCGTTCGGCTCTCCAAGCAGGCGGAGGCTCTCGGCAACAAGCGGTGGTATGGTAGGGAGCTGCTCAATGTGCCCGAGACGGTGGGCGAGTGGGTTGTCAACCATGGTGGTGAGCGCGGAGATGGATACGGAGCTCTTCCAGTACCTTGGCATGGATTTGGCAGACTCGGCTTTCGGTGAGGTTGAGCAATTGTCCGATTTCGCGGAAGGTCAGCCCTTCGTAGTAGTAGAGCACGATGACCAGGCGCTTTCGTTCAGGGAGCCGTTCAAGATAATCCATCACGGCCTGAAGGAGCTGCTGTCGTGACAGTTTCTCGGCCGGGTCGGCTGCATGAGGATCGGCCAGCTCTTCCAGGGGGTTGGCCGGTTCCTCCTCCTCGGTTGTCGGTGGAGCAGCTGGGGGATCATAGAAGGAGAACGAAGCTTGAGCTGCTTCCACGGCCCGTAGATACGAGCGGTAGATCTCCGGTGGGACCCCGAGCCACTGGCGGATGGCTTCCGCGGAAGCTTCATGCCCAAGGGTCTGCTGGAGTGCGTCGGCGGCTTGTTGGTATGCTTGGACCTTGCGGCGGGCACTGCGGCTGAGCCAGTCCAGCTTGCGGAGCTCGTCCAGAATTGCTCCGCGGATGCGTACCAGAGCGTAGGTTTCGAACTTCGTGCCCCGGCTGGGGTTGAAGCGCTCAATGGCTTCATTGAGTCCGAGCACGCCGACGTGCTCCAAGTCCTCTTGGCTCAGCGAGCTGTGCTCGGGAAGGGAGAGGGAGTGGATGACGTAGCGGACTAACCAGAGGTAGTGGAGGATGAGGCGCTGGCGATCCTCGTCGGCGCGCCGTTCCCAGTAGCGTTGCCATACCTGGGGGAGCTCTTCAGCGCTGAGTTGGTATCTGCGGTGGCTCCTCATGGGCACCTCGACTGGACGGACCCTCCAGCACTTGGCTTCCCGCTCCCCTCCGTCCTGGACGCCACAGCACTAGGAAGAAAGTCGTTGCTGTGGCAGCGGCCACAAAGACAATAAAGGCTCGCAATAGGACAGCTTCGGTCGCCAGCTCCGGTTGTAGAGCAAAGATAATCACTGCAACGCACCCAGCCAATAGGCTGACGGAGAAGACAAAGCTGACGGTTTCACCACTCCTGCGCGATTTTCCCGGCATGATCTGCCTGGTGTGTTACGACACATCGGTGCAGAAGCCTGCGGTAGAGGAGAGCGGCCTCTGTTTCGGGGAAGGCTTCCAGGAAGGGCTGCTGCTGCAAGAGCGCCGTCCGATGCCGAGGCTCATACGGGATGGCCCCGAGCAGTGGTATCCGCTGGCCGAGGAATCGGGCTGTAGCAGCGTTGAGCTTGTCTGCGAGCACACAAGCTTCCGTGACCTCGACAATCCCCGTGACGATCAGCCCAAGGCGGGGGGGCTTACGGGAACTTGCCAAGAGGGCTTTCAGGAAGGCGTAGGTGTCCAGAATGGAGCCAATATCCTCGCCCATGACGAGGCAACACAGATCTGCTCTTTGGCAGACCGTAGCAGCCAGCCCCGACCATCCGGGTGGGAGGTTAATGAGGATGAGCTCCGGACGTCGATGGTGGATGAGTTCCTGTAGCAGGGCAGGAAAAGCTCCTGTCAGCTGTGCTTCAGCATCGCCGTTGAGTGTGCGCTCTGGTAAAAGCCACAGATGTGGACGGAGCCGTATGGGGATGGTCTCGATGCGAGCGCTTCCAAGGTAAGCATCTGAGGCCGTGGCAACGGGATTCAGGCCATAGTGGAGGTGCAGACGCGGGGAATTCAGCTGGGCATCCCAGAGGAGGCAGAGGATACCCTCTCGAGCGGCAGCAGCAGCCAGATTGGCTGCTGTGGTGCTCTTTCCTAACCCCGGGCGCCCACTACAGAGGGCCACAATGCGGGTGGACTCCTTGCTCATGGTTCCTCCACTGTGCCGATACGATACGCTAGTGCCTGACTGCGTGCAGGTTCGATATCCTCCGGAATTCGTGGACCGGTGCAGAAGTAGATGACTGGCAGCTCTGAGTGCTCGAGTGCTTCAACGACTGGGGCTACGCTGGGAGCTAGATCGAGCTTAGTTAGGATGAGGCCTGTCACGCCAAGATCGTGCCACAGCTGGAGCAGGCGTCGGAGGAGAGGGAGCGCATCCGTTGCACTGAGGACACCGTAGAGAGCCTCTGGGCGTACGATATCTACGTAGCGCTGCCACTGCTGGCGGATCTCAGCTCGGAAGGGGTTCCCGCCAGGCAACTCAATTCCCACAACCATGGGCGATGGAGGATGGGCCGCCAAATGGTGGCGGAGCTCCTGTACAGTATAGGCCTCCGCCAGAGGAATATCGGCAATGGAGGAGAACAGCTGGAGCTGTTCAAGTGCCCCCAGCCTGTGAGCTTCAGTGCTAATCAAGAAGCATGGCAGATGGTGCAGCAGTTTGTACATCAGGAGCAGCTTGAGCAGGGTTGAAGTCTTGCCCGAACCAGGTGCTCCAAGGACGAGGAGACGGAGCGGTCCCGTGCTCGGCAGCGGGGGATCGGCCGTGCGAATGTGGTTCGTCAGGTGCTGCCGAGCCCGCAAGAGTAGCTCTTTCCAGGAGGAGACTGGCTGTGTTGGCGGCAGACGTCGTAGAAGGAACTCATCGGTGAACCCTTCAGCACGTAGGGCTGTATAGAGTCGCTGCCAAAGGGGATCGGGACTTGTGTTGAAACGTAAAAGGGCTTCGAGCATATTGAGCTGCTGCCGCAGAGTGAGGAGTTCCCTCCGGAGGTCAGAAACCCACGAGCTCTCTGCCCATGGATTTCCATCGGCAGAGGGTGGCAGAGAGGTCATCTCCTGCTCGGGGACGGCGTGGAGCTCCACCAGTTCGGTGCCGTCGTCCAGACGGAGGGTATGCGTGGAGAGAATAATGGCGCTTTCGCCCAACTCCCGCCGCATCGAGCGGAGTGCCTCGTGCATACTCGGAGCCCTGTAGGTGCGGACGCGCATAGAAGCTGCTGTCTGGACGCAGCAGATGCTTGTGAAAAAATCATGCCATTTCAGAGCCCCGCCGACGGGATTCAGAGCACCTGGAAGATGAAGAACTTCAGGTACTGCGTCTCCGGCATACTCAGTAAGATGGGGTGGTCGGGGGGTTGAGTCCCTCGGTAGAGCATCCGGAGACGGCGTCCGAGGCGAGCGGCTTCGGTGAAGATGAGTTCGAGAAAGACGGCCTCAAAGACATGGTGAGAGCAGCTGCTCGTGACTAAAAAGCCTCCGGGCGGTAAGAGGAGGAGCGCCAGGCGGTTCAGTTCGCTGTACCCCTGCTTGGCCGAGGGGACGTGGCGTCGACTTTTGGCGAAGGCAGGGGGATCGAGAATGACCATATCCCACTGTGCTCCGCTGGCAACCTGCTCGCGTAAGAAGCTGAAGACATCCGCTTCGTGGAAGCGGACGTGCTGCAGCGCGTTAAGCTCTGCATTACGTCGAGCAACCTCCAGGGCACTGCCGGAGCTATCAATACCGAGCACTTCGCCTGCTCCCTGGGCAGCAGCATGGAGGGCGAATCCACCGTGGTAGGTAAAGCAGTCCAGGACGCGCAGACCTGTGGCCAGACGTCCTGTCAGCAATCGGTGGTAGCGCTGATCGAGATAGGCTCCCGTTTTCTGCCCCTCGAGCAGCCGGATCTCTATGCGGAGGCCGAACTCTTCGAGGACGAAGCGCTCGGGGATGTGGCCATAGAGCACTCTCTGCTGCTGCGGCAGCTGCTCAAGCTCCCGGAGGCGGGAGAGGTTCTTCTCGACGATTCCCTGTACCTCAGGAAGTACCATGCGGAGAGCTTCGACAATGGTAGGAAGACGCTGGTCCATGCCCACCGAGAGCGTCTGCAGGGCCAGATACTCGCCATAGCGATCCACGACCAAGCCCGGTAGAAGATCAGCTTCCCCGTGCACGAGGCGGTACATGGCCTCTCCGCGACAGAGCTGCTGCCGTAATTGCAGGGCTCGGCTGAGCCGTTCGACGAAGAAATCAAGCCCTAGTGTGGTAACATCGCCGTCAATGCCCAAGAGACGGACACAGATGAGGCTGTGTGGATTGTAGAGTCCAATCCCGACGCTGTCTCCCGCAGCGGTCAGAACTCGTACGAGACTGCCCGGTGGCAAAGGAGGTACCTGCTGCAATTCGTTGCTAAAAATCCAGAGGTGTCCGCTCCGGACGCGTGCCTCGTGCCCAGCACGCAAACGTACCTCATGCATGCGGGGAGGGATTCACCGCTCCACTCGAGGAAGCTGTACTCGGGGTCTCCTGGGGACGTAACTGGTTGATCTGCTGCTTGATGAGCATCCGCACGTAAGTGGAGGTAGCCATGCCCAGGTTGGAGGCTAGCTGCTGGAGTGCCGCGTAGTCGCTCTGCTCAAGTGTGACTGCAAGTAGCCGTTTCGGACCAGCCAAAACAGGCGGTCGCCTCGGACCCTTGGAGGGTTTGGTGCGTGCCATGGGAAAAACTCCTTGTGTCGGATACCGCACGAGGACTTTGGTGTCCCCTTGACATGAGCCACCGGAGGGATTCGAACCCCCGACCCGCTGATTACAAATCAGCCGCTCTACCACTGAGCTACGGTGGCGCGCATGCAAAATTATGCATGTTTCTCGTATTTGCTTGCATCGGGCTGAGGAGTTAGCTGCAGCGTAGGGCGAGGGCAGTGCACGTGGGAGGACAAAATTGCTAAATTCGCTTGCAGTCTTGCTGTGTGGGAGCCCAATGCGGGTATCAGATCAGTGGCTTCGAACGCTCGTTGCTCTCCCCTGGACAGAGGAAGAGGTGGCTGCTGTTCTGACCCATCTGGGCTTTGAGGTGGAGGCTGTAGAGGATTGGCGGGGGAAGTATCGGGGGTGTGTGGTTGGGGTGGTTCGGGAGGGTCGGCCACACAAGGGGAGAGAGGGGCTGTGGGTCTATCGTATTGCTGTTGGGGATGAGAGCGTACAGGTTGTGGCTGGGGCGGTGCTGCCTGAAGGAGGTCATGTAGTTGTCGCCTTACCGGGAGCAGTGGTTCCACAGCTTGGGCGACCGGTGGAGCCTCGGAGCATTGAAGGGGAGGATTCTCACGCCATGGTGTGCAGTCGGTGGGAGCTGGCGCTTGGAGAAGAGGCTGACCAAATATGGCTTCTACCGGCGGATGCTCCAGTTGGAGTGCCGCTAGCGGACTACCTTCCGCCGGTGGAGGATGTGGTGTATGAGGTTGCGGTGACTCCCAATCGGGGTGATTGTTTGAGTCATCTCGGGATTGCCCGAGAACTGGCAGCTTATGGGGGGCTATCGGTGGAGTTGCCGGCGCCAGCTCCTCTCGAGGGGGAGCCCGCTCCAGTGGAGGTCGTGGTGGCAGCGCCGGAGGGATGTCCGCTCTATGCGTGCTGCGTGGTCGATGTGTCGGCAGAGAGCTCCCCACTCTGGCTGCAGGTGCGCCTCTGGCGCTTAGGAATCCGACCGCATATGCTGCCGGTGGATGTCATGAACTACGTGATGCTGGAGCGGGGGCAACCGCTGCATGCCTTCGACTATGCAACCATTGCCCAGCATCAGATCCATGTGCGGTGGGCACGCCCAGGAGAGCGCTTCCACGGGTTGGATGGGCGTACCTACACCCTGTGCTCGGAAGACCTACTCATTGCCGATCCTGAAAAGCCGCTCGCCCTAGCAGGAGTACTCGGGGGCGCAGAATCCGAAGTGGGTCCGGAGACGGAGCGGATCCTTATCGAATCGGCGCTCTTCCACCCAGTGCGGATTCGGCGTACGGCACGGCGGCATGCGCTCGAGACAGAAGCAGCATACCGTTTTCAGCGTGGGGTTGATCCGTGTGGAGTACTGTCAGCATTGTCCCGTGCCGTAGAGATACTGCATCAGCTCGGGGGCAAGATCGGTACAGCTCCCGTCGTGGTGGGTCAGCAGTCCAATCATAGGCGCTCGATCGCCGTACGCTACGAGCGGATTGGGAAGGTGTTGGGAATTACCCTCTCTCGGGAGCAGGTGCATACGGTTGTCACTCGCTTGGGGTTTGACGTACTTGCTACAGACGAGCACAGCTGTACGCTTGCAGTTCCCTCGTTTCGCTCCGATATCCGGGAGGAGGTGGACGTGATCGAGGAGGTTGCGCGCCTTTACGGGTACGATCGGATTCCGGTGGCGGCCTCCGTTGCGCTGCCGGTTCAAGTGCCAGCGCTTCCGCCGGAGCTCTCGCCCCCGGCGATTCGGGAACTCTTGATTACAGCCTTGACCGAGTGGGGCTTCCAGCAGGTCTTTACCCCCGTTCTGACCGATCCTGAGGCAGTCTGCCCGTGGGAGCCGCATCCAATCCGATTGGTCAATGCATTGGGTCTGGAGTATTCCACGCTGCGGCCTACGTTGGTGCCGTCGCTCGTACGCGTGCTCTCCTTCAACGTACGGGTTGGAGAGCGCACGGTCCGCATCTTCGAGCTGGGCAAGGTGTTTCATCGAGGTGGGGGGGACGGGAATCGGCTGGAGGATTATCGAGAGCGGCTGCAGCTTGGGATATTGCTGAGCGGTATGGCGGCTCCATTGCAGTGGGGGATTCCACAGCGGGCGGTGGATTTCTACGATCTGCGGGGCGTTGTGGAACAGCTCCTGGAGCGCTTACGGATTCCTACTGTGGCTGTGGTGCCGTGGGAGGAGGGGCGCCCCCATCCGGTACTGCCAGCAGCCGTGCAGTTCTACAGTGGTGGGCATTATCTTGGGTGGGCGGGGCAGCTGCGCCCGAGCTGGCTCAAGGGATGGGAGGTGGAGCAGGAGGCCTTTGTGGCCGTACTGGAGGTTGCAGCACTCCAGGAGTGCCAGCAGTCGGCGCCGACTTATGCGGCTGTTCCGCCATATCCGGCAATTCGGCGCGATGTGGCCTTTGTCGTGGAAGAGACCGTACCGGTCTCTACGCTCCTCCAGCTCATTCGCCAGGCTGGCGGGGAGTGGCTGGAGGAGGTGGTTCTGTTCGACGTTTTCCGCTCACCTTCCTTCGGGGAAGGGAAGCGGAGTCTGGCTTTTGCGCTGCGCTTCCGTTCGCGGCAGCGCACGTTGCAGGAGGAGGACATCACTCCGGTTGTGGAGCGCATAATTGCAACAGTGGAGCACCACACGGGTGCTCGTCTGCGTGCATGATGGAACCGGAAGCCGAAGTACCACAGCCGCGGCCGGAACTTCAAGCGGGGCTCTTACGCTTGTGGGAGAAGCTCCGTCTACTCGGGGAGCGGGCTCGAGAGCTGGGGGCGGAGAATCTGCGCCTGCGGGAGGAAGCTCACCGATGGCAGCAGGAGGCCCAGAATGCGTGCGAACGCGAACAAGCCATAGCTGCCCGCCTGCAGGAGCGTGAACAGGAGTGCGAGCTCCTCCGGCAGCGAGTGCATGAGGCCGAACAACAGTGTGAGCAGCTTCGCAGCGAACTTTCCCAGCTCCGGCCAGCCCTCGACACCGCGGTGGCAGAGCTGGAGCATCTGCGAGAGGAATTTCGCCTGGCTCAACAGGAGCTCGTCCGCCGTAACCACGAGCTGCACCGCTCTCAGAAAGAGCTCCAGCAATGTCGCGAGCGCCTTGCAGCGGCAGAGCTGTTATCCGAACGCACGCAGGATACTGCAGCGCTCGAGGAGCTTCGGCTTCAGCTCCAAGCTTACGAAGTGCAGGTGCAGGAACTGCAGCGTATCAACGCAGAACTTCACCAGCAGCTTACCCAATACCCTTCACTGCAGGAGGTCGAACACCTGCGCCAGGAGCTACAGCGTGCGCGCGAGCGCGCCGAGCAAACGCGGCAGGAGCTTGAACTCCTCCAGCGACACACCCTCCGGCTGCTGGAAGGCTACAGGCGGCTCGACGAGATTGCCGATCAGCTGGAGCAGCTGCGGCAGACCGTACAACAGGAAGTCGGAGGCTTGCGACAGCAGCTGCAGCGTTCGCCCTGGTTGCCCGATAGCCTACAGCGGGAACTCACCGAGCGGGTGCGACTTCTGCTGCAGCGCATTGAGCAACTGATTGCCACAGCTGCCGTGCAGCCCGCCGAAAAGCCCTAATTTTGCCCAGAAACAGTCCAAGCCGGGAGCGGACAATGACACGTTCGGTGCGCGTCACGATAGCCGGACGGGACTATATCCTCCGCGGGGAGGATGAGGAGAAAATTCTGCGCTCTGCCCGTGAAGTCGATGGGCAGTGGCAGCAACTGCAGGCACATGTCTCTGAGCACTCCACAACGACGATGGCAATTCTGGTCGCTCTGAATCTTGCGGACCAATACCACGAGCTGCGTACCCAGAGCGATGTCGATACGCGCTATGTGCGCGACAGCATAGAGCGTATGCTCTCCTACATTGAAGCCTGCCTTGCTGCCCCCGGAGTTTCCGGGCAACGTCCGGATATCGCTCTTTGACAGAGCTTCTGTACGCGCCGCATCCGCTCGGGATTTGGCTGTGTCCGGTGAGCGAACGGCAAACTACAAGCGCTTAAGGGAGAGAGCCGTTGCCTATGGATGGCAGGCCTCGTCCACCCGCCGGGTGGAAGCCCCTTGCAGGCTCAGAGGAAGCCAGAAGTAGGCAGGCAATCACCCACTGTGCCACGGACGGGCCGGTTCCGCTCCCGGTCGAACCCTCACCGAGGTCGGGTGCGGCGTTTTTGTTTCGAGCACATGTTGCACTGAGCCAATCTATAGCCATGGCAGAGTGGTGGATTCTCGGGGCCAGCCTGCTCGGACTCCTGGCTGGCTCTGGTCTCGCCTATGCGGTTGCCTCTCGGCTGGCCGCGACTCGAGTCCGTGAGGCAGAACGCCAGGCCCAGCATATTCTGGAGGAGGCCCAGCGCGAAGCTAAGACGCTCAAGCGCGAAAAGCTCCTAGAGCTCAAAGAGGAGTGGCAGCGGCAGCGCCAGGCACTGGAGGCAGAAGTTACAGCGAAGCGAAATCGACTTCAGACGCTCGAACGGCAGCTCAAAGCGCGAGAGGAGGCCATCCAGGAGAAGCTCGAACTCATCCAGCGCAAAGAGCGCCATTTCCAGACCCTGGAGCAGGAATTAGCACAGCAGCAGCAACAGCTACAGCAGCGCCTCCACGAGGCTGACCGGCTCGTCCAAGAGCAGATCAGCCGTCTCGAACAGCTTTCCGGCATCAGCCGTGATCAGGCGAAACAGCTCCTGATGGAGCAGCTGCTTGCAGAGGCCCGCAATGAAGCAGCACAGTACATCCGCCACATTCGCGAGGAAGCCCGCCTGACGGCCGAGCGCGAAGCGCGCGCTATCCTCGTCCAAACCCTCCAGCGCATTGCAGCCGATACCACCGTGGAGACAACCGTTACGGTTGTGCAGCTGCCAAACGAGGAGATGAAGGGCCGCATCATTGGGCGAGAAGGGCGCAATATTCGCGCCTTCGAGGCCGCCACGGGCGTGGATCTCATCATCGATGACACACCTGAGGCAGTTGTGCTCTCCTGCTTCGATCCCTTCCGCCGTGAGGTAGCCCGCCGTGCGCTGGAGCGCCTGATTGCCGATGGGCGCATCCATCCGACCCGCATCGAGGAAGTGGTCGAAAAGACTCGGCAGGAGCTCGAAGAGAGCCTTCCCCGTATTGGCCAGGAGGCAGCGGCAGAGTTGGGGCTCCACAACCTCCATCCGAAGCTGCTCTACTACATCGGCAAGATGCGCTTCCGCTCTAGCTATGGGCAGAATCTCTTGGCCCATTCCCTGGAGGTGGCACGCCTGGCCGGTCTTATGGCAGCCGAACTCCGCCTGGATGTGCAGCTGGCTAAACGGGCCGGACTGCTACACGATATCGGAAAGTGCGTCGAAAATGCCGAAGCTCCACATGCGTTGGTAGGCTACGAGCTGACAAAGCGCTATAACGAGCACCCCGTGGTGTGCAACGCTGTCGGCTCACACCATGAGGATATTCCCATGGAGAGCCCGATTGCGGTGCTGGTTCAGGCTGCCGATGCCATGAGTGGAGCTCGCCCGGGTGCCCGCCGTGAGACCCTGGAGGCCTATATCCGCCGCCTAGAGCAGCTCGAGGCACTGGCTAAGAGCTTCGATGGGGTGGCCAAAACCTATGCTATCCAGGCCGGGCGGGAGATCCGCGTCATCGTCGAACCGGAGCGCATCGATGACCAGATGGCCGATGAACTTGCACGACAGCTTGCAGCTCGGGTTGAAGCCGAGCTGCAGTATCCCGGGCAGATCAAAATCACGGTCATCCGCGAAGTACGCAAAACAGCCGTTGCCCGATGATCCGCTTCTGTCTGCTCGGAACGGCGGCAGGCGGGGCCCCTACATTGCGGCGCTCTCCCGCAGCGCTGGTGGTCCAGATCGAAGGCACGGTCTTTCTCTTCGACTGTGGGGAAGGCACGCAGCGGCAGCTCATCCGCGCCGGCATCTCCCGCAGCCGTATTGCCCTCATTGCGCTGACGCACTTGCATGGAGACCATGTCTTCGGTCTGGCGCCGCTGCTGGCGAGCATGGTCTCGGACCGCCGTCAAGCGCCGCTGTGTCTCATCGGGCCCCGTGGGCTGGCAGACCTCATCTCCCATACACTCCGGCTCGTCGATGTGCAAGTGCCCTTTGAGCTCCACATTCGGGAGCTCGAGCCCGGCTACCGGGGTGAACTTCTGGGGGCGGAGCATTGGCAGCTGAGCTGCGCTCCCCTGCAGCACTCCGTCCCGTGCTTTGGCTTCCGGCTCCAGCGGCGCCGGCTGCCTGCCATTGATCCGGAGCGGTTAGCTGCTCTCGGACTCAGTCCGGGCAAACTCATCGGCGAACTGAAGCAACGGGGGTGGGTACAGCTGCCTTCAGGCGAGCGCCTCTTGTTGGACCAAGTGTCCGTCCCCCGGCCCCAGCCAACGCTGGTCTACTGCGGCGATACGCGGCCGTGCTGGGAGGCTGTCGAATTAGCCGATAGAGCCGATCTCCTCATCCACGAGGCCACTTTTGCCAGTGCACACGCTGAGCTGGCGCGCCAGAGTTACCACGCCACCGCTGTGGAAGCTGCTACCGTTGCCAGACTTGCTCGTGTTCGGCGTCTCCTCCTCACCCACATCAGCACGCGCTACCCTACGGCAGAGCCTCTTCTGGCCGAGGCGCGGCAGTGTTTCCCAGCAACCGAGCTGGGCCGCGAACTGCAGTGGGAAACTCTGACGGACTCAAACCCGCTCGAGGATGAGCGCCAATCCTTGTCCAACCCCGACACAGAGCGTGGCCAGCCCATAGCGGGCCCCATATCGGTGCAGGGAGCGTGCCAGGGTACCGACCAAACGCGCTCCGCTCATCCCTAGAGGATGCCCGAGCGCAATAGCCCCGCCGTGGACATTGAGCCGCTCCGGGTCGATGGGTAGCTCACGCAGGCAGGCGAGCACTTGGGCAGCAAATGCCTCGTTGAGCTCCACAAGATCTATCTGCTCCAGCCGTAGACCAGCTCGGTGCAAGGCCTTCTGGGTGGCCGGAACTGGTCCAATGCCCATATAGCGGGGATCCACGCCAGCAGCTGCCGAGCTGACATAGCGTGCCAGAGGACGCAATCCGTAGCGCTGTACGGCCTCCTCGCTGGCCAGCAGCATTGCTGCAGCTCCGTCGTTGAGCGAGGAAGAATTCCCCGCCGTGACCGTCCCACCGGGGCGAAAGGCAGGCGGAAGAGCTGCCAGCTTCTCCAGGGAGGTATCCCGCCGTGGGCCTTCGTCACAGTCGACCACTCTAGTCCCTTTGCCCGGTACCTCGACGGGGACACCCACAATTTCCTCAGCCAAGATGCAGCTGTCCTGGGCTGCGACGGCCCGCTGGTGTGAGCGGAGAGCATATGCATCCTGTTCCTGGCGGCTAATGCGGTAGCGCTCGGCGAGATTCTCAGCCGTCTCTCCCATAGACTCCAGCGGGAAGAGCCGTTCCAGGCGTGGGTTGGGAAAGCGCCAGCCCAGCGCAGTGTCGTAGGCAATCAGATTGCCAAAAGGCGCTTTGCCCGACACATGCTTGGGCAGAACGTACGGAGCCCGTGACATCGATTCGACCCCGCCAGCCACGACCAGCTCGGCTTCTCCTTGTCGAATTGCTCGGGCCCCCTGAATGATCGCCTCCAGCCCAGAGGCACAGAGCCGGTTGACCGTCACCCCGGGTACCGAATAGGGTAGCCCGGCCAGCAGCAGTGCCATCCGGGCAATATTTCGATTGTCCTCGCCAGCCTGATTGGCACAGCCGAGGATGACCTCGTCGACAGCCTCCGGCGGAATGCCGGTCCGGCGCACCACCTCGGCCACGACAAGCGCAGCCATATCATCGGGGCGTACTGTGCTGAGCGCTCCCCCGTATTTGCCAATTGGAGTGCGGAGAGGTTCGACGATGAAGACTTCACGCATTAGTCCCCTCGGCAGACGTTAGGGCTTCAAGAGCCGCAAGACGTTCGTGGAGCTTTGCCAGTGATTGCTGGAAGCTCTGCTCCTTCTCTCGCTCCCGGTCGATGACCTCCTGCGGTGCGCGCTGGAGGAAGGTTTCCGTGCGGAGTTTCGCTTGAGTTGCCTCCAGGAGGCGTTGGATACGCTCGATTTCACGGCGCAGGCGCTCCAGCTCACCTACCAGGTCGTATGCTGCTTCCACGACGAGCGCAACCTCTGTGCCGCGCACCACCCCAGTCAGCGCACGCGGGGGTGGGGGCAGCTGCTCCGGTAGCACATCCACTCGGCAGGGAATCAGTGCCTCCAGCAGCCACCGATGCGCCTCGACCAAGTGTTGTATCTCGACTGTGGCTGGCCGGATGAATACTTGTGGACGGGCTTGCACGGGTAAGTTGAGAACGGCTCGCAGCCGGCGCGCCTCCCCGATGAGGGCTTGCAGCATGGCAAAGGCCTCCTCGTCGGCGGCCGAGCGCCATGTCTGCGGTGCTGATGCCGCTGCAGCAGTGCAGAGGAACTGCCCCTGAGGACGCTCCCAGAGCAGATGCCAGAGCTCTTCTGTGACGAAGGGCATCACCGGATGGAGCAAGCGGAGGATGCCGTCGTAGAGTTCCAGCGCAAAGCGGCATCGAGCAGCAGCCTCCTGCGCACTCGAGCGCTGCAGGAGGACTTTGAGCGTTTCCAGGTACCAATCGCAAAAATCGCCCCAGACGAAGTCGTAGAGGAGGCGAGCGTAGTCATTGAGATGGTAGCGCCGTAACTCTGCTTCCGCCTCCTGTACGGTGGCAGCAAATCGGGACCGAATCCAGCGTTCGGGCAGGGTCAGAGACTCCTCAGGGAGCGGTTCGGCCGCCGTACCGTACTGGCGCACCTTCAGCCACAGGAGACGGCCGGCATTCCAGAGCTTATTGGCGAAATTGCGCCCGATTTCCATCGAGGGGATATCCTGTGCGCGCTCGTCGACGTGCATGCGCACATCCTGTCCGAGCGGGGAGAGATAAATCATCGTGAAGCGCACAGCATCGGCTCCGTACTTAGCGATGAGGGGGAGCGGGTCGGGAGAGTTCCCCAGTGATTTGGACAGCTTCCGCCCGCGACTGTCCCGGATGACACTCGTAAAGTAGACGTCCCGGAAGGGGATTGTGCCGCGAAACTTCAGCGTCGCCATAATCATGCGGGCAACCCAGAAGAAGAGAATCTCCGGGGCGGTGACAAGCAGATTGGTAGGCAGAAACAGGCGGAGTTCGGGCGTCTCTTCGCTCTTTCCATCGGCGAGCCACCCCATGGTTGTCAAAGGCCACAGCCAGGAGGAAAACCATGTATCGAGGACATCGGGGTCTTGTACCACGGGGGTGTCCGGGTCGAGCCCGAGGCGCTGGCGCGCTTCCTCGGCCGAGCGGGCAGCTGTCGAGCGCCCATCGGGAGCGTAGTAGACAGGAATGCGATGCCCCCACCAGAGCTGCCGGGAGATACACCAGTCGCGGACGTTCCGCATCCAGTGTTCGTAGGTCTTCACCCAGTATTCCGGGTGGAAGCGAATGCGCCCATCCAGGACTGCCTGGAGTGCTGGTTCCGCCAGGGGCTGCATTCGGACGAACCACTGGTCGCTGATATACGGCTCGACGGGCTCTCCGCTGCGTTCGGAGAAGCCAACGTTGTGCGTATATGGTTCCCGGCGCTCGAGCAAGCCCTGAGCCTGGAGCTGTTCAACGACGCGCTGCCGAGCCTCGAACCGCTCCAGCCCAGCAAAAGGCCCGGCTAGCTCGGTCAGGTACCCTTCCGGTGTCAGGCACACCAGCAAGGGCAGTCCATGGCGCTGCCCGATCTCGAAGTCTAGCGGATCGTGTGCAGGAGTGACTTTGAGCGCCCCAGTCCCGAAGGTTGGATCCACAGCCTCATCGGCAATGACAGGGACCAGGCGCTCTGTCAGCGGCACCCGCACGTACTTGCCCCTCACCGCCCGATATCGCTCATCTTCCGGGTGCACAGCGACGGCTACATCGGCAAAGATGGTCTCCGGGCGCACCGTGGCCACGGGGACAAAGCCACTGCCGTCGGCCAGCTCGTAACGTAGCACGAAGAGCTCCTCCGTCACCGGACGGTAGATCACCTCCTCGTCCGACAGGGCTGATTGCAGGCGTGGAGACCAGTTGATGATACGCTTGCCACGGTAGATCAGGCCCTCGTCGTAGAGACGGATGAAAACTTCCCGCACCGCTGTCGAGGCCCCCGCATCCAGCGTGAAGAGTAACCGGCTCCAGTCACAGGAGAGACCTATCGCGCGCATCTGCTCAAGGATGAGCCCGCCATAGCGCTCCTTCCACTGCCAGACGCGCTCCAGGAAGCGCTCCCGCCCAAGCTGGTAGCGTGTCAAGCCCTCAGCGGCAAGCTCCTGCTCGACCTTTACCTGAGTTGCAATGCCAGCATGATCGATGCCCGGAAACCAGCAGACTTCGTAGCCCAACATCCGATGCCACCGGATGTAGATGTCCTGGATCGTGAGATTGAGAACGTGTCCGAAATGCAGCATTCCCGTGACGTTCGGGGGTGGCATGAGGATACTGTACGGCGGGCGTCCTGAGCCTGGGTTGGCCCGGAAGAGCTCATGCTGGATCCATTCACCGTACCACCGCTTCTCTACTACTGACGTGGTATACGCTGATGGGAAATGCTCTGCCTGCATATTTGCAACGGCTAGCACCCCTACGACATACCTGACACAATGTAGCTCTGGAAATGCCCGCAAAAATAGGAAATGCCCGCAAAAATAGGAAATGCCCCCTCGGTGAGCTGACCGACGGGTACAGAGCCGAGCGTTGTGCTCGGTGTTTGACGAAAATCGTGTATATTAACCTCCAGCTGCCGCGCTATTGCAGCAGTATACTGGATATGGCGCCTGAGTGTACGGACACTATGAGCATGGTAAACATACAGCAGGAGGAGGAGCAATGACACGTCATCTCTTCGCCCTCATCGTAGCCCTTATCCCTATCTCTGCGGCATGGGCACAGCTACAAGTTGTCGTTGGGAATCCGAATAGCCCCAACTCTATTTACTACGTCCCCTACAGCCAGTACTGCTACAGCAACTACTATGTCTACCCACGCAAGCAGCGTGCAGCGATCCTGTATTCAGGGTGGGCCATTCAGCAAGCAGGAGGGGTCCCTGGTCTCATCAGCCGTCTGGAGTTCCAGGCCCACGGGGATCCGTGGTATGGGACAGGATCGCTCTGCCAGTTTACGAACAGAGGACAACAGTATCGGGTATATCTGGCCATTTCCCCCTATCCCAATTTCCCGTACACGGCAACGACCTTCCAACAGCTCATCAGTGGGTCAGCCCCCACCAACCTGCAGAACATTCAGCTCGTCTACGAAGGCCCCGGCTTTACCCGTACCATCCCCGGAGGGCAGTGGGATGGATTCGACCTGAATCCCGGCTATGTCTACACGGGCGGGAATCTGGTGGTCATCATCGAGTACATTAACCCCTGCCAGCAAGATTGCCCAACCGCATGGCCGGATTACTACGTAGGGGTTGGACTCTGGCGGAGTACCTACATTTGGGAAGCCTCCCCGTCCGAGACGAATACCCGCTACACTGTGCTGGGACTGTACTACTGGTATTCCTCCTGCAACTCCGGCACTGAGTACGATTATACGAACGGCAGTGCTTGGCCGTATGACTATCGCCCGAACATGCGGATGACACTGCTGTTGGGCATTGAGGCTTCGTTCCCCAACCAGGGAGATATCCTGCGAGCAACGTGGAATTACGATGGCTCTGCACCAGAGCGGCCACGCCCATCGCTGAGCTTTCGGCAGGCAACAGGTCACCAGCTGCGATTGACGTACCGGATCATCGGGCCGCTGCCCAGTACGCAGCCCGTCTACATTGCAACTGATGGAGGAAACCCGAATGACACAATCCTGGACATCACCGCAGGGAGCACGGGCTTGGTCACACTACCTATCACGAGCGCTAAAGGACCATATGCCGGCGCCAATGGAGCCTTGGCGTTGGGCTCCAACAATGCATTGGGAGGGACATACCGTCTACAGGCATCGTACCAGAACTTGACGACAGGCTATACGCAGGAGCCGATCTGGGAGAAGGAGTTCGTGGTCGCATACAATAACGACCTTGCGGCGGAGGCAATTACCTTACCAATACCGTACCGACCGCCTTCGTATACGCAGTATCCGCAAGGGGTGAATACACCCGTGGAAGGGGTCTTCAAGAATGTTGGACTGAACGAGATCACCGCTTTCCGGGCGATTGCTGAAATACGCCGTGTCAGTGACAACGCTGTCGTCTACCGAGATACTGTTGTGTGGTCCTCCACTCCGGGCCTCCAGACAGGGCAGACGGTGACAATTCGCTTCAAACCGTTCAACACACTACAGGTCGGTGACTACAAAATCCGGCTTTGCGGAACGCTATTGAATGCTCAAGACCAGCAGTCGTACAATGACTGTGTCCCGAGGGCAGGTAGTCCAGACTGGATCTTTCGGATTCAGTACGATATTGAGCTCGCGGCTGTGGCGGTAGCCTATCCTTCGAGCGGGAGCACTATCTATGGTGGACGGCCCTTCCGCCCGATTGGGGTCTTTCAAAACAATGGGCTGACCGACATGAGCAATGTGCCGGTCCAGCTCATCATCACGCGGCTTTCCGATGGGCAGATTGTTGCCAGCCAGTCAGCGTCTGTGCCAGATCTTCCTTCAACCTATCCGAATCAGGTCCCGTACACCTTTAACCCAGTGACGCTTCCGACAGGGGACTATCGGGCTACGGTCATCATCTACCATCCTCAGGATCCGCTACGGGCGAATGATACAGCGCATGCGCTCTTCAGCGTTCAGGGGCCGCTGTCGGGCACGTACACGATTGGGACGCTCTTTGCGGGAAGTCCGCGCAACTTCAACACCATTCAAGAGGCCATCGATGCACTCTACCAGCGGGGGGTTGGTGGGCCGGTCGTGTTTGAGTTTACGGATGCCTTCTATGAGGTAGGAGACGTCAATGTCAGCGCGCCGGCCATTGATTTGCGCTCCAAGATTCTCGGTGTCAATGCCCAGAATACCGTGACCTTCCGCGCCTGGGGGCAGCGGGCACTCCAGCGGGGCAGCGTCACCATCCGGCTCAAATCCGGTATGGGTATTGGCATTCTCATGGAGCAAAGCCTCCAGCCCGGGAATCCGTATGCCATCGTACGAGACTTTCCAGAGCCGCAGTACGCCAACTTTTCCGGGTACATCATTTTTGATGGTGGGCCGCAGAAGTCGTTGCGTTTTGAGTTAGAGGCGCCGGTGAGTCAGGGGAGGCGGGCGGTATTTTACATAGGTCGTGGGGGTCATCATGTAGAGGTGAGGAACTGTCTGATAGGGAATGCGCCGACGACGTCGGCCAGTTTTGCGACGGCGAT
>CALKEU010000013.1 GCA_938084565.1 Candidatus Kapaibacterium sp. | reverse complement strand
GCACGCCACAAAAATACACACCGGCAGGGGATTGGATGTCCCCTGCCGGTGTGGGGGTACCTTAGCGCACCACAAGCACCATTTGCTGCCCTCGGATCCTGCCGCCCTCCTCTAACTGCACCACATACACCCCACTGCCCTCCACCACAACCCCAAGCCGCCCACGGCCCCGAACACTCCAGCTGCCTACCTCCCGCCCCGTCACATCGCGCACCACAACCCTCCCCTCTGCCTCTACCCCATACCACACCTCCATCATCCCCCCTACGACCGGCTGCGGCCTCACCTGCACACCCCTCATCCCCTCAACCTCCGCTACCCCAACGACAACATCAACCCGTACCCGCCCGCTCTCTATCGTGTCACACTCGTTGCCAATCACACACCAGTACACCCCCGCATCCCCTGCCTCGGCCACCTTCTCATACCGCCGACCTACCGCCCCCGCTATCGGTTGCCCGTCCCGATACCACTGATACCCTATCCCATCCCCACTGGCCTCAACCTCCAACACCAACGTCTGCCCTACCCCAACTTGCACCACCGCCGGAACATCACGCACCAGACGCGGCAACCGCACAACCTCCACCACCACCTCGGCCGTCTGCTCCTCCCCACACACGTTGCTCACCACACACCAGTACCGACCCCCGTCCCCTGCCTCGGCTACCTTCTCATACCGCCGACCTACCGCCCCCGCTATCGGCTGCCCATCCCGATACCACTGATACTGCTCCCCACCCTGTGCCTCTACCTCCAAAACCATCGTCTGCCCCTCACACCACCGCCCCCCAACAGGCTGCCGTACTACCTGTACCGGCTCCACTACCACGACCTCAGCCCCCTGCGACACTACCTCCCCCCCTCCCGGATACACCCGCAGCACAACATCATACCGCCCACCATCCCCGACTCCAATCGGCTCTATTCGCAACCGCGCACTGCTAGCCCCACTTACATTGCCCCCATCGACCAACGGCTGCCCATTGCGCCGCCACCGGTACTCAACCCCCTGCGCCCCACCCCCAAGCTCCACCTCCACCGATAACTCCACAGCCGACCCAACACAAAACCGCCCCCCTCCCGGCTGCCGTACTATCCGCACTTCCGGCGCTACAATCGCATACCCACGCTGCTCAGCCACCCCACATACCCCACGTACCTCTACCCAGTAGTCCCCCCCAACGTCCCCGGCCTCCACCGGCTCAATGACTAACCGCGAGGACCGCGCCCCACTGATCCGACCCCCATCCACCAACGCTACCCCCCCACGATACCACTGATACTCCGCCTGATACGTCGGCGGCGCCCCCACAACGTTCGCCTCTACCTCCATCTCCGCCCGACCCCCAAGCGCTACAACCACTGTGTCAGGAGAAGAAACAATCTGAGTCGGGCCGGCAACATAGATGATAGCTACCTCTGTGGGAACCGTATCGGTACCACACGTCCCAAACACCAGACAGCGATAAGCCCCTGACTGGCTATAGTCGGCATTCGTCACGCGATAAATCGCAGAGGTTGCACCCGTGATATCCTGCCACCCCTGCGGCGTCATCTTCTGCCACTGGTAGCCCAGAACTGTTCCATCGGCGATGACCTGGAGAACGGCTTCTCCCTCCACACAGGTCAACACCGATGTGGGATGCTCTACAATCGTCAGAGGCACTGCAATGATGAGCTCCGACAGGTCAGAGAGCACCGGATCTGCCCCGCTATTACCCGTGATGAGGCACGCATAACTGCCTGCATCCTGACCTTGGGTATTCGAAATCCTCAACACAGGCGTCGTAGTCCCAAAGAACCGCCCGTCATAGCCCTCGGGGATGGGAGCTCCATTGCGAAGCCACTGGTACGAGAGAGTGCCGTTGAAGGTAATGGTAGCCTGCACGCTAAACGTCACGTCCGATCCTTGGCACCCGTAGACCGTGTCCTGCGGCTGCTGCACAATAGTAATGACCGGTATGACCTCATCGCTCCCCATGTACGGATTCCGACGCTGCTCGCCGTCGATATCCTCCGACACTACCGCCAAGAGTGCTGTGGTCCCATACAGGTTCTCCTCCACCTGCGTCAGATGGTACCGATCAGCTGCAAAGGGAGGCAGGACACTTACAGAGTTCCCCTCCAACCCTGTTGCCGCTCGCCACGCAGCCAAATCTGTGTAGTCGGTCCAGCCCCATTGACCAATGTAGCTGCCACTGGTGTAGAGATTGTTGTAATCCGAGGTTATAATGCCGCTCCACGAAGAACCCTGGTAAGCATATCCACCGCCTGCGTTGACAAAGATGTTGTTCACCACCCTCACCCCCTGGTACCCGTCAGCATAGAATGCAACACTCGACGCATCGCTAGAGCCAATGTAGACAGTGTTGTGGTAGATATTCACATTCGCCGAGTAGATGTAGATACCCGCTGCGAAGTTCGCCGTGCCACTCCCAACCTGCACTGCGTTGTTAACAACTAGCGCAGTCGGCTCAGCGCTGGAACGCCAGTCAAGATAAAGCCCATAGCCTCCATCGAGTGAAATCACGTTCCGCTCAACTCGGAAGCTCCCAGGCAGATTGTAGAGGTACAACCCATAGTTCCATCCACTCCCACTGAGCGCTCGCAGGACATTGTTATCAATGCGTGCTGCCTGCGCAGACGTGATCAGCGCCCCAGCCCAGTAGAAGTCCTGGAAGGTATTGCCTGAGATCTGAATCCCCTGGAGCGGACCAGCATAGTATTCCAACCACAGAGCCACACTTCCCCCGTTAAACGTAGTGCCGCGCACTGTGAGATTGTGACAGGCATTGCCAGAGGAGTAGAATACCACATCCTCCTGCCCGTACCAGTAAATCGCAGGACCACCGTTCAACACACATCCGTCAAAGGTAATATTCTCTGTACCGCCCGTCAGGTAGACTACCCGATAGTATGGGCTTGTTCCATTGCTCGTAAAGGTCAAGTTCCTGAAGGTGAGCCAATCTGTGCCATTGAGAGCCACCACGTAGTTCGCCGCACTTGTATTCGAGCCCTGGATGACTACAGTAGTGGCATCGCCTGACTCGGCCTCAAAGGTGATACGACGGTTAGCCGATCCTGCTCCCGGAATAGCTCCGAACGCCAACTGCCCGCTGTAGGTTCCGTTGCGAATGCGGAAAAGAACTGTATCCAGCACCCCAGCCCTGTGGAGATAATCAACTGCCTGGACAACTGTAGTAAAATCCGGTGTCGAACCTCCGATTGTGTAGGCTCCTGCCAACGCTGCCCCGAGCTGGGTAGTGAGAGTGTCGTTTGCCGTATTCCCGTCAGAAGCGCCATTTGGATTGGCTGTCCAGACCCGGAAGGTATAGAGCGTTCGAGGGGCAAAGGTGTAGTTACCTATAGTCACCGTAGTTGTCGCCCCGCTTGCCAGCGAACCTGTCCAATTGTATGCCGTCTGTAGTGTCCCGTTCACTGACCAGTTAATGGTCACGCTCGTGAGTGTATTCGTCCCGTAGTTTTTAAGCTGTACAGCAATGCTCTGCGTCCCGGCAGCAAATGGGACAGCCGGAGCTGTGATCGCTGTGATGCCCGCATCATTCGGAGCCCCAGCCTGGATAGTAAGGCGGATGTTAGGACGGTTGGAGGAGGTATACGTGCACCAGTCACACCCGGACATATCGCCGCAGACCGTGTTGTCGTAGTCACTGCGGTAGTAGATCACACTCGTATACGAAGTCGTTGTGTAGTACGTACTAGCGTTGTACGTGTAGCTCAGGTTGTTGAAACAGACTTCGATGAGGAGGTTCGAAGTCCCATCCCACGCAAAGGGGGTGGCAAATGTGTGTACATTCCACCCTGTAGTCACCGTATAGGAGCTCACTGTGTACACTGTAGTCCATCCGCTGAGATCCCATCCCGTGACGTCCGTAGCCGTAGTATGCTTCAGTTTAATGGTGAAATTCTGCAGGGCAGCAATTCCATTGGTTGCGCTCACGTTGAAGCCCAGACTTGTAATATATCCCGCCGATCCCCCCGCTGCCTGGATTTCAGACGCCCTCACTAGTATCTGATGCCGTGCACCACCATACCAGTTTCCATAAGGAGCAGGGTAAGAATACGCAGTATTGGTGCTCGTTCCCGTACCAATGATGACCACTGTCTGTGCTGCAGCAACGACTGCTGCCACGAAAAGCCCAATGAGAGAGACAAAGTTTGAACGCATGGCGCTTGACCCCTAGTGTGACACTTTGGAGCGCTAGAATAACCCTCCATGAACAGGGAAGGTTCCCAAAGCAGATGCAATTTACAAAACCGATATGAGCCACACCGTGTTACATTCTCCGAACTGCGGAGGGGATAACCAATGCCGAGAGTGCGAAATTTCCTAAGCACCACAGGATCCCCCAGAGGCTTATCCATTCAGCCCCAAGCCGAGGGAGGAGATTAGCTGCCTTCGGCAGGCTTCCGATGGCATACTCCATGCCATACCAGGCCCCAACGTAGGCCCCCACCCCAACCCCGATCCCAACTACTGCAGCAATCCAAGTCGCCACGAGAAGGGAGGCCCGTAACCGCCAAGGCATGACACCGAACAGCACCAGTACACCATACTCGGCTACTCTCCGACGGAACGCCCCCAGCGCGCAGAAGGCTATGACTCCCCAGAGCAGGCCCATTACACCCCCGAGTCCATACCACCCGACCATGCCCAACTGCCGCAGCCTATGGAGATACTCCGCCCGCTCCCGAGGGACAACGACAGCATGGACACCGCGAAGCTGCTGAACATGCCGCTCGAGATGCTCTATACGGCTCAGATCCCCGTCAGGCTTCAACTGCCCCGTGTACACCGCCGGCAACAGTGAATCTACCCCTTCCAAATTCGGGATATCGAGCAGGGATTGGAGCTCGCGCCACCCCTGCTCTGGCGAAATGAGCTGAATGTTCGCGAGGAACTCAGCCTGGTGCAGGAGTGCCCCTACCTCAGAGAGAGCTTCTGAGTCACAGAAGACCTGGACTCGGAGGTGCTGCCATTCCTGAGCCCATACTTGCCATGCTGCCCATCCCAGGCTTCCCCACAACAACAGCATGGCAGTGCCTGCCGCAACGGTCATGCTCCAGAGAAACAACCCTCTTCCACAGCGCCGATAGAGATGCAGATAAGGCCGCATTATCCTCTCGCCTGCTGCGAGAACAGGCCCTGCAGGAAGCCCCGCACGTCCGCCACAGCACGGAAGAGCTCACGCCATGGCAGGCGGAAGTAAGCCCGAATGAAGCTCCCATTGAGGAGCCCCAGCATGAGCGTGTAGACCACCATACCCATCGGAGCCATGGACACTGCTCCCATAAGCCCTACGACCACGAGTGTGCCCACCCCGAGCGCTGTCGCAATAGCAATGTGAGCCAAAATCCGCCGCGAATGCCCCAGCGCTAAAATGGCGGAACCGAGCACAGCAAAGGGGATCCCCAATCCACCGAGGGCAAGAAGCCGGAAGTACGAAATTGCCCCTTCGTACTCACTCACCAACAATGGCCTCAGCACCCACTCTGCCCCACCGAGCTCCAGAATGAGCACCAGGATACCCATCCCCACCAACATCACCGACATCGTCTTAGCCACGAGTACACGTAGCTGCTCAGTTGCCCCAGCTGAAAGCAGCCGCACAGCAGCCGGATACAGGAGGCCAGAGATGAGATCAAAGATGGTCTCAAAGAGCCGGTAGAACGTCTTGGCTGCCTGGTATATCCCGACGACGGCTACACCGAAGAAGTACTGCACAGCGTAGACATCCAATTGCCGTAGCCCTGTATGGAGTGCCGAGGCAACTGTCTGAGGTAAGGTAAAGCGCAGAATGTCCCCCACCCGAGTTTCCCCCCTCCACCCGAAACGCAACAAGCGCCAGCAGAGCAGAAGGCCTACAACTGAGCTAACCGCCATCCCAACAAGGGCAATGATTGCCAAGTCGGTGAAACTATTCAATTCCCGGCGCCAGAAGAGCCAGAGCGTCAGCCCGCTCATCGTCCCCACCCAGCTGAAATCCAGCCAAAAAACCTGGCGCATCGCTAAGTCGCGGAAGAGCAGCTTGACACACAACGTTCTGGGAACGCTGACTGCGCAAAAGGGAACCAACAGATGGGCAACTTGAAGCAGCTGGGGCTCCCGAAAAAGCTGTGCCAAGGGATGTCGCAAAGCCCAAAAGAGTCCCGCCAACCCCATCGAAATCCCACCATGAAGGAGGCTTACGAGGAGATTTACTCGGGGGCGCTCCTCCGGCTTCGCCCCAAATTGGATGAGCCCTAACAAGGCCGAAGAGTCGCTCAAAATGAAGATCCACGTCTGCACATTGACCAACAAGGCAAACAGGCCGTATTCGTGCGGTGGGACAACGGCAATTTGGATCAGCACCACAAAACCGTAGCCGACAAAGAGCAGACGGCTTGCTACTGCCCACGACAGCGTTCCGATGTGTTCCCGGAGGCGTACCATGGAGAGGGCAAAAATACCAGAAACACTAGCCCTCTGCGCATGGCACCTCTGCAACAACTGTGTGCAGTAAATGGCGGAGAGAATCGGCTACCTGCTCCAGACGAGCAAGCACCTCCGCATGGTTGAGGGGGTGCTGCTGGAGCCCAGCTGCCCAGTTTGTGATGACTGATACCGCAAAGGTGCGCATCCCAAGCGCTGTCGCACACTGCAGCTCATGAACTGTGGACATTCCAACCGCATCGGCCCCCAGGAGTTGGAGCATACGGACCTCCGCTGGAGTCTCATACGCGGGGCCAAGCACAGCTACATAAGTACCCTCAGGCCAGCAAAACCCTCGGCGTACCAACTGTTCCCGTACCCGATGGCGCCACTCGGCGCAGAGCTGTAGAGAGCGGAACCCCCGCCCCTCTAGACCCACGGGCACACTCCGAAAGCTGAAATTGAGCACATCACGCACCACAAGAAGCTTGCCCGGCTCAAGCAGGAGCGAGAGCGCTCCGGCAGCATTTGTGAGTACAAGCCAGCGGATCCCGAGCAGGAACGCACAGACGACAGGGGCGACAGCCTCAGACACGTCATACCCTTCGTACAGATGTACCCTCCCACCGAAGACCAGAACCGGTCGTGCAGCAATCCTGCGCACTTGCACAACACCCGGGTGCCCCTCGACAGAGGGGCGGGGAAAACCTGGCAAGGCTGCAGAGGGAATTTCCCAGAGCACTTCCCCTGGTAGCGCGGTGCTAATGCCTGAGCCCGTAATGAGAGCACATGCTGGCTGCCAGGGGAGCTGCTGACGTAGGACCGCCGCAACGGGGGCCCAACGCTCATACTGGTGCTGAAGCCACGGGCTCATTGAGAACGCTCCAAGGAAGTGCAAAATACAGGTGGGGAACCTCATCTGAGCTCCCCTGGTATAAGCCGTCGGCAGAGCAGCGGCCCTTCACCCTTCCCTGTTCCCCGCAAGGGGCACCTCAGCCACAGCCCGCCACCGTGATGGGAGGCGGGCTGTGGTGTTGAAAGCCAGAACCCAAGGCTTGCCGAAAGCCGTAGTTTTGCCTCACCATGGCAGAGCCTTTCGCTAAACGGGTCGAGCTCTGGGTGCGTCGCCAACTACTACGCCGCTGGAACGGTCCAGCACCAACGCTTGTTGAGGAACCGACACCGTTGCTGCGGCCTGACGAGCACAGCCGCATCCTCTTCCTCCGGCAGGATCGCATCGGGGACGTACTCGTCAGCATTCCCCTCCTTCGGCTTTTCCACACCCACTTCCCTGCAGCACAGAAGGAGCTCCTACTGAGCCATAACAACTGGGGCGCCGTGCGCGCTGTACGGCCTTACGTACAGCGTTGCTGGCGCTATGACAAGCGCCCCCTCGCTCTGGTTCGGCTCCTCACACAACTCCGGCGACAGCGCTACGACATCGTGATAGACCTCACGGACAATCCCTCGGTTACTTCCTCTGTCCTGTTAGAGCTTGCGGGAGCACCCGTCCGGCTCGGCATTGCCAAGGGCAATGATGCAGCGTACACACACGTTGTCCCCTCGGCTCCCCGAGATCAGGTCCACATCGTCGAGCGGCTCGCCCGCCTTCTCCTTCCGTTCGGCATCGATCCTGCAGTAGTGGATCTGCGCCTGGACTATCCTCTCACCCCCGAAGATCGGCAGTGGGCCCGTGCTCTGCTGGGTCCCTGCAGTGGTGAGTACCGAGTAGGGGTCAACATTGCGGCCTCGCATCCGAGCAAGTACTGGGGCCGAGAACGCTGGGGAGAGTTCCTCCGGGCCTTACGCCAGCGCCACCCGGAAGCTGAACTGCTCTTGTTCGCCTCGCCGGCCTATGGATCTGAGCAACGAGCTCTTGCCCAGAGCACGGGTGCCCGCCCTGCACCTCTTGTGCCCTCTTTCCACGCATTTGCAGCGCTGCTCGAGCAATGTCACATCATCGTCACTCCGGACACAGCTGCTGTCCACCTAGCAGCAGCTTGGCAGCGCCCATGCGTTGTACTCTACGTCTGGGATCGCCCGGATCTGATGCCATGGCTTCCGTACCGCTCGCCATACGAGGCAGTCTACACCCGTGAGGGCAGCGTGCAGAGCATCCCCGTCGAGGCAGTTCTGGCAGCATTCGAGCGTCTGTTGCAGCACGTCGGTGCCATATCTATCTCCCACGCATGAGGTCGAGCTGGCTCATCCGGCAGGTGCTCCGCCGTTTCATCCTGCCCTCCGGGAAACTTCTGCTGGCAGCCGTTGTGCTAAACTCGCTTCTATCGCTGGTGAGCACGGCCTCCATTGCCATTGTCGAACCCATCTTCCGTGTCCTCTTTGGCTACGGCCAAGCGCCACCGCCTCCGGTCCCATCTGACCCCATGGGGCAGCTCAAACATGCCATCTTCGGCACTATAGCGTCATGGCTGATGGGACCGACGGCGCAGACGACGCTCGTGCGTCTGGGAGCCGTCGTTTTTGCCCTCTTCCTGTGCAAGAACGTGCTCAAGTACGCCAGCGCTCTGCTCAGCGTGCAGGTCGAGGAGGGCATCATTAAACGCATCCGTGATGCGCTCGTCAGCCGTCTGGTGCGCCTCCCCGTGGGCTACTTCTCCGGACAGCGAACCGGAGAGCTGATGTCTGTTGTCACCAACGATGTCCTCACACTCAACGCCAGCATGGTTGGGGCATCGCTGACGCTTGTGCGGGAGAGTCTGCAGGCGCTGTTGTTCATGGTGCTCTTGGTAGCACTATCGTGGGAACTGACGCTGATTGCTCTGAGCAGTAGCCTCATCAGCCTTGTGCTCATTCGGACGGCGACTAAGTACTTGCGCCGCTACGGTAGCCGCATGCAGGTAACGCTAGCTAACTCGATGGCCATCCTGCAGGAGCTTCTGAGCTCAATCCGCATTGTGAAAGCCTTCTCTGCCGAAGAGCGCATGGCCGAAGCCTTTGCCCGAGAGACCTCAGCCTACGTCCGTTCGGCACTAAAGCACCAGCGCGTCATGGCGCTCCTTCCCGGTATCAACGAGCTCTTAGCCATTGGGGCACTCACCGTCGTGCTCATCGTGGGCGGGCAGCATGTACTGGCCGGGCAGATGCAGCCGTATGAGCTCTTGACCTTCCTGTTCTGCCTTTTTGCTGTCATGGCGCCCATTGCAGCGGTGCTACACTCCATCTCCCAGCTGCAGCGCGGCCTTGTAGCTGCCGAACGGATCTTCCGGATCCTCGGCCAAGAACCTACGGTCCGCTCCGGGCGTCTACCAGTCCCCACAAGCTGGCAGGAGCTACGAGTCGAGGCAGTGAGCTTCTGGTACCGGCCCGGATCCCCGGTATTGCAGAACATCAGCTTCGTACTCGAACGAGGCCGAAAGATTGCTATCGTTGGAGCCAGTGGCTGTGGGAAATCGACACTGCTCGACCTGCTCATCCGCTTCTACGATCCCCAGCAAGGGCGCATTCTGCTCGATGGGATCGACATCCGGGAATTTCGGCTCGAGGACTACCGCGCCCTCTTCGGTATTGTCCCGCAGGAGGCCCCGCTCTTCAACGACACGGTTGCCAATAACATCCGCTTCGGGGCACCAGAGGCAACGATCGAGGAGATCGTCCGTGCTGCTCGGCTAGCGAATGCTCACGATTTCATCGTCGAACTTCCCCACGGCTACGATACCATCGTAGGGGACCGAGGCGTTCTTCTCTCTGGCGGGCAGCGTCAGCGCATTGCGATTGCTCGTGCCTTGGTGCGCAATCCAGCCATTTTGCTCTTCGACGAGGCCACCTCTGCCCTGGATGCAGAGGCCGAGCGCACTGTTCAGCACGCCATCGATCAAGCTCTCCACGGGCGTTCTGCGATCATTGTGGCGCATCGTCTCTCGACGATCCTCCACGCCGATGAGATCCTTGTACTCGACCGCGGGCGTATTGTCGAACGCGGTACCCATGCAGAATTGCTCGCCCGCGGTGGCCTCTATGCTCGGCTCTGGGCCCTCCAGCTCTCCCAACCCTCACTGACGCCGGCGAACGGCGAGTCGTAAGGGAGTGGGACTGTTGCAGGCATTGCTCTCGAGCGTAAACTGTAACCACGTAAGGCTATCCGGATCCAAGCCTGCCGCAGTCACCTGAATCCGGAGGACCGACAGTGAATCAGGCGGGACCTCCCCGCGTTGGACGACTGCGGTAGCACACCAGCAGCTACTCCGTACGCCTCCAATGCGCAACAGGCGCCCCCCACGGTTGCGCAGTAGGACCGTAGCCGTTGCAAACCGAGCCGAGCTGGGTAGCTCAATGATTGGCAGCGGCTGCAAGAACTCCACCTCTGCGGGCGGCTCCGAAGCGGCCACACTCACCGCCGCACAGATCCACAGCCACCCCTTAGGATAGAAGCTCCTCCACCACCTGCCCGAACTCATAGAATCCCCGACGCTGTGCGATCCATTCGGCAGCAATAAGCGCTCCCACCGCAAACGGGCGTCGGCTCTTGGCCCGATGCACCAGCTCGAGGCTTTCGCCTTCGGCATCGATGAAGACAGTATGGACTCCCACAACACTCCCGCCGCGGGAAGAGCTCACATGGAGCACCTCTGCCGGCAGAGGTCCACGGGCCTCGGTGAGGAGACGCCGCTTTCGCGGCAGAGCCTGGAGAATCCGCTCCGCTAAAAGAAGGGCCGTCCCGCTCGGGGCATCGCGCTTGGCGCGATGGTGGATCTCATGCACAAAGAGGTCGTACTCCTCGAAGGGGGCCACAAGGCGCGCTGCCTGCTCTACCAGACGAAGAAAGAGCTGCAGCCCAAGCGCAAAATTGCTCCCGTAGACGACCCCCCCTTCCATCTCCTCCGTCAGCGTGCGAAGCTCCTCCCGCTGAGCCGCCCATCCCGTTGTGCCAATGACCAGCCGCTTTCCAGCCTCCAAGACACGTCGGGCCGTCGGGAGCACTGCCTCCGGAACAGAGAAATCCACCACGACCTCAGCCCTCTGGAGCATTTCCGGCTGAAGAGGGCGAGAGCCCGATGCAATACCTACCACGGGAAAGCCCATCTGGGAGGCCACGCGCTCGACTTCTTGGCCCATGCGCCCATAGCCCACCAGCAGCAGGGCCGGCTTCGGCATTAGCTGACGCGCTGCCGCTGTAAGACTGCACCATGCCGCCGGCCGTAGACAGCATATAGGAGCAGTCCTAAGGCCATCCACCCCAGCAGCCGAATCCACGTATCGAGCGGCAGGGAGAACATCTGCACTAGGGAAACCAGCGCCCCGAGGATAGGCACAACCGGCATCAGAGGGACGCGGAACGGGCGCGGAAGATCCGGCCGCTGATACCGCAGCACAATGACAGCTATGGAAACAATCGTGAAAGCCAGCAGCGTCCCGATAGACACAAGCTCGCCTAGGATGCCAATGGGGAAAAGCCCAGCAATCAACGCCGCCACTGCCCCCGTCAATAGTGTTGCCCGGGCCGGTGTACGGAAGCGTTTGTGAACGTGGGAGAAGAACGGCGGCAGAAGTCCATCCTTGGCCATCGCATAGAAAATCCGAGGCTGCCCCAGAAGCAGGACAAGAATCACCGAGCTGAGGCCTGCAATGGCACCGAGCTTAATGGCGTGACGCAGCCAGTAGAGCGGCTCCCCACTTGCACTTTGCATGGCGTTGACTGCCACGGCCATCGGATCGGGTACCCCCAGCTGGCGATAGTCGACCACCCCCGTCATGACGAGCGCCACGAGGATATAGAGCAGGGTCGAAATCCCCAGAGAACCGATGATCCCAATTGGCATATCTCGCTGTGGATTCCGAGCCTCTTGAGCCGCCGTCGATACGGCATCGAATCCAATGTAGGCGAAGAAAATCACCCCAGCCCCACGCAAGACCCCACTCCACCCGTAATGCCCAAACTGCCCTGTATTCTCGGGAATAAAGGGCAGCCAATTGGCCACATTGACATAGGCCGCACCGAAGACAATAAACAGCACGATGACCCCCACCTTCACCAGCACGATGATATTGTTGAAAGTGGCTGACTCTCGAATGCCCAACACGAGCAAGACCGTCAGGAGCACAATGATCAGGGCTGCCGGGAGATTGAAGATTGCCCCCGTCGATGTCCACTGGTGCACCTTCGGATCATACGCCAACGGGGCTGCGGCCCACTCCCGAGGAATGTGCACCCCGATATCGGCCAACCAGCTGACTACATAGCCTGACCATCCTACCGCTACAGTGGAGGCACCGAACAAGTACTCCAGGAGCAGATCCCAGCCGATCACCCAAGCGAAAAAGCGCCCGAGTGTGGCGTACGCATATGTATACGCACTCCCAGCAATCGGAATGAGGGAGGCAAACTCTGCGTAGCAGAGCGCAGCAAACACACAGCCAATGCCAGAAATCACAAACGAAAGCGCAATGGCCGGTCCCGCATATTGTGCTGCTGCTTGCCCTGTCAATACAAAGATCCCCGCCCCTATGATGGCTCCGATCCCCAAAGCCACCAAATTGGCCGGCCCCAGAACCCGTCGTAGCTCTTGCGTCTGTTGAGCTTCCCGAATGAGTTCGTCGACAGATTTCGTCGCACGCATCACTCTGGCACAGTGTGACACATACGGATGCCCATCCGCAAATTAGGAAATGCATACCAGCGCACCAGGCGTGAGTCCGTAACTTTGCACTATCGCATGTTCCACTCAACTGGGAGTTCCAATGGGTGTCGACGTTGGGCAGAAAGCTCCAGACTTCCGGCTGGTTGATACGGAACTTACGTGGCGTTCACTGGCGGAATTCTTAGCACAGGGCAAGCCGATTCTCTTAGCCTTCTTCCCCGGGGCCTTTACAGGGGTCTGCACGAAAGAGCTATGCACCTTTCGAGATTCCTTCGGCCGACTGGCAGAGCTCAATGCGCACCTTGTTGCCATCAGCGTCGATGGACCTTTCGCCAACAAGGCCTTCGCACAAGAACACAATTTCCCCTTCCCCCTGCTCTCCGATTACAACCGTGAGGTCGTGCGCCTCTACGAAGTCTACCACGAGGACTTCGCTGGTCTGCCGGGCTATATAGCCGCTAAGCGCAGTGTCTTTCTCATCGATGGGACGGGGACTGTGCGCTACAAGTGGGTCAGTGAAGATCCCCGGCTTGAGCCGCCCTATGACGAGGTCTTCCGAGCCGTCGAGAGCCTCCGTTAACGGCGGTCCACGCCGTGTTGGTGCTCGAGAGAGAGCTGTCATGCTGCGCCGTATCTTGTTCGGCTGGGTAATCTCGACCGTGGGGCTTGTAGGGGGGCTGGGGTGGGCACTGGGCTGCGACGTTATTGAGCCTCCCTACCGGGAAGGCTCCCTTTCGGAGGGGGATTCGATAGGGCAGAGCCGTCGCGTTGTCCTGGAGGACTACACTGGCTTTCGCTGCGGGAATTGTCCGGAGGCACACGAACGGGCCGAGGAACTGCGGCAGCGCTATGGCGAGCGTCTCATCCTCATCAGTGTCCATGCTGGCTTCTTTGCCCGTCCGACGGCCCCGCCATACACGTATGACTTCCGCAATCCAGTCTCTGAAGAGCTCGACCGTTTCTTCGGCATCAGCCGTGCGGGTAATCCGAATGGGATGGTCAATCGGCGCGGCTACCCAACAGGACACATCCTCGGCAAAGATGCCTGGGCAGCTGCCGTGGCTGAAGAGCTCCAGCGCAGTGCCCCGCTCGAGCTCGAGCTCGATGCGACAATGGACACCCTCACGAGCACCGTCAGCCTCGAGGTTACCGTCCGCTATCGCCAGCCGGGCACACCCGACCACTATCTGGCCCTCTACCTGGTGGAGGACAGCGTGGTCCAATACCAGCTGGACTACCGCCGGAATCCGCCCGATATTCCAAACTACCTCCACCGCTTCGTCCTCCGAGATGGCATCGGAGGAGCCTGGGGGGAGCAGCTCCATCCGACAGGGGCCCCTGCCGGCACTGTGTTGCAGCGCCGTTACACGTATCGCTTCCCTGCTGGCGTAGACTGGAAGCCCGCCCACTGTTCCTTCGTGGCGTTGGTCCATCGGTACGGCACAACGTACGAGATCGTACAAGCTGCCGCAGCCCCACTTCGTCTCCGCTGAGCGTGTCAGAACACTCCTTGAAGGCTATGGAAACGGTTTCCTCGGTGGAACTCCATCGGCGCATCACACTCATTCGCGGCGATGGTATTGGGCCGGAAATCACCGCGGCAGTTCAAGAAATCTTGGATGCCGCAAGCGTCCCGATTGAGTGGGATGAACAGCCAGCCGGGCTCGAATGCGCACGCCTCTACGGTACCCCACTGCCCCCACAGACCCTGCAGTCCATCCTCCGCAACCGCGTAGCTCTGAAGGGCCCGACGACGACCCCGATCGGGACAGGCCACAAGAGCATCAACGTCACCATCCGTAAGATCCTGGATCTTTTCGCAAACGTACGCCCAGCCCGATCGCTGCCCGGTGTGCGTACACGCTTTGACAACGTGGACCTCATCGTGCTGCGGGAAAACATCGAGGATACTTACGGCGGCATCGAATACTGGCAAACTCCCGACGTGGTGCAACAACTGCGCATCATCACCCGCCCGGGTTCGGACATCTTCCTGCGCTTTGCCTTCGAACTGGCCCGCAGTCAGGGCCGCCGTCGCCTCACCTGCGTCCACAAAGCCAACATCCACAAGATGAGCGATGGGCTCTTCCGTGAGCGCTTCTACGCCATTGCCGCTGACTACCCAGAACTTCAGGCCGACGACATCCTGGTGGACAATCTCTGCATGCAGCTGGTCGTACGGCCGGAGAGTTTCGACGTACTGGTCTTGCCCAACCTCTTCGGCGACCTTGTGAGCGATCTCTGCGCTGGCCTCGTTGGCGGGCTCGGTGTTGCTCCCGGGGGTAATGTAGGGCACGGACGCGCCGTCTTCGAAGCCGTCCACGGTTCAGCCCCCGACATTGCCGGCCGTGGCATTGCCAATCCCACCGCACTGCTGCTTTCGGCTACTCAGATGCTGCGCTTCCTGGGGCTCCATCGCCACGCAGAGCGAATCGAGGAAGCCCTGCGCCTGACTCTGGCCAGCGGTCTGCGCACCCGGGATCTCGGCGGTAATGCCAGCACGAGAGAGTTCGCCCGCGCCATTATCAGCAATCTCCGCCCACTCGACTTTACGGAGTACCCGCACCCCCTCTCGGCTTCCGAGCCCACCCCCCAGCCGATGAGCTCTCTGCCCGAGGTAGCATGGCAGCTCTATGGGATGGATCTCTTCGTCCGCTCCCCCGCAGGAGTGCCTAAACTCCCTGAACGCATTGGCAAACTGCGCCTCCAGATGATCTCCAACCGCGGCACGAAGGTCTATCCAGGGCCAACTCCGCCGATCGTCCTGGTAGACTGGTACCGATGCCGGTATCTGGCCGAAGAACCCCTCAGCGAAACCGAACTCCTCGAGGCGCTGTCAACCCTGACAGCCGATGGGGTAGTATGGATGCACGTTGAAAAGCTCCACCACGTCAATGGCACTGCCCTCTACAGCAGAGCCCAGGGCGAAGAGTAGGTGTGACTACGTGGCTGTACCGCGGTCATGTCCGTAGAACTCCTCCGGCGTTTGTGTGCCACTCCTGGTGTCCCGGGCCGTGAAGAGGCCCTCCGAGAGCTCGTCGTGGCAGAGCTCCAGGACTATGCCGATGACATCCGTATCGATGCCATGGGTAATGTCATCGCCCGTCGGCACGGCACTGGAGCGCAGCCTCGCACCCTGATGCTGGCTGCTCACATGGACGAGATTGCCTTCCTCGTCCGCGCCATTCACAAGGAGGGCTTCCTCTATTTCCATCCCCTCGGCGGCTTTGACCCTCGCACGCTCGTGGCGCAGCGGGTCAAGATCTATGGCCGACGGGTGCTCGATGGAGTCATCGGGATCAAAGCAACCCATCTGACCACCCCGGAAGAGCGCTCCAAGGTCATTCCACTGGAGGAGCTCTTCATTGATGTCGGACTGCCCGCCGACGAGGTCAAGGAGCTCGTCAGCATCGGGGATCCCATTACGCTCGAGCGCGAGCTCATCGAGATGGGCAACTTCTACACCGGCAAGGCATTGGACAACCGCGTGGGACTCTACGTCATGGTGGAAGCCTTCAAGCGGTACCGCCAGAGTCCCGATACTGTCTACGCTGTAGCTACTGTCCAGGAAGAGGTTGGCCTCCGGGGAGCTCGGACTGCTGCCTTTGGCCTTGACCCTCATCTTGGCATTGCGATCGATGTTACCATTGCCGCCGACACCCCGGGGATGGAAGAACATCAGTACTGCACTCGGCTGGGTCACGGGGTTGCCATCAAGCTTGTGGACTCTTACTCGATCTCCCATCCCGCTCTGGTACGCTTCCTGCGCCAGATTGCCGAGCAGGAAGCAATTCCACACCAGCTCGAGATACTGCCCCGTGGCGGGACCGACGCTGCGGCCATGCAGCTCAGCCGCGCCGGCATCCCTGTCTGCACCATTTCCATCCCGAATCGTTACACACACTCGGTCGTCGAGTGTGTTCACAAAGCAGACGTTGAGGCGGCAATCCAGCTGCTCTGCCGCTTCCTCGAGCGCTCGGGAGAATTCCAAGGATAGTACGCTCCTATGCCTCACAACCGGTCCCGCCCATGGCTCTATCGTCTCGGAGCACTGGTGGGCGCTCTCCTCATTGTCGGTATAGGGTGCGTGGCACTCTTACAACTGCCCGTTGTTCAGAGGTGGCTCCTGCAGCAGCTCATCGAGCGCCTCAACCAGGAGCTCCGTGAAGGGCAGCTCTCCATTGGGGCAGTGCGCCTCCGCGGGCTTTCGGGCCTCGAGCTTCGCGAGCTCCTCCTGCAGGATGCCCACGGCGATACGGTCATCTTCGTGCCTTCAGCCCTCCTCAGTTACGAAGCCTTTGCCCTTACGCACCGGCGTGTTGTCATTCCGTCCCTTGTGCTTGAACGCCCCTTCATTGGCCTCCGCCGTGGCCACGACGGCCTGTGGAATCTGGAGCGCATCTTGGGTGCGGACACGCAGGGCGGTCAGCCGCCCAACATCTCTGTCTGGCTGCGCAGTATCCAGGGCCATCGGGGCAGGATACTCCTGGTTGATTCCCTCGCCCCTGCCACCGAAGGAGTGCTGGGCCAAGGGCAGTGGCAGCTGCAGGGCGTAGACTTCCTGATAAGCGCTACGCTCTTCCCCCATCAGCACCGGATGTACGTTGCCGTGCGCAGACTCCGCTTTCGCGAGCTTCTGTCCAGCACCACGGTTGAGCAGTTCCAGGGCTCTATAGCCCTAGCTCCTACATCCTTTCGCCTCGAGGGGGTACGGCTCCGCTCCCCCGGGCTGGGACTGCGTCTGGAGCTCCATGCCCATATGCCGCAGCCCCAGCCGAAGACATCGCCTGACTCTGTGCTCCGTTTTGGTCAGCTCCACGGCTTACTCCAGCTTGATTCACTCGATTTCCCCCGCCTGGCCGATTGGTTTCCCTCCCTTCCAAAGCTTCCGGGAAAGCTCTCGGCGACGGCTCATCTCGAGGGGACTTTGCAGCAGTTGTCTATTCCGGATCTGACCCTCCGACTCGGGAGCGCCTACGCACAATTGCGAGCACTACACGTTACCCCGATAGCGGAGCATCCTCAAGTCCGAGGTGTTGTCGAATCGGCCACCATTCCACCTGAACTCCTTCCCTACCTTGCACCCGAGCTACCCCCGCAGACTCAACGACTCGCTCTGATACGGCTGCGCCACCTCCGCTTCGCTCTCAGTCCAGCAGAGTTAGAGGCCTCCGGGGACGTAGAGACGCAGCCAGGCCGTTTTTCCCTCCGGGTACGCCTGCGCCATTGGAATACTCCACGCCCCCTCTACAGCCTCTCCCTTTCCACACCGAAGTTCGACGTCGGCCAACTTCTGCCCGAGCTTTCTCTCCCGAGCACTCTCCGCGGCACACTCCAGTTAGACGGCAGCGGGCAGGAGCTCGAGCACACTGAGCTCTACGTACGTGCGCACCTCAGCGGTGGCTCCATTCGGGGAATCCCTATCCAGGAGGCTCACCTCTCGGCCCGCCTGAGCGAGGGTTTCCTGCAGGTGGATACCGCATACGGCCGCTTGCTCGTAGTGTCCGACACCGCTACAGTTAAGCTCGTTGGCTGGCTACAGCTCATGCCAGTGACGCGGCCGAGCTACCGTCTGGAGGCAACTTTGGTCAACCTTCCCCTAGCAGCACTCGCTGCCGATACAGCACTCCCGGAGCTACTCACCCTCCGAGCTCAACTGTCTGGACAGGGACTCCACCCCGATAGCCTCGAGGGTTTTTTCCAGGCTCAGGTCGAGCACCTCCAGTACCACTGGTGGACTCTCCTGCCTTTCGAGGTGATGCTTCAGGTCAGCCGTCCCTCTCTCTCGGGACGCTTTCTGCAGCTCCGCGGGGATCCCTTCACCATCCAGTTGTCGGGGAACTGGCGCCTATCTACTGTCCCACTCTTGCTGCAGAGCCTCGGATATGCCACCGCACGGTGGTTGGCTGAGCATCAGCGTACGCTCTCTTCCTCCGTTACACTCCCTCCCCCCATGGCTCTCCCTGACAGTGCCGAGCTGCACTTCACGGTTGAGCTGCATGATCTCGGCTGGCTCGAGCAATGGTCTTCCCCGCTGCAGCTCCAGGGTTCTCTCTCGATGGCCGGAACGTTGAGCGCCAAAACCGATACTGCCTTCCTCTGGCTCCAGCGTTGCAGCGGACGCTTCCTGACAATTGCCACCGACAGCCTCTCCATCCGTAGCGATTGGCTCCGTCTGGATAGTGTTGGCATCGGCTTTCACCTCTCTGGAACATACCCAATGTTGGCCAGCACAAGTGGCATGCTGCATAGTCTGTCGCTGCAGCTTGGGGCACAGACGGTAGATACCCTCGAACTCCGGTGGGAGCTCAGCAGTAGAACAGGGCAGCTCAGCCTTCGAGTTGCCCTCCAGGACCTTGTAACTGCTGCTGCTTCGGCTGTATTGGAGCAGAGCACGGGACAGTACGTTGTCAGACTTGATTCTCTGGGTCTACAGCACCTCCCGTCAGGTTTTGCATGGAGAACTGCTGCCCCGGCCACTCTCCGGCTAGCTGCAGCTGGCCTAACAGTTGATACCATGCTCCTGGAGCGTCGAGGGCACGAGCGCTTGCGCCTCCGCGGACGCGTCTTCGGAGATTCCCTGCACCTGCGAGCTGATCTGTACCACATGCTTCTGTCCGATCTCTGGCCCCTCCTTCCGCCGGAGTACCGGCGTCCGGAGCTTATCCCCCTTGCGGGCCATCTCGATACGCTAACCCTTGTGCTCTCTGGCCGATTGGACACCCCCGAGGGACAGCTGGGGCTGTCGCTGAGGCAGCTCAGCTACGACACCACCTATCTTGGCAACCTCTCCGTCACGGCCGCTGCCACTGCCGAGCGCCTGCGTGGAGTAGCAACTCTTCAGGCAGGCCTCCACCGCCTGCAGTTACAGATCGCCTCGTTTCCCCTGCAGGACAAGCTCTTCAGCCGCATCCCTGTCTCTGTTCGGATTGAGGCCAGTCAGCTCAATGCTGCTCTCCTGAGCCCCTTCGTTCCAGAACTGCGCCAGCTCCACGGCTCCCTCCACATGGATATTGCGCTGAATGGGCATCTACCCTCGGACCTTACTGTTACCGGGTCAGCTCGGGGGGATTCGCTGGCCTTTGCGGTGAGTACAACCGGCATAAGTTATACGGCCACCTTTAGGTTCCGTCTACAGGGGCAGCAGCTTACCATCGAGCACCTGGTGTTGCGCAATGTACCGGAGGAATTCCCTGAGGGGAGAGCAACGGTGACAGGGACCATCGGATTCCGCCAGCTGCGTCCCTGGAACTTAGAGCTTCAGTTTCGCTCACCCCAAATCCTGGTGCTCAGCTATAGCTCGGCCCGTGCGCGGACGCCCCTCTACGGACCCTTGGTCCTTGCAACCGGAGAACCGCCCCTCCAGCTTGTTGGCACTTGGGAACGGCCGCAGTTACGCGGTTCCCTTCTCATTCGGACTGCCCGTCTCTTCATGCCGGCTGAAAGTTGGATAGTGCCTCCGTCAACCTCACTGCTGGCTGACTATCACTGGCTTACAGGCCAAGGAACGAGTCTGGAAACAGAAGAGCACACCGCGTCTACGGCTCCAACCGTTGTGCGCGCTGAACCCAGCTTCATGGACCGGCTCTTCTACGACGTGCGTATCTATCTTTTGGGGACGGTCTCGATCACAATGGATTTAGCTCCAACGCAACAGCTCTACGCCGATCTGGAAGCAGAAAACCCAGCGATCCCGCTAGCCTATGTCACAGGGCCCGAAGGAATTCCACAGCTCCTTGGACGCCTCCGCCTACGGCCCGGATCGGTCTACAAGTTCTACCGCAACTTTGCTGCCACCGGCACGATCAGCTTTACCACGGGCGAAATCGACAATCCTGAGCTGGACATAGAAGTCCGCTACCAAGGTGTTCGGCTCTTCAACAACCAGCGGCAGAGTTACGAGATTCGCTTCACTCTTCGCGGCACTCGACGGAATCTCTCCATCGGCAATTGGAGCTACAGCATTGCCGGCACAGCTGGCACGGGTGATGAAAGCAAGCTCTTTAGCGATGTTCTCTGGCTGCTCCTCGTAGGGCGCACGCAGGAAGAGTTAGAGGGCTCCTGGAGTGCAAACGGAGGCCTCGGACGGGAGATCCCGCTGGCGAATCTCTCCACATTGGCATCGAAAGCGGCTACAGAGCTCTTCCGCGGGCTTGCACTCATCCAGGATGTCCAAATTGACCCAACCACGGGGACATTTGACCTAGAGCAGATGCGCGCTCGCATTACTGGCCAACTCGGTGGCATTACCCTTCGCTGGGGAGGGTTACTGGTGAACCCACTCCAGCAAGCAGAATTCACCGTCGAGATCCCTTTGAGCGAGCTCCTACGCGGGGAAGCAGGCTTTCTCCAGCGCGTTCTCTTGCAGCTGAGCACTACAACTGGCTCCACAACGGTCGTATTGCCATCGGCACAGCGCTTGTGGGAAGTGCGCATCAGTGTGCGTCTGTAGCTCGCAGCATGTACATTGTCGTGTTCGCTGTGGTTCTGTGCTCCTTTCTCTGGAGCATTAGCGGATGTGCCTCAACGACGCGCTTTACCTCCTCGGGACAACGCTTCCGTGGTTTGGCCTCTTTCTACGGAGCTGAATTCGCGGGCCGTCCTACCGCCAGCGGAGAGCTCTACGATCCAGCCGCACTGACTGCTGCGCACCGGAGCCTCGCCTTTGGAACGCGCGTGCGCGTCACGAATCTCCGGAATGGACGCTCTGTTGTGGTCCGCATCAACGACCGAGGCCCCCATCACCCTGAGCGCATCCTCGATCTCTCCGAAGCAGCTGCCCGAGCGCTCGACATGCTTCGCGAAGGCGTTGTCGAAGTAGAGTGCGAAATCCTCCCTTGATCCCCCTGCAGTAGCGGAGGGTGAGGGACTCGAACCCTCATGGGCTCAGCGCCCGGCGGTTTTCAAGACCGCTGCCCTACCAATTAGGCGAACCCTCCACGGAGCACCCACCAGGCTACTGGACGAAATAGTCCACCAGCATCGTGCGTTCTCCTTCTTCTTTTTGTGTCATCTGGCCACCTGGGAGTAGAGATGAGCGTATCACCATCTCAGACGGATCTGTCTGCCACCGCACAATCCCGATTCCCTCGGCAGCCCAGAGATGCTGCACCATCGTAAAGGACATTGTCCCTATCTCCACCCCTCTGGAGCGAAGTCTACCCTCAAACTGTATTCGCACGCGAAATTCCTGTGCCGTCACCTGCCGCCCTTTGACTGTCACCACTTGCGCCCCTCCGCGCTCACCCCCCCAGCTCAAGGTCCCCGTCACCGTCAAATTCTCCTCCACGGGAGCATCTGTCACCGTCGTATCCAATAGACGCCATGACCCTGCAGCCACATCGGCAAACTTTACCCACCCTGTGGGGCCAGGAATTTCTTCGCTGTGGCCCTCTAAGTAGATGTATAGCCGCCCTCCATCTGTAGCCACGATCGTTGTATCAACACCCTCTCGTGACCCACTGCGGTATGTCACCATTACGTAGCCCTTCCGCCCCTGCACAGTGACCTCCCCAACCACAACAGTCGAATCCCGCCACTCCGTCCCAGGCACTTCTGCCCCTGCAGTGTCGAGCTCGATCCCCGTGTACACCCACCAGTTGCCCACCTTGAGCGGAAAGTAATTCGGGGGCGGGCCCGGCTCAGTGCTCTCCTTCGAGCACCCTAGGCCAAATAATACCAACGCCGCAAGAGAGCCCGTCAACCACCGCTGCATCGGTCCAGCTCCTGTAGTGTGGGACTAACCAAGACAACCTCAGGCAACCTCTATCGCCGCTGAAAGATACACATCCTGCACCGCCTGGAGCAGGGCTATGCCCTCTTTCAGCGGACGTTGGAAGGCCTTCCGGCCTGCAATCAACCCCATCCCACCAGCTCGCTTGTTGATGATGGCCGTCCGCACTGCCTCCGCCATATCGCTTGCCCCCTTGGATTCCCCACCGCTGTTAATCAATCCAATGCGGCCCATGTAGCAATTTGCCACTTGGTACCGGCATAAGTCAATCGGGTGATCGGAAGTCAACCGTTCGTACACCAGGGGGCTTGTCCGCCCAAAGGAAAGCGCTACAAAGCCGCCGTTATTCTCGGGTAGCTTCTGCTTGACAAGATCAGCCTGAAGCGTTACCCCCAAGTAGTTAGCTTGTCCGGTCAAATCAGCCGCGACATGGTAGTCCTTGTCAGCCTTGAAGGCACTATTGCGGAGATAGCACCACAAAACCGTTGCCATACCGAGCTCATGTGCAAGGGCAAAGGCATCTGCAATCTCCCGAATCTGCCGAGCGCTCTCTGCAGAGCCGAAGTAGATTGTAGCTCCCACAGCCGCAGCCCCCATATCGTATGCCCGCTGGACAGTGCCGAAGAGTACCTGGTCGTACTTATTCGGATAGGTGAGGAGCTCGTTGTGGTTGAGTTTGACAATGAAGGGGATCTTGTGCGCATAGCGGCGTGCGACGCTCCCGAGCACACCGAAGGTAGAGGCGACCGCATTACAGCCACCCTCAAGCGCCAGGCGGATAATGTTCTCAGGGTCGAAGTAAATCGGGTTCGGCGCAAAGCTAGCGCCGGCCGAATGTTCTACCCCTTGATCGACAGGCAAGATGGACAGATAGCCCGTCCCCGCCAGACGCCCCGTGTTGAAGATCCACTGCAGATTTCGGAGTACCTGATTGTTGCGATCAGAGGCAGCAAAGATCCGATCGACGAAGTCTGGACCTGGCAGGTGCAAAAGGTCCCGGGGGATTGTCGTACAACGATGCTCCAGCAGATACCGTGCTTCGGCCTCTCCCAAGAGTTCTACGATGCGATCAACAACCCCATCGTAGGAGCGCACTCGTTGTTCCAGCTGGGTCTCCGCCATTGGTGCTCCTTTTTGGCTCCAATTCGGCGCAAATTTACACAGCAGGGGGACTTCTATCGCCGACCGTAGGCAGCCGATGCACGCCCCTTCTCTGCGTCCGACACCACCGTACCGGCTGTTAGGCCTCGCTGACGACCCCCAACAGGGTGTGAAGTTTGGCAATATTGCCCGCCCCCAGCGTCAAGAGCATATCGCCAGGGCGCAGGAGTGAGGACACAACCTGAGCTGCCTCCTCCAGCGTCGGAGCATAGTACACAGCTCGATGACCGCTACGGCGGGCTGCCTGTGCAACGAGCTCTCCCGTTACACCTGGGAGGGGCTGTTCACGAGCCGGATAGACATCCGTCACAATGAGGATATCGGCCTCATCGAAAGCTTTACCGAATTCGGCTGCAAAGTCACGCGTGCGCGTATACGTATGTGGTTGAAACACACACACCAGTCGGCGGTCCCAACCCTGACGAGCTGCGTGGAGCGCTGCCCGTACCTCTGTGGGATGGTGCGCATAGTCGTCAACAAAGAGAATCCCCTCGCGTTCCCCCACAATTTCAAAGCGACGGTAGACACCCGTGAACTCCTCCAATGCGTGGCGCATTGTCTCGAACGGGATACCGAGCTCCCATCCGACTGCCAAAGCCCCCAATGCGTTGCGGACATTATGGATACCGGGCACCCGCAACGTGACTTCGCCGAGCCACTCCCCCTCCACGAAGACCTCGAATTGGGTGGTGCGTTCACGCACACGCACCCGACGTCCGCGCACATCACTTTGTGGGGATAGGCCGTATGTCCGCACCTTCCGACTCAAGCGTGGGAGCAGATCCTTCACCCCGCCGTCATCGACACAGAGCACAACCAGTCCATAGAAGGGCACATTGTTCGCAAAACGCGCAAACGCATCGAGGATGTCGTGCCGATCAGCATAGATGTCCAAGTGCTCTTCCTCAATGCTGGTCACTACGGCAATGGTGGGTAGCAGGCAGAGGAAGGAACGGTCGTATTCATCGGCCTCCACGACAATCCACTCCCCGCGGCCCAGGCGCGCATTGCTTCCCCCAAGCCCCCGGAGGCGTCCTCCGACGATAACGGTCGGATCGAACCCTGCACGAATGAGAAGCAACCCTGCAAGGGAGGTTGTCGTTGTTTTCCCATGTGTTCCAGCAACAGCTAAGCAGTACTTCAGGCGTGCCACCTCGGCCAGCATCTCCGCACGGCGCAACACCGGGATACCGCGCTCAGCAGCTGCTACCGTCTCCGGATTCTCCCGCGGGTTGACCGCGCTGGAGTAGACAACCACCTCCGCTCCCTCAATGTGGGCAGCATCGTGCCCGTAAAAGATACGTGCCCCCTGACGTTCGAGATACTCTGTGTTCTCCGACACCACTAGATCTGAGCCGCTGACACGAAAGCCTTGCTGAAGGAGAATCTCCGCTAAGCCGCTCATACCAATGCCCCCAATCCCGACGAAGTGTATGTGCCGCACCGCTGAAAACAGCATAGCGCTCTGCCCGACTGAAGAGGGCGCAAAGATACGCTCTCCCGTTTCACCATACCCCACGCTGAAGCCCGCCCCAACAGGCTGGATTCCGAGGAATGCGTATATTTGGAAAACCGTACAAACCGCCTGAGAGGTAACAGCGATGCTGCGACGACTACTACTAGTGTTGGGGCTCTATGTTCTCGCCCTCTCTCCACCTTCTCTAACGGCCCGCATCCCGAAGGTACCACCGGCAGAGTGGATCCTTAACAACTCTGCTCAAGGCCGCGAATTCTGGATTGCCATTCCCCCTAACGAAGTCGACGGCTACTCTGGACAGCTGCTGGAAATCTACGTTACCTCCAGCTACAACACGGAGGTAACTCTCTACAGCGCTGCCGATGGGATCCGACGCGTAAAGCCCGTCCGTGCCATGGAGATTACAACATTCTCCCTGCTCGAGGGCGATCTCTTCTGGACCGACGAGGTCCGAGAGAGTGAAACAGTCACTCAAAAGGGCATTCGGCTCTCGGCCCCCCACCCCATCTCGGTGTACGTGCTGAACGGCAAGGCATACACATCGGATGGCTACCTTGCTCTGCCGGTCAATGTCTGGGGGACCGAGTATATGCATCTCTCGTACTACGACTACGAGGACTTCGGATGGAAGCGGGGGAACGGATTCGTCATCGTTGCCTCCGAGGACCAGACGTTGGTCACCATTCAGCTCTATGGCCGGGGCTATGGACGCACGGTCGGGGGACGGCGGATTGGTGACCGCATCACAGTCATGCTCAATCGCGGACAGACCTACATGCTGCGGGGCAGCGGCGATCCGCCAGCTGGACAGAATGACTTCAGCGGCACACGCGTTGCCAGTAACAAGCCCATTGGCTTCATCTCCTTCCACATGCGTACCATGATCCCGATGATGCCCGAGACAGGCCCCATCAGCCGGGATTTCCTCGTCGAGATGCTCCCCCCGATCTCGGCATGGGGGAAGCGATACGTAACGATCGAGTACCAGCGCAAAGCGCGGAAGGGGGATTTCTTCCGCATCCTCGCCTCCCAGCCAAACACACGCTTTACAGTCCGCTGGTATCGCGGTGGACAGCTCCAGGGAAGCATGTCCGGACTGCTGCAGTATGCGGGCGATTTCTGGGAATACAACAAGAGCACCTCTCCCTTCGACTCCTCCATCTACGGACAGTCAATCTGGGAAGCGGACAAACCCGTCCTGTTAATGCAGTACTCCTACTCTGCTTTCTGGGATAACGACCCGAACTTCGACCCCTTCATGATCGTGGTCACACCGGTAGAGCAGTACCTGCGGTCGACCGTCTTCCAAACCCCAGCCAGCAAACAATTCGCCACAAACTACTTCAACCTCATTGCCATTGGGGACACTACCGATCCTCAGCACACCAAACTCAAGAGCATCAAAGTCGATGGCCAGCATGTCTGGCGCCGCTATCCGGAGTTTCTCGGGCAACGTATCCCAGGCACCAACTTGTACTGGGTAGTCCTCCGCATGCAGCCAGGGCCACATAAGATTGTCGGGGAGACGCCTTTCGGAGGCTACATTTACGGCTTCAGCCAATATGACAGCTACGGCTGGCCCGCTGCTATGGCTATCAATAAGATCGACGAGCTCGACACTCTCCCGCCTGAACTCCACAAGCGGGTGGAGTGCGGCGACTGGGAAATCCTGTCCACAGAGATTCGCAATGGAAAAGAGGGTGACAATCCACGCCAGATCGATCAGGGTATCGCCCAAATCGAGTTGCTCGAGGGGAGCTACAACTACCGCCTGCGCTTCGTCACCGCAGAAGAGCTCAAGCCCTATCCTAAGGTCGAACGTTTTGTCTTCCGCGTTGAGGTCATCGACAAACGGTACTCCGCATTTGCCCGCATCGGAGTGCTCGACCGGGCGGGCAATCTGGCCATCGACTCTGTCTGGTACATAGCCGACAGCCTCGTTGCAGAGCCGAGCGAGCCCATTGAGGCTGGGGCTGTCCGCGTTGGGCAATCCCGGGATTTCAGCCTCATCCTGCACAACGCCCGTGACAGTGCCACGACGCTGAAAGAAGCACGCCTCCTCGTTGGTGAGGTCTTCCAGCTCGTCGGGGGTGTTCTTCCGCCTGAGCGGGTGCTCGGCGGCGGCGCTACCCACGCTTTTCAGCTCCGCTATACTCCACGGCAGGAACGTCCCGAGGGAGAGTATGACTGGGACACTTTGGTGGTCCGCACCACCTGTGCGGAATTCCGGTGGGCGCTGCGCGGCCGCGGTATCCTCCCCCACATCTGGGTCGAGGACTGGGATGCAGGCACTATTCCGGTCAATACAACTGTCTGCCACACTGCTGGACTCCTTATCCGCAATCCCGGGACCGACACACTCCACATTACGGACATCCAGGGGGTCCAGGCTCCCTTTGCTCTGCTCACACTCGATCCTCCGCTGCCTATTGTTATCCCTCCTGGGCAGCAGGTGCAGTTGAGGTTGCCCTGCTACCGGCCAACGGAGGTTGGAATCCATAGGCTTGCAGTCACCTTTGTCTGCGATGCCCCACCAGGCGACAAGAATATCTCGCTCTGGCAAGGGCGTGCCGTCCAAGCAGGACCGTACATCACCTCGTACGACTGGGGTGAGCGCCGGGTAGGCACGACGCACGAAGCGCTTCTCTACGTGCGCAACAGCGGAAGCTCACCGGCGTATTTGACAGAGGTGCGCCTCCGAGGGCTCGTTCCGGCTGGAACATTTCAGATCCTCTCGATCGAACCGCAGCCTTCGGCTGGCAATCCGGTAGAGGTCCAACCGAACGAACAGTCTGAGGTGCGCATCCGAGTCCGCTATAGCCCACCGGCTGAAGGCCCCCACATCGATAGTGTTGACGCTATCTTTACTAACGCCGACCCCGTCACCGGCTTCGTGCGGGGCATCGGGATCCTCCCGAAGCTGGAAACCCAGGGATACACTTTCGACTGCATTCTGCTAGGCCAGAGCGCTGAAGAAGCAGCTGCCGTCGTGTTGCGCAATCCCAGCACGACGGCAGATCTGACCATTAGCCAGATTCGCTGGGCAGCGGGTAGCGATCCTGATTTTACCTGGCTGCAACCTCTGCCTGAGCTCCCCTATCGCCTTCCCCGCAATGGTGGCGAACTCCGCCTCGGAGTTCGCTTCGCCCCTCGCACTGTTGGAGAGCGCCAGGCGACCGTAGAGATTGTCTCCGACGCAGCCCCAGGAACGGACCCCATTGTGACCACCACCGTGGAGCTTCGTGGCAGCGGCTGCATCAATACTATTGCTGCCGAAGGGCTCGACTTTGGGCGTGTGCTCACCTGCGACCAGCCTGAGGGCTCCTTCCCCATCATTAACCCGAACGCGGCGGGCGATATCCTCATCACAGGGCTGGACTTGGTCGAAGGAGACGTGACCGCCTTCGAGCTCCTCGACCCTGTGGCCTTCCCCATCTCCATTCCAGCTGCAGACACCGTGTGGGTACGGGTCCGCTTCCTGCCGACCGAGCCACGGGCGTACTGGGCTCGGGTAGCTATCCGGAATGCCATCGACCCCAACTTGCAGGTTACACTCCGGGGTGAAGGCTATCGGGTAGCAACCGCCTATGCGTTAGAGCCTGGCCGAATCTTTACGACACCGGGCTCCACCATTCAGCTCACTCTAACAGGACGCAGTCCGGCATGGGCAGAGGCTGCCATACGAGCCTTCCAAGCTGATATCCGCTACAACAGCACGCTCCTCTGGTACATCCCTGGCAGTCTCCAGGCAGGCCCGGCGCTGGACAACACATGGCAATTCGACATCCAGGAACTGCCGGAGGCCGACCGCATGGTGCGCCTCCGCATTACTGCTTATGGACAGACTCCCCTTGCCCGCAACGGCGAGCTGCTCCGGCTGGGCTTCCACACTTACCTGGGTGAGGTGCTGCGGGCTGAACTGATGTTGGAGCTGCGCTTGCCCGAGCGCGAGACCTGTGTCGAGGTGGCCACCACACCCAGCCTCGTCGAATTGGGCGGCTGCTTCGTCAATGGGCGCCTCATTCGGCTCTCCCCTGAAGGGTATCTGCTGTATCCGGTGCACCCCAACCCGGTCCGAGAGCGCTCCGTTCAGCTTACCTACAGCATAGGGCTGGAGGCGCCCACACGGCTCGATATCGTCAACGCTATGGGTCAGACGGTTGTAAAGCTCCTCGATGGCGTGCTCCCCGCCGGGAACTATCAGCAGGAGGTCGATCTGAGCGCTCTCCCTGCCGGCATCTACTGGGTTCGCCTCCTGTCGGGACCCTTCAGGGCGGTGGAGCAGATGATTGTGCTGCGCTGAGCTGACCTTGTGCCGTGGGGGATTGCCTGTCGGTGACCCCGGCTGGGATCGAACCAGCGACCCACGGCTTAAAAGGCCGTTGCTCTACCACTGAGCTACGGGGTCATCTGTTGCGGAAAGGGTGGGATTCGAACCCACGGTACCCCGTTTAGGGGTACACTCGCTCTCCAGGCGAGCCCGTTCGACCACTCCGGCACCTTTCCGTCAGCAGGGCAAAATTACACAACAGACCTTGCTCCGTAGGCTGCCGTGGCACAGTATGGGAAAAGCAGCAAGCTGGAACCATGCGGCTTTCTCGATTCGGCCTCGCCGCTGCTGGAGCGCTCCTTACCCTCGCCGTGACTCTGGCTGCCTATTTCGGGCAACGCCTTCCACTCGAGGACCCAGTCGAGTGCTGGATACCACCAGGAAGCACCGTACGGGAAGCTCTCACGCGAGCTGCTTCCGCCTGTCGCTTGCGGATGCCGCTGCTTTTCACCACGGCAGGAACGCTCTACGCCCGGATCACAGGAGCGAGAGCCTACGCCGGGACGTACCGTTTCGGCCCTTCACAGCGGTACTGGCATTTGCTCCGCGCTCTCTTCTCCGGACGCCAGGTATGGCGAGTGCGAGTGACAATCCCCGAAGGGCTCACCGTTGTCCAGATTGCCTCTCTCCTCCAACGGGAGGTCGGGGTTGATTCAGCCCGCTTGGTAGCTCTGGCCTTCTCCGATAGCTTGGCGACCGCTCGAGGCATTCCGATTGCCTCGCTCGAGGGCTATCTCATGCCGGACACTTACGAGTTCTTCTGGCGCCATCCAGCCGAAGCCGTTCTTGAGCATCTTCTCCAGATGCAGGATCGCCTCTGGCAGCGCCGCTTCGCCGCACAGGCCCAGCAAAGCGGGCTGTCGCGTCACGAAGTTCTTACGCTCGCTTCGATCATCGAAGCCGAAACCCCCCATGCGGACGAACGGGCCCGCATTAGCGGGGTCTTCTGGAATCGCCTCCGCCGCAACATGCCCCTTCAAGCCGATCCCACCGTAGCCTATGCACTCAGCAAACCTGGCCAACCGGTGAGCCGCTCCGAGCTCCGCTTTGCGCACCCCTACAACACTTACACCACCCTCGGACTACCCCCAGGCCCCATCAACAATCCGGGTGCGGATGCAATCGCTGCCGCCCTGCAGCCCGAAGAGCACGACTTCCTCTACTTCGTCCTCCTGCGGGATGGCTCCCGCCGCCATGCCTTCTCCCGCACCTACCAGGAGCATCGCCGCCTCATTGCCGCGCAGTCGCGCGTGGCGCCTCCGTCGGCTCAGCAGTAAGCCCCATAAGCTGCAGTCGGTAAAGACGGGCGTAGACACCTCCTCGGGCCAGCAGTTCCTCGTGAGTTCCTCCCTCGACCACCCTGCCGCGGTGAAAGACCACTATGCGATCGGCCCGGCGGACGGTTGCCAGACGGTGCGCAATGACTATACACGTACGCCCCTGACGGCGCACACTTTCGAGGGCCTGCTCCAGCAGAGCTTCGGTCTCTGAATCCATGTGGGCCGTAGGTTCATCGAAGATCATCACATCGGCGTTGCCGACAAAAGCCCGGCAGAGCGCAATGAGCTGACGCTCTCCGGCAGAGAGATTCACACCACGTTCGCCCACTACGGTTTCCAACCCATTCGGGAGGCGGCGCACGAGAGCTTCCAGACCCAGCTGGCGGAGCGCACGGCGGACCTCTGCCTCCGAGATAGGTCGGCCGAAGATGATGTTCTCCAGCACAGTCCGGGAAAAGAGGACATCATCCTGCAGTACCAGAGCTATTCTCCGGCGCAAACTCGCCTGCTGTAGCATCCGAATACTGCGCCCATCGATGAGGATATCCCCCTCTTGGAGCTCGTAGAAGCGACATAGGAGACTTACCGCCGTTGTCTTCCCGGAGCCTGTTGCTCCCACAAACGCCACCAGCTCCCCTTTGCGCACCGTCAAGGACACCTCCTGGAGGACGGGCGTGTGTCCATCGTAGCTGAAGGTAACGCGACGGAACTCGATCTCCCTGCGCAGCGGAGGCATGGGTATAGCCTCCGGGTGATCCGGGATTGTCTGCCGTAGATTCAAAATTTCCAAGATGCGCTCAGCCGAGGCCAACGCCGTCTGCAACACATTGTAGCGCTCCGTCAGATCCCGAATCGGGCGGAAGAACATCTCCACGTACTGCAGGAAGGCAATCAGCGTCCCCACGCTCAAGCTTCCCGTCCCCAAGGTTCCAGCCGCGTACCAGAGAAGAGCCACAAGAGCCAGAGCCCAGAGCAGATCGACTGTCGGGAAGAAGACGGCGTAGTAGAAGACCGAACGCCGCTGGAGCTGGAGGTAGTCGCGATTGAGGCGTTCGAACCGCTGGAACTGGGCTGCCTGCTGCCGAAAGAGGAGGACAGTCGCAATACCGCTGAGATGCTCGCTCAGGAAAGCGTTGAGCCGCGCCAGCTGTTGCCGAATACGGCGATAGACAGTGCGCACTTTGGCCCGGAAGAGGACACTTGCGACCACCAGCAGTGGCAGTACAGTCAGCGTCAGCAGCGCCAAACGCCAGTCCGTCCAGAGCATGAATCCAACAATACAGAGCAGCAGCAGTAGATCGGCCATGAGCATGACCAACCCAGAGGAGAAGAGCTCGCTGAGCCCCTCGACGTCGTTGGTCGTCCGCGTCACCAGGCGTCCAACCGGCGTTGTATCGTAGAAGCGCAAGGCCAGCCGGAGGATGTGCTCGTACACCTGCGTTCGCACAGCAAATAGTATCCGCTGCCCGATCCACTGCAAGAGGTAGGACAAGCCATACTGGAGGGCAGCGACCGTGAACACAAGCAGGAGAATGAGACCAATAAAGCCGAGGAAGACCTCCCACGCCTGGGCCGTGACAGCATGATCGACGGCGAGCTTACTGATATATGGGCGCACCGGCGTCAGTACTGCTCCAACCACTGCCAGGGCGAGTGCAAGCACGAACCACCCCCTATATGGGCGAGCGAAGGGAAGCAATTGCCGCAGGAGCTTCCAATCGAGCCTGTATTCGCTCTCTATGCTTCCGTCCGTGTGGGGTCCGTTGCGAACCATACTGCGCGCGGCCGCTTACCCTTCGGCCGGTGCTACCGAAAGCTTCGCATGACGATAGTGGAGAAGCTCCAGGTGAAGGCACTGCGCAGCCTCTGGCCAGGTCTCCTGGGGTACGAGGAAACGCAGGACTGCGGGAGAATCCCCCAGCCATATGCCCGAGCATGCCAGACGAGCACGCAGAAAGTGCTCCACCATAGAGAGGGCCCATCTTTCGGGAGCGTGGCCGACGAGGGAGAGCAATGCCTGTGGCCTCCGCCAGCTCTCCCATCCCGCAGGCGGTTCAGCCAGCGGTGATTCAGTCACAAGGAGTGTCCCCATTCGAGAGATGATGCCGAGCTCGACTGGAGAAGTCCACGTGCGCGCAGCCTCCGGGGTTGGAGCTGTATAGACCTCACAGGAGGTTCGCCATGCCAGCGCGAGCGGCTCTGGAGGTGCCTCCCAGTGTGCTACCACGAGCGTCCCCGGAGCTGTCGGCTGCCTCACCCCCCGGATCCGGATACCAATGCCGTGCTCCATTGCCGGCCCTAATGTGTCTGGGTGGAGTACTCGTGCTCCTGCAAGAGCTAGAGCACGCATGTGGGCCGCAGAGAGCATCGGTATCGGCTCCGCCTCTGGCATATAGTCCGGATCAGCAGTAAAGACACCGGGGACATCTTTCCAGATGACCACCTCTTCAGCTCCAACAGCCACGGCAAAGAGGGCAGCAGACAGATCGGACCCACCGCGCCCGAGCGTCGTGGTCATCCCCTCGGGCGTAGCTCCCACGAACCCTTGCGTAACCAGGAGCCCACCGCGCTGGAGTTGCTCTAAAAGGCCGAGCTCCCGCAGCCGCTGTTGCATGAGGGGCAGCTGAGGGCGAGCCCGCCCGAATGTTGCATCCGTTACAACGCAGTCTCGGGCATCTACAAAGAGGACGCCCGATCCGAGCAGAGAGCTGAAAACGTCGGCAAGGAGTCGGCTGGCCAGTAGCTCCCCGAAGGCTAATAGAGCATCGTGCATCCGCGGGGTGAGCTCCCGCAGATATGCCACACCCCGGCACAAGTGCATGGCATGCTCAATCAGCTGGCCGAGCGCTGCCGCTGTCTGCTCCCGCTGGGCGGCTGGCAGCAAATGGTCGGCGTACTCACGGTGGCGATCATACAGCTGCTCCAGCATACGGTGAGCAGCACGCACATCGCCAACTGCGGCATATCGGGCAATCTCGTGCAGCGTGTCTGTCACCCCCGCACAGGCAGAGACAACCACCACGGCTGCTTCTGCCTGCGTTGCAACAACCGCCTGCACCGCCTGCTCAATGCTGGCTGCGTCCGCAAGGACACTCCCGCCCAGCTTGTGAACCCGAATGCCAGCGGCTGCCACTGCTGCGCTATTCGACCGTAGCCCGTTCAACTCCCAAGAAGAAGTGGTAGCTCAAGCCCACCGCTAAAGCAGCAATCCGTGGAGCATAGCGATCCGGCACCGGTGGCTGCGGCCCTAAACGAATGAGCTCGTAGGACTTGGCCGGCAGCTTCGTCAGCCCATAGGAGGCAAACAGCTGTAAATTCAATCGCCCGCTCTTGGGATCCTTGACCAAGGGGGCAGAAATACCCAGCCGTATCTCGACGAACACCCCCATATCGGAAGTCGGAACCTCCTTCTCTACAGTCCCTCTCTGGTTCGACAGCGTACCGCCGAGCGGCACCCCCACGTTGAGCCCTAACCCCAGGACATTCAGGTAGAACGTCGGTGCAATCCCGAGATAGCGGTAGTGTTGGGTGAAGGTGTTCCCCTCGTGCGTTGTATCGGCATCCCCAGGCTTGGTCATGAACGCATGGCTCATGTAGCCAATGTCGAGCCCGACGGCAATCTCGCCATACTTGTCCAGGGGCAGTACCCCTTGGGCCCACAGGTCAGGTACTCCTGTAAAGGCAACCCCTGTTTTTGTCCCTGACGGAATTTCGCCTGCATTGATGCCAAACTTGGGGTGGACTCCCGCACCTATCGCCGCGCGGTAGACAAATTGCGCCGAGGCTCCCGTGACGATAAACGAGCTCAGAAGAGCAACGAGAGCAATACGCACCATCTCAGTGCTCCGATGCTTGTGGAACATCGTGGTGATGCCTCAGTTGCCGCAGCAGCTCACGCTGCTGCAGCCGTTGTTGCCGCCGTAATTCTGCTTCCCGCCAGCGGCGCCATTCATCAGCTGTCTGGGGCTCCACCGGGGGAACGGGCAGTGGCTTGCCGTACTGATCTATTGCGACGAATGTCAGGTAGGCCGAAGCTGCATGGGTCCGCGTCCCATTGATGGGATCATCCCGGAAGACCTTGACCCCGACTTCGAGCGAGGTACGGAAGGCCCGATTGACAGAGGCCAGAATGTGCACGATGTGTCCGACCCGAATCGGTTCCAGGAAGCTAATACTATCGACGGCCGCCGTCACGCACACCTTGCCCGCATGGCGCATGGCAACCAACGCCGCAGCAATATCCATCCACTGCATGAGCTGTCCACCCAGCAGATTCCCCAGCTGGTTGGCATGGTTGGGCAGCACCAAATGCATCATCTCCACTGCCGAAGCAGACGGAGGCTTTCCTTTAGGGAGCACTTCGCTGTCCATGGCTAAGGTTCGTCGCTAACGCTTCAACAACTCTCCGCTGGGTTCCATTGGGAAAGAGGCGCCGGTACAGTTCGACGAGCTGCTGCGCGTCTTGCCAACGCTGCAGCTCAAGCAAGGTCTCGATCTTGCCGACATAGCCGAACTCGGCAACATCGGTATCCCCATACTGCTGGAGCACGGCATCGTAGTAGATGAGCGCGGATTCCGGGCTTCCGAGCTTACGGTAGAGCTGCGCAATGCTGTAGTCTCGCTGCGCCAGCTTATTCCGCAGCTGCCGAATGCGCCGTTCAACATCCGGCAAGAGGGAATCGCCTGGGTAGAGCTGGCGGAATTCCATGAGCACTTGCAGAGCTTTGTAGGTATAGTCCTGATCCCGATCGTACGGAGGTGAGAGCGCCTCATACGCTAGAGCCATCTTGTAGAGAGCCGTCCGAGCATGAGGGCTGCTCGGGTAAGACTGGCGGAGCTGCTGGTAGAGGAAGGCAGCCATGACATACTCGCTGCGGCGGAAACGTATCTCGGCCAACAGGAAGAGAGCTTCGTCGGCATACTGGCTGGCGGGGTGCTGCGTGCGGAGCACCTCTAGCCACTTCTGCGCCAGCTGGTCATCCTTACGCTCATATGCCTGACGGGCTGCTCGGTAGAGAGCTTCTACATCCCGAGGATTGGGCTCCGGAAGGCTGGCGCAGGCGGCAAGCAGCAACAGTATGACTGTGCAGCACGGCAGCATTGCTCATGCAAAATTAGCTCTTTCCATGCCCGCCGGCACGAGAGCGCTCGTATTTTTGCGCTTGGATGTCCCTGTCCACCATCGGTGGCTATGCCATATCCTCACCCTGAACCCCATCGGGATGACGACCCCGTTGCTCAGTTCCAGGCTCTCTGGGAGACCGTTCGCCTGCTGCGACGTGCATGCCCGTGGGACCGCGAACAGACGCATGCCTCCCTGGCCCCGCTGCTCATCGAGGAAGCCTACGAGACGGTGGAAGCCATTCGCCATGGTGATACGGCTGAGCTTGCCCGAGAGCTGGGAGACCTGCTCCTCCATGTCCTCATGCACAGTGCTATTGCTGAGGAAGCAGGGGAATTCCACCTGCAGACTGTGATTGCCCAGGAACGCCTCAAGCTCATCCACCGCCACCCGCACGTCTTCGGCTCTGCCGCTGCTGATACAGCACAGGCAGTCAAGCAACGGTGGGAACAACTCAAGCTGAACGAAGGCCGCAGCTCGCTCCTGGAGGGGATCCCCCGCAGCCTACCCGCCCTTCTCCGAGCACAGCGCCTGCAGGAACGCGCCGCTAGCGTCGGTTTCGATTGGTCCCGCCGTGAGGAAGTTTGGCGCAAGGTTGAGGAGGAATTCCGCGAACTCCGCACCGCCCTTGACACAGGCTCCCCGACCCACATTGCAGCCGAGCTGGGCGATCTCCTCTTTGCTCTGGTCAACGCTGCCCGCTTCGAGCACCTCAACGCCGAAGAGTGCCTCCAAACGGCCAACGATAAGTTCGTGCGGCGCTTCCAATACATCGAACAGCGTGCCTCAGCCCCGCTTGCAGAGCTCTCTCTGGCAGAGATGGACTCTCTCTGGGAAGAAGCCAAAGCCCAGGAAGAGGCTCCCTCCGAACCAGGAGCACAAACGGCGGAGCATGAATAGCCGGCATCGCCGTTACCATTTCAATCCCCCCGCAGTACAGGCCTCTGTGGGAAGGGCTGAGTCTGCTGCTGTGGCGCTGTGGCGGCGAAAGTCTCCCAACCCCCATCTTCCCCCCTAGCATGCGCAAGTACTGGCTCTGGATATTCGGTGCTGCCCTCCTCTTCAGCGGGATCCTCCTGTGGCTTTACAGCCATAGGCTCTGGAGTGGCCCAGCAGAGCACCATCTCGATTCGCTGCTTGCACAGTCTTCCCTAAAGGCAGACGATACAATTGCTGGGCCTCCGACCCCCTCCGTCCGTACAGCTCCCCCAATAGTATCCACCACAGGACAGCTGCCGCCGTGCCAACACTGCATTGCCATTGCCCTCATTGGCATCGATGCCCGCCTCCAGGATCCGACCCCGCACGCCGATGCTAACCATGTACTCCTGGTGGATCTTCAAACGGGGCGAATCACCATCGTGGGTATCCCACGGGATACCCCTGCCGACGCAGGCTTTCCGGACACGAGCCAGTATAACAAGCTGGCCAATGTCCGAGCGCACCGAGGCCTACGGGCGCATTTGGCAGCGATGGCGGAGCTCCTTGAGCTCCCCGAGATCCACTACTACGTTGAGCTAGGCTTCTCCCAGGCCTTTGCACTCCTGCGGCTCTTCGGCTTCGAACAGCCGAGCGCTCTACTACGCATTCTACGCTCGCGCACAGGTATCTGGGGCGATGACTTCCACCGGGTCTCCGTACAAGCCCAGTTCATCCGGCAGCAGCTCCTCCGCTGGTTTCCGCTCTACGACACCCCGTGGGGCGTAGCTCTCCTGCGGGGGGCCTTGAGCCTTGTGCGGACGAATTTGACCATCGGCGTGCTGGCTCGTCTGGCCGATTCGCTCCGCGCCCGAGGGTTTCCAGCAGACAGCCACGCGGTCTCCATCGCTGTCTATGGAATCCCGGCCCTACGGGTTCCGGCCTACGACTTCTCCGACCCTGCCACCGTATCGGCCCTGGTCGAACAGCTCCGGGCGCACTATCGCAGCCGCTATCCGACAGCGGTACCGGACACCCTCAGCCATCGTGTCCGCTCGATCCTGGAGGCTGCTCTGGCCCAAGCCCAACAGGCTGCCGAACGCGGGCACTTTGAGGAGGCGCTGCGCCGCCTCCTCCCTTTGCTCCACCAGCGGCCATGGTGGCAATTGGACGATCCGGCCGAACGCTCCACCTACCGCCAGGCATTCGTCGAGCTGGCCAGCCGCGCCTACGAACAACGCCGCAAGCCACAGCAGGCTGCCGCTCTCCGGAGACAGTTCCTGCAGCAGGAAGAGGAGCTCGAACGTATGCTCACCACCCCCGCCCCATAAGCCCGTTACCACTCGAGGACAGCCTGCTGCAGCGAGCGGAACCGAATTCCCCACCGGAAGGCCCATCGGCGTTGGCCCGCCGGTGGATGGGTGAGGAAGAGGGGGAGATCGAGCGCCACTGCCTGAACTCCAAGCCGATCCAGCAGCGGGAAAGCAAACCCCGGAATGGGCGACACCAAGGGCAGACTCAAACTCACCCCCGCATCGAACATCCACCGCCCAGGCGTGCTCAAGCGCTCCCCGACCATCCCACCATCGGCGAAGAGCTGAACGTCTACCAGCGCGGCCAGTATCCTAAGACCCGGCAGAGCCCGCAACAGCGGCGCAATCCCTACCTCTGCGTTGACCGCTACCAAGGCACGCCCAAGCTGGTCCTGCGGAATGTACCCTCGCAGGAACCCACCGCCGGTAGGAGCTGTCCGATGCTGCCGTGCCCTCGGCCCTATAATACCCGGCGAACGGTATAGCGGGAGCTCGAGCTCCTCAAAGGGCGATACCGACACTAAGCGAAACCCCACCAACGGCGGGACGAGCCCTGCCTCATCGTCGGGGAGAAACCACCCGGCCACTCCTCGGAGCAGAATAGGCAGCGGCAGCGATGGCTGCAGCAAGAGCTCCAGCGTCGTTCGGATCAGACTCCGTCCATCGACAAATGGAGCCGGACGCAGAGCAGCGGGCACAGCCTCGCGATACCACAGCGGCTCTACGCTGCCACGCAGTCGGATGCTTCCCCCCGAGAATTCTCGCTGTGCAACAAGCACAGCTTTCCCCATCAGCAGCTCCAGCTGCTGCGATGGCCATACACCCAACCCGAGCGGTGAAGCCGGGAATGCATACTGCGTCGTCTGTCGCCGCCAATACCCAGCGGCTAAGCGAACTCTCAACTGCCACGGCGATGGTGGTATCGGGGACAGCTGTAACGTTGTTGCACCCCGCAGACGCCACCATCCATCTTGCCATGCCACCATCGCCTCCAGGTGCGGACGCCCCGGAACCTGCCACAGCAGATGCCGATAGCGAACCAGTCCGTTGAATGAATGTGGCCGGAAACGGAGCCCTTGTGCTACCGACAGCTGTATCCGATGGAAGAGCCCCAGATACCCCCCACGCACTTCAAGCCCCAGCTTGAGGCCATCGACGCTGTTGTATCCGAAAGCAGGCTGCCACGAGATGCCATATGCATAGAGCTCTGGTGGGTCCGGGGCAAAGGCCTCGACGAACGCCCGAACCGCCAGCGGAGGCAGAAGTCCACTTCGGTTGTTCAGGCGATTCACATCCAGCAGCAACAGCGTATCGGGATCGAGTACGGCTGCCACTACTGGGGCCGGCAGTCGCAGATGGTGCACAATGTGTGCAGGCCCACGGAGAAAGCTCTCTTCCCCAATCCGTACTCGACGAGCCTCCCCATTAGCCAAGCGCAATTCCACCTCTACCGGCAGGATCGCACTGCCGCGCCGCTCCACCAGAAGCTGCGTCTCCCATGTCCCATCATTTGCTGGGCGATTCCGAAAGCCCGCGAGCGCATAGTCCACAACTGGCGTATGAGCGTACCATTGGTCGAAGAACCAACGCAGGTCACAACGTTGCCCCCGATGCCGTGAGGCAATCTCTGTGGCCAGCTGCACGAAATCCTCCGGATACACATGCCGGAAACGAAAGCGGCGCACATACTCCCGCATGAGCTCGTCGAAGAGCTGGGGGCCGAGTATCCCCCGTAGCATGAAGAGCAACGAGGCCGTCTTGGGATAGGCATTGACACTGTAGCTTCCGGCTGTTCGATGCCAATCCGAACGTGTCAGCAGCGGCTCATCCCAGCCCGTCAGTTGCCAGAGGATGGTCGCTATGGCATTGGACGTCCGCTCATCAAGCCGAGGGATAAAGGGCTGGAGCCCCTTCCAGACACGAAGCCCGGCCTGCTGCCTCCCATAGAAGGCCTCAAGCGCCAGTGTCGTCACGAAGGTGTTGAATCCCTCATCCTGAAAGCCGAACTCGGTCTCGTTGGAATTGACCATCATCGGGAACCAGTTGTGCCCGATTTCGTGGAGGATGACCTCCACCGTTACTGGTGCCATGATCCCCCCACCGAGGTTGCGCCCGATGAAGACAAGGCCCGGATACTCCATGCCCCCGGTTGTGCCTCCAACAACGACGACCATATTCCGGTAGGGGTAGCGCCCGAGATACTCGGAGAAGTACCGCACGGCGTGGACAGCGGCACGAAGGCCCTCGCCACGGTAAAAGCTCTCCAGCCGCTTCGGGTAGAGGACGTGCACGAGAATCCCATCCCATTGCTGTACGTCCCACACGTAGCTTTGGACAGCAGCCCAGGCGACCGTACGCATCCGCTCGGCGCGGAAGCGCCATGTACGGAGAGTTGAATCCGTAAGCGGCTGTGCCGACAAATCGGCCACACGTACCGGTGCTGTATCGGCCCGTGCTCGCTCTAGCTGCTCCAGGATGCTCGCCGGAAGGACCTCTGCTCCATTGAGTAGCTCGCCTGAATGCACGACCAGATATGTGCCCGGAAGCGTCAGCTCCACCTCGTAGTCGGCAATTTCTTCGTAGAACTCGCCCACGCCAAGGTACTGCTCCGTGTGCCAGCCGTAGCGATCGTAGACACAGACCGACGGGAACCAATGGGCCACAAAGTAGTCGTTCTCGAATCGCCCCATACGCAACCCCTCCGGCGGTACACGCTGGGCGATGCTACTGCGAACCTCGACAGAATCTCCCGGCAGCAGCGGGCGCGGCAGGGGCAATCGAACAATGGTATTGTCCACCTGGTATTCCCTGCCCTGCTCCCCTGTGGACATTTCCACGACGAAAGAATCCACCCGTACGGGGGGCAGTTCAGGAAGCTGCTCTAGGCGGCGCTCCCGACTGAGCTGCCGAGCATAGCTTCCGGGGGCAAAGATGTTCCAGTACAGATGCACGTAGAGTTCCCGCAACGTGTCGGGGGAATTGTTGCGGTAGACCATGCGTGTCTGTACCTGGAGCAAGGTCTCCGCCGGCACCAACACTGCCTGAATGGTATAGCGCACCCCCTGCTGCCATTCTTGGGCCCATATCAATGCTGTTGCACCCGCTATCCACAGCCACCGCCACATGGGGACCTCCCTCAGAAACCAATCCCGACTGTGACCCCGTATGATGCCCGCCTGAGCGCACGCAGTGGTTTCTCCTCCCGTAACAGCGGTTTGAACTCCTGACGCAGTACGGAAAGCATCCCCCATTGGAAGCGGAGATCCACAAAAAGGCGCGCTGACCGGCGGAACACAAACTCACTGCCCACTCCGATCAATATTCCGACATCGGCAGGGGAGAAGTCGGCTCCGAGCTTGCTCGGAGGGCTAGTCCTCACGCGCCGCTCCAGACGTCCACCAATACGCACGGCCGGCACTACCCCTGCATGCGGCGCCAGCTCAATTTCTCCAAACGGCCTCGCAAAACGCACCATGACAGGGAGTTCCAAGTACGCAAGATCATACCGCAGCGTATATTCCCCAGCCCCCAGCGGAATCTCCTGCTCGACAGTGTGTTGGCTATAGAGTAGTTCCAGCTGCAGCCCAAGCTCACCACCAGCAAAGCCGGCCAAGCCGAAGAGGGCAAAGCCCCCAGCGTTGATACCCAGCTGCGGGGCTGCTCGCTGAGCATCCGGACCCACCAATGTGCGCCCTCCTATCCCGAACCGTAACCCACGAGCCCGCAACTCCCAAGGCGCTACCTCACGGGCCTGCACATGCAGCAGAACGGCCACCGTAGCTCCCACAAGCGCTATACGAAACCGATGCATGGCTTCTCCACAGCTACTGACACACTCGGCACAGGGGCAAAAATAGCCGCGCAGGAGCGGTGTACTGATGCTGCGCGATAAGCCGGATCTCTCTGCGTCCTAATGAGGAGAGCACTGCGCGCAGATTGCCGATGCTTCTCCGAAGAGGCCTCCTACTGGCAGCATCCCTCTCGAGCCTGTATACCGACACCCCGCCCTGTCCACCGGGGGAGTGGACGCGAGCTCTCCCGAACGAAGCTTTCGGCTTCGGGGAACGGTTAGAATTCGATGTCAAGTACCGCTTCATTACAGCCGGCACAGCCGCTTTCCAGATCGCCCCGCAGCCGGTCTATCGCTTCGGACGGCCCTGCTACGACATTCGCTTCGAGGTCCGCTCTGTCCCTGCACTGGACTGGCTTTACCGAGTGCGGGATTTCTACCGCACGGTGATCGATGTGGCTGGCATCTTCCCCTATGAATTCGAGCAGCGCTTGCGCGAAGGAAACTACCGCCGGGATTTCGCTGCCAGACTCGACCATGCCCAATGCCGAGCCGTCACTACTGAGGGAGAGTTTGCAATCCCACGGCATGTCCACGACATCGTCTCGGCCTTCTACTACGTACGGACCCTGAACCTCTCGGCTATGCCGAAGGACACCATCCTCCGGCTGCAGAACTTTTACGGCACCAAGACCTATGACCTTGGGGTCCGCATCCATGGCAAACAAATTGTGCGGGTTGCTGCGGGGACATTTCGGTGTGTGCTCATCGAACCCCTCGTTGTCGAGGGTGGGCTCTTCCGTAGCGAGGGACGTATCCTCATTTGGCTCAGCGACGACGATCGGAAAATCCCGGTCAAAGTTGCCACCAAGGTACTCATTGGCACCATCGAGGCTGAATTGACCGGGTACTCAGGGTTGCGCGGGCCCCTGCTAGCGAAGCTGCAATGAGGTGGTGGGTTCTCTCAATACTCCTCCTGCCGTCGGTACTCTATGCCGATGAGCTCGAAGGGCTGCGGCGCTTCTACGGCCGCCTGCGGAGTCTGGCTCTCGAGGCTGTGTCACCCGATGGGGTTGAAGTCTCGCTGAAGGTAGCCCGGGGAAACCGTTTTCGAGCCGTCTGGAATGGGCATCTGGTGGTAAGCGATGGAGACACGGTCTGGAGCTATATACCTGCGCGCCGCCAAGTGCTCATCTCTTCGGCCTCGGCAGCGCTCGGTAGCGGACTGGAACAGGTCATCACTACCATGCTCGAGCAGGCCCCGTTGACGGTAGTACGGCGTTCGGCCGATACACTCTATGTACGCTGTCCCCTGTCGGAGTTCGCTTTTGCAGAAGCTCTGCTGATGGTGCGCCCGCGCAACTGGCAACTTTTGGGTATTGAACTGCGTGGAGAGGCAGGAACCCAGCGCTGGCACATCCGCTCCTTCCAGCCCAATCCGCCAGTGACGGCGCGAGATTTTCGCTTTCAGCCCCCAGCAGGCACCGAGGTCATCGACCTGCGCCGTTAATGTCGGCGGCGCTGGAGCTGGCGACAGAGTGTACGGAGAAGCTCCCGGGCCGGCGTTGACGGGAGCTCATCCAGCAGTGAGAAGACCGTCCCATAGTAGGCAGCAATTTGTTGCTGCATCTCCTGCAGCAGGCCAAGTCCCTCGAAGAGCTCAATGAGCTGCGCAATCTCTGTCTCCGCCATCGGTCGACGTTGCCGATATCGCCCTAAGAGCTCATGAGCCGGCTGCAGCTGGAGTGCCCGGAGCACGGCATAGGTCATCTTTCCCTCCCGCAGATCCGTCCCCGGCGGCTTCCCCATAGCGGCAGAGTCCCCGACCAGGTCGAGGAGATCATCCTGCAGCTGAAAGGCCCGTCCCAGAGGGAGAGCAAGCTGCTCGAGTGTGTGCCGTGTCGGCCAGCTGAGCTCACCGACAAGAGCTCCAATGAGGAGGGCACCCCGTAGGAGCGCAACAGTCTTGCCATCGATCATGTGCCAGTAATCCTCAAGGCTCATCTCCCCCCGATCCGGCAGCTCCAGATCAAGCGCCTGTCCTTCAGAGACCTCTATCAAGCTACGGGTCAGAGTGGCCAGGAGCTGCGCGTAGAAGGGATGCGTGGCATACTGCTCCATGAGCTCATAGGCAAGCCCCACGAGGACATCGCCCGTCAGGATAGCCACAGCAGTCCCCCAGCGCACATGCACGGTCGGCTGTCCGCGCCGCATCGGGGAGTTATCCATGATGTCATCGTGCACCAGCGTGAAGGTGTGCACTAGCTCCACTGCCGCTGCTGCCGGTACGGCTCTCCGGGGCGAGCCTCCCTCAAGCGCTGAGGCCAGCAGGCATAGGAGTGGCCGTATCCGCTTACCCGACAGCGTGAGCACGTACTCAACGGTGCGACGGAGGCAAGTCCTCGGATGCAACTTCTCTACAACTCCGCGCAGACTCTGCTCTACCGCCTCGCGCAGGCGCTCGTAGACGGTCTCTGGAGGGCCTTCATACCAATCCATGCTCACCCCACAGTGGTTGAATCCCGGCAAGCACAAACGCCGCTGCTGCAACGCTGGGTTCTGTATCGGAGTACGTCCGTACTACTGCCTTCACCGCCGGGGGGATTGGCACCGATGGATTTCCACACACAACAGCCACCGTTGGCAAACGGCTAGCACAGGCAGCGGCAAACTCATAGGCTCGGCTAATCCCCTGGGCACTCACCCGCGGCGGGAGAAGGAACACAACGACAGCATGGGTTGCACCTGCAATAGCCTCAAGCAGTCGATACTCTTCCTCCGGCGTGAGCTCCGGATCAATGTACGCCATATCGCAGTGGCAGCGCGTCTGCTGGCTCAGGAGGCGGAAAAAGAGCGTCGCCAGCTCTAACCGCTTATCGACAACGTAGGCAAAGAGTGCAACATGTGCGTCGGCCGGGAGTGGGACCAGCCCAGCATCGCCGGCCAGCTCGATGGCAGCCCAGGCCACTTGCAGCGCTAACGATGAGGACGCTGCAGGATCTTCGCCCTCGCTGCTGAGTTCACTGGTATCGAGCCGGGCGCGGACACGCTGTACCCGCAGGAGGCTTTGCCGCCGCTGCGACACAAGCTCAGGAGTGCGTTCCAGCAGGTGTACGGCTGCTTCCACGGCTTCCTCAAGGTCGGCCGGCATGAGCAGGAGATCGACGCCAGCCCGTAGCGCTCGCTCCACCGCCTCGGCAGTACTCCAGTACTGGAGAATAGCGCCCATGTCAAGCGCATCCGTTATGATGATGCCCTCGTAGTTGAGCTGCTCTCGGAGAAAGCCTATGGCGTGTGCAGACAGCGAAGCCGGCTCCTCTCGAATCCCGAGGGCTGGAACACGCAGATGCCCCAGCATGACGCCAGCAACACCGGCAGCCAGAGCCGCTCGAAATGGCTCCAGTTCGCGCTCCCACAACTGCTCCCGGGAGATGGTAAGCTCTGGGAGTGCCTCATGAGAATCCACCGCAACATCACCATGACCGGGGAAGTGCTTGGCGCAGGCCCATACCCCTTCGGCTTGCGAGGCCAGCACCCACGCTCGAACGTGCGCAGCTGCCTCCACAGCATCCGCCCCAAACGCACGGACACCAATGGAAGTAGCCGGATGAGTAGCCAGATCACACACAGGAGCAAAATTCCACCCAATGCCACACCAGCGTGCCTGACGGGCAATGGCACGGGAGACCGCCGCCGTCCACTCCGGACGACCAGCCCGCGCCAGAGCCCATGCCCGAGGAAAAGCCGTCCCACCGGAGAAACGCATCGGAAGCCCAAACTCCAGATCGGCAGCCACTATCACCGGCACGGCCGCCAGACTCTGTATCTCGTGAGCCGCTCGAGCCGCTTGCTCAACCGTGCCTCCGAAAAGACACACACCCCCGAGCCCCTCGCGAATCCACTGCTGCATACGATCACGATAAGCAGGCTGCTGCCAGTATGCCGGCACATCCAAGCGCGCAACAATGCTGCGCACAGCAAGCCAACGAGCTAGCTTACTCATCCCTCCTCCAACCGCACATACTCCCCCTCATAGTGCCGGATCAGCTCCCGATACGCATCCTGGATCCGCTCAGGACGGTGTGTGGCCGGATTCAAGTGCACCAGAACTGTGCGAGCCCGCACCAAGAGAGCCTGCTCAGGAAGGCGATGCACTCGCTGCTCGAAGCCCAGCGAGGTCCGCCCAACATAGGCCACGCGCGTCAGCACTTCGTACTCCTCGTCGAACTGCGCCGCCAGACGGTAGTCGATCTCAATGCGCGCCACTACAAAGCGATGCTTCGTAATGAAAGTCTGCTGGTCCAGCGGCAACCCCACACTGCGAAAGTACTCCACCCGGCCATCCTCGAGCCAGTAGAGATAGACAGCATTGTGCACAATGCCCTGGCGATCAACTTCATGCGACCGCACGCGACCGACCATGCGGTGCCGAAAGTGCGATAGCTCACCGACTGTCCAGCGCTCGGCCATTGCGTATTCTCCTGCTTCAGACTACACCAGGCGAACGCACTGCCCGGATGATACGCTGCGCGGCCTCACATGCCTGCTGACGGCTAATGTGTAAATGGAAGACCGCACGGGCATAACCGGGAAGCCCTTGACTGAGCAGGACCCCTTCTCGACGGCATGCCTCGGCAAACGCCGCAAAGGAGATCTTCTGCGGATAGCGGAAGACAACGATGTTGGTCTGCACTCGCTCCAAGTCCACTTCGACTACCGCCGCATCGGCCAAAAGAGTGGCAAAGAGGCGAGCGTGCTCGTGATCTTCCTGTAGGCGCTCCCGATGGTGGCGCAGGGCATAGAGAGCCGCCGCAGCCAGAATCCCGGCCTGACGCATGCCCCCACCGAGTATCTTCCGCCATCGGCGGGCTTCCTCAATGAAAGCCCGACTGCCCACTAGCGCTGACCCCACGGGAGCCCCCAGACCCTTCGAGAAGCACACCATCACGGTATCGAAAGGCTCGGCATATTGCCGCGGGGTAATCCCGGTAGCTGCACAGGCATTCCACAACCGCGCTCCATCACAGTGAAGCGCAATCCCGTAGCGGCGCACAAGCTCAGCAGCCTGCTCGATATAGGACAATGGCAGAACGGTCCCTCCATGCCGATTGTGCGTATTTTCAAGGCACAGCAGTGCCGTCCGCGGGAAATAGTACTCCCGCGGGCGGAGAGCTCGCTGGAGTTCCTCTAGGGGTATCTGCCCCATTGCCGAAGGGAGACAGCAGAGCTGGACGCGCGCAATGACGGCCGGAGCCGCTGTCTCGTAGGTGAAAATGTGCGATGCTGCCTCCACAATCACTTCATCCCCTGGACGGCAGTGGAGTGCCAGAGCGATCTGATTGCCCATCACGCCGCTCGGGACGAAGAGTGCCGCCTCCTTCCCGAGCAATTCAGCCACGTACTCCTGCAGGGCGTTGACGGAGGGGTCCTCACCGAAGACATCATCTCCGACGGGGGCTTGCGCCATGATGCGGCGCATCTCTTCGGTCGGCTGCGTTACGGTATCGCTCCGCAGATCGATCATCACTCCCCGATGGCACAGGCTCGGTCTGACAGGCTGCGACAGTTACACAGCATAGTGCTCCGCTGGCCAGTATGGTACGTGCTCGGCAAACCATGCAATTGTCTCCTGGAGCCCGCAATCGAGAGTGTATCGCGGCGCCCATCCCAGATGTTGCCGTGCTTTGCGGCTGTCGGCACAGAGGCGATAGACCTCACTCTGCTCCGGGCGCAGTCGCTGCTCTTCACAGTAAATCGGGAGCTCGGGCTTGCCGACAAGAGCACAGATGCGCTGACACAGCTCGCCAATGCTGATCTCCTGTCCGGTCCCAACATTGAAACTCTGCCCCACTACAGCATCGCTAGGGGCACGGAGAACGGCCAGGAATGCAGCAACGGTATCGGCCACGTAGAGCAAGTCGCGCTTCGGTTCGAGCCGCCCCAGTCGTATTGCCTGACCACGGAGCGCCTGCACGATGATCGTGGGAACTACTGCTCGCAGAGATTGCCGAGGCCCGTATGTGTTGAAGGGCCTCAGCACCACCACCGGTAGCCCATAGGTACGGAAGAAGCTCTCCGCCAGCATATCGGCGGCTGCTTTGCTTGCCGCATAGGGTGACTGCGGCTGGAGGGGATGGCCTTCATCCATTGGCACATACTGCGCCGTGCCGAAAACCTCGCTCGTAGAGGTCACCACCACACGCTCGATACTCCCGCTATCCAGAAGCGCCGAGAGCATGTTGAGGGTCCCGAGCAGGTTGGTCTCTACAATCTCCCGGGGGTGGACGTAGGAGTACGGGATGCTAATAGAGGCAGCCAAGTGGAGCACGCTATGGCACTGGCTGCAGGCACGCCGAACGGCATCCGCATCGCGGATATCCCCGCGCACGAGCTCTACCTCTGCCAGCACCCCTGGCTCCAGATGCGCCAAATTCCCAATGCTCCCGCTGGAGACATACCGCACAAAGGCTCTCACGTGATAGCCCTCTCGCACGAGGGCCTCCACGACATGGCTGCCGATGAATCCACCTGCTCCAGTCACGAGCACACGCTCGGCCATGGTTTCTCCCTTTGCTTCAGCACCCACTGGCAGATGTGGTGGCAGCGTCGGGCCACCTCCATCCAATCTAATCCTTCGGCCGCTTGCCGTGCCCGCTGGCTCATCGCACGGCGCTCCTCAGGACGGGAGAGCATCCACTGCATAGCCTCGCGCAGCGCACGGGGATCGGCCGGGGGAAGGACGAGCCCGGCTCCATGGGAACGGACAAAGTCAGATGTGCCATTCGTGCGGCATACAAGGACGGGCAAGCCAGCAGCGAGGGCATCGGCACAGGACAGCTCAAATCCCCCACTCAGGGCAGGGGCCACATACACATCGGCAGCACAGAGCCGTTCGACCAGCATCGGGGGTGGCTGCAGAAAGCCCTCCCCATCGTATTCCACCTGCGGTAGCTGGCCGAGCAGTTCAATCTGGGGCAAATGGCCGATCTGTTCTCGCAGCTGGGGCGTCCCCATGCCAGCAATCCAGAGGCGCCACCCTCGAGGCTGCTCCCGGGCAAGCTGACGTGCCGCCTCCAGGAGGAGGGGCAATCCCTTAATTGGGCTATGCCGGCTAATGGTGACGAAGACCACCTCCTCCAGGGCAACCCCAAAGCGAGCTCGTAGAGGAGAGCGCTCGAGGCCACGGAAGTGGCTGACCACAGTTCCATTGGGGACAAAGACGCTCTTCGATTCGGCCTCTGCCGCCAACAGCACTAATTCCCGCCGCATGAGCTCGCTCGACACCGTCAAAGCCGATGCCCATCGGATGACCCTCCGGAGACGGCTGTCGACCCCAGGCATGAGCCGAAGTCCGTAGCCGAGCGGCTCGTAGAGGTGAATATCTGACCCCTGGGGCATCACCACCACGGGGATACGGGCCCATCGGCCGAACCAGCAGGCATCATAGCCTGCCGGGTAGAGCATTTGCGCTACGAGGACCTGGTAGGGATGCCGTCGGTAGAGCCGAGCCAGCGCCGCCCAAGTACGCCAGGGCCGAGGGATCCCCCGCCAGCCAGGCAGCTGCATACAGCGGTAGAGCGCTCTCCCCTCAGGTGGCCTGCTAGGCGTGACCACAGTGACCTCAAGCCCAAGCTTCCGAAGAGCCGTTGCGAGCTGATGCGTGGCGATCTCTACGCCCCCAATGCGCGGCAGGAAGTGGTAGCTCAGCAGCGCCACGTGCATTGTCCCGGCTCTACGGCAGCAATGGCAGAATCTCCTGGCGCAGTCGTTCGAGGAGCTCGTCTCGCACACGACGAAAAGCCTCAAGCACCTCTTCCGGCCTCCCCTGCACTTGCCCCGGATCGGGCAGGCTCCAGTGGAGCTGGCGCGGTGCACCGGGGAAGACTGGGCAGCGCTCCCGGGCGTCGTCACAGACGGTTAGCACCACATCGAAGTGCTGATCGCGAAACTCCTCGACCGATTTGGAGCGCAGCCCCTCGACAGGAATACCGAGCTCACCGAGCACTGTGAGGACTCTCGGATCGACCTGGCTAGGCTCCGTACCAGCGCTGTAGACCTCACAGCGAGAGCCTGCAAGGGAGCGCAGGAGTGCTTCAGCTAGTTGCGAACGACGGGCGTTGTGCGTACACAGGATCAGAATACGCATGGGCTCTTCACGGGTTGACGAAACCGTAACGGCGCAACTGCTCGAAGTACCGCTCAATCAAGCGCTGGTAATCTCGGCTATAGGTGCGCTGCAGTGCTGGCAGGAGTTCCTCCGGAACGAGCAGAGTGCGGCGCTCAGCTGGCAGCTCGGGCGGGCTTGGCCGGACGATGTTCTGGCCGGGTCGGGATTCCCGCCGTGGCTCGTAGTCCCGCTCGTAGATGGAGCGCATGGCGTCGAGCATACGCACCAGGATGCGATGCTGCCGGCGAAGCGTCTCCTCTGTTAAGGTTCCGCTGCGAAGTTGTTCGACCACCTGGCGCATCTCCTCGGCCAAGCGGCTGAGATCTCCCAAGAGGCGCTCACCGCCGGGGAGGTTCTGCTGGCGGGCAAGTTCCTCGAGTGACTGTTGCACGTAAGCTTGCTGTGCTGCCAGACGCGCAAGCTGCGCTTGCTGCTCCATCGTGAGCCGGCCTTGGAAGAGCTGCTGCAGCGCCTGTGTAATGCCTTGCTGCTGGAGAGCAAGCTGTTGGAGGCGCTCCAAAAAGCCCATCCCGCCAGCACCCTGCCCCATGCCTGGGTTCGGACATGCCCCTGCCGCCGCTGCCTGGAGTGCGGAGAGAGCATCTTGGAGCAAGAGGGTGGCACGGTTGAGCGCTTCCATGGCTTCCTGCTGAGCTTGCGCGGCCGGAGAGGTCGAACGCTCTCCCAGATGTGTCATCGCTTGCTGCATCGAGCGCAAGGCTAGCCCGAGCTCGCGCGCCATCTGCGGCGTAACGGCAAAGGATTTCTGTGCGACGGCCATGAGACGCTCCGTCAGTGCCCCCGTTGCGCTACGAAGTTCCGCCTGCTGACGGGCAATCTCGGCAAGCCGGCGAGAGCCCGGCGGCAGCGGACGCGTGCGATCGTAGAGCTGCTCCTGCTGCTGAGAGAGCTCCACCGCATCGAGCAGGGCCTTCTGAAGCTGCCGCTGCACTTCGCGGGTGAGCTGCCGCTGCAGCTCATCCCAGAGGCGCTGCACCGCTGCGGCGGCCGAACGCATCTGCGAGGCCGCCCGGCGCTGTGCCTGCTGCGCCTGCCCCCTCTGCCCCCGCTGCAGACTGCTTCTGGCCTGCTGCAAAGCCTCCCCTGTCTGTGAACTGCTCATCTGCTCAGTAGCCTGGGCGAGCGCCTCCGACGGGGTCTCGGGTATGACCTCCCGTAGGAGTTTCTCCGTCTGCTGCCACTCCTGCTGCAGACGCTGCCACTCTGCCTGCAGCTCCTCCTGCTGGCGAGCCAGCTCAGAGAGCCGCTCGGCTGCCTCAGCACGTTCGGTCTCCCGATGGAGCTCTTCCTGCCGCTCAGCAAGCCTGTCGAGCTGCTGGCGGAGAGCATCCAGCTTCTGCTCTGCCTGGAGCCGCTTGAGCAGACGGAGAGTCCGCTCAAGTGCTGCCCGAAACTCCTCTTCATTGAAGCGAAACTGGCGCAGAGCCTGCTGCATCTGCTCCGGCGTCATCTGCTGTAAGGCCTGCTGGAGGCGTTCCAGGAGGCGCTGGAGCTCGGGCGAACGCACCTCCTGAAGGAGCCGCTGCAGCTCTCGGTACTTTTCGAGCGTCTCCGGTGAGAGAGCCCGTACCTGTTCCAGACGCTGCGCGATTTGCTGCAACTGCTGTTGTACCTGCCCGAGCTGCTCCTGAAGTTGCTGATGCTGCTGGAGAAGTTCTTGGAACTGACGCTGCTGTTCGGCCTGCTGTTGCGGCTGCCGCGCAGTCGGCGAACTCAAACGGCGATAGAGCTCCTCCCCCTGCCGACGCAGCTGCTCGAATTGGCGGATGCTCTCCTGCAACGTCTCGGCTACACTCTGCTGGAGCCCCTCCGAGCGCCGCAGCACCTGTTCCAGCGAGGGCAAGCTGATCGATAGCACCGGCGTCCGGGCTGCCTTAGGACCCGTAATCGCATCATTGTCCCAGACCTCCACGAAGAACTCGTATCGGTCATCGGGCGAGAGCTTCAGTGGCTTCAGATCCCACACGTAGGGGACCTCCTGCAGCGTGCTTGTGGACACAAGAGGAAGTGTGAGCGTACGGAATGTGGTCTGTGGCGGGACGTAGCGGGAGAAGCTCAGCCGATAATGCAGCAGCAGTCGCGAGAAGCCGTAATCGTCGCGAATGCTCACCCGTATGGGGAGAATCGCCGTCTCGGAAAGCTCCACATCGGCTGTAGGCTCGACAAAGGAGATCTGCGGGGGAGCATCCTCGAGGGCTGTCACGCGATACCAGAGAGGGCTGGCATTGGTCTGTCCGTCGCTATCGTGCAGAACAACAGCCCACCTTCCCGAGCTGGAGATGGGAAAGCTGCCCCGAGCGGTGGTCCCGGACACGTGGAGTGGGTAACGCAGGGTATCCTGCTTTCCCTCACGCAGAAAGATGACCGTTGCTGTGCGGAGTGCTTTGCTTGCTTCAACCGAGAGGGAGGCTACCGAGCCCCGAGGTACGACGAGCTCAGAGCTGTGCTCATCGAGCCGTATGGGGTCAAGACGTGTATACGCCGGTGGGCGAATCTCTCCGGAGAGGGCGCGTACCAATGGGCGGTCGACCACGCGCAGGAGCCCCTCGGGACTCCAGACCTCCTGCCCCATCCACTGGGCAACTGCAGCAAAGCGCATGGTCACAACAACTGGCCCCAGCTCGGCACTGAATACCCCCGGTGCTTCTGCTGCAAGCTCCCGAACCTGCTGCTGACCCGTCTCCGGCCAGAGGAAGAGGCGTACCGTGGCCGGTGGCACGCCGCTGGCTCGTACGAGAATCCTCACCGGGGTTCCCCGCATAACGACAGCCTCCGAAGGCTCCAGAGAAAGCCGAAAGGGAGCCGGTGGAACGAACGAGCGCTCCCAGGCTACAATCCGATGGAAGGCCGAGCGCAATGGAGGAACGGTGCCGATCAGGAGCGCCACTGCCCCGAGCACACCGAAGAACAGCAACAACACACGCTGTGTGCGCCGCCGATCGAGGATAGCATCGAAATTCACCTCTTGTGCTCGGGAGGCAACCTGTGCGAAGGCCGCAAGTACCAACTCTGCCGAGGTTCCCTGAGGCTGTCGGCGGAGCTGCGCCATCAACTGCAGCACGTTGCAGAGCATATCCCCGATGTGTGGATAGAGCCGCCCAATGCGCAGGGCCAGGTGCTCCAGCGGCTCGCGCGGGAGTACGCCAAGCAGACGTGCTAGCTTCGGAGCCACCGCAGCCACAACGACGATAGCTGTCAGTCCAAGCCACCCATACCAGAGCCACTTCCGCACCGGAGAGCTCGCAAACAGGAGAGCTTCCCCCACGACAATGGCTAAGAGCACCCCGGCAGCGACCGTCCCTGCCCACGCCAGCGCCTCCATGAGCTCCAGTGTAAGCCCTCTATACTGCGTCTGCAAGAGCCGACGCCGCAGCTGCTCGTCGCCGAGCCGGTACTCAAGCATAGACCACCTCTGAGCCATGTGGCATGGCCAGAGACGTAGAAGCCTCTGGCGGTGTGTGTCATAGGGCTCCACGAAGAAGCCGGCCCAATCGTCTTGTGAGCCATCTGTTCCACACGTATGGCCGTGTCCGCCTATGTGGGACCTCTTCGTTGAGCAGATTCGGCAGGAGGTACGGCAACTCGGCTTTGAGGAACTACGCACACCAGAAGAGGTCGATGCAGCCCTCCAACGTCGGGGGACCATGCTTGTGTTCATCAACTCGCTGTGTGGGTGTTCCGGGGGTATTGCGCGGCCAGCCGTTGCGCTGGCTCTCCAGCGGGGCCCGCGTCCTGACCATTTGGTCACGGTCTTCGCCGGACAGGATCGGGAGGCCACAGCTCGGATGCGCACCTTTCTGGTTGGGCAGCCCCCTTCGTCCCCTTCCTTTGCACTTTTGCGGGACGGGAAGCTGGTGGCTATGCTCCATCGGGAGGACATTCAGACGCGGTCTCCGGAAACTGTGGCAGCTCTCCTACAGCAGTGGTTTGAGCAGTTCTGCACTGTCAGCTGAGGCGATGCATGGAGCACCCGCCCCGCCTTCCGTACGGATGGCTTCCATTCCTACTGGCGGGGGGAGCTCTGGTTGCCTTCCTCGTGCTGACGCGCTTGGCCTCTCTTCCACTGGTCCTGCTTGTGTTCGGCTTTGCTCTCCTCTATCCGTACCGTCAGCTGCCGTTGGCGCGCCACCTCCTCTGGCTCCTGACGCTGGCTTTCGTTATATGGATTCTGCACGGCGCAGGGCTCCTGCTGTTGCCCTTCGCTATTGCTCTCCTGGCCGGATACCTCTTTGATCCCCTGCTGACACAGCTGGAGCGGCGCGGCATTCCGCGATGGGCCAGTGCAGCCCTGCTCGTGCTCGCCTTCCTGGCCAGCCTGGCAGCGCTTTCGGTTCTGATTTTCCCCATCATCTTTAGCCAGCTCGATGCACTAGTCCGGCAACTGTCGACCCTCTACAGTGCTGCTACCTCATACCTGGAGAGCCGACGCTTCTTCCAGCTCTTGGCCCGCTATGGAATTCCCCCTGAGCTCGTGCAGCAGCTGCTCCAGCGGGACATTGTGCCCCGTCTGGAGCAGGCCTTCCAGACGTTGATGAATTCCCTCTTGGCGTTGCTGTCCGGGCTTGCTCGCATTCTGACACACATTGTCAACCTCCTGCTGCTGCCGATCGTGATGTTCTACCTACTGAAGGACTTTCCCCAATTGCGCACCCTGCTCGTCGACATTCTCCAACAACGAGCTCCACGGGCACTCCATCTTCTGCGCCACAGCAGCCCCATTGTGCGGGGCTACGTTGGCTGGATCATCACGGTTTCGGCCCTCATCGGGCTTCTGTCGGGAGTCCTCTATGTGCTCCTCGACATCCCGTACGGAGTCATCCTTGGGCTCCTGAGCGGGCTGCTCAACCCCATTCCGTACTTTGGCATTCTGATCACTCTCGGGGTTGGGGCAGTTGCCATTATGGTAGCCCAGCCAGCCGATATTGTACGCGACCTGGTGCTCTTTGCGCTCATCATCAACGCGCTGCACTTCATCAACGCCTACATCGTCGAGCCTCGTGTCCTGGGTAAGCGCGTGGGCGTTCACCCCGTGCTTTTGATTGCCTCTTTGATTCTCTTCGGCTCTCTCCTCGGCTTTGTAGGGCTGCTGATTGCTGTTCCGACGACGGCTGTCGGTGTGCTCCTGTTCAATCAGTGGCGCTACCAGCCTCCAGCATCGTTGCGAAGTTCTCCAGACACAGTGCACAGCGGATGACCCCAGAAGAGCTCGCTGCCGTCATCGACCACACACTCCTACAACCCACGGCCACCGTGGCTGATATTGAACGCCTCTGCGCTGAGGCGGTGCAGTGGGGGTGCGCCAGTGTTTGCGTTTTGCCATACTATGTGCCGCTAGCTTACCGGTTGCTGCGGGGGACTTCTGTCACTGTCTGCACTGTTGTGGGTTTCCCGTTCGGGGCCACTTCTCGGCGGGCTAAGCTTATCGAGGCAGAAGAAGCGGTTATGAGCGGGGCTCGCGAAATCGACATGGTGCTCAACCTCGCAGCATTGCTCAATGGAGAGGAGGGCGAGGTCGAACGCGATATTGCCGCCATTGCTGCTGTAGTACACCGCCGGAGCGGGCTGCTCAAGGTAATTCTGGAGTGCGGACTCCTGACCGAAGCACAGCAGTATCGTGCGGCCCAGCTCGCAGCGCAGGCAGGGGCTGATTTTGTCAAAACCTCCACGGGCTTTCTATCTCGCGGGGCAACGGTAGAGGATGTCCGCCGCCTTCGGGATGTCCTACCAGCTAGCGTGCGCATCAAGGCCTCCGGTGGGATACGCACCTATGACCAAGCACGAGCCCTCCTGGAAGCCGGCGCCTCACGTCTCGGAACCAGCGCTACGGCCCTCCTACTGGAGGAAGCCCGGCAGCGTGTTACCAAGCGATAACACAGCTCAGTTCTCATCCCCAACCTCTCGGAGAGTACCTAAGTTTGCCCACAGGTTGTACAGCCTTTGTTCTCCTGCTATGTCTCGACGGCGATATGCTCATCTCCTCGGACTCGGAGCTATTACCCTGCTGACAGTTGCTGCCCTCCAGCGTCAAACCATCACGATCAAAGGCTCCGACACGATGGTGATTCTCACCCAACGGTGGACGGAGGTGTATCCGCACAAGGATCGAGTTCGCTTCCAAGTCACCGGAGGGGGCTCGGGTACAGGGATTGCAGCCTTGATCAATGGCACAACGGACATTTGTGCATCCTCACGCCCGCTGCGGCCCTCCGAGAGCGAACAGCTTCAGCGAAAGTACGGAACACGGGGGGTCGAAGTCCGGGTAGCCCGGGATGGCCTAGCAGTCTATGTGCATCGGAACAACCCCGTTGAGAAGCTCACCCTGCAGCAAGTGCGGGACATCTTCACAGGCAAGATTACCAACTGGAAGCAAGTCGGCGGCCCCGATGCTCGCATCATCCTCTATAGCCGTGAGAACAACTCCGGCACCTACGAGTTCTTCAAAGACCACGTCCTGCAGGGTCAAGACTTTGCGCCAACGGCGCAGCACATGCCTGGAACAGCAGCCGTAGTCAATGCCGTTGCTAAGGACCGATGGGGTATCGGTTACGGTGGGGCAGCATATGCCAGGGATATTAAAGAAGTTGCCATCGCTGAGGCACCAGGCAAGCCATACTATCTGCCCACCCTCGAGAATGTCGTCTCGGGTCGTTACCCTATCAGCCGCTTTCTCTACTTCTACCTCCGGGAACGTCCCAGTGGCGAGTTAAAAGCCTTCATCGATTGGGTGCTCAGCGATGATGGACAGCGCGTCGTCACCGAAGTCGGTTACTATCCCATCCGCCTCCTTCGAGACACGAAACGCCCGTAAGTCTCCAGACACTCTTGCGCTCCGGGATGGGCTTCGAGCCCCTCGCTCCCGGCGATGGGGGGAGCAAGTGGTGGAAGCCCTTATCCGCCTGTTTGCCTTTAGCGCTCTTGCAGCCATCGGGCTCATTCTCCTTTTCATTGCCCGAGAAACGCTCGGCATTGTGAGCGCCCATGATATCTCACGGGCAGCCACTGGGACTACTGCGCTCGAAGTGTACGGCGCCGAAGACGATGTCGCAGCAGAGGTCTACAACCCTGAGGTAGAGCTTCCGCAGCGTCCATCGGAGAGCGTTGCAGAACACCTTACCCCTTCAGCGAATCCATCCCTTGTGCAGAATCTGCTCGGGACGACGTGGCAGCCTGTCTCTTCACAGCCAAAGTATGGACTGCTCCCGCTCATCGTAGGGAGCCTGAAGGCAACGCTCATAGCTCTCCTCTTCGCTGTCCCGATTGGCATCTTGGCAGCTATCTATGCCGCTTTCTTTGCTCCAGCATGGCTGCGGGAAACCATCAAGCCTATTGTGGAGCTCCTGGCAGGGTTTCCCTCGGTGGTCATTGGATTTTTCTGCCTCATGGTCGTTGCAAGCGCCACTCAAAACCTGCTAGGGACTACATTCCGTCTGAACGCTCTCGTAGCAGGCATTGGGTTGGCTATTGCTAGCCTCCCGATTGTGTTCACCATCACCGAGGACAGCTTTACCAATCTGCCGCGCCAGCTCTGGGAGGCAGGACTAGCCCTGGGAGCACAGCCGTGGCAAGTAGTGGCCAAGATTCTCGTACCGGCAGCCACCCCGGGTCTGTTCGCTGCTGCCCTCCTTGCCTTCGGACGGGTTTTTGGCGAGACAATGATTGTGCTGATGGCAAGTGGCAACGCTCCGCTCCTCTCCTGGAGCCCTGTCGAGCCTGTACGTACGATGGCAGCGACCATCGGAGCTGAGATGGGCGAGGTCGTCTGGGGCTCGCTCCACTACAGCATCCTCTTCCTGATTGGCTTCCTCCTGTTTGTGGTGACCTTTACGCTGAACATCATTGCTGAGTTTTGGATTCGGCAACGTCTATTGCGGCGCTTTCGCGGCTTGACAACGTAGGCGCAGACACGGCCATGACCACCCAGTACGGCTTTCAGAAAGAGCGGAGTTGGCAGATCCTCGTCGGTGTGGCCTTCGTCAGCATCACACTCCTGATGGCCCTCTGCGTGGTGGGGCTGAGCGTTGGAATGTTGGGCCACTTCGCCCTCGAAGGACTTCCGCACGTGACGTGGCAATTCCTGACGGAGACTCCACGCAATAACAACACTGAAGGCGGCATCTTCCCGGCAATCTACGGAACGGTGCTCCTGGTCATCCTCATGGCGTTGCTGGGAGTACCCATTGGCGCTGTCACGGCTATTTATTTAGCCGAGTATGCTCGCGAGGACTCTTCCTTTACGCGCTGGGTGCGCTTCGGAGTAAATACCCTTGCTGGGGTTCCCTCGATCGTCTTCGGCCTCTTCGGCCTAGGCTTCTTCGTGCAGTTTATCGGCAAAGGCATCGACAGTCTCTTTGGACTGGAGCTTACGTGGGGCAAACCTGCTCTCATCTGGGCTGCGGCCACACTGGCTGTGCTGACATTACCGGTAGTCATCGTGGCTGTCGAGGAAACGCTCCGGAGCATCCCTCGGGAACTACGGGAGGCAGCGCTTGCCCTGGGAGCCACGCGCTGGCAAACGATTCGCCGTATCGTTCTCCCACATGCTTTCACGGGGATCCTCACCGGCTCCATCCTAGCAGTCAGTCGTGGTGCCGGCGAAGTTGCCCCGATTATGTTCGTCGGGGCTGCCTACTCACTGCCGGAACTGCCCAAAGGATTAACGAGCCAATTCATGGAGCTGGGCTACCACCTCTTTGTGCTCTCGACTCAATCGCCCGATGTTGAGGCAACACGCCCCCTACAGTACGCCACCACGGTCGTCCTACTGCTGACCACCTTCGCCCTGAACCTAAGCGCTATTCTGTTACGTCTAAAAATGCGTCGACGTCGGCTGATAACTCGCTAAGCCATGGCGCTTCAATCCCCTCTGGAGCCGAAGATTCGCACCTTTGAGCTCAACGTCTACTACGGGTACAAGCATGCCCTGCAGGATGTGACGGTGGACATCTACCCCAACCGTGTGACCGCCTTCATTGGGCCTTCGGGCTGTGGGAAATCCACCTTCCTGCGAGCGCTCAACCGCATGAACGAGCTCATCCCCAACGCCCGTACGAGCGGCCGCGTGGAAATCGACGGCATCAATATCTACGACCCCGGCATTGACGTCGTCCAGGTGCGCCGCCGCGTTGGGATGGTCTTCCAGCAGTCCGTACCGTTCCCGAAGTCCATTTACGAAAATGTCGCTTTCGGGCTCCGCCTCAACGGGAAGCTCCCGAAGGCCGAGCTCGACGAGCTGGTCGAAAAGAGCCTACGTCAAGCCGCTCTCTGGGATGAGGTGAAGGACCGGCTGCACCACTCGGCCCTTGAGCTCTCCGGTGGGCAGCAACAGCGGCTCTGCATCGCCCGTGCTATCGCAGTCAATCCAGAAATCCTGCTCATGGACGAGCCCTGCTCGGCCCTGGATCCCATCAGCACCGCCAAGATTGAGGAGCTCATCGAAGAGCTCAAGCAGAACTACACCATCGTGCTGGTCACCCACAACATCCAGCAGGCTGCCCGCATCAGCGATTACACTGGCTTTTTCTACCTCGGACGCCTTGTGGAATACAACCGCACGCGCGAGCTCTTCACAAACCCCCAGAAGCGGGAGACAGAGGACTACATCACAGGCCGCTTCGGCTAAGGTCTCACGACACAGTAGACGCCAATGCACCGCAGCTTCGACGAGGATCTCGACAAACTCCGCACCCGTCTCATCCGCATGAGCAGTATCGTGGAGGAGCAGGTCGAATTTGCTCTCCGCTCGCTCCTGGAAGGCAACACCCTCTTAGGGCAGCTCGTCATCGAGCGCGATGAGAAGGTGGATGCACTCGACATTAAAATCGACGTCCAATGCCAGCGCATCTTCGCCTTGCACCAACCCGTGGCAAGCGACTTGCGCCTCCTACTGGTAGCCCTGAAAATCAACAACGAGCTCGAGCGCATTGGAGACATAGCGCTCGATATTGCCCGCATCGCTCTCGAGGTGCCTGAGACTCAGGAATTGGCCCGCACCGTTGGACTAGAGCGTATGACGCAGGCAACACTGACCATGGTCAAGACCAGCATCGACGCTCTCGTGAATGCCGATGCCGAACTAGCGAAACACCTGCTGCCACTGGATGCCACGGTCGACGAACTGGAACGGAAAATCGGCGCACAGCTCATCGAGCTCATGCAGCGCGATAGCCGCTGGATCCTCCCAGGGGTTAAACTCATTGTAGTCCTCCGCGCTCTCGAGCGCATGGCCGACCACGCAACCAATATTGCCGAAAACGTCATCTTCCTCACTGAAGCCCGCCTCGTCCGCCATCGGCAACTGGAGGAAGCACCGACACCGCCACCACAGCCATGACGAATCCGGCCACCGTAGCTCGGTCAGAGACCACCCGAGCGGGAGCCGTCGCCCTTATTGGCCCGCCCAATGTGGGGAAGTCTACGCTGCTGAACACCGTGCTGGGGACAAAGCTCTCCATCGTTACCCCGAAACCCCAAACAACTCGGCGCCGTGTACTGGGCATCTACACCGATGAACGCAAGCAGATCCTCTTCCTGGATACCCCCGGCATTCTCGAACCACGCTACGAACTGCACCGGGCAATGATGGGATACGTGCACGATGCGCTCAAAGATGCCGACGTCATCGTGCTGGTCATCGATGTGACTCAACAGACAACCCCTGAGGCAGTTCTGACCACGGAGGTCGCTGAAGCTCTCCAGCGGCTCCGGAAGCCCATCGTGGTGGCTATGAACAAAATTGACCTCCTGCACACCACCGCCGAGGTGCTGCCCATCATTGAGCGATATGCCGCAGCCGGCCTCTTCCAGGAGTTCGTTCCCCTTTCGGCCCTCAAGAATGTCAATGTCGACGAACTGCTGACCACCCTCGAGCGCTACCTCCCTGTATCGCCGTTCTTGTACGATCCGGAGCTATTGAGCACACAGCCGCAACGTTTCTTCGTGGCCGAGCTCATTCGGGAGCAGGTCTTCCTGTTGTACCGGCATGAGGTGCCATACTCCACCGAGGTACAGGTTGTGGAATTTGTCGAGCGTGAGCGCGGCAAGTGGTACATTGCGGCCGACATCATTGTCGAGCGGGAGTCGCAGAAGGTCATTCTCATCGGCTCCGGGGGCAAACGGCTGAAGCTGCTGGGTCAGCGCGCTCGCCAGGCCATCGAGGCATACTTGGGCGTGCCCGTTTACTTGGAGCTCTTCGTCAAAGTGCGCCCACGATGGCGCAACAATAAGACGATGCTGCACTTCTTCGGCTACTGATGGGCTGGCACATCAGGGAGGTGCTCACTCTATGCTGCCTGGAAGGCCTCTCGGCTAAGGCAGTGCAGCAAATCCTCCAGCAGTACGCCGACTTTGCTCATTTTCGGGAATCGCTTCGTGCGGGCTCTCTGCGGCAGCTGCATCTCTTCCGTGGTTCTGCCCTGGCCGAGGCTGAGCGTCGCGCCGAGGCTCTCCTGCGGCAGTGTGAGAAGCTCGGCATACGGCTCCTTGCGCTGACCGATCCGGACTATCCTCAGCTGCTGCGGCATATTCCCTACCCACCGCTGGTACTCTACCTCTGGGGCCATCTCCAGCCAGAGGCGGTACCGGTGGTGAGCATCGTCGGCACTCGGCAATGCACGGTCTATGGCCGGCTCTGTGCCGAACGGTTCAGTGAGGCTTGTGCGCGTGCGGGAGCAATCGTCTGCAGTGGGCTGGCCCGAGGCATCGATACGATCGCTCACCAGGCAGCACTCCGAGCCGAAGGAGTAACGTACGCTGTCGTAGCCTGCGGCTTGGACCGCATCCAGCCCTCGTCTGCTGCTCGCTTGGCCGAACAGATTGTAGCACGTGGCGGAGCAGTGCTGAGCGAGTACGAGCCCGGCCGGCGGGCTCTTCCGGCATACTTTCCCCAGCGCAATCGCATCATCAGCGGACTGGCCCGTGCTGTACTCGTCGTCGAAAGTGGTATCCCCGGCGGAGCCCTCATCACGGCCCAATTTGCCTTCGACCAGGGGCGCGATGTCTACGCCATCCCTGGGCCTATTACCTCTGAGAAGAGCGCCGGTACCAATATGCTCATTCGCCGGCAGATTGCCACCCCGGCCCTCACCCCAGAGGAGTTTCTGGCCGACCTGGGGCTGTTAAGCCCCGTGCTGTCTCCTCCCACACCGACCTTCTCGACGGCGGCCGAAGAGCAGCTCTACCACCTTCTCGGCTCCGAACCGCTGCACATCGATCTGCTTGCCGAACAGGCGCGCATACCCGTCCACGAAGCCCTCGCACACTTACTCGAGCTCGAATTCCGCGGGCTTGTGCGCCAGCTGCCCGGTAAGTACTTTGTCCGCTCAGCATAGGGCCCGCTCTGCTGAGTCGGCTATTTTTGCATCCGTCCTGTTGCACAGCCCTCTCATGCCGATGCCTCCCCTTATCGAGCCCTTCCGCATCAAGGTCGTCGAACCTATCCGCTTCACAACGCGCCCGGAACGTGAGGAACTGCTGCAGCGCGCCCACTACAACGTCTTCCGTCTGCGCTCGGAGGATGTCCTCATCGACCTTCTCACCGACTCTGGCACAGCGGCCATGAGCGACCGCCAATGGGCCGCCCTATTCCAGGGCGACGAAGCGTATGCGGGGGCACGCAGCTACTACCGATTCGAAGAGGTCGTCCACTCCTTGACAGGCATGCCGTACATCTTCCCTGTCCATCAGGGAAGGGCTGCCGAACGCATCCTCTGCGCCTTGTTCGGCAGAGCCGGCACCGTTATCCCGAGCAATTCCCACTTCGATACCACGCGGGCCAATATCGACTACACGGGTGCTCAGGCTGTCGATCTGCCCATCCCGGAAGCGCTCTCGCCCACGAGCGACCATCCCTTCAAGGGAAACATGGACGTGGAACGGCTGGAGGCCCTCATCCACGAGGTCGGTCCCGAACGCATCCCGCTCTGCCTCCTGACATTGACCAACAACACCCTTGGAGGACAGCCGGTCTCGCTCGGGAATATCCGGGCCGTTAAGGCCGTGCTCTCGCGCTACGGTATCCCGCTCTTTTTGGACGCCTGCCGCTATGCCGAGAATGCTTACTTCATCAAGCTGCGGGAGCCCGGCTATGCCGACCGAACTCCGCTAGAGATTGCTCGGGAGATCTTCGCGCTGGCTGATGGCTGCTACATGAGCGCCAAAAAGGATGGGCTGGCCAACATCGGCGGCTTTTTGGCCGTACGGGATGCCGCGCTTGCCGATCGCATTCGGCAACTCCTCATCCTCTGGGAGGGCTTCCCCACTTATGGTGGGCTGGCCGGACGCGATTTGGAGGCCATCGCCCAAGGGTTGTTGGAAGCACTGCAGGAGGAATACCTGTACTACCGCATCCACTCGGTTGCTCACTTTGCCACGGCGCTCCGCCGGGCCGGTATCCCGATTGTGGAACCTCCGGGCGGACATGCTGTCTTCATCGATGCTGCCCGCTTTGCCCCGCATATTGCGCCGGAGCAGTTTCCTGGGCAAGCCATCGTCTGTGCTCTCTACCTCCAGGCTGGGGTACGCGCCGTCGAGGTGGGGTCCCTCATGCTCGGCAAGCGTGACAGCCGTGGTGTCCACATTGCCCCACCCCTAGAACTTGTACGGCTGGCCATACCCCGGCGCGTCTACACCCAGAGCCACATGGAGTACGTGGCCGAAGCGCTGGCGGAACTCTACAGCCAACGGCATTCCCTGCGCGGTTTCCGCCTCCGGAACGAGCCCCCCTTCTTACGCCACTTTACAGCTGAGCTGGAGCCTCTCTAGCCGCGTCCAGCTCACGATACAGCTCCAGCACCCGCTGGACATAGCGCTGAGTTTCGGCAAAAGGGGGTATGCCGCCGTAGCGCTGGACTCGCCCGGGCCCTGCATTGTAGGCAGCCAGCGCAGAGTGGAGGGAGCCGAAGCGGTCGAGCAACTGCCGTAAGTACCGGCTGCCAGCCATGAGATTCTGCTGCGGGTCGAAGGGATCAGAGAGGCCGAGCATCTGAGCCGTCTGCGGCATGAGCTGCATGAGTCCCTGGGCCCCTGCCGGAGACACAGCGCGAGGATTCCCGGCCGATTCAGCCCATACGACGGCCGCAATCAGCGCTGGGGAGAGTCCAAGCGTTTCTGCTGCCTGCTCAATCCAGCCCCAATACGGCTGGAGTGCTGTTCGGATCCGCTCCGCCTGGGCCGGCCGCGCCTTGGGAGTCCCTGCCGGCATCGTTGGGGCCACCTCGGTGCGCCGCACCGGTAACTCCTGACCAGTCCAGTGACGGTAGAGCCATCGCGCAAGCCCAATCCCAGAGCCAGAGGAGGCCAGAAACTCCGCAAAGGGTAGCAGCGCAAGCTCAGCCCAGCCCCCTAGCCCGAATCCGCTTCCTTTCTCCTCCTCAGCTTCGGTGAGGAGGGGCTGCTGTAGAGAGCGGAGCAGCTGAAAGAGCAGGAGTGCCTCAAACCCCCGAGCGACAGAGGCCAGGCGCTGTTGCCCTTCCGCAGAGGGCCCCCGAGATTGCACAACCCCGCTCGAGTGCTCAAGAGCTGCCATGCTACTGTACAATGAGTTCCCCTGTCAAGGCCCCGGCTTCCTTGAGAGCCTGCAGGATGGCGATCAGATCACGTGGGCTTACACCGAGCATATTGAGTGCTGTTGCCACATCCTGGACCGTTGCCGCTGCTGGCAAGGCCACGGCCCGCCGTTGCTCTTGCTGTACAGCAATCGTGCCAATCTCGGCTACCTCCGTTCGCCCGAGCGTGAAGGGCAGTGGCTGGCTGATGATAACGTGCCGCTGAATCTGCACCTCCAATCCGCCATGCGCCACAACGGCCGGCAGCAGCTGTACCTGCCCGCCGATCACAATGGTCCCCGTGCGCTCATTGACGACAACGCGCGCGGGCGGATCGAGTGCAACCTCGACCTCTTCCAGGCGGGCAATCAGTCGCATGAGCTGATCTCGGCTCTGTCCGGCTGGGAAGCGCACGGCAACGGTAGTGGCATCCACAACAGTCACAGCTCCAGCCCCTAGCTCGGGTAGCCGCCCGAGTGCTTCGGCAACGCGATGGGCCAGACCGAAATCGGGCCGATGGAGGAGCACTCGTACCTGCTGCTGGGCGATGACTTCTGAGGGGGCTTCCCGCTCAACTATTGCTCCTGCCGGCACTCGCCCCGAGGCAACAAAGTTGCGCAGAGCGCGTGAGCCCAATGCACGGAATTCATAGCCACCCACCGAAACAGCTCCCTGCGCCACGGCGTAGATAGTCCCATCGGGGGCTGCCAGAGGAGTCAGCAGCAGAATACCGCCCTGAAGTGATTCCGCATCACCGAGCGAGGAAACCTGTACATCCAGGTGCATCCCCGGTTTCGCAAAGGGCGGGAGCGTTGCCGTGACCATGACAGCTGCCACATTGCGTGTGCGTACCAGCTGTGCCGGCACACTCACCCCGAAGCGCCGCAACATATTGGCCACCGACTGCAGTGTAAAGAGCGTCCGCGGGGAATCCCCCGTCTGATTGAGCCCCGTCACCAGTCCATAGCCGATCAGCGGAATGCCCTGCATGCCCTCGAGGGTGGCTATATCCCGAATCCGGGCTGCCCAGAGCACTGCAGCAGTGAATCCGGCCAGCACGATGTAGCGCATCTCTGCCTCCTCGGTGCTAGAACAACAGCCGCAAAAGACGTACAATCAACCCCGGCTCCTGAGCTCGCGAGAGGCTGCCATCGCCTTCGTAGATGAGCACCAGCTCGGCCAGTGCATACGAGGGGATGGTGTTGTCCGGGCCTAGATCAATTGGACGCACTCTGCCGCGGATGCGAATTGTCTGCTCCTCCCCATTGATGCGCGTCGTACGCTGGCCTTCCACGACGAAATTGCCGAGTGTGTCGATGGCCACGATCCGGGCAGTGAGCCGAGCCCGAATCCGCTCCGTGCGAGAGGTCTCCCCGCGGCCACGAATGTCCGAGCCACTCTGAAAGCGCCAGCCAGCCCCAGCGCCGAGCTGCTGGAAGTTCCCCTGCAGCCCCATTCTCAGCTCGCTGTTGCGCTGTTCGGCCGTCTGTGCCGCATTGCTCGCCTGCGCATCCTCTACAACCAGAATGGTCACAACATCCCCCACCGCGGCAGCCCGCAGATCCGCCGTCAGCGACCGTGCCCCATAGAGCCCCCATTGACCCCAGAGACATACACACAGCACGGGGAAGCAGAGTACTGCCTTCATGGCCGCACCGTTTCTAATTCGACCAGAGCCGTTCTCTCGTCGAGCACTCGGGCGTAGAGGATACGGCTTGCTCCGTCACGACGCACCCGGATCCAGCTGCCCGGCTCACCGTCCTCGAGTGCCTGTGCCATTGTGCGGACCTCGACAGCTCCCACGCGAGCCAGCAGCGTCAGCCGCTCTCCGCGACGGACGCCTGCCTGCGAGAGGCAGTCGGCACGGAGCACAACTTGACCGGCTGCCAGCTTCCGACGCGCCCGAACCCGAGGTACCTCCTCCGGGGGCAAGCGCCGCCAGTACTCCGCCAAGCTCATCCAGCGCATGCCCTGCTCTACCTCGCCAATGGGCTCACCGGCCTCCACCGGACGCCGTAGCCGCACCTCAGCGGCATAGACCCGCACCAGCCCTGAGAGCACACACCGCCCACTCCAGCGCCCGTTATTCCATAGCTCGACAATGAACCGCCCTTGCTGGATCAGCCCACTGTCACAGCGTAGCTGGACCCTCTCTGCTCCGAGCTGCCGTGGCTCAGACAACCACTGGATCTGGACTGGCAATGGACCCACCCACTGCCGCACGCACTCTATGGCAAGGCGGGTGAGCTCCTCTGCTCTCATCCACCCTATCGGCAGCAGCACTATCCAGACAACCCATCGTCCCATGCCCCACCTATGCCTTCAGATTCACTGCCGTCTGTAACACCTCATCGGCTGTGCGGATGGACTTCGCATTGAGCTCGTAGGCCCGCTGCGCCATGATGAGATTAACCATCTCCTCGACCAGCTCCACATTGGAGCTCTCCAAATGTGCTTGCAGCAGCTCTCCTACCGAACCCTGTCCCGGAGTCTCCAGCAGCGGCGGCCCAGAGGCGACCGTCTCTGCGTAGAGGTTCTCCCCCAGAGAGCGCAACCCACCGGGATTGATGAACCGAGCAAGCTGGATTTGCCCGAGCACTTGCTCCCCTCGGCCATCGGATAGCAGAGCGCTGACAACCCCATCACGGCTGATACGTATCTCTGCAGCATCCTCCGGTACTACAATGCCGGGCTCGAGTACGTAGCCGTGGCTGGTCACAATCTGACCCTGCCGATCTAAGCGGAAGGAGCCGTCCCGCGTATAGAGGACCACCCCATCTGGACGGCGCACAACGAAGAAACCATCCCCGTTGATGGCCACATCCAGCGGGTTATTCGTCGGCTGAATATCCCCTTGCAGCAGCACCCGCGTTGTCGCTACCAGCTCCGTCCCGCTGCCAATGTGCACCTCGTGCACATTCTCCATTGCCCCCTGCACTGTACTTGTGCCCACCGTACGGAGCCGTTCGTAGAGCAAGTCCTGAAACTCCGGGCGCACGCGCTTGAAAGCCGTCGTGTTAACGTTGGCCAAATTGTGGGCGATGATCTCGATGAATCGCTGCTGCGCTGCTAATCCCGTTGCGGCCGTGCGCAGAGTCTTCTCCATCCTCCCTCCGGCATTGGTTAGACCAGACGTGCAATGCTAATGCTGCGCTCGAGCGTGCTATCCCCAGCACGGATGACCCGCTGCCCCAGCTCAAAGTGGCGCTGCAGCTCAATGAGCCGGATAAGCTCCTCGACGGGGTTGACGTTGGAGCCCTCGACAAACCCCTGCAGGAGCCGGTACTGGCCGGGCTGCAGACTCTGGAGCTGCACCTCCGGACGGAGAGCAAACTCGACCCCATCGCTGCGCTGGACTCCCTCCGGCGGCACCGACACCACCCAGAAGCTCCCTACAACGAGCGAGCCCACGCGCAGCTCTCCCTCTGGCGTGATCACCGGAGGCTCCGAGCTCTCAAGGGGCACGTGCAGCGGTACCCCACCCACCCCGAGAACGGCCTTTCCCTCCGGCGTGCTCAGTGTGCCATCGGAGCTTGCCAGGAAGCGTCCCCGCCGCGTCAGAAAGAGCTGCCCGAGAGCATCCCGAACAACGAAGAACCCCGGCCCCTCGAGTGCTACATCCAGGGGATGGCCAGTCTGCTGGAGCGCGCCAGGGCTGAAATCGGTGTAGCTTGCCACCGGTACATCGGCCGCCTCCACCTCCCCCGGGATATGGGCCAGATTCTGCTGCGCCTCAATGAGAGCACGCTGGAAGAGGAGCTCCCGCCGATAGCCCAGTGAAGTGAGATTGGCTAAGTTGTTTGCCACAACCTCCAGCCGCACTAACTGCGGCACCATGCCCAGTGCCGCGGTATAGATCTCGCGCAGCATCCTGCTGCCTCAGACCGTATCCGACTTCACCCGAGAAGGCATCCAGCCTTCCCGCCGTAGTATCGGCCTAATGGCGGAAATCTTAAGCCCCAGCCCTAGCGCAGATGCAGCAGGGCCGTCACTGGGATGCGCCGCGCCACCAGAGCGGGAATCACGCTGGCCGCACCAGCCAAGAGCACAGCAACAGCGATCACCACCAACGGATGCCACCACACGAAGGCCACCGGCAGCCTATCCACGTAGTAGAAGGCTCCCTGCAGGCGGATAAGCCCCAACCACTCCTGGAGGGCAGCCAAGAGCAGAGCTCCGGCAGAGCCTGCCACTGCCGCTGTCCCGCTGAGCCGAATCCCCTGCCAGAGCAGAAAATGCCGCAGCTGCCGCTGCCCCATCCCTAAGGCCTGCAGAATAGCGAAACTGGGTGTCCGCTCCACCACCAGCAGCACCAGGAAGGTAAACACGTTGAAGGCAGCCACCAGGCTCAGCAAGCCTAACACCAGCGGAATGGGCACTCGTTGCAGCTCAATCCAGGCAAACATGGGCTGATGCAGCTCGTAGAGGCCCAGCGCAGTGAAGGGAAAGCGCAGCAGCTGCTCCACCTGTGCCGGCGCCGAGCGCAGAGCCTCCACCGATGCACGCCGCAGCAGCAGATCAACTCCCGTGGCGGCAAACTCCGGCAACCCCAATAACAGGCCCGCCCGCCCAAAGGGCAGATAGACATAGAGCTCCTCGTACCGCATGAGCCCACTGCGGTAGATACCCACCACGCGCACTTGCTGTACGAGCGGGCGGAGCTCCCCTTTGCTTCCATCGGTTGTTATGACAACCACTGTATCCCCTGCGCGGACCCCAAGCTTTCGTGCAAGCGCCTCCCCGAGCAGCACCTCAGCAGCCGTGTCCGAGCTAAATCCAGCGCTCCCCTCCACGCAGCGCAGGGGGACAGGGCTCCGCTCTGGTGGTATACTCAGTGCGCGCAGGAGCACGCCCTCGATCCCCTCCCGCGTCCGCAGCAGAGCCTCCCGCTCCCGCACAGCCGCAACAATGGCATCCGGAAATCCCTGCGCAAGACGCTCCACGACGGCTCCGTAAGCAAATGCCCCTCCACCAAAGGTACGCACCTGCACATGCCACGTAAAGCGCAGCGCCTGCTCATAGAGTGTCTGCTGAAAGCCCTCCAAAATGGCCAGCGCCAGCGTCAGCGCCATGCTGCCCAGGAAGACACTCCCGAAGGCTACAACGCGGGAGAGCCGAAAGAAGCCCCCGACACCAACCCGCGCAAAGCGCCTCCCCAGCAGCCCGAAGAGCTGGGCATACTCCCTCATGCCCCCTCCGTGTAGAGCATCCGATGCTGACACACCGTCACGAAATCCCGTACGATGCGCCCCAGCCTCTTCCCTTCCAGCACTGCAGCCATCCCCGCCCGCGGCAGGAGGTCCCAAAAGCAGCGACGTGCCAGCGCTACAGCAGCCCGCAGCAGGCGCACAGTCTGTTCCCCGAGCTCTGCTCCACTCCGGACTGCCTCCTCCCCCTGCGCGACTGCTTCGTGGAAGAGCCGCCGCGCCGCCTGGATGAGACGCCACCCCCACTCTAGCCCCCCTTGCGACCGCAACTCTTGCACGAAAGCGACGGCTAACCCCAGCGCAACAGCGCCAATGGAGGCCGCAGCGAAGAACTCAAAGGGAAGTCCGTAGACGGCAAGCCCCGGCTCCCAGCGCTTCTGACCCACGACAAAGGTGTATTGCTCCGGCACGACCACCTCATTTACGGCAATACTCCACGACGAAGTCGCCCGCATGCCGAGAGAGTGCCAATCACGCTCCCGCTGCACCTGCTCAGGCAGCAGCACAAAGGCGCGCACGGCCTGTTCCTCCTCCACCCACGCATTCGCTGTGAAAAATGTCGCATACTGTGCCCCGCTGGCAAAGCGCCAGCGCCCGCTGAGACGATATCCCCCCGCAACCCGGTGCGCTCTCCCTCCGATAGCCCCTGAGCCGGCCAGCACTGCTTCGGGTGGGCAGAAGAGCTGCTGGGCTATGTCAGGCTCTAAGAAGGGCACGAAGAATCCACCCCCGGCCCCAATCTGCACCAGCCACGCCACACTGCCATCCAGCTCAGCCAGCTCCTCATAGAGCCGCACAGCCTGCGAAAGCTGCGCCTCCTGTCCCCCCCAGCTGGCCGGTACGAAGAGCTTAAACCATCCCCGCTGCCATATCCATGCACAGACCTCCTCCGGGATAACGTCAGTCTCTGCCCATTGCGCAGCCTGCTCCCGCAACCACTGCCGCTCCTGCTCGGTGAGCTCAAGCCCCATCGACGGACTGCAACCGCTGCAGAATCTGCCATACGCGCTGCGCCGAAGGATACCGTAGCCCCGTCAGACTCCGCCACCACCACCGAATCTGCCCCTCCGGATCAATGACCACGATCCCCCGGGCCGGCATTACCCCGAAGAGCACCATCCCATACCGGCGAAAGACCTCCAGCCTCTCATCGGCCAGGAGCGGAAAGGGAAGCCGATATCGCTGCCGAAAGCGCCCGTGCTGTGCTACCGTGTCCGGGCTGATCCCCAGCACGACAACCCCCCGGAGCGGCTCCCGCTGCCACCACTGCCCGTAGTGGCACAGCTGCGCCGTGCAGACCGGACTGAAATCCCGAGGGTAGAAAACCAGCACCACCCATTGCCCCCGCAGCCCCTCTATCCCCCATACGGCCCCGTCATCACCCGGAAGCTCAAACGCCGGAGCCCTACGGCCCTGTACTCGCCTCCATACCATCGTAGCGCATGGGGGAGTCGAACCCCCGTTTCCGCCTTGAGAGGGCGGTGTCCTAACCGCTAGACGAATGCGCCGTCAATGGTGCAAAATTACGTCTCCTGCACATTCCCTCTACCTGACGCAGCATCAAGGCCCGTTCACAGCGGCTTTGCTAAGTTTGCGCCCGTGTACGATCTGGCGCCTCCGGAAGTATTCCCAACAGCTCACAGCCTTCAAATGCACCCTCTACACCAGCGCTTGACAGAGCTTGCTCCCCAGTGGCAAGAGCAATTGCAAACCTTCCTGGCACAGCACGGAACAGCCACTATCGCCACGCTTCAGGCACGCCAGGTCATCGGCGGCATGCGCGGGGTGCCGGCTCTCCTGTGCGAAACCTCCCTCGTCGTGCCAAACGAAGGGCTGCGCATCCGGGACATCCCCATTGCTGAGCTGGCTGATCGCACCCCTGAGGAGATCTTCTGGCTCCTCTGCACGGGGGAGCTCCCCACGGCCGAGCAGACGGCCTGGCTGCGCCAATTCTGGGCCGAGCATGCTACAGTCCCCGACTACGTCTGGCAAGCCTTGAAGGCCCTTCCCTCGGACAGCCACCCCATGGCCATGCTGAGCCTTGGACTGCTGGCCATGGAGCGTGAGTCAGCCTTCCGCCGAGCCTTCGAAGAGGGTGTCCCCCGCGCACAACTCTGGCATGCCTGGCTGGAGGACTGTCTGATGCTGTTGAGCCGCATCACGACGCTTGCGGCTGGCATCTACCGTATCCGCTTCCACCAGGCTGAGCCACTTCCTCCAGACCCAACGCTGGATTGGGCCTCCAACTACGCCGCAATGCTCGGCCTTCCAGACCCAACGGGGCAGTTTCGCGATCTTGTCCGCCTCTATCTCGTGCTCCACAGCGATCACGAAGGCGGCAACGTCAGCGCCATGACCGGCTATACGGTCGCCTCCGCCCTCTCTGACCCCTTCTACGCCATCAGCGCTGGTCTGAATGGCCTGGCCGGCCCACTCCACGGCTTGGCAAACCAAGAGTGCCTCCGCTTCCTCCTCCAGCTGCTCGGCAAGCTCGGCACCTCGCCCAGCGACGAAGCTCTCGAACAGGAGCTCTGGCAATGGCTCACCAGCGGCCACGTCATCCCCGGTTACGGCCACGCCGTCCTCCGCGTCACTGACCCCCGCTTCCTCCTCTTCCAGCAGTTTGCCCACCGCTGGCAGCTCCAGCACGAGCTCATCGCCCTCGTCGATCAGCTCTATCGCATCGTGCCGCAGGTGCTCCGCCGCCACGGTAAGGCCCAAAACCCTTGGCCGAATGTGGACGCCATCTCCGGCGTGCTGCTCTACGTCTCCGGCATGCGGGAGTTCGAGTTCTACACGGTCATGTTCGGTGTCTCCCGCGCCCTGGGCATCTGCGCTCAGACCCTCATCCACCGTATCCTCGGCACCCCAATCGTCCGGCCGAAATCGCTGACCCTCCAGGAACTCCGCCAGCTTGCCACAGTGCACGCGTAGGCTGGGGCTGTCTGTTGGGGCTCAGCGCAAAGGCCCCCTCCTGCTGCTCGGCGGCATCCCCTATTTTTGCCTCCGCCTGGGGCGGTACACCCACGCTGCCAACACCCCATGAGCACGCCTTTCGAGTCCACGGTGCGCACGTATGCTGGCAGGCTCCTTGCACTGCTGCACGAGCTGCTGCCCAACAAACTCAACGAGGCCTCCTTCCGCGCCCCCATCGACCAGCTGCTCAGGGAATTCTGGGCCGAGCTCGGGCAGAACCCTGAGGACATCCAGGCCGAATCCA
>CALKEU010000012.1 GCA_938084565.1 Candidatus Kapaibacterium sp. | reverse complement strand
CGGCACAGCGACGGTCCAGAACGGGGCAACGCTGTCGCTGGCTAACTCGAGCAATGCCCAACTCCAGCTTGATGCAAATACCACGCTCAATATCGCCGGTACCTTGCAGAACAACCTCCCAGCCCGGACGAACTGGACCTTCGATGCAACCTCAACGCTGGCCTTTACGGCGACGGCCAATGGGCAGCAGATCCCCTATACTGTGAGCAGCCGTCCTTTCGGGAACGTCCAGACCTCTGGCGGTACGAAGACGACCGAGAGCGGGGGTGATGTCTACGTAGCAGGTAACCTGACGGTGCAGAGTGACAATATTACTGTCGCCAGCGGGCAGACATGGATTATGACCTCGCCGACAGCCTCAGTAAGCTACGCCGGCGCAGGGCTTAACTCCGAGATCGTGGGTGCAATGCAGCGCGCTCTTGGCGGCACGGGCTCGTATACCTTCAACAACGCCCAGACAATTGTGGACTTCACTGCTGGCACACTCCCAAACACGATGACGATTGCTGCGTTCCCGCAGACCAATCCGAACAACTACGACAATACGCGGGATGTGCAGCGGAAGGTCACCGTCAGCTGGGCCGGCAGCAACGCCTGGACAGCGACCTTCCGCATCGGGTATAAGGTGTCTGACATCCCCGGGACGTGGAATACCAACGTTAACCAGGGCAACTTGCGCTTCTATGAGTCCCCGAGTTCCGGTACGCCTGAGAAGGTCTCTACTGGGCAGGCATACCAACGCTTGGCTGCGGCAGGTTCGAACCTAGGTTACATCGAGCTGGCAGGGATTCAGGGCACGGCTACAGCGGTACCGAATGGCTTCGGCTTCATTGCCTCGGGTAACGATCTACTCCTCCGCGGTGGGCCGAGTGTCTTCTACGCTATAAGGCACGGCCGCTGGTCGAACCCAGCTACATGGGATGAAGGGACAGAGCCCTCGCCCACCGATGAGGTCGTGATCGACGGCTACACCGTGCATGCCGGGTACGTGCGGACGATCGATAACTACGCCGTCAACGAGCAGTATCCTACGCAGCTTGCAGCCAGGATTACCATCGGGTCTACACTGAACAGCGCACTGCTCTTTGGATCCACGAGCGGTCCTAAGACCTTTGCACTCAACCCTGACATACCGGGTGCTCTTATCAACAATCGTGCTGGGACGGCGACGATTAGCTCTGGGACACCGGATATGGGTAGCTCACCGATTGATGCGGGACTTGTGGTCTACACGACCGCAGGGAACGGGGTGACGCTGCGGGTTCCCGGTGGTTTGACAAACGCTTCCGGTGCGACGATTCACAACTTCGGGACGTTGGAGGTGGGTCAGTAAGGTGGGTGTGACTTTTGTCGGGAGCTCCCTGCGCTGTATGTGGAGGAGAGCAGTCCAGGGGGCTCCCGGCAGCACGTGTCTGGCAGGCTGCGCAGGAGGAGGGCTATGGTGGGTCTGATACGAAGTGCAGCGTTCCTTCTGCTCTTCGGAGGAGCGATTCTGCCTGTGCTGGCGCAGCTGCGGAGTGAAGGAGCCATTCACAACTATGGCACCATTGTCATCAAGGGGAACGCTGTGCTGCGGCAGGATACGCTCGGCGGAAAGGTCGTCTATGCGTGGGACCGCGAGGGGGTTAACCAGTATGTGCCGCACATTGTGTACGAGGATGTGCGGTTTACGGGACGCACGCGGAAGATGCTGTTGGACACGGCACGGTCGCTCGTTGCACTGCAGCACTTCGAGAGCGATTCCGGCACGGTCTTGCGGCTGGCGCGCGGGGCGTCCGTTGTCGCTCGGGGGGAGGCGGCACACTGGGGCGTGATCAATCCGGAGTTTCTCTACGGCCGAGTGGTTCTGCAGGGGGAGCGGGAGCAGGGATTGTGGGGAGCCGGACTCTACCGAGAGCTGGAGCTCGATAATCCCAGTGGAGCACAGATACGCAATGGTGGGGGCTTTACGGTCTCGACGGTGTTGGAACTCAAGCGTGGACTGCTGCGGAACAGCCCCGAGCACAATTTCCGTCTGGGGGATTCGGCGCTCATCATTCGCACGTCGGCCAGTGGTATAGCCGCCGCGCCACTATACGGTCGGGATCTCGCTGTACGGTACGTGGGGCAGGGGATTATCGAGAGTGGTCCTGAGCTGCCGCCGGAGACACTGCCGGTGCGAGCAGTGTATGTGGAAAATGACAGCGGGGTGGTGCTGCGCTCCTCCATTGCGGTGGCGGAGAGTCTCGTCCTGCGGGCACCAATCTGGACAGAGACCGGGACGGATACAAACGGCCATGTGGTCCTCACATACCTGGCTGAGCGCTCTGACCCCCACTTCCTCCATCCGGATGCCGAAATTATTGGCAGGATGCGCCGGACGCGGCTGCGGACAGATGGCCAGCCGGTGGTTTTCAACAATCCGTACACCTATGTACAGGCGGCGCAGTGGGGTAGCATTGGGCAACTTGAAATGCGTGTGCTGCCGCGGCGGCGGCCCTGGCGCCCCCAGAGCGAGCGCAAGGTGTGGCGTGTTCTGCAGTTGCGGGCATGGGATACCAGCGGGGGTTCTCTCACTCAGGGACTCAATGTGCGCCTGGGCTATGGGTGGCGCCATCTGCCCGGGGCAGACCGCGATGAGACACAGGGCTTGCCTGTGCCGGCTCTTGTCCTGCAACGCTGGACAGCCGATGGCTGGTTTGCCGCCGGACGTTCCAGCCCACCGCAGGTCGATACAGCCGTCGGCTGGGCCTATGCCTACGCTGACGAGGTCTACGGAGCAGGCGAGTTTGCTATAGGGCTGCGCGATGATGCCCGCGCCCTCCAGCTGCAGCTGGCGGCCGTGCTCGAGGGGCCCTACCGGAATGGTTCCATGGCCGACGATCTGCGTCAGCGGGGCTGGCTACCGGAGACCCCACCGGCGATCTATCCGTACACGCTCGACCCAATGCGCCCCTATATTCGAGTCAGCCCGCTGCCGGATTCCGTGGTGGACTGGGTCGTTGTGGAACTCCGGACCCTGTTGACGGGCGGGGCGCGGTACTATCGGACCGCCTTTGTCCGGCGCGATGGACGCATTGTGGATCTGGATGGCAAAAGTCCGGTGACGCTGCCAGGACTGGAGCGAGGGAGCTATTACGTGGCGCTCCATCACCGTAACCACTTAGCCATCATCACGGCAGAACCCGTTGAGCTTGCGCCCGAGACACAGCACCAGGTGTTGGCGCTGACGCAGGATCCAGAGCGCCTCCTGGGGGGCACCGGCTCTCTGCGCGCTCTCCGGGATAACGGCCGGACAATCTGGGCCATGATCGGCGGGGATGTCAATGGCGATGGCCGCATTGACGAGGAGGATCTGCGCCTGCTCCAGCTCTGGCAGCATGTGGAAGGGTACGCAAACCCCGATACAGATCTGAGCGGCATTGTCACGACACGGGACTTCAACGTGACGTGGAACAACCGCGAACGAGTAACCGTGGTGGTGCGCTGATGCGCTGGATGCACATCAGGGGGTGGCTCTTGGCTGTATTGTTCGGGGCCGTCGAACTCGGGGCCCAGGTACCGACAGCTGTGCTCACAGCCGTTGTACTGCCGCAGCAGGTGCCTGATACGCTGGAGGTCGATTTCCTAATGCGGCGTCGCGGCTTGGAGTGGGAAGGCTTCGCCAATGGGACGCTGTGCCTGCTGCTCCCGGATTCCCTGAAGCCGTGGTCGGTCCTCCAGGCACGCCTTGTGCCCGGCAGCAGTGTCCTGGATACGACAATCTACCGCATCGAGCCCTTCGTGCTCTGGCAGCCCCCTGTGGCGGGGATGCAGTGGACGCGCCCACGGCTGGGCATGACTATCTATGGTCCCTCAGACTTTCCCTCCAGCCAGCTCATGCCTTGGGATACACTGCTGCGACTGGGGCGCTTGCAACTGTTCTCTACCGATGGCTCTCCGGTGCCGTATCAGCTGGAATGGGCTCATCCGCTCGAGTACTACCAGGCCTTTGCAGTAAAGCAGCGGGAGGATGTCGCTCCATGGGTGCGGGCTGATGATAATGTGGAGCTGGTCTCTCGGATGGAGTATCGGCTTCAGCCAATGCGGGTGCCCGCCCATCGTGTCACGGACTTCCAGGCGGTGTACATTGGAGATCGGAAGGTACGGCTCAGCTGGCGGACGGAGAGCGAAGCGTTCAATCGAGGCTTTCTGCTCGTACGGTGGTGGAAGCCCTTCAATACGGATGAGCTTGTGGATTCGGTGATCGTGGCCGATTGGCAGCGAGCTCCAGGATTGGCTGGGTTAGGTGTCAGTGATACCGGACGCAGCTATGCCTACCTGGATGCCGATGGAGCCAAACGACGGGGAGAAAACTACTGCTACGACCTCTGGAGTGTGAGCTTCTCGGGGGCGATGAGATATCACGGGCGCGTCTGCGTTGCAATTCCGCATGCCGTCATTAGCTTTGCTCAGACGGATCCGAATCCCTTTACGGACTTCACCGTTATCCGCTATCGGCTCGAAGACCGAGTGCTGCTGAGCATCAAAGTGTATGACCTCAAGGGTAAGGAGCTGGCCACAGTGATGGAGCGGCGTGAGATGCCGCGAGGCGAGTATAGTCTTGAGTGGCGTACACCTGCTTATGCCTCTCAGGGCCTCTACGATATCGTGCTGATTGCCTACCCGGTCGATGATCCCTCGGTGGAGCTTTCGCGGGCAGTTATCAAAGCGCAGCTGATCCGCTAATGGGATGCCGAGTTATGCTGCTGGGCGTTGGGGTGCTAACACTCTGGGCGCAGAGTCCGGAGTGGGTCGTCCGCGAGCGATGGCTCCTGCCCGAAGGGGATACGCTCGTTGTGGAGCGGCGGCCACAGGAGTGGTGGGTCGGCGTAGGGGTAGGCAGTAGTGGGATTGGCTATCTCGGACGGCTCCGGCTCCCGCGGGTGGTCGAAACACCCGATCGCGGCCTCCTAGAGTTCCGCTATGGCAGTGGCACCGGTGTGGGCTTTTGGATCCACGCTGAATGGAATCCTCCGGGGCAGCGCTGGGGTGCTCTGCTACAAGTGGTGCCCTGGGAGAGCTGGACCGGACGGGCGAGCTTCGAGCCTGCAGGGAGCCTGATGGGAGAGCGGTACGAGATGGAGCTTCACTCTACCTCAGCCCTCGTGACAGCCTCAGCACGGTACGCACCTGGCTGGGGAAAGGGGACACTCTGGGAAGGACTCCACTTCCTGGCTGGCATCGATGCTCGTTTCCTCTGGAATGCCCGAGAACGAGTGCGCACGCTCTTTCGCAACACTGAGCGTGTCGAGGAATGGCGTCTCCAGCAGGAGCAGCCGCTGCCGATGTGGTTGGGATTCCACTGCGGTGTTGGGCTCGATTTGGTTGTGGCGCTGCTCGGTGAGCACATGCGCAATGCTGTTACCCCAGTTGTGCTCCTGCAGACCGGGCTACCACTGCAACGCACGTGGGGTTCGAGCTGGACACCGGTAGCCCTACGGGCAGGGCTGAGCTTTAAGCTGGGCTGGGAACGGCTGCAGACAGTGCGCCTCCCGCGAGGAGCTGAGGGTGCTGTCGAACTCGCCCATGAGGCAGGGCTGTCCCGAGAAGTTCCGGCAGAGCGCCTAACCCCACAGCCGCTGGCAGTTGTTGGAACTCCCGTCGTCCCCCAGGCTCCTGCAGAGCTCTCTCTTGGGCCGAGACCGGCCAGTGGGCCTGCCATTACCATTGTCCCCAATCGAGTGATGCGCTTTAGCTATCCAACGCCCACGGCTGTTGGCGTGACGGCGGAGCTCCAGCGCTATCTCGATGCGCTAGTGGACTACCTTCGGACCAATCCCCAAGCGGAGGTCCGTATCATCGGCCATACGGATGAATTCGGCGGGACACTCGAGGAGACGCAGCGTATCTCCGAAGAGCGGGCACAGCAGGTGGTGGAATACCTCGTGCAGCGTGGGATCAGCCGCTCGCGGCTGCTAGCCTCCGGCGTGGGAGCCCGTCAGCCCATCGCTGATAACCGAACGCTGCAGGGAAGATTGCAGAACCGGCGGGTGGACATTATCGTTGTCCAATAAAGGAGCCGACCCCATGCAACAGCCGATCTGCCTCGTTGAGGACAGCCCGCCTATTCGCAAGCTCATGGAGATCCTGCTGACGAAGGCAGGATTTAGCGTTGTGAGCTTTGAGCGTGGCAGTGAAGCCATAGAGTGGTTGCGCCAGGCGCGCCCGCTGGCGCTTATCTGCGACCTGATCTTGCCAGACATCCATGGCATAGAGGTACTCCGTGCCCTCCGAGCACTGCCTGGCGGCGAGCACGTTCCGGCTATTGCAGTCACAGGCTTGTCGCAGGAGAGCGAGCAGCGGTACTATCTCCAGAGCGGCTTCGATCGCTATATCGTCAAGCCGATCAGCACCACTACGTTCGCCGAGGAGATTCGGCAGGTGATCGAACGCAAGTATGTAGCCGCCCCGTAGTCCTTACGGACGCCGTTGAGGCCCGCTGCCACGCGGTGGAGTACTCCCCCGGGAACTGCCGCGGTAGTGGTTCTGAGGGCGCCGATGTGTCCCGTGAGGCTCTCTCTGAGGGCGAGCCTGCGAAGAAGGTGGAGGGGGCAGGAGGACCTTGCGGCTGAGGCGGAATTTGCCGTCGGGCTGAATTTCGATCAGCTTGACGTCAATGATGTCGCCTACCTTGAGCACCTCGGAGATGGCGTTGAAGGGGCGGTAATCGATCTGCGAGATGTGCAGCAATCCCAGCCGCCGCGGGAGGAATTCGACAATGGCGCCAAGCCCTTCGCGGATTTCCCGAACAACGCCGGTGTAGACCTGCCCGAGCTCGGGCATCTGTGTCAAGCCCCGAATGAAGGAGACAGCTTTCTGGAGAGCCTCCTCCGAAGGGGCTGCGATGAGGACCCGGCCGTCTTGTTCGATATTGATTTCGGCTCCTGTCTCCTGCACGATGCGGCGCACCGTTTCCCCGCCAGGGCCGATGACTAAGCCGATGGTTTCTACCGGGATCGTTATTGTGGTGAGCCGTGGGGCGTAGGGCGACAGTTGTGGTCGTGGCTGGGGTAACGTCTGCTGCATGATCTCGAGAATAGCCAGACGCGCCTGGCGTGCCTGCTCGAGTGCCTGCGCCATCAGCTCCAGCGAGATGCCCTCGATTTTGATGTCCATCTGGCAGGAAGTAATCCCGTCGGCAGTGCCGGCGACCTTGAAGTCCATATCACCCAGATGGTCCTCGTCCCCGAGAATGTCAGAGAGGATGGCCACGCGATCGCCTTCCTTGATGAGCCCCATGGCGATACCGGCGGCGGCTTTGCGCATGGGGACACCGGCGTCGAACAGCGCGAGGCTACCAGCGCAGACGCTCGCCATTGAGGATGAACCGTTCGATTCTAGGATGTCGGACACCACACGGATGGTATACGGAAACTCCTCCTCCGGAGGCAGGAGTGGCTCCAGTGCCCGCTCAGCTAAATTCCCATGCCCGACCTCCCGACGGCTCGGTGGGCCCGTCCGGCGGATTTCCCCTGTGCTGTAGGGCGGGAAGTTGTAGTGAAACATGAAGCGCCGGGTATAGGTCGGCAGCAGTCCATCGATGATCTGTTCATCACCCTTAGTGCCGAGTGTGACGGTAGCCATGCTCTGCGTCTCGCCGCGCATGAAGAAGGCAGAGCCATGGGGTCGGGGCAGAACGCCGACGCGGCACACAATAGGGCGAATCTCCGACGGTGTCCGGCCGTCGAGGCGGCGTCCTTCGGTCAGAATCATCTCACGGAGAGCGCGGCGCTCCAGGTCAGTGAGAACCGACTTGACCACTGTCTCCAGAGGGAGAGCTTGCCAGTCGGGTTGTGTGGCTGCCATTTCTTGAACAGCTTGGAGAGCGCGTTCGAAGAGCTGCTTCCGCCACTGTGAGCGCTGCTCCTTCGTGGTCTTCTGCCGAATGAAGTGCTGAATCTCCTCGAGCACGAGGGCAGAGAGCATCGCTGTGAGGTTGTCTGGGATGGGCTCAGGGGGGAGTTCCAGCTTGGGTCGGGCGCAGTGTTCGGCCAACAGGCGTTGGAGGGCGTTGAGCTGGCGGATGGCTTCGTGAGCATATTGCAGGGCAGCCAAAAAGTCCGCCTCCGTGATCTCCTTTGCTCCCCCTTCGACCATGACGATGGAGCTATCGGTGCCAGCCACGATGATGTTCATGTCTGACGCCTCCAGCTGCTCGAGAGTAGGATTGACGATGAACTCTCCTCCCAGGCGCCCTACTCGTACCTCGGAGATAGGTCCCTGGAAGGGGATGGGGGAGAGAAGCAGCGCAGCGGAGGCGCCGGTAGCAGCGAGAGTATCGGCGTCGATGGAGTTATCGTAGGAGAAGACGGTCGCCATCACTTGCGTCTCGTACCGCCAGCTCTTCGGGAAGAGCGGACGGCAGGCTCGGTCGATCAAGCGGGCCGAAAGGATCTCCTTGTCTGTCGGACGCCCCTCGCGACGGTAGAAGCTCCCGGGAATTTTCCCTGCTGCAGACGATTTCTCGCGATAGTCAACCGTTAAGGGGAGGAAATCTGCCGCCGGCAGGGGTTGGTCCGCTGTGCAGACGGTAACCAGTACCATCGTGTCCCCGTGCCGAACCATGACGGCGGCATCGGCTTGGCGGGCGTAGAGGCCAGTCTCCAACTCATACGGCCGGCCATTGAGTGTTGTGGTGACTCGCACCGCCCCATCCTCAGTTGTGGTAAGCTGGAGCTCGGCCGGTGTATCGACTGCATGCCTGATGGATTCCCCTTCCATGGTGGAACAGAGCTCGGTCATGGCACTTACTTCCGCAATGAGAGGGCTTGAAGCAACGCTTGGTAGCGGTTCCAGTCAGTGCGGGCCAGATACTTCAGCAGGCGACGCCGTTTACTGATGAGAAGCACAAGCCCGCGCCGACTGTGGTGATCCTTCTTGTGCTGCTCCAGGTGCTCGGTCAGCTGCCGGATGCGTTCCGTCAGCAGTGCAACTTGTACCTCTACAGCACCAGTGTTCGTCGGGCTATTGCCGAACTGGCGGATGAGTTCAGCCTTCCGTTCCTTGGTCAGCATGGGAGGAGATGTTGTAGGTTGTGGCACTGATTTCGAGGATGCGATGCTCTGCAATCCATGTGCGACAGAATGCCTCGTCGGCAACCATCTGGCGTCGGAGCGAGCCGAGATCGGGAAAGTGAAGTTCTTCCCGAACACGCTTCCAAAACGAAAGACAGAGGCGCTCATTGTAAAGACTGCCGTGGAAGTCGAGCACGTAGACTTCAAGCTGTGGTGCCAGGCCTTGTCCAATGGTTGGCCGGACCCCATAGCTAGCCAGACCCGCATAGAGGGTGCAAGCAATGTGCAGGGTGACGATGTAGACCCCATAGCCGGGCAGGAGTTTGTGAGGATCCTCGGGAAGGATATTCGCTGTCGGGAATCCGAGCTGGCGGCCTCGACCATCACCGTGGACGACTGTGCCACAGAGGGTGTAGGGATAGCCCAGGAGCTCGGCTGCCTGCTCGACGGAGCCTGCCTGTAGCGCACGGCGGATGAGACTGCTGCTGACGACTGTCCCGCCCAGCCTGAGTGCTGGGAACTCCTCGACCACAAAGCCGAGTTCGGCCCCCAGCCGCTGTAAGAGAAGCCTATCCCCGCGGCGATCTCGGCCAAACATGTGATCGTGTCCAACCAGGATACCGCGCAGCTGTAAGGGGCCCACGAGCCATTGGCGGACAAAGGCTTCGGGCTCTGTGCGGGCAAATTCCGCCGTGAAGGGGAGGATGAGTACTTCATCGATCCCCAGGCGCTGGAGATGGGCGAGCTTTTCCGGCAGCGTGTTCAGAATACCCGGGAAGGGGCGCCGGTGGAGGACAAGCTGAGGATGCGGGTCAAAGGTGACCACACAGGCTGTCGCTCCCAGTTGGCGGGCTCGCTGGCAGAGATGCCGGAGCAGAGCCTGATGCCCTCGATGAACACCGTCGAAGGTGCCGACCGTGACAAAGCGTCCGGCTTCTGTGGCAGGGAGCTCAGTTGGGTGTCGGTAGACACGCATTGCTGTAGGAGGCTAATTCGTCGGGCGTGATAGCATCCTCGACGGTGTACGGGCCGATGGCAAGCCGACGCAGCTCCACCACGTAGGCCCCAACCCCTGCGGCTATCCCAATGTCGCGGACGAGAGCCCGGATATACGTGCCGGCTGAGCAGACAACGCGCAGCCGTGCATAAGGCGGGCTAAAATCCAGCAGCTCGAGCTCTGCGATGTGGACTCGGCGAGGCTGTGGAGTCACCTCCACCCCAGAGCGGGAGAGAGCATACAGGCGTTGGCCACGGTACTTAATGGCCGCATATCGCGGGGGGATCTGCTCGATGTCGCCTCGAAAGCGCTCGAGGAGAAGCCGGAACTCTGCCTCGCTCAGCGTAATCTGAGGGCAGAGGACCTGCTCTGGCGCTTCGGCATCCTCTGTTTCCGTGATAGCTCCGAGCTTGAGCGTTGTGCTGTACGTCTTTGGCAGCTTCTGGAAGAAGGCCAACTTCTTGGTAGCCTGCCCAATGCCGAGGATGAGGAGCCCGGTAGCTAAGGGGTCGAGTGTTCCAGCATGGCCGATGCGGCGTAGCTGGAGCAGACGGCGTAGGAAGAGCACTGCCTCGAAGGAGGTCCATCCACGGGGCTTGTCCAGCAGCACAAAGGCTCCTTGCGTTCGAGCTTCATGGAGCCACTGCGGGTAAGCCTGAAGGCAGGAGCGTTCCAAGAGTGGCATTCCTTCACAGAGCTGCATTCTCGCCGTGCGGGGCGTCGTCGGTAGGGCTGCGCTGCTGAATCTGCTTGAGCAGCTCAGTGATCCGTTCAGCGTAGGCGGCCGATGTATCATGGCGGAAGCGCAGCTCCGGGATGTGCCGAATGCGGGTATGCTCGGCAATGTATTCTCGAAGTTTGCGCTGTTCCTGCTGGAGGCGTTGGAGTACGTGCTCAGGGGCAATTGGAGCACCGTAGATGCTCACGTAGACGGTAGCATAGCGAAGGTCGCCGCTCATGTCCACGCGCGTAATCGTCAGCAGCAGCTTCGGGGAGAGCTCTTCGGCGATCTTGCGCAGTGGCTTGCTCAGCACCATCTGCAGTAGGCTGCCAATGCGTTCGGTCTTGATGCTCATCGTTAGGGCGAAGCCGTTAGACATGGAGGCTGCGTTTCTGCTCTACCAAGCGGAAGGCCTCGATGACGTCGCCCTCGCGGAAGTCCTCAAAGCCAGAGACCGTGAGCCCGCATTCGTAGCCAGCGCTGACTTCGCGGACGTCTTCCTTGAAGCGTTTCAGCGACTCAATTGTCCCAGTATGGATGGGGAGACCGTCGCGCAGGATACGCACGCGTGCGTTGCGCACAATGGAGCCATCGGTGACATAGCAACCGGCTACAGTGCCAATCCGACTGATGTGGAAGACTTGGCGGACTTCGGCGTGGCCGAGAATCTCTTCCCGTACCTCGGGGCTGAGGAGGCCTTCGAGAGCCTGCTTGATGTCGTCGAGGCACTCGTAGATGATGCGATAGGTGCGAATGTCGACACCCTCTTGTTCGGCCGCTTTGCGAGCGGCAGCGGTTGGCTGAACATGGAAGCCGATGATGACAGCTTCGGACGCGGCAGCCAGCATGACGTCGGCCTCTGTGATGGGGCCTACACCGGAGTGGAGGATTGTGACCTTCACCTCGTCGGTAGAGAGGCGCAGTAGAGCGTTGGTGAGGGCTTCGATTGAGCCGACCACATCAGCTTTGAGGATGATGCGGAGCTCCCGAAGACTCCCAGCCTGAATGCGTTGTGAGAGATCGCCCAGAGAGATCGCCCGTGTACTCCGAGCTTGCTGCTCCCGTTTGAGCTGCTGGCGCCGGAGGGCGATAGTGCGAGCAAGCCGTTCATCCTCCACAACGAAGAGCCGATCCCCCACTTCGGGGAGGCCATCTAAGCCCGTGACCTGTACCGGGGTGGAGGGAGGAGCAGCGTCGAGCCGATTGCCCCGTTCATCATACAGGGCACGCACTCGGCCGTACTGAAGTCCAACCACAATAGGGTCCCCAGTGCGGAGGGTTCCGTTCTGCACGATGACAGTCGCCACGGGGCCCTTGCCCTTGTCGAGATGCGCTTCGATGACGGTGCCGCGGGCAGGCCGGTTCGGATTGGCGCGTAGCTCCAGAAGCTCTGCCTCGAGCAGAATCTTCTCCAGCAGGAGGTCCACATTCTTGCCCGTCAGAGCAGAGATTTCCACGCATTGGTGAGTGCCCCCCCACTCTTCGACGAGCACACCGTGATCGGCCAGCTGCTGGCGGATACGGTCTGGGTTAGCCTCGGGTTTATCCACTTTATTGATGGCCACGATGATGGGGACGTGGGCTGCTCGGGCGTGGTTGATAGCCTCCACCGTCTGCGGCATGACGGCATCGTCGGCCGCTACAACCAAGACGACAAGATCGGTCACCTGGGCTCCGCGGGCGCGCATAGCCGTGAAAGCTTCATGGCCTGGGGTGTCCAGGAAAGTGATCAGGCGCCCATCGGGGAGCCGAACTTGATAGGCCCCGATGTGTTGCGTGATGCCACCGGCCTCGCCCGCTACGACGTTGGTCTGCCGGATGTAGTCCAAGAGGGTCGTCTTCCCATGGTCGACATGCCCCATGACGGTCACAATTGGGGGGCGTGGTTGGAGGCTTTCCGGTGGATCGGGTTCCTCCAGCTCGAGCTCATCGAGCACGTCGTGGAAAGCTACTTCGTAGCCGTAATCGGCAGCAATGAGGGTGACCGTATCACGGTCCAGGCGCTGGTTGATGGTGACCATCATCCCCAGCTGGAGGCACTTGGCGACGATTTCGGAGGCCGGTACGCCCAGGAGCTGGGCCAGCTCGGCCGTTGTGAGGAATTCCGTCAGGTGGAGTACCTTTGCCTGCTGTTCGAGTTCCTGCTGGAGGCGGAGCTGTTTCTCTTCACGTTCGGCGCGACGTTTTTGCCGGAAGCGCTCGCGAATTTGGAGGCCGCTCTCTTCGAGTCCGATGAAGGTCTGCCGAATGGCTTCCTCGATTTCCTCGCGGCTGATCTCTTCCAGTAGGCGACGTCGGCGCGGCTTCGGGGTACTTTCTTCGCCGAGGGTGAGTTTCCGTTTCAGTGTAGGCTTCGTCGGTTTAGCTGGCTGGCTCGGGGGAGGAGGTGCTTCCGAGAGCGGGCGTGGGGCTTTCGTGTGCTCGGCCGGTTGCCGTGGTGCTGTACTGGGACGCTTTGGGGCAGGGCGTTCCGGAGCGCCTTCCGTACGCAAGGGCTTAGAGGGGCGAGCCGATGGTTCGGTGCGCATTGGCTTAGGCGGGCCTTCGGGACGGCGGCGGTGCCGGGGTTCAACCGGAAGCGTAATCTTCCCCAGGATTCGGAGCGTCCCACCGGCAGGAGAGGGGGGAGCGTGGATTGTCCCTTCAGGGGTGACGGAAATCACTTCCCGCCGGCGTTCGACGGTAGTATCTGCCGCAGTCGGCTCTCCCTGCACCGTGACTTCTGGCTCAGTTGCAGGGGAAGTTGCCTCACCGTGGGCGACCTCTTGTGGAGGTGGTTCGGGTTCGCTCAGGAGAGCTTCGCTGGGAAGCTCTTCCGGTGGGGCTAGCTCTACGGGGGCGGGGGTGAGCGTTTCGGCAGGCTCTTCAGCGGCTGGGGCAGTGGTTGGTTCAGGAGCGACTTCCTCAACCTCTTCAGCTCCAAGCTCTGGAGCTTCAGGGGAGGCAGCCACAGGGAACTCAACAGCCTCGGTTGAGGCAGGGGGTTCGGCTGCGAGCGGAGTCACTTCGCGGGAAGGGGCACGGCTGGCGCGATGGGTCACCTTCTCGACCTTTTCACGCCGCTTCTCCGCACTGACGAGGTCTTTGCGGAATTTCTCCAGGACTAGCTGGAGCATCTCATCGGTCAGCTCCGCATTGGGGCGATTCTCCAGCTGATAGCCACGCGCGGTCAAGAATTCGACAATAGCGTCTTTGCTGAGCTGGAGGAGGTGCGCTACGCGGAAGAGCTTAATAGGGGCTCGGATGTCGTGGAGCTCTTTCGTCATGGGCAACTACGCTCGTTCGGTATTGTCCGGGCTTTCCTCGTCGCTGTAGGGTAGCTCATCGGAGAGGCGATACGGTTCGTCGTCTTCGCTCTCGTCCTCGTGGGGGCTCTCACCGTAGAGACCACGAGTCTGCTCTTCGGCGAAGAGCTCTGCGACGTCTTCTGCCTCGAGGATGGATCGGCCGGAGGCGGCCGGAGGTGCTGTCTCAGAGGTGGAAGGCTCATGCGGGAGTTCAAGGGCTAAGATGCGCTCGCGCAGGGCTGGGTCTTCTTGCTCGTCGAATTCCTCGAGCATAATCTGGCGCAGCTCGAGCAGGAGTTCCTTGGTCATACCGGGGAGGCGGAGGAGCTGTTCTGGATCGGCAGCGAGGAACTCTCGGGCAGTGTCGATACCAGCATCGATGAGCTGTTCGTACAGTTGGCGTCCGAGCTCTTCGCGGAACTCAAAGAGCTCGATATCCTCCGGCGTTTCCTTGACCAGTGTGATGGCGTAGCCGGTAAGGCGGCTAGCCAGGCGCACGTTGTGCCCATTGCGGCCCACGGCGAGAGCGACTTGGTTATTGGGGACCACGACGACGGCGCTCCGCGTATCGGGATCAACTTCGACGCTGAGGACACGTGCCGGCTGCAGTGCTCGAGCAATCAAGACGGCAGGATCCTCGGAGAACTCAATGACGTCGATATTCTCATTGTTGAGCTCTCGCACGATCGAGTGGATGCGGATGCCCTTCATGCCCACACAGGCGCCCACGGGGTCGACTCGATCGTCGTGGGAGTACACGGCAACTTTAGCCCGTTCACCGGGCTCGCGGGCAATGGCTTTGATTTCCACAATGCCGTCATAGACTTCGGGGATTTCCAGCTCGAAGAGCTGCTTGAGGAAGCGCTCATCGGCACGGGAGAGGATGATGTCGGGGATTCCACCTGGGCCACCGCTGGGGCGGACTTCCTTGATGAGAGCGCGAATGGTAGCGCCCTTCCGATAGCGCTCGCCCGGGATTTGCTCCTCGCGTGGCAAACGCATTTCCACTTTGTCGTGGAGCACCAGCACATCTCCTCGGCGGACCTGGTAGATTTCCCCGAGGATAATTTCGCCAACACGGGCGCTGTACTCGGTGTAGATGTTTTCGCGCTCGACTTCGCGGATGCGCTGGGCTAAGCGTTGCATGCCGAAGGCGATAATCCGGCGTCCGAACTCCTGCCCCATATCCTCGAGGCGGATCTCCTCGACGTATTCGTCCCCGATGCTATACCCCTGCTCGCCCCGCTCGAGCAATTCCTGCAGAGCAATCTGCTGACCCGGATCCTCGACTGTGTCGACAACCTGGCGGACGAGGTAGATTTCAATGTCACCTCGGTCCATATTGAGCACGATCTCCGGCTGTGCCGTGGGGCCGTACTTGCGCTGTACCATGTAGCGAAAGGTTTCCTCCAGAATGCCTTGGAGCAGGTCACGGTCGACCCGCTTCTGCCGCGCCATTTCGGCAAAGGCAGCGATAATCTGTTGCTTTTCGGGCTTCTGCTGTGTTCTCCGGCGTGGCATGGGATGGGGTTCGGAATTGTCTGACTACCACTGCGGAAGGACGTAGGCGTGAAGCAACTCTGCAAAAGGAATCCATCGCACCGTTCGGGCCTGTTGGAGCTGAATGCCCTCGGCAGTGACCTCGTAGAGGATCCCTTCAACGGTGGAATGGTCGAGGAGCTCACAACGCAGACGGCGTCCCTGGTGCTTGGGAAACTGCCATGGGAAGCGGAGAGGGCGCTCAACTCCCGGGGAGGAGACTTCCAAGAACTGGAAATCCTCACCGAAGGGGTCGGTAGCAAATTCAGACAGCACGGCGTTAGAGATTGCGGCACACTCCTGGTGAGAGATCCCGGTTTCGTTGTCGATGTACAAGGTCAGGCGCTGCCTGCCGGGCAGGCCCGTCAGACGGGCTTCCAGAAGGTAGCAGCCGTGCCGACGGCAGATAGCTTCGAGTCGCTCTAGAACAGCTTCTGGGATGCACGCCACTGGCATTGAACTGCGCCTTCGGCTCTTTTGAGGCAGCGTGCAAAAATACGTGACGGGGCTCGACCTTAAGGCTCATACGGGCAGCTGCGCGCAAGTAGTCGAGCAGCGCCGGATCGAGGTTGAGCCGGCGTAGGCGAGGAAGTTCACGCTGTAGGAAAGCTGAAGCGTACTCGGCCTTACCGGCAAGCCGAGAAGAGACGATGTAGGTGACAGCTGCAGCCACCAGCTCTCCTTCCCATTGGCCTGTGTGAAAGCGGCGGCGCACCGAATCGTAGGTGCGCAGAGCCTGCTGCCGTTCCTCTTCCAGAAACTGCTGCCATGGCTCAAGGAGACGCTCAGCCGGGAGGGCTGGGTCGACAATCCAGAAGGAGGAGAGCACGGGTACCCAGAGGGCGTGGGGCAGCTCTGCGCTGACGTCATCGGGCACGAAGTCGGAGTAGCTCACAACGACGAGGATGCTCTCAGGCAGGAGGCGTACGGCTCGGCAGAGGCCAGTCAGCTCCAGAAGTGGTTCCAGCGATGGGAAGCGCCATAGCAGAAGCCCAAAGCTCTCCGTTGCATTGCCTCCGCTCCAGGTATAGGCCAGCAGCACGTGGCTACGCCCACCATCGATGGGCTCTACACTCAGCACGGGCTGCTCTTCTCGAGGTCGCCCCAGGCAGAGATCTGTCAGCCGGGGAAGACGCATGCGCGGGATAAAGACTCGGTCGGCTGGGCCAGCGGCAAGGAGTACGGCAGAGTCCACCACGCAGGGAAGCCATGCGGCAGCTCCCTGACGCTGGATGAGGAGCAGGGTGTAGAGAGTATCCCCGAGCGGGTAGGTGAGTTCGAAAAGGCGCGGGAGCGCCTCATACGCTGGTGGGAGAGCTGGAGGACTCGATGGTGGACGGGCAATCGGTAAGGGTGCTGGCTGCTCCCGGCTGCAGCCGAGCAGGAGCGTAACGAAGAGAAAGAAGGCAACCTCCATAATTTCGTGCCTGTTCGAGCTTTCTCGCGGATGGCTTGCGTGCGAATTTACGGGGTCTACGGCAGCCGGTGAAGCTATGGCAGAGGTTCTGCGCTCTGAGCATCTCCGGTGGGTGTGGCAGGGACTCAATGCGATCTTGTTCTGCTGCGGGGTTGGGGCTATTGGATTACTGGTGCTTGAACTGAGCCAGTATGGGGGCTACCATAGGCTACGCGGGGTCACGACAGCGCTTGTGCTGGTGTTTGCAGCACAGGAATTGGCTCGGATTGGGCTGGTATTGCAGCCGTGGCGATACGTATACCGTCGGTGGCTGGAGCTTAGCTTGGCTGTGCTGGCTCTTCTTGCCAGCCTGCTGCAGGAAGTCGTCCCCCAAGGGCTACAAGCAGTCTTTCCCTGGCTGGCGGTCGAGTGGCTCGTGCTGGGCTATCTGGTACTCATGCAAGGGGTTATTCTCGGAGGGCTGCTCGTGCGGGTGGTACGCCACCATGCCGCCATCGGGCGCATAGAAGTTCACCCTGGGCTGCTCCTTTTGGGGAGTTTTGTGCTGTTGAGCCTCCTCGGTACGGCCCTCCTCTTACTGCCGGCAGCGACGGTCCGAGAGCTCAGAGTTGTCGACGCTCTGTTTACGGCCACCAGTGCCGTGTGTGTGACAGGGTTGACGGTGGTGGATACGCCTACGACGTTTACCCTCTATGGCCAACTCGTGCTCCTTGTCCTCATCCAGCTAGGCGGCTTGGGGTTGATGACCTTCATGAGCTTCTTCGGTATGCTGTTCACTGCGGGATTGGGGGTGCGAGAGCGTGTACTGCTCGGGGAAGTGCTGGCGGTGGAGAGTTTGGCAGAGGTGCGGCAGTTAGTGCGGCGTGTCGTTGGGCTGACGCTCTCTACTGAGCTCGTTGGGGCTTGTTTGCTCTACTGGGCCGATGGCGGTGGCTGGCCACTGGATGGGGAGCGGGCTTTTCGGGCGCTCTTCCATGCTGTGTCCGCTTTCTGTAATGCTGGGTTTTCGCTGTACTCAGAAAATCTTGTGGCACAGCAGCACAATGTGGCCTACTTGTCGGTCATTATGGGGCTTGTGGTACTTGGCGGGTTGGGGTTTCCGGTGCTTTCGGCTCTCCTGCGCCTACGTCCGTGGCAGGGGCCACTGCAGCGGCTGCAGCGGCGTTTACCTGTTACTGCGCGCTTGGTACTTCTCACAACGGGTGTGCTGTTGGTGGGGGGAATGGGGCTCTTGTGGTTTCTGGAGCGCGATGGGGTCTTTCGGAACTTTCCGGGGTGGGAGCAGCTCTTTCAGGCACTCTTCCTGGCAGTGGTGCCGCGGACGGCTGGCTTCAATGCTGTGCCCATTGGAGAGCTCTCTGCTCCAGCGGCTCTGGTTGTCATTGGGCTCATGTGGGTTGGGGCGTCGCCAGCTTCAACCGGTGGGGGAGTCAAGACATTGACGGTTGCTGTTGCAGCCATCGGGATTGTACAGCTGCTCAGCGGGCGTGGACGGGTGGAGGTGTTCCATCGGGAGATTCCTCTTGAGCATGTGCTAAAGGCCTTTGTGGCCATTACCGTGTCGGCTGCATTTCTGCTGGTCAGCGCTCTGGCACTCCAGCTGCTTGAGCCCGGGCGCATATGGCTGGATGTGCTCTTTGAGACTGCATCAGCACTGGGAACTGTGGGACTTTCGCGTGGCATAACACCAGAGCTCTCCTCGGGCTCGAAGCTTCTGCTGTGTTTGGTTATGCTCGTCGGGCGTATTGGCGTACTCACGGCCTTCTCAATCCTTTTGCCCGCGCGGCCGGCCGAACACTACCGCTATCCACAGGAGCGCATCATTATCACGTGAGGCTGTAGCCATGGCTCTCCGCGTAGCTATCATTGGCCTGGGACACTTTGGGAGGAATTTGGCGGTGGATCTGACCGAAATGGGCTGCGAGGTCATAGCCGTGGACCGGGACATGGGGAAGGTAGAAGCAGTACAGAATCGAGTAGCGCTGGCGGTAGCTCTGGATGCGACGGAGCAGGCACCATTGCGCAAGCTGGGATTGCGTGATGTCGATGTTGTCGTGGTCGCCATTGGGGAGGATTTTCAGAGCTCGCTCCTGACGACGGCGTCATTGCAGGAGATTGGGGTACAGCGCATCATCAATCGCGTGATCTCCCCGGTGCATGAGCGCTTGCTGCGCCTGATGGGAATTCACGAGATGATTTTGCCCGAGGCGGAGGCTGCACGGGCCCTTGCACATCGGCTGCTGCTGGGGAAGGTCCAGAAGGCCTTTGAACTCTCGCCCGAATACAGCATCGTGGAAGTGGACGCTCCGCAGCATTTTGTTGGCAAGACGGTCCACCAATTGCAATTGCGGGAGCGTTACGGGCTCAACTTGGTCACGATCAAGCGTCGCGAGTATTCTCCAGGGCTGCTGAGTCTGAGGCGCAGCGAGCACGTGCGCGTACTGGGGGTTCCGACGCCAGAGATGGTCATCCAGGCCCATGATGTGCTTGTCCTCTTTGGGCGTGAGCAGGATTTGCAGCGGATGTTGGAGGGGGCATGAGGGGGCTGCTGCTACTGTGGTTTGGCCTTGTGAGCAGCTGCGTGATGGCTCAGTGGTGTGAGACCCAACCTGCAGCAGCGCTGAACTCTACGGCAGATGATTTTGCCCCTGTCTGGGATCGAGAGCGCCGGTGCTTGCTCCTGACCTCGACGCGTCAGGGAACGGCTCGGATCTACTGTGCCGAATGGCTCGACAGTACGTGGAGTGTCCCGCGCGAACTTCCCGGACTGGCTCGTCCGGGCCATCACCTCTCCTATGCTGCTCCGGCTCCAGGGGGCTGGCTGTATCTGTGCTCCTATCGGCCTGGACGCCGGCAGGCGTACCTCACTATTGCCCGTGTTCGACCACAAGGGGAGGACCGCTGGTACTGGGACGATGTCCCCGAGCTCTGGGCTGAAGAGTCCTTTACGGCTCATCCGACCATCGCTCCAGATGGTTCGGTGTTGGTCTTTGCCTCGGATCGCCCTGGTGGGAAAGGGGGGACGGATCTCTGGATATGCTATCGACAGGAGGATGGGCGATGGGGGAAGCCGGAGAATCTTTCGGTGCTCAACTCGCCGGGGAATGAAATCACGCCCTTTCTGGCTTCGAGTGATACACTCTACTTTGCCTCCGATGGGCATGGCGGGGCTGGCGGATACGATCTCTTCCTGAGCGTGCGGAGGCGGGATGGCCAGTGGCAAACACCGGAACCCCTCGTCGAGCTAAACACGGAGGCCGATGAGTCCGATTTCTGTGTGCTGCCGTTTGGAGACATGGCCCTGTTTGCTCGGGGGCGGAGGGGCCGGGATTTGGATCTCATTATGGCTCGCCGATGCCCGCCAGCTCCTTGGCTGCTGCAGGGGCGATAGAGCCTCTCTCGACAGGGATTGGAGAACTCGGCTAGGGTGTGCGTTCGAATATCAGCCGACTGCCTGTTGCTGTCGGCATGCTCAAGCCGAGCAGGGACGCTAGGGTCGGGGCAATGTCTTCGGGCGAGACTGGCTGCTGTGAGCGCAGGGCCGGAATAGTCCCGCCGAAGAAGACCAGGGGCACAAAGCGGTCGTAGTCGTACGGAGTGCCGTGCGTTGTCGGGACATCCGTGCCAATGACCCAGAAGGGCTTGGGGTAGAAGAGCACATCTCCTGCGCGCCCTGCCGGAAAGGTACGCCGGAGGAGCTGGAGCAGAGCGGCCGAATCAGGGCCGGCAAGGCATGGCACTGCTTCGCCTTCCAGAGCCGTCGAGGGCAGAACAAGGCCCACGCCGCGGTACTGACTCAGCCACTGGCAGAGGCTATCGCGGACGCGCTCAGGAGAGAGCCCGGACGCTTGGATCTCCTCCCGCTGCAGGAGCAGGAGCGGAGGATCGAGCCGGAACCAGCTCTTTCCCGACTGTGGGCCGAAGGTCTCCAGGAGGTGGTTGTGGAGATACCGTGTGAGCTCCTCGACTGCAAGGCGCCCGGCATCGATACCAGGGTATGCTCCCGGACCTTGGCGGGCCATCATCTCCGGGATAGGGGCTACGCCGTGGTCGGAGGTCAGCACAAGGACGTAGTGAGAGCGCCCAATGGCGCTGTCTAGAAAATCTATGAAAGCTCCGAGGAGATGGTCGCACTGGTGGTAGAGCTCGAGCACTTCGCGGCTATCCGGGCCGAAGAGGTGTCCGACAAAGTCTGTCGTGGAAACGCTCACCCAGAGAATATCCGGGATGGAGTCGGCTCCAAGGGCTTCGTGGCGCACAGCGGCGCGGGCGGCTTCGAAGAGCCACTCAACGGACGAGGGAGAAAGAAGGAAGCCATCCCAGAAGGCTCTCCCCTCGGCAGGAATTCGGTGTGGGAAGGAGCGGGAACCTTCCGGGAAGGGGGCCTCCCATGGCACAGAGTCAGGAGGGGCAAGGGAAGCAGGCACCGTTGCTTGCCAGACTGTTCCAGCATAGCGTTGGGGAGGATGGTGCCTGTTCCACTCCGACAGCCACGGCGGCTCGGGCAGTCCCGGAGCGCTCACAAATCCTCCTGCCTCTGGATCCAACCAGAGGACGGCCGTGGGTGAATGCCCGCCCATCATGAGAGCAGCCCGCGCCTTATGCGAGAGGGAGACCACACGGGCCTCAGGAGTGCGCTGGCGGAGGTAGTCCCCAAGTGTCGGGAGTTGTAGCCACAGGGTGGAGGGGCGCTGGAGGGTATCTTCGGCGCATCCCACCAGGAGGCTCCGGCAGCAGCTGGCGATGAGCCGATTGCCGCTGATACCGTGCCGTTCCGGTGCTGCTCCAGTGGCGAGTGTGGCATGCCCAGTGCAGGTCACCGTGGCAGCGTGGTGGAAGAAGCAGTGTGAGTAGACGGTGCCTTCAGCCAAGAGCCTGGCAAATCCGGCTTCCCAGAGGGGAGCCCATCGCCAGAGGTAATCCCCACGCATCTGGTCGAAGACGATGACGACGACCAGTCGTAGGGGGGCAGCAACGGTGCAGCTGAGTCCTATCACCCCCGAGAGGATGAGAATCCGCAGCCAATGCATGGGGCCATGCGCGTACATGCCGTGCGAAAATAGCAGGCTGCGCTGTGGTTTGGCATCGGTCTTGGGTGCTACACTGTAGCGCTTCTCTCCTTCGTCACTGTGCCTAGTGGTTGTCGTAAGGCTGGATGTAAGCTTCCATGGCGCGCTTTCGACCACAACTGTTGGGTGCTACACTCCTGATGTTGGGGGTAGCCATAGGCTTTTGGGCACGGCCGTTGCTGTCGGGTGATAGCGTCTACGAGCAGCTGCGGAAGTTCAGCGAGGCGCTCAATTACATCTACCGCACCTATGTCGAGGAGGTGGACTCACAGCGCCTGGTCGAAGCTGCTATCAAGGGGATGGTCGATAGCCTCGACCCGCACTCGGTCTACATCCCTGTCAGCGAGATGCAGCGTGTCGAGGAGGATTTCCGTGGCAGCTTCGAGGGAATCGGGGTCGAGTTCGATGTCATCAATGACACCATCACCGTCATTGCCCCTATTGCTGGGGGGCCAGCCGAAGCACTTGGCATCCAGGCTGGGGACAAGATCGTGACCATCGACGGGCAGAATGCGGTGGGGCTCTCCCGCACGGAGGTCCCTCGCCGTCTGCGTGGTCCGAAGGGAACGACCGTGCGCGTGGGGATTCGTCGAGCCGGGATCAAGGACATCCTGGAGTTCACCATCACTCGTGACCGCATCCCCATCTACAGTGTCGATGCCGCTTTTGTATTGGAGGGGAGCGATGTCGGGTATGTGCGCATCAATCGCTTTGCGGCCACCACTTACCAGGAATTCCGCGAGGCTCTGCAGCGACTGCGAGCCGAAGGGATGCGAAAGTTGATTTTGGACCTGCGAGGCAATCCTGGGGGCTTCATGGAGCAGGCAATTCGAATTGCCGACGAGTTTATCCCGGGCGGATACCGGATTGTCTACACCCGTGGGCGGGTGGCTGAATTCAACGAAGACTACTACTCGCGCAGTGGCCAGGAGTTTGAACGGACACCGCTCATCGTGCTGGTCAATCGGGCGTCGGCTTCAGCCAGCGAGATTGTCAGCGGAGCTATCCAGGATTTGGATCGTGGGCTCATCGTTGGGGAGACAACTTTCGGCAAAGGATCCGTACAGCGCCAGTATGAGCTTCCGGATGGCTCTGGACTGCGTGTTACAGTGTCGTTTTACTATACGCCCTCAGGGCGTGCCATCCAGCGTCCGTACAAGGGGAAGAGCCGGCAGCAGTATATCCAGGAGGAGACCTTGCTGGAGACGGAGGAAGGGGAGAACATTGCGCATGTGCGCGAATTGAAGGACACGGCTCGGCCCCTCTACCGTACGCTCGGCGGGCGTCCAGTCCTCGGGGGTGGGGGAATTGTGCCCGATTATATCGTGCGCTCCGATACGCTGACGCGGCTGTCGGTCGACTTGCGCCGTCATGGCCTCTTCTGGAAAGTGGCCGAGGAGTATTTAGCGCAGCATCGGGCAGAGGTAGAGCGCCAGTACGAGAATTTCTGGGCCTTTGTCCGTCGCTTCCGTTTGCCTGAAGCGACCCTAAAGCGCCTACGGGAGTTAGCTGAAGAGCGGGGTGTGCAGTGGGATGAGGAGCTTTTCCGGCGGGATGCTGACTATGTCGAGCACGTCGTCAAAGCTTCGATTGGGCGGGCCATTTGGGGCAACAACGCCTTTACGGCGGTAATGCTCCAGATTGACCGGCAGTTCCAGAAGGCGCTCGAGCTCTTTCCGGAAGCCATCCGTATCGCCCGGTTACAGTGAAGTGCCGGAGCTGGAGGCCTCGTGATGGTGCGGCCGCTCGTTGTAGCAGGGGTATTCACGCTCGTTACTTCTGGAACTGCTCAGATGCTACGGCTCGGGGAAGAGCTGGAGTACGATGTCTCTTACCTGGGGATTTCGCTGGGCAGGATTCGGGTGCTGACAGAGGATACGGTGTACCTTTCTGGGAAGCTCGCCGTCAAGGTCTCCGCGCTCATGCAATCCCACCCTTCAATTCCCTTTCTCAGCCTGTGGGGGCTCTTCCGGAGCTGGATTGACACATCGGCGGCTTTTTCGTACCGTTTCGAGGGCTGGGTGCGAGAAGGCAGCAAGCCAGAGGGTTACGGGAGGTGTGAGTTTGATTACGCTCAACGTTTAGCCATTGCGGAGGAGTGGGAGGGGGGTGAGCCCTTAGTTCGACGGCAGTATCCGCTACGGGTGCGCCTCAACGATGGGCTGTCGATTCTGTTTGCAGCTCGCCGGTTTGCCCATTCGGGCCGGAGCTATCGCTTCCCGACCATTATAAAGGCAGACACGGTGGAGACCGTCATTCACTTTACCTCCCGCCGAGAGGCGGTGCGGATTGCCGCGCTTTCGTATCCGGTCCGCACCGTGTATTTTTACGGGAACGCCAATTGGACAGGCATCTATGGGGTGACGGGTGCCTTCCGGGCATGGTTTAGCGACGATGAGGCTCGTGTGCCGATTCGGGCGCAGATGCGGGTCTATGTGGGGAGTGTAACCATTGAGCTCGTTCGCTGGAGACGGGTAGGATGGCAACCTCCGCCGGCCGGCGCCGACACAACGCTGGAGAACGGGAAGCCGTAGTGGCAGCTATCGACGGCGGGGGGTCGCGCACCCGCGTTGTTGTGGTCTGCCGCGGGCAAGTTCTGGCGAGCACGGAGCTCGGGACGGTACGGATTGGAGCTGTCGGTATTGGGGAAGCCTGCGAACGGCTTGTCAACGTGCTGGCGGAATTGCGTCAGGAGGCCGATCTGGTCGGCTACGATGCTGTTGTAGCAGGTATTGCTGGTGTTTGGCTCCCGGAGGAGCGGCAGCGAGTAGCCCAGATCATGCGCTGGATGGCACGCGAACGCCGTCTCCTCCTCGGGGAGCTCGAGATAGTCAGCGATGCAGAAATTGCTCTCGAGGGAGCCTTTGCTGGTCGGCCGGGTGTGGTGCTCATTGCGGGTACGGGCACTATTGCCATTGGGAAGACGCCGGCAGGAGCGTACGTGCGTTGTGGAGGATGGGGCATTGAGCTCGACGATGAAGGAAGTGGGGCATGGATTGGGCGAGAGGGCTTGACGGCTGTGGTCCGTGCCCTCGATGGGCGCGGGCAGCCAACGGCATTGGCACATAAGCTAGCGGAAGTGTATCCGGCTATTCGGTTGGATCAGCCGCGCACGATCGTAGCTGCTTACAATGAGCGTGTCTTTGACTATCCCGTTCTTACCCCTCTCGTCATGGCCTGCGCGGAGGAGGGGGATCCGGTCTGCCGGCAGATTCTGGAGCGGGCGGCACAGCACCTGCTGGAGCTCCTCCTGCCCTTGCGGAGACACTTTCAGCGACGCCCTATCCCTCTGGCTCTCTTAGGGGGATTGCTGGAGAATCACACACTGCTGGCGCAACTGTTTCGCGAGCACTTGGCCCACATTGCCGAATATCGGCTCCAGCCGGCCCGTGGTACCGCCATCGACGGAGCTTTGGCAATGGCATGGCGACTTCTGGCTGAGTGACTCCCATGGGACGAGCCATTCTCGTGATGCCGTGGCAGGGGAAGAGCCCGCAATTGGGCCCCGAGGTCTGGTTAGCCGATGGCGTCTGCATCATTGGCGATGTGACCATCGGGGCTCGCTCCTCGGTGTGGTTCAACACAGTGATCCGTGGCGATGTCAACAGCATCTGGATTGGCCAGGAGACGAACGTGCAGGACCTCTGTCTGCTGCATGTCAGCTCAGGGCGCTATAGCCTCTGGATAGGGGATCGCGTCACCATTGGGCATCGGGCCATTGTTCATGGGGCGTACGTTGAGGACTGTTGCTTGATCGGCATGGGGGCATGCGTGCTCGACGGGGCCCGGATAGGAAGTCGTAGTCTGGTAGCTGCTGGAGCAGTGGTGCGCGAAGGGCAGCAGATCCCTTCGGGAGTGCTCGTGGCTGGTGTGCCTGCCCGCATCGTGCGGGAGCTGACCGAAGAGGAACAACGCGCGCTGGAGGAGACAGCGCTCCACTATGTCTCCTATGCGGCGGCCTATAAGCAGCTGCGAGAAACGCTTGCCTGAAGTCCGGACAGAGGCTCTGCTGCGAATCGCCAGGCAGGAGGGCTGTCAGTAGCGGTAGGTCAAGCCGATGGCAAGGGTCCAGGGCCGTCGGAGGAGTCTGTAGTGGGAGACCTCCCCGTAGTTGCTCCGGAGTTCTGCCACCTCCACACGGCGGAAGAGGAAATCCAGACGAACTGTGGGGGCAAGGTAGAGGCTTGCTCCACTTGCAACCAGGTGAGCTGCTGCACCGGGGATGTCGCGTCCGTACGGAGAGGTCAGACCGTTGTAGCTGGCTCGGAGCGAGAGTGGTAACTGCGGGAGCTGCCATTCTAGGCCGACTCCCCACAGGACCTGTCCGGTGAGCTGCTCGAGGATGAGTCGATTGAGCTGGAGTACCTCCCAGGGGGCGTCAGTAAACTCCAGCTGCGTAGCATCCATATAAGCAGCCCCAGCCGTGAAGGTGAGCTCGGCCTCGGGGATATGCAGGGCCACTGCACCAGCGAAGACGAAGGGAGTAATGACATTGTAGGCGTTCTGGCCCTCTTCCACGAGCTGCCGACGGTCGCCGTTATCGAAGGTTGCTGTAGCAGACTGAGCAAAGCGCTCGCGGACCTGGAAGAAGGTGGGGAAGCGGATTTGGAGCCCAACGCGGACAGTGTTGTGCATATGGACGAGCAGCCCAATGCTACCGGTGATACCGGAGAGCTGCTGCGTAAGGTCTTCCTGCAGCTGTAGGGCATCGAAATCGATGTTGGTTAGGAGCGCAGTGTCGAGCCAGTTGTAGCGGTTGAGGATGTCCGTTTCGCGGTAGGAACGGCTGTAGGTGAAGCGTCCGTACTTGAGGGCCAGACTGCCCCCGAGCAAGATGTTGGGGGTCACTTCAATGGCCAAGCCGCCAACCAGTGTGTGAAGGCCACCGCGCTCGCGGACGAAGGCCTCCTGTTGGAGGCTATCGCGAATGGGCGTTATCATGCGACCGTTTATGGTATCGGCCAGATAGAGCCGGAAGGCCCAGTTCTGGCGCGGGATGGGGGTTTGTTGGGTCCAGTAGCCAATGAGGCTGCTTGTCGGGTTGAAGGCAGCATAGCGTGCCGAGTTTTCGTAATCGTTTTCCAGCATGTACGCCACCGCAACGCCGGCTTGTCTGGAGCTCCAGCGTTGGGTAGCAGCAATGCCCAAGTGGGTCAGAGCAGTAGAGGTGGAGGCAGAAGGGGTTTGCCTATTCAGGAAGTCCGTGCGAGTAATGTTCCGAGCCGTGTAAAGGCCGCCGGTGAACTCTATGCCGCCAATGAGGACCAATCCGGCGGGGTTAGCCGCCAGAGCACCGATATCGTCGGCAAGAGCTGTAAAGCCAATGCCGAGGCTATTGACCCGCGGCGTCCCGTAGCTGTCCAGGCGCGCCAGGCGGAGAGCATCCTCGACGAATTGAGCTCTGAGGAAGGGAGAGAGCAGGCAGAGCAGGAGGCCAATCCGCAATGTCATGCTCAGAGCCCTCCGGCGTTGGACTGACTCCAATGAAGTCACGGCAGGGGCCTATTGCGCCGGAATACCCAACAGGCGGCGTGGTTCGGTGTACTCCAGGCCGAAGGCCTCCGCGACACCAGGGTGGGTGACGTAGCCATCCACGATATTGAGGCCGGACAACAGTTCAGGATTGGTCCGCACGGCATGTTCCCAACCCTTGTTGGCCAGCTCGAGAATGTAGGGGAGCGTAGCGTTTGTAAGGGCAATGGTGGAGGTCACCGGTACAGCGCCAGGCATGTTGGCCACGCAGTAGTGGACAATGCCATCGACCACGTAAATGGGGTCGTCATGCGTGGTTGGGCGGCAGGTCTCCACGCACCCGCCTTGATCGACGGAGACGTCCACAATGACACAGCCAGGTTTCATGTCGGCAAGCATCTCCCGGGTGATGAGCTTTGGCGCCTTCGCTCCGGGGATGAGCACGGCGCCGATGACCAGATCAGCCTCGCGGAGGACCCGGCGGATGTTGGCCGGGGTTGAGACCATGGTGATGACATTCCGCGGCATGACGTCATCTAAGTAGCGCAGTCGGTAGAGATTGGTGTCCAGGATGACAACTCGCGCACCCAACCCGGCAGCGATCTTGGCTGCATTTGTGCCCACAACACCGCCACCGAGCACGACTACCGTCGCTGGCTCCGTCCCCGGAACCCCACCCAGCAAGATGCCGCGCCCGCCCATCGTCCGTTCCAGATACTTAGCACCTTCTTGCGGGGCCATACGTCCGGCAACTTCACTCATGGGGATCAGAAGCGGAAGGGAGCCATCCGCACGCTGAACTGTCTCGTAGGCAATTGCCACGCAGCGGCTCCGGCGTATCGCCTGCGTCAACTCCTCTGAGGCCGCAAAGTGGAAGTAGGTAAAGACGATGTGCCGGGGCTGCAGAAGCTCATATTCGCTCGGTAGGGGCTCTTTGACCTTGACAATCATATCGGCCTGGGCATAGAGTGTGGGGGCGTCTTCCACGATGATGGCTCCAGCACTGCGGTACTCCTCGTCGGAGAATCCACTCCCATGACCGGCTTGCTGTTCGACGATGACCATATGCCCGTGTTGGCGGAGGATTTCTACCCCAGCAGGAGTCAGCGCAACGCGATTCTCGCCAGGCTTGATCTCACGCGGTACACCGATGACCATTGGTTGACTCAGAACGGCGGAACGATTCTGCACAAAATTACGCTTCGCCTTCGGTAAGCCGGGTTGCGCTCGTGCACTGGCGGAGTCCGCACGGATTTTGGTGTATATTTGCGCCGGTCCGAAATGTCTCACAGCTGGAGCCGCAGCGGATGAGCCGAGCGGTGGGACTTGTCAGCATGGTGCTTGCGACGGTGCTTATGGGGTGCGTGGAGGAAAATCCGGCGTTGAGCCCGACGACGACGGTATCGGCATCTCCGGTGCCGGAGGCAGCAGTGGCTCTTGTCAATGAAACAACTGTCAAGGTGCGTTGGAAGCCCTCTCCATCCGAGCAGTTGCCGGCGTTTAAGGAGTACTATTTGGTGCTCGTGGAGATGGCGACGCAGCGGGTTGTACGTCGTCTCTCCGTTGCGGAACGGCGTCCGGAGTACCTCATCGAGCTGAGCGGACTGAAGCAAGGCACGCTCTACGGCCTGGATATCTGGGTGCGCTTCAAGGATAATACGCTGAGCACGGCACCGCGTACACTTCTGTTTGCCCCGGCGGTGACCTATACGGAGATTGCCGGACAGCCGATTCGGCTCTACGAGCAGGATGCACAAGGGCAGCCGAATGGCCTCAACTTTAGCTTGGGGGGTATGCCAGCCCTACTGACGCAGGCATTCGCTGCGCAGTGGGATCTCTGCTTTGAAATCGTGGATGGCCAGGCTTCTATCGGCAGCCCGCGGGGGAGCCGTGCCTATGTGGGTGATGGGAAGCCGTTGCGGCCGGGGACGGGGCGCCGTACCCTGGTCGGGAGTACTGTCATACGGGATGTGAGCTCCCTCGAGGATGTCTGGGTGAGCGCTCCGCTCGATTCGAGCGCTGGCAAGCTCGACACCGTGATGCTCCCTATCCCGGAACGGTTGCCTTCCGGTAAAGGGTTGGCTTTCTTCCTCATGCGCGTGGACACAACCTGGGCAAAGGTCTTCATCAAACCTGGTCCCGATGGACGTCTCGTCCAAGGCGAAGCCCCGCAGCGTTACGTGGAGCTGCACCTGTCCTACCAACCTGCCAAGGCCATTCCTTCGGCATTACCCTATCGAAGCGATCGCACTCCAGTGCGACGGGAGCGCCAATCGTGGATGGACTGAGGGGTGCTGGTGATATGTGCCACAGCTGATGCGCGAAACGATGTCCATGCGGAAAATAGGATGGCTCGGTAGTCTCCTTCTGGCCTTTGGGTTGCTCGGATGTGAGGAGAGCACAACGCCAGAGCAGCCTGCACCACAACCTCCGAGCAATCTGCAGGCACTGTCAGTCAATGATTCAACGGTGCGCCTGCGGTGGTCTCCGTCGCCCTCGGAGTCTAATCCCAACTTCGGTTTCTACCGCCTCCGCGTCTACGAGGATGCCGTTGGGCGCCTGGTCGGTGTGGTACGGCTGGGCACTCAGACGCCGGTGGACATTACGGGCTTGCGCTCTGGCACGGTCTACCGCTTCGAATTGTATGCCGTCTGGCGGGATACGACGCAGAGTCCCTCGGAGAGCGCAACAGCCGCCGTCGTCCGCTGGGCTCCCGCTACCCGTTATACGACGCTGCCCGACGGAAGCCCCATCCGGCTCTACGAAACAGCCTCGACACTGCCGAGCGGCTTAGACCTAGAGGGACCCGACGGCCAACCGCGGACATTGCGGGTAGCTCAGGGCAATGAGTGGGATCTCTGCTTGGATACGCGAGGAGAGAGTTGGGATATTGGCTCGCCGCGATTGAGTACGTATAATATCGCCAATCCACGGCGGACGCTCATCGATACGCTTCGGCTGCGACAGGCACGCTATCTGCAAGTGGATAGCTTGAACCAGATCTTCGAGACAGAGGCCTTCGGTGCGACCAGCATGGCGGAAGCATTGAGGAATTTCAACAACCTGCGGCGAGGCTTCCTGATTGTCCTGCGTACGCAGGATGGCAATTGGGCTAAGGTGTTTGTCAAAGCCGATGCCCAAGGCAATATCCTGCGTGGGACGAGTCCGAACCGCTACGTCGAGCTGGAAATCTCCTACCAGAAGACGGCTAACGTGCCGTATGCGCTGCCGGTGCACGGGCAGGAGCTCCAAGAGAGCGTCGTGCCGCAAATCCACATCCGGACGCAGAAGAAGGAAAGCACAGAGTAGCCTTGTCTGCTTCGGCAAGAGGCCCCGCACGTGCTGAGCAAGAGCGCTGCGGGGCCTTGCCGTTGAAAGAGCTGTTGGAATCGTATTTTTGCGTGCTCTGTGCACGTTGCATGTTGTAGACGAAAGGCATCCCATGGCCTTGAAGGCATCGGGTCGGATTACGAAGTTCGTACGGAAGCAAGAGGTTGAGCGCCGCTGGTGGGTTGTCGACGCTGCAGGCAAGACACTAGGCCGGCTAGCCTCGCAGGTGGCGCGGCTCCTCCGCGGTAAACACACGCCCTTCTTTAGTCCGCATGTGGATTGTGGCGACTTCGTGATCGTTATCAATGCTGCTCAGGTTCGAGTCGAGGGGAAGCGCCGGACGAAGAAGGAGTACTTCCGCTACACGGGTTATCCTGGGGGTGCACGGTTTGAGACATTCCGGGAGCTTCTCCGTCGAAGGCCAGAGGCAGTCATCGAGCACGCCGTCTGGGGGATGTTGCCGAAGGGGCGGCTGGGCCGACGCCTGATTCGCAAGCTCAAGGTCTATGCGGGTCCTGAGCATCCTCACCAAGCTCAGCAGCCACAGCCCTACGAGTTCCCGTATCCGTGTGATTGATGAGGGGTAGCAATGTCACGGATTATCCTGGCCACGGGTCGTCGCAAAACTGCCGTTGCCCGGGTCGTACTGACCCCGGGTACGGGAGCAATCACGGTGAATGGACGGACGCTGGGGGACTACTTCCCGATTGAGGCCCATCGGAAAGATATTCTGCTGCCGCTGGAGCTGGCCAATACAGTAGGCCAGTTCGATATCCGGGCTACCGTCACAGGGGGTGGCATCAGTGGCCAGGCCGGGGCACTCCGGCTCGGGATTGCTCGAGCGCTGGTACAGCTGGATGAGGAATTTCGGAAGATCCTCCGTCCGGCAGGGCTCTTGACCCGCGATCCCCGCATGGTGGAGCGGAAGAAGTACGGTCAGAAAAAAGCGCGCAAGCGCTTCCAGTTCTCCAAGCGCTAAGAGTGAAGTTGGTGCCAATCAGTTAGCGGGAGGATGGCGCTGGTGACAGTCGAACAGCTGATACAGGCAGGGGCGCACTTTGGGCATCTGACGCGCCGGTGGAATCCGAAGATGCGCCCGTTCATTTTTGGGGAGCGCAATGGGATCCACATTATTGACGTGCGGAAGACGCAGGCCTTCCTCGAGGTTGCCCGTTCTGCTGTTGTCGATGTGGCTGCGCAGGGTAAACTGGTGCTCTTCGTTGGCACAAAGCCGCAGGCTAAGGAGATCATCCGCCGCGAGGCCCAGCGGTGTGGGATGCCCTACGTTGTCGAGCGCTGGCTCGGCGGCACACTGACAAACTTCAGCACCGTTCGGCAGAGCATCCGGCGCTTGGCTACCATCGACAAATGGGAAGCCGATGGCACACTGGAGCAGTTTACCAAGAAGGAACGCCTTCAGATCCTCCGGGAGCGCGACAAGCTGCGGCTTCTCTTCGGCGGCATCGAGCAGATGAATCGTCTACCGGGCATGCTCTACGTTGTGGATATCGTCCGTGAGCACATTGCTGTCAAGGAAGCTCGCCTCCTGGGGATCCCCACGGTAGGGATTGTGGATACGAATGCCGATCCTGAGGCCGTCGATTACCCAATTCCGGCCAATGACGACGCCGTCGGAGCTGTGGAGCTCTTCACCCGCATTGTGGCTGATGCCGTGCTCGAAGGGCGCCATATCGCCCGGCAACGGGGCAAGGATATCGAGCAGCTTCTGGAAGAGTACGAGACGCACACTCCCGGTGAGGCACACTCCCCCGCAGGCGTGAGCGACGCTGAGAGTGAGACAGCCTAGAGGAAAGCGTGAGATGGCCGCAATTACGCCACAGCTCATCAAGGAATTGCGCGAAAAGACGGGCGCTGGGTTTACAGACTGCAAGCATGCACTGGAGGCAGCACAGGGCGATCTGCAGGCCGCTATCGAGTACTTGCGCCAGCGCGGCGCAGTCCTGGCAGCTAAGCGAGCCGATCGCATTGCCCGTGAAGGGGTTGTGCTCGCAGCTACCGATGAGCAAGGGAAGCGGGCGGTGCTCCTGGAGCTCAACTGCGAGACGGATTTCGTTGCCCGTAATCAGGAATTTGTCGAGTTTGCCACAGCGCTCCTCAACGCCCTTTTGGAACACGATGTCCCCTCGGAGGAAGCCCTCTGGGCTCTCGACGTTGGGGGCAAGACGCTCGGCAACTGGCGGGATGAACTCGTGGCTAAGGTAGGAGAAAAGGTGCAGCTGCGGCGCTACCATGTGCTGAGTACCGATGGCTTCTTTGCGGCATATGTCCATGCCGGTAGCCGGTTGGCAGCTGTGGTAGAGGTGGGGCTGGCTCAACCCCCGGAGGCAATACGCCCGCTACTGCGTGATTTGGCTATGCAGGTAGCCGCGATGCAGCCGGACTACGTCAGCCGCACCCACGTTCCTGAGGATGTCTACGCCCATGAACTGGAGCTGTACCGGCAACAAGCCCTGGCAGAAGGGAAAACTGCCGAAGTTGCTGAACGCATCGCTCGTGGACGGGCTGAGAAGTTCTTCCAGGAGCGCTGCTTACTCGAGCAAGCCTACATCCGCGATCCGCATCGGACGGTCGCTGATGTGCTGGCGGAAGCTCAGCCTACGGTAGGCGTCCCCATTGAAGTTCGTCGCTTCTGGCGTTACTTCTTGGGGGAGACTGAGCATGGAGGACGCTAATTCCCCGCGCTATCGCCGGGTTGTTCTCAAGCTTTCGGGTGAGGCTCTCCTCGGGGGGCAGCGCTATGGGATCGATCCGCAAGCACTGGCGGCCTTGGCCGATGAGATTGTGGAGGCCCATCGGCTCGGTGTACAGCTGGCTGTCGTCATCGGAGGAGGGAACATCTTCCGTGGACTGCAGGCAGCCGCCCATGGGATCGATAAGGTGGTCGGCGATTACATGGGTATGCTCGCCACGGTCATCAATGGACTGGCGTTGCAGAACGCCATTGAAGCTCGCGGCGTCCCAACACGGCTGCAGACAGCTATTGCCATGGCTCAAATTGCCGAGCCCTTCATCCGGCGGCGAGCTATCCGCCATTTGGAAAAGGGTCGGATCGTCATCTTCGCTGCTGGGACAGGGAATCCATACTTTACAACCGACACGGCAGCGGCGCTTCGTGCCATCGAGCTCGGTGCCGAAGCGATCCTGAAAGGCACACGGGTAGACGGGGTCTACGATGCCGATCCTGAACAGGTAGCCACTGCACGGCGGTACGAGCGCATCAGTTCACGGGAGATCCTCGAAAAGGGCCTCCGCGTTATGGACCTAACCGCCATCACACTCTGCCAGGAAAATCAGCTCCCGATCCTGGTCTTCAATATCAACCACCGGGGGAATCTGGTGCGCCTCTTGCAGGGCGCTCCCGTAGCAACGATTGTCCACCATGAGCAGTGACACAGCCGACCCTGAAGACCATGCCGATAGCGGATGTTCTGGCAAAAGCCCGCGAGCACATGAGTAAGACGGTGGAACATTTTCAGCATCAGCTGGCGCGACTGCGGACCGGGCGGGCCAGTCCTGCTTTGGTTGAACATGTGCGGGTAGAGTACTACGGGGTGCCAACACCGCTATCCCAACTCAGCTCCATTACGGTGCCCGAGCCTCGGATGCTCGTGATTCAGCCCTGGGATCGGTCAGTGCTGGGGGCTATTGAGAAAGCACTGCTGCAGTCAGAGCTCGGAGTGACGCCGAGCAACGATGGTTCTGTCATCCGCCTTGTGCTCCCTCCGCTGAGCGAGGAGCGGCGCCGGGAGCTAGTCAAGATATGCCGTAAGTACGCCGAAGAGGCTCGAGTAGCTCTGCGAAACATCCGTCGCGAGTACCTGGAGGAGCTGCGCCGTCTGGAAAAGGAAGAGCGCTTCTCCGAAGACGAGCGGCACCGCGGAGAGCAGGAGTTGCAGAAGATTACTGACGCTTTCACCGAGGAAATCAATCAGCTGCTCGAGCGCAAGGAGAAGGAGATCCTGGAGGAGTAAGGGCGTTAGCCAATGTCGAGCCAGTGGGCCGCTGTGCCATAGCGCTGGCTCAGTGCGCGACGGATCCCGCTGTGTGTGGGGTGGTGCAGGTGTGGATCCTGCTTGATGAGCTCGAAGGCGGCCTGTCGGGCACGGGTGATAATGTCGCCGTCCGTTATGAGATCGATGTACTGAAACTCTGGCACGCCAGCTTGACGTGTGCCGAGGAGATCGCCTGGACCGCGGAGGCGCAGATCGACCTCAGCAATGCGGAAGCCATCGGTTGTCTGCTCGAGAGTGCGGAGCCGGACGATGGCGGCAAGACGCTCGCGGGGTTCCGCATCGGCGCGGTGCCAGTGGTAGCGGAAGTGGTCTCGAGTAGCCAGAAAGCAGTAGGCTTGCTCGGTACCGCGTCCGACGCGTCCTCGCAGTTGGTGGAGCTGAGCTAAGCCAAAGCGTTCAGCGTTGTGGATGAGCATAATTGTGGCATTCGGGATGTCGATACCTACCTCGATGACCGTGGTGGCAACCAGAACGTGGTACTCCCCGCGGGCAAACGCTCGCATGACCTCTTCCTTCTCGTACCAGAAGAGCTGTCCGTGGAGCAGGCCGCAGCGGAATTCGGGGAAGACCTCCCTTTGGAGCTCTTCGAAGTGCTCTGTAGCGGCCTTCAGCTGGAGCTTCTCCGAGGGTTCGATGAGGGGGTAGACGATATAGGCTTGGCGGCCGGCTCGGAGCTGGGCGCGAATGAATTCGTACACCTGAGGCAATTGGCTTTCGAAGACGACCTTCGTCACAACGGGCTTCCGCCCGGGCGGGAGTTCGTCCAAGATGGAGACATCCAGATCGCCATAGAGCGTCATGGAGAGCGTCCGCGGGATAGGGGTTGCCGACATCACCAACACATGGGGGACAACGCCAGCGGTGCCGAGAGAAGCACGGCTGAGTTCCCGCAACCGGGCCCGCTGAAGCACCCCGAAGCGGTGCTGCTCGTCGATGACCAAAAGGCCGGCGCGGTGGTAGGTCGCTGAGCTCTCGAAGAGGGCGTGGGTGCCCACGATGATGTGAGCCTCTCCAGTGGCGATGGCCTGCAGGAGCTCACGACGCAGCCGTGCATTCTGTCCCCCGACGAGTTGTACGACCCGCAGCTCGGACCCCTCCAGGAGGCGGCAGATTGTATGGTAGTGCTGTTCGGCCAGAAGCTCCGTCGGGGCCATCAGGATAGCTTGATATCCATTGTCGACAGCCACGAGCATCGTCAGCAAAGCGACAATGGTCTTGCCAGAGCCAACATCTCCCTGGAGGAGGCGGTTCATCGGGCGACCACTCGACAGATCAGCAGCAATGTCCCAGAGGGCGCGTCGCTGGGCCCGGGTCAGTTCGAAGGGGAGGCGTTGCAAGAGCCAGCGTGCATGGGCGCTCCGGGGATTCATTGTCAAACCCTGCTCCTGGCGCAGATCGCGCCGGCGGAGTGCAAGGAGCAGTTGGAAGAGGAACATTTCCTCGAACTTCATCCGGTAGCGCGCCTGCTGCAGCTGTGTTGGGGAGGTTGGGAAGTGCAGCTGCTGGAGTGCTTCCGTCAGGGGAAGGAGCTCATACGTGCGGCGCAGTGTTTCGGGCAGTGGGTCCGAGAGTGTGGGCAGGAGCTGTTCCAGCGCTGTAGCAACCAGCCTACGGAGCCGTGCTTGGGTCAGACCGGCCCGACGCATAGTGTTCGTGAGTCGGTATTTGGGCAGAATGCCCCCGGTGCGGTAGAGTTCTTCTTCGCCCGGTTCGATGGGGTCGAGCTCTGGGTGGTGGAAGGTCACAATCCCGCGTCGGTCCAATGTCGGGCGTCCGGCAAGGGCATAGAGCTGCCCCGGCTGGAGGAAGTCGCGGTAGTAATCGAGGGCGTTCCAGAAGATGATCGTCCCGCGCATGCCGCTGCCATCATCGATGGTGCCAATCAACATGCGGCGGTTCCCTGCATAGGTGTGCTCTCGCAGGTCCTCGAGGCGGGCAACGAGTGTGACTTCGCTGAACAATAGGCCTTCTTCGGCCAAGGGGAGCGGTTCTTCGAAGAGGCGTTCTTGCTTGCGAAGCGCAAGGGTCAGAGAGCGGAGTGTAGAGGTGGTGCGTCGGTCAATGTAGGCGCGTGGCAGAAAATAGAGCAAGTCGTGCAGGGTGTGAATGCCACTCTGTGCGAGAGCGGCTGCCCGTCGGGGGCCAATCCCTTTAAGGTACTGCACTTCTGCCTGGGCGCTCAGGGGCATGTGGTATGCTTGCCCGCTATGTGCACAGGTGAGAGACGACTGCTCCTATGGGGTGGTGCATGTATCTGCGGGGTCTGCTGGCCAGGGATAGGCCAATTATGGGCAGCCGAGGGCTTTGAGATTCTGCTGGGCAGTGCCCTCGCTGGGGTCGCGGCGCAGAGCTTCTCGGTAAGCGCGACAGGCATTTGCGGCATCGTTGAGCCCGTGGTATGCCAGACCCAGGAAGACCCATGCCTTCGGTGAAGCAGGGAAGATGCGCGTAGCTTCCCGGGCTAGCCGTTGCAGGCGTGCAAAGTCCTTTGCCTCCAGGAGAGGGGCGCAGAGGGAGATGAGAATATCGTCGGCGCTCTGCCGATCATTGTGCTGCCGGGCACGGCGGAGAGCCAGCCACGCAGTGGATTCTGCCTCAGCATAGCGGCGCAATGCCATCTGTGCTGCTACCAGAAGCCGGTAAGTAAAGAGGGTGGTAGAGTCGAGTTGCAGGCTCTGCATCAGTGCTGGCAAGGCTGAATCAGGCTGATTGGCCGCAAGGAAGGCAGTGCCAATCAAAGCATAGACACGGGCATCGAGGGTGTCAGAGCACGACTCCAAGCGCTGACGAAAGACGGAGATGGCTTCGCTATACTGCCGGCGCTCGTAGAGCAGCATGCCAAGGCGGAAGTTCAGAGCACAACGCCGTACGTCACGGCGGAGGGCGGTGCGGAAGTACTCAAGGGCAGAGGTTGTATCGCCGGTGAAGAGCGCTGCTACACCTGCTCGTTCCCAGTCAGCAGCATCGGCAGGAAGGCTGGGATCGCGAAGCAGCTGTTCGTAAGCACGGGCGGCATCGGCGTAGCGGGCCTGCTCGAAGAGGCAGCGGGCGTGCAGCAAGAGCGCTCGTGGGCGGGCTGTGTCGAGCTCCCGTGCCACTTGCTCCAAATGGGGCAGAGCTTCACTACAGCGCTGGAGCTCAACGAGGGCCTGTGCCAGATACCACCGCCCCAGGCTGCCGCTGGGGCGCAGATGGATGAAACGACTCAGCGCCGCGGCGGCTTCCTCGTACCGGCGAGCAAAGAAGAAGAGGCGTCCCTTCTCGTAGAAGGCTCGAGCATTTGTCGAATCCAGTTGCGTGATAGCATCCCACTGCTGGAGTGAACGGCGGTAGTATTGGCTTGCCAGCTCTTGGTCGGCCTCGCGCTGGGCTAGCCGGAAGTAGACCTCTGCTAGGCGAATGCGGGGTTGAGTCTGGAGAGAGTCCAAGCGCAGCGCTTGCTCGTAATTCTGGCGCGCCAGCTCGTAGACGCGCTGGCGGTAGTAGAGATCGCCCAGCATGGTATACACCCGTGGGTCGGAGCCTGCAAATTCCCGAGCCTGAAGCACAAGGTACTCTGCCGCTTGGAGTGAATCGGCTTGGAGGAGTGCCTGTGCCAGCGCGAGCGTAATATCAATGTTGCGCAAGTGTTGCTCCCGTGCTTTGCGGAGCAGGGCAATTGCTTCGGTCTGATTGCCCGCCGCCGAAAGGGCATTGCCAATGCGAGCGACAACGGTGGGTTTGTTCATTGCTTTGGGGATGCGCCGGTAGAGGGCTAGCGCCGAATCCGGCCGCTCGAGTTCCATCCAGATGTCACCTGCCAGGAGCAGCGCGGCTTCATCGGAGCGTGCGACAAGGGGCTGGAGCAGCGCGAGAGCTTCCTCAGCACGGCCTTGGCGAAAGAGGAGCTGTGCTTGCTCTACTTGCGCTACTGCTAGCACGCTGCTGCTTACGAGAAGCACAAGTCCAAAGCACCGCATTGTCACTCCTCCGGAATCAAGCGAATACGGGCAAAGGCCGGTACGATACCCTGCTGCAAAAAGTGTCGCTGAACTTCGGTGTCGGTGCCCAGGAAGGTGGCAACCGTCCAGGGCAAATTCCGCAAGTCATCGCGCAAATAGGCGTAAATGGGAACCACGTACGGGTACTTGCGCATGACCACGTAGGACTGATGCACCGGTTTGGGAGAGACGTAAACACCGGCACTATCGATGTAACCGAGCGACAAAAGGCGCAGATCCCTCCTGTGGGCCACGTGTGAGAGATACCCGATGCCGATCGTCCACGGCGTTGTTGTAACAAGCTGCAGGACCGAATCGGAACTCGACACCATCCGCAGTCGCCGTTTCGGAAAAGTGCCCGACAAGACCTGCTGCACGAGGTGGGCATAGACAGAGGAGGGCGTCGAAGGGCAGATGAGCTCGGGCTCACGCAGGAGCTGGGGGAAGAAGTCGCGCAGGTGGTGAGAACCCGACAGAAGAGCACGGAGCTGAGCTACGTTGAGCGTATCCAGCGGTACGCTCGGGTGGGCAAAGAAGACTAACGCGTCCTCGGCGAGCTGCACCCGTGTGTGCGGTGGCACCCCGTAAGCGCGCATGAGGGAGTCTTCGTCAGGCAAGTAATCTCGAGCGATGATGATAAGGCGCGCATTCCGTGCCAGGAGCTGGCGCATGGCCTCTCGAGCGGAGGTAACTTCGAGCCGTACGTAGGCGTCCGGGTAAAGGGTGTCAAAGCGTCCAATAGGCTCCTGCAACAGCGATGCGATAGCTTCATCGCAGAGCACGGTCACACTACCGCGCGTAGGGCTTTCCTCAGCTTCCTCGGGTACGGCTCCTTGCCGGGGAGCACAGGCGCACAGCAGCAGCGTGAGAAGATAGAGGAGAGGGACGAACTTACCCTTCGGCATTGCGTTGCTGTCGGGTGCGCCAGTAGTACCATACGAGGCGGTATAGGCCAAACAGCGCCATGACAACGCCGAAGGTGCGCACGAACACTTCCGAATCTGGGGTAAGGGGCAGGGGTGCAAGGATCAGCACAAGCCCCATGGCGACCACCAAGAGGCGGGCTGCATAGTTAACGGCATGCCACCAGAGATGTGAGCTCGTTCTGGGAGCATCCGGGGGCACAACTGACCTCACAACAACTGGGACAGACCAGAAGAGCACGCACAGCTTTTGCTCACTGTGGTGCTACGCTCAGCGGAGCCGGAAGTCAATCGGAATGCTGACCCACACGGCTATAGGTTGACCGTTTTGGATAGCTGGCGTAAAGGTCATGCTCATGACGGCTTTGACGGCTGCCTCCGTCAGCAGCTCGTTGTCAGAATGTTCGATGATGTAGCGCTTCGGCTTGCCATCGGTTCCAACCAATACACGGACGTAGACCTTCCCCTGGATGCCGGCGCGGCGTGCCAGCTCGGGATACTCTAGCCGACGTCGCAGCTCGTTCATGTCCAGTGAGGGTTCCCGCTCCACGGCGACGAATTCGTATGGGTCCGGTTCTTTGGGAACCTCCACGCGAGTGTTCTCCGGGATGACCTGCACCGTTCCCCCTCCCGTCCCGCCGCCGAGAGCCGCTTCGCTGGGAGAGCGCTTCAACTCTTCAAGGGTTGCAAAACTCTGGACTTCTGGGGGCACCAATACATCGGGCACCGGGATAGGGACTCCGACGCGCACGGCGGGTTGCTCGACAGCGGCAGCTTGGGTTGGCGGCGGCGCTATCTCTTGGCTCAGCGACGGTGGAGGTGGGAGCTCCGAGAGCCGGATGCGGACAACGGGAGCAGTGCGAGCCATCTGCGTCTGCGTGGGCAACAAGATCTGCAAGGCTACGTAGAACAGGAGTAACAGGAGGAAGACCCCCAGGGCAGCAAGGAACCCTCGGATCGTGTTGCGCCGGATCCATCGGAGGAACTCCTGGCTCCAGAGCCGGATGCTCCATTGTGTCTGGGATGGCAGCGTCATATTGGCTTGAGCCGTCATAGCTGTGCTATGGCCTGTTCATCTTCCGGCGTCATCGGGGCAATGGCGAAGCGGCGTTCACGTCGCAAGCCTTCGCGAGCCAGCTGCTCGGTAATCTGCACCTCTGCCCGATTGAGTGCATCCAGCACCGTGATGACAGCCCCGTACGGAACATTCGGGGAGGCCTTCAGGACCGTGATAAGGCGGTTTTGAAGGCGCACGTTCTCCCGTACTGCTAGAGCCTCTAGGTCCTTGAGGGTGATTGGCTGCGGTGCATCGGTCCCCAGGTTGTAGAAGACTTTGCCATCGGCCCGGATCTGAACGGTCAACAGCTCAGACTGCCGGACCTCGACCTGTGTGCGTTCCGGTGGGATGGTCATCTCCATGACCTGCGGGGTAATCAGAGTTGTGGTAAGCATGAAGAAGGTCAGCAGCAGGAAGGCAATGTCCACTAGCGGGGTCATATCCAACCGATAGCGGAGACGGCGCATTTTTTTGCGCCGACGTGTTCCGCCTCGTCGTTCCCGTTTGACTTCCCCACCGAAATCAGCAACGCCCATCGATGGCGTTCACGCTGTGCGACAACCCTATAGACGCTCGTTCCTGCTCGCTGTTACATCGGGGGTTGCTCTGGCGGACGGCGATCTGTAACGAAGTTAAAGATGGTAGCCCGATTCTGCCGGAGCACTTCCATGAGGTCCTCCACCCACCGATAGCGGACACGGCGATCAGCATCGATAGCGAAGCGGGTTGTGGGGCGGACAATACGGGTCCGCCGGATGAGTTCATCGAGCTCCTGGAGGCTGGCTCGCACCTGGCGAACGCGCTGAGACTCCTGGGCCTGTTGGAATTGCTCGACACTACCGATGACCTGGAACCAGTCGCTCTCGTTGGTCATTTCGTAGTAATAGGCCGTGTCGCCAGAGACGGTGTCGATACCGATTTTGATGATCGCCAAATCCCTGTCGGGCAGTCGAGAGGTATCAGCCGTGGCTTGGGGCCGTACAATGGTGAAGCGTTGCTGCGTTTCGGCCTCTGATTTGAACTTGGCCGTCAACATAAAGAAGGTCAGCAGCAGGAAAGTGATGTCCACCAGCGGGGTCATATCCAGAACGAAGCCCACTCGACGCTTCGCCAGCTTAGGCATGGCTGCGGACCGAAGCTTTACTGTTTGACGCGCACGGTGAGAATCTCCATCATGCCCAGCGTTGCTTCATCGAGCGTGTACACGAAGTTGTCCACTTTCGTGGTGAAGAAGTTGTAGGCCACAATCGAGATAATAGCCCCTGCGAGCCCTCCGGCCGTATTGTACAGCGCCTCGGCGATACCGATGGAGAGCTGTTGGGCAGACACAGCCCCCGTAAGCCCCAGTGCCATGAAGGCCCGGATCATCCCAATGGTAGTCCCGAGCAGTCCAACCAGGGTCGAGATGGAAGCGATGGTGGAGAGAATGACCAGATTCTTCTCCAGCAGCGGTGTCTCCAGGTTCATAGCCTCATCGATTGCCCGCTGTACCTCGGCCAGCTTCCGCTCAGCATCCAGGGAGGAATCATTTGCTACTTGCTGGTAGCGCTGCAGTCCAGCACGGAGGACATTCCCAAGGCTACCCCCTTGAGCATCACAGAGGGCAATGGCATCGCTGAATTTGCCCTCCTCGAGCAGGCGCTGGAACTCGCGCAAGAATTCCTCGGGCGGGCGCTTCCCGCGCGCTTTCCGAATGGAGAAGCTGCGCTCGAAGACGAAGGTAATCGAAATCAGCGACAGGGCAATGAGCACGGCAACCAGGGGCCCACCGGTGTAGACCGTGCCGAGGACGTTCCCCGGGATAGGTTCTCGACGGCGCTCACCGTCTTTGAAGTTCGCAGGGTTGCCCATGACGAAGTGGTAGAAGGCGAACGAGACCAGGAGAGCGAGCGCAATGACGACAACGTTGAAGAGGTTCCGCATCGATAGGCTCCTCTAAGACTCACCAGACCTCAGGCACGGCGCAAAAATACGTGTCTTCCACCGAGGGAGACCTCCACGCCGTGTAAACATTACGTTGCCGGATGATGCTGGAGGAGTTCTTCCATGCGATCGATAGTGCGCCGGACATCGGCTGCTGAGCGCTGGAGAGCGTTGCGCTCCTCCTCGGTGAGCTCAAGTTCGAGGATCTGCTCCACGCCGGCCCGGCCGAGCTTGATGGGAACGCCGCAGACGACATCGGAGAGCCCATATTCGCCCTCGAGGGCCACAGCACACGGCAGAATCCGCTTCCGATCGTGTACGACGGCTTCGATCATCTGCACAACGGCAGCGGCCGGCGCATAGTAGGCACTTCCTGTCTTCAGGTATGCCACAATTTCGGCTCCCCCATCACGGGTGCGTTGAACGAGTGCGGCAAGGCGCTCTGGAGGTAGAAGCTGCTCAATGGGAACACCCGCAACAGTCGTATAGCGCAGCAGTGGAACCATGCTGTCGCCGTGCCCGCCTAAGACAAATGCAGAAACGTCTTCCACCGAAACCCCAAGCTCTAGAGCAATAAAGGTGCGAAAGCGCGCTGTATCGAGCACCCCAGCCATGCCCACTACTCGCGTCCGCGGCAGTCCCGTTACCTTCAGCGTCAGATACGTCATCACATCGAGTGGATTCGAGACCACGATGTAGAAGGCCGCCGGTGAATAGGCAATAGCCTGTTCGGCGCAGGCTTTCACAATGCCGGCATTCGTGGCCAGTAGGTCATCGCGGCTCATTCCGGGCTTGCGGGGCACCCCAGCGGTAATGACCACGATGTCCGAGCCAGCTGTTTCCGTGTACGAGGTGGTCCCGATCACTCGGCAGTCCCGTCCAATGATAGGCAAGGATTCGTAAATGTCGAGCGCCTTCCCCTGCGGAATCCCATCCACGACATCCAGGAGAACGATCTCACGAGCAACCCCAAAGAGGGCAGCTAAATGAGCCGTCGTCGCTCCAACGTTTCCGGCGCCGATGATGGTCAGCTTCATCCTTCCTGCCCATTTCTCTCGACTTCCAGGGGATAGACGGAGACCTTCAAGCGCTCTCGGTCATAGCGTTCGAAGACCACGTGCCCATCGATGAGGGCATACAGCGTGAAGTCACGGCCCATTCCAACGTTGCGCCCCGGGTAAAAGCGTGTACCCCGTTGCCGCACGAGGATATTGCCAGCACGCACGCGCTGCCCGCCGAAGCGCTTGACCCCGAGATATTTCGGATTCGAATCACGCCCGTTCCGTGTCGAGCCGCCCGCTTTCTTATGCGCCATAGCTTATGGTGTGGCACTTGTGGAACTGCCCGGGTATGCTATGTCCAAAATGCGAATGCGCGTGTACAACTGGCGGTGACCTCTGAGACGCTTATAGCCTTTGCGACGCTTTTTCTTGAAGACGAGCACTTTCGGCCCCTTACCGTGCTCGAGCACTTCCGCGCGGACTACGCCCTCCAGGTACGGTGTCCCTACCTGGATTCCGTCGGCTTTCTCGACGAGCACAAGGTGAGGAAACTCCACAATACTGCCTGGTTCTGCCGGCAGGTGTGGGACAACCAGAGTCTGGCCTGGCTGGACGGGAAACTGCACTGCCGCAATTTCTACGACTGCTCGCATGCTTGAACCTTCTGAAGCAGACAGCCGATGCAAAATTAGCTCAGAGCGAGATTTCCAGCGGTGGAGCTTGCGTACGGTAGCAGTGGCGTCGAATCTCTCGGACAAGTTCCCGCACAATGTCGGCGAAGAGATGACGGAAGTGCGTGCCGGCCGGATGCTCTACAGCAGGGATCCCCTCATCGCTGGCACGCTGCAGGAGGGGGTCCAACGGCAGCTGTCCCAGGAAAGGTATCCCGAGCTCCTCGGCTAGTTGGCGGCCACCCCCTTCCCCGAAGATTGGCTCTCGATGACCACAGTGCGGACAGGTAAAGTAGCTCATGTTCTCCACAATCCCGAGGATGGGGACGTTAACCCGGCGAAACATCGTCGCACTGCGTCGCACATCTGCCAGGGCAAGCTCCTGTGGGGTTGTGATCAAGACCACACCCGTCAGGGGGACCTTCTGTGCCATCGTCAGCTGAATATCTCCCGTGCCTGGGGGGAGATCGAAGACAAGGAAGTCGAGCTCGCCCCACTCTACCTGCTCCACAAGGGTGGTGAAGTAACCTGCCAGAAGTGGCCCTCGGAGGATGGCTGCTTGCTCTCGCTGTAGGACGAAGCCCATGGACACAATGCGCACTCCGTAGCGCTCGTGGGGAATGCCGAGGACACGCCCCTGTTCATCCTTTCGGGCGTGGAGCGGCATGCCCTGTAACCCAAAGAGGGTCGGAGCGCTGGGGCCGTAGATGTCTGCATCGAGGAGCCCCACGGTTGTCCCGGCTCGTGCGAGTGTGACGGCAATGTTGGCCGCAATGGTGGATTTGCCAACCCCGCCTTTGCCAGAGGCGATAGCCAGTAGGTACTTCACTCCGGGTAGGATACTCGAGGGCGTCGCACGTGAAATGGGCCGTTCCCGTACGTAGAGCTGTACCGGGGTATCGGCCACCAGCTCGGCAAGTGCCTCCCGGCAGGCACGGTCGAGCGGCTGTGCTACCCACTGCAGCGGCGGTATGAGCTCGATGTAAAGCTCGAGCTGCCCGTCGCGGAATTGAACGTCGTGGAGAGCATTCAGCGCACCGAGCGGGACGCCGAGATCTGGATCGTGTACCTGTTCGATGCGCTCTCGAATCTGCTTCAGCTGGTCAGGATCCATGAAAGGAAGCCCCTCGCATTGAGCACGGAGACGTCACGGAGAGTGGTTTTCGTGTGCCGAGAGGCAGCCCCGGTGTTCGGGAGGGCGCCGGAGAAAGAAATGGGCAAAGAGGAAGGCCTCCAGCGGGAGCGGGAGGAGGAGCCCTACTGCATCCCGACTCAACCAGGGGGTCACCATCGGGGAGCGGATCACAGCGCTGGCGAGAGCACCGGTTAGGGTCCAGATCAGCACAAAGATGAAGCCAATAAAGGCTGCCGCAAGCAACCCAGCGCCGACCCCTTCCTCTTGCCACCGCTTCGTGAAGGCGTAGAGTGCCGCTAGGAGGTGAAGGTACAGTACGAGCAGCTCCACCATTTTCCCTAAATTGCGCCCAGTGTCGGGTAGCGGGACAGCAAAATTATGCAGCAGGCACAGGAGTTTTGCGTCGCGCTCATTACAACTCCGTCGCTGGACAACGCACAGCAACTGGCTCGCATTCTCGTATCGGAGCACTTGGCTGCATGCTGCAACGTTGTGCCGGCTGTGTACTCGTACTTCAGCTGGAAGGACGCGCTCCACGAGGCCCAGGAGGCCCTCATCATCGTCAAGACCCATCGGAATCTCTTGGCCGCCTTGGAGCAGCGCGTCAGCGAGCTTCATCCGTACGATGTTCCGGAAATCATTGCGCTGCCGCTGGAGGCATCGGCTGAGCCGTACTTGAAATGGCTCCACGAGGTACTCAAGCCCGAGTGACTGCACCGCCAAGTTATCGCACGATCCGGCAGTGGCGGGAAGACGAGCGGCCGCGAGAGCGCCTGCTACGGTATGGTGCAGCGGTGCTCTCCGATGCTGAGCTTTTGGCCATCTTGATAGGCTCGGGAACCCATGGTTTTTCAGCCGTCGATGTGGCTCGGGAGTTACTGCGGCGGTTTGGGACCTTGACAGAGCTCTCAGCCCGGGATGTGAGCGAACTCCGAGCCATCCGTGGCATGGGCCCTGTCCGGGCTGTGGTTGTCGCTGCTGCCTTCGAGCTTGCCCGACGTCTCCAGGCCGAACCCTTCACCCTGCGCAAGAGCATTCGCTCCCCCGAAGACGTGGCTCGCCTCTATATCCCGCGCCTCCGTGGAGCCCGCACGGAGTCATTTCACGTACTGCTGCTCAATGCTGCCCATCACGTGATCCGGGAGGTACGCATCAGCGAAGGGACGCTGACGGCCAGTCTGGTGCACCCTCGGGAGGTGTTCCGCTTGGCCATCACTGAGAGCGCTGCAGCAATTATTGCCCTCCATAACCACCCCTCGGGCAATACGGAACCCTCGCCGGAAGACATTGCGCTGACCCGGCAACTTGTGCAGGCAGGGGCAGTGGTGGATATCCCCCTGCTCGATCACATCATCATCGCCGGCGAAACCTACGTCAGCCTTCGGGAACGTGGGCTCATGTAAGGCGCCGATGGACAAGCCACGTATTCGCCTGAGCGGTTGGCAGAAGGAGCACATCGGCGATGACGACGTGCGGCGGGCGTGTGGCACAGAAGAGCACGACATCGGCCACATCGTATGCTGTCAGAGGTTGCAGACCTTCGTAGACGCTGCGCGCCCGTTCCCGGTCCCCGCGAAAGCGCACGAGCGAAAACTCCGTCTCGACCAGCCCCGGATCGATATTGATCACGCGGATGTTCGTACCGTTGAGCTCCAGACGGAGCGCCTCCGAGAGCGCTCGGACGGCGTGTTTCGTGGCGCAGTAGACGTTCCCATTGGGATACACTTCACGTCCGGCGATGGAGGCGATATTGATAATCATGCCCTCTCCGCGGGCCACCATACCGGGCAAGACGGCTCTCGTCACAGAGAGGAGCCCCCGGAGGTTGGTGTCGATCATCTCATCCCAGTCTTCGGGATTGCCTTCGTGAAGCGGTGCGAAACCTCGAGCAAGCCCTGCGTTGTTGAGCAAGATGTCAACCGAGCTCCATTCGGTCGGCAGGGTTGTCAGGGTATGGTGGACCTCGGCACGGGAGCGGATATCACAGACTAGAGGGAGGCTATCGGTCCCGAAGCGGCGGCGGAGTTCCTCAGCCAAGGCCTGGAGTCGATCCTGCCGGCGTGCCAGCAACAGAAGGCGCGCCCCAGCTTCAGCGAAGCGTTCAGCGCAGGCAGCCCCAATCCCACTGGATGCGCCAGTGATGAGCACCGTCTTTCCGCGCAGCATCGTCTATAGCCCTCGTTCCACAGAACGATCACAGGGGACGAACAGCATGCGGCCGGAGTTGTACACAGCACCTCTTCAAAAGACCCTCCCTGAGGTGACATTCCCATCGCTGCAGCCCATATCTGCGCCGTCGGGATGGCAGCTCTACGTGCTGACCGACACCACAGTGCCATTGGTGGTGCTTCAGCTTCTTCTGCCCGTCGGGAGTGCGCATGCCCCGCAGCCAGGATTGACGCAGCTGACGATGCGGGGGCTCCTCTGTGGTACGCATCGGCTGTCGGCCGACGAGTTCCACCGCCGGCTAGAACGCCACGGCGCAATGGTATCCCTCCGGGTGGGGCGGGATAGCTGCGCACTTGCTTGTGTCTGCTTATCATCGGCTCTGCCTGAAGTTGGAGAGCTCCTCCGAGAGATGCTCGCTGAGCCAGCTCTGGCGGACGAAGAGCTCCAGCGGGAACAGCAACGCCAATATGCAGCCCTGTTGGAGTGGTGCCAGGAACCCGATGCACTAGCCGAGTACGCGCTCTTTTCTGCCCTAGCTCCCGAGCACCCTTATCGATACTTGCCCTTGGGCGCGCCTTCTGTTGTGGCAGCTCTCACAGCCGAGGAATGCCGTCAGTGGTATGCAACACTCCTGCGCTTCAGGCCACGCCTCTGCTTGGTGGGGGGCGCGGTTGAAGTGGAGTCAATCGTACAGTGGCTCGATCGGTTACACTGTTGCTTGCCAGCTGCGACGGAATCAGTCCCAGCACTGCCCCAATTGCCCTCTCGGTGGGAGCATACAGTGGCGCTCATCCACAAGCCCGGTGCTGTGCAGAGCGCTGTGGCTATGGCTCTACCGGCTCCGTCGCTGACCGAGGAGGGCTATGCGGAAGCCTTGCTGCTGACGATGCTGCTGGGAGGCTACTTCCTCTCTCGCCTGAACCGCCGGCTCCGGGAGCAAGAGGGGCTGAGTTACGGGGTTGGGGCCACGATGGCTCCCCTGCGTGCAGGAGCTCTCATTCTCATCACCGGAGCCTTCGATACGCCACAGGTTGGCCGTGCGTGTCAGATCATCTTGCAGGAGGTAGAGCGGCTTGGCACGGAACCGCTGGAACAGGAAGAACTGCAACGGGGTCTCCGCGTTGTCTCAGGTGCCCTACTCCGGCAGATGGTGACGCTGGAGGGGGTGTTGAGTTTTTACGGGGGATTCCTTGTGCAGGGAGTGTCGCCAGAATTCCCGGTGCAGCTCTTCGCTCGCCTGCGTACCTTGACACCGGAGGCAGTATGGCCGGTACAGCAGCGTCTCTTCCGTGCAGAGCGGGTTGCTCTGGCTCTTTCTGGGCCTATCGAGGAGCTCCGCTATCAGGTAGCCTCGCTGGGACGCGCAGTTGAGATTGCCCCTCCCTGTCCGGAGGCCTGATGGGAGGCAGCCGTTAGCATCTCTTCGATGCAGGCGGCAACGCTCTCGGCGAGCGCCCTTAGGGCATACCCACCTTCGAGGACAGCCAGGAGGCGGCCACCCGAGAAACGCTCAGCCCACTGGAGGACCTCTCGGCACATCCAGCGGAAGCTTTCCGCTGTCAGACGCTGTGAGGCCAGAGGGTCATCCCGATGGGCATCAAAGCCCGCCGAGACAAGGATGAAGTCGGGGCGGAACGCCTCAACGGCAGGGGCAACCAACGACTGGAACGCATGCCGATACGCTGCTTCGTCGCTCCCGGGGGGCAGGGGGATGTTGAGCGTAAATCCTTCGCCGGCACCGCGTCCACGCTCGTCAGCTCGTCCCGTGCCGGGGTAGAGCGGATATTGGTGCAGGCTAATGTAGTAGACGGCGGGGTCTTCCTCGAAGATGTGCTGCGTGCCGTTCCCGTGGTGAACATCCCAGTCGAGAATGAGAACACGCTCAATGCCATAGCGCTTCCGCACGTATTGGGCAGCGAGGGCAACGTTGTTGAAGAGGCAAAATCCCATAGCCCGACAGCGCTCAGCGTGGTGCCCAGGGGGGCGGATAGCGCAGAAAGCATTGTGCCATCGCTGCTCCATGATAGCATCGACGGCGCTGAGGACCCCACCGACAGCCAGGCAGGCAACATTGTACGATGCCGGCGATAGCGCTGTATCTGGATCCAGCCACACAATGCCCTGCTGGGGAACGCTACGGCGCAGCCATTCAATGTAGGCTGGTGTATGCACCAGAGCCAGTTCCTCTTCCGTGGCCATGCGGGGTGTGCCATGCTGGAGGCGATTCCAGAGAGAACGCCGTTGAAGCTCCTGCCAGATGGCGCGGAGGCGGTCAGCACACTCCGGATGGCCAGCACCCGTGTCGTGCGCCAGATAGCGCTGGTCTGTAATAAGGCCTGTCATCGCACCAGAGGCCAGCTTATACGTCTCTACAAACGCCAGGCGCAAGAGGAGAAGACGCATGAGCCGGCAGATTCTCGTCTTCGCTCTCTCCGGGATTGGCGATGCCCTGATGTTCACCCCGGCGCTACGCCTCTTGCGGGAACACTTTCCCGAGATAGCCGTCGATGTCGTGGCAATGTTCCCAGGTGTGCGGGAAATCTACGAGCGCCACCCGGGGGTGCGGCGTGTCCACTTCTGGGATTTTCTCCACGAGCCCGCATGGCGTTCGATGAGATTTCTGTGGCGCCTCCGGCAGCAGCGGTACGATATTGCGCTCAACGTCTATCCCTCCAACCGTTGGCAATACAACGTGCTGATTTGGCTGACGGGCGCCCCGCTCCGGGTGGGCCATACCTATGCACACCAAAACATCCGGCAGCTCAACTGGCTGAAGAATCGGGTGCTCCGGGAGGAGGAGCAGCTCCATAACGTCGAGGAAAACATTCGCCTGGTCCAGCTTCTGGGGGTACCCCTTCCGGTTGAATTGCCCCCGCTGGAGCTCTTCTTCCATGCAGAAGACTTGCGGGCAGCCGAGCAATGGGTGAGGCAGCAGGGCATTCCAGAGACGGCCTACTGCGTTGGCTTCCACGCTGGCTCGGCAACCTTCAAGAACCACATTCGCCGTCGTTGGGCTCCGGAGCGCTTTGCAGCGTTAGCTCAACAGCTGATTCGCAAGTGGGATGCCTGGGTGTTGCTCTTCGGCTCCGGTGCAGAGCAGGAGCTCAATGAACGCATTCGGACGGCGGTGAACATTCCTGGACGGTGCATCGTAGTTCGCTCTCCAGCCCTTATGGTGAGCGCTGCCATTATGCGGCGCTGCCAGCTATTTGTCAGCAATGATTCTGCTCTCATGCATGTGGCAGCTGCCCTGCAGTTGCCGACGGTGGCCATCTTCGCCTATACGAATCCGATCTACGTCCGACCGTGGAGAGCCCCGCACATTATCGTGCGCCGCAATCTACCGTGTAGCCCCTGTTTCTACTACTCTCCACGACCTGCCCGGTGCCGTTGGCGCGGGGAGAGCGCTTTTGCCTGTATCCGCCAAATAACGGTCGACGAGGTATGGGCCGCCTGCGAACAGCTACGCTATGGGCAGAGTGGGTAGGGGAGGAGCGCCGTAATTTTGCACTGTGTTGAGCCTTCACCGAGCGTAGCCTCCTCAATGAGTGTGCCCGAACGTGAGCGGATTGTCCCGGTGTTGATCGAGGATGAGGTGCGGGATGCCTACCTGGACTATGCCATGTCGGTCATTGTCTCCCGCGCCTTGCCCGATGTGCGCGACGGCCTGAAGCCCGTGCAGCGGCGTATTCTCTATGCCATGTACGAGCTCGGTCTCTTGCCAAATCGGCCCTATAAGAAGTCTGCCCGCATCGTCGGGGAAGTGCTCGGCAAATATCACCCCCACGGGGATGCCCCAGTCTACGAAGCCATGGTCAGAATGGCACAGGAGTGGACGCTGCGCTATCCCCTCATTGAGGGGCAGGGGAACTTTGGCTCCATCGACGGGGATAGCCCAGCTGCGATGCGCTACACGGAGGCGCGTCTTGCCCCCCTGGCTTTAGAAGCTCTGCGCGATATCGACCGTGATACGGTCGAGTTCCGTCCCAACTTTGATGAGACCCTACGCGAGCCGGTTGTGCTGCCGACGGTGGCTCCGCTGCTGCTGCTCAATGGCGCTAGCGGCATTGCCGTCGGTATGGCAACCAGTATTCCGCCCCACAATCTCGGGGAGGTTGTCGAGGCCCTGCTTGCTCTGCTGGAAAGACCCGATCTGAGTGATGAGGAGTTGCTGCAATACATCAAGGCCCCGGATTTTCCCACCGGCGGCATCATCTACGGCTATGACGGGGTTCGCGAAGCATATCGGACCGGGCGTGGGAAGATCCTACTGCGGGGACGCGCGGCGATCGAGACGCTCCCCAACGGACGGCAGGCCATCATCATTACGGAAGTGCCCTTCCAGGTGGCCAAGGCAGATTTGGTGGAGCGGATTGCTCAGCTTGTGCGTACGAAGGTGCTCGAGGGCATAGTCGACATTCGGGATGAATCCGATCGGGAAGGGATCCGCATCGTGCTTGAGCTGCGCCGCGATGCCGTTCCACTGGTTGTGCTCAACAACGTATACAAGCACACACCGCTGCAGAGCACCTTTTCCATCATTATGCTGGCCCTAGTTGGCGGGCGCCCGCGAGTGCTCTCCCTCCGAGAGATGCTCCACCATTTCCTCCTCCATCGGCGGGAGGTCATTCAACGGCGGAGCCGGTACGAGCTCGACGGCGCCGAGCGCCGAGCCCACATTCTGGAAGGGCTGCTGACGGCATTGGACCACCTGGATGCTGTCATCGAGACCATCCGCTCCTCACCCGATCCGGCCACAGCCTCCCAGCGCCTCCAGCAGCGCTTTGAACTGACTGCCGAGCAGGCGCGGGCCATCCTGGAAATGCGCCTCCAGCGCCTGACGGGACTTGAACGCTCTGCCGTGGCGGAAGAATATCGGCAGTTGCTCCAGACCATCGAACATCTCCGAGCCCTCCTCAGCAGCGAGGAGCTCCAACGACGCGTCATCGCTGAGGAACTGCGCGAACTTGCCCGCCGCTACGCCGATCCGCGTCGGACCCATATCGTCTACGAAGCTCGGGACTTTACGGCCGAAGATATTATCCCGGACGAGGAGGTCATCATCACGATCACCCATCAGGGCTTCATCAAGCGGACACCCGCTAATGCCTATCGGCGCCAAGCAAAAGGGGGACGGGGCCTTAGTGGCGCGGCTCCTCATGAGGATGACACCGTCGAACACGTCCTCTATGCGACAGCTCATGCCGATGTGCTCTTCTTTACTGATCACGGGCGCTGCTATCGGGTGAAAGTGCACGAGCTCCCCGAAGGAGGACGCACTGCACGAGGCCGCTCGCTGGCCAACATCATTGCGAAAAGCCCCGCCGAAAAGGTCACCGCCTACGTCGTCGTCCGCCGCTGGGATGAGGCCTCGTACATCTTTATGGTAACTCGCTTCGGCACGGTCAAGCGGGTTCCTCTGGAAGAGTTCCGCTCGGTGCGCTCCTCCGGCATTGTTGCTATTTCGCTCCCGTCCGGCGACCAGCTTGTCGCGGCTCATCTGACCAGGGGACAGCATGACATTGTGATTGCGACAGCCCACGGGATGGTCTGCCGTTTCCGCGAAGAGGATGTCCGCCCAATGGGCCGTGCGGCAACGGGCGTGCGGGGTATCAGACTCCAGGAGGGCGATGTCGTGGTCGGCGCAGCCGTTGCAGTAACCCCACATGAGCAACTTTTGCTGGTTGGAGAATATGGCTTCGGAAAACGAGCCTCCGTGGAAGCCTTCCGCCTCACCCATCGAGGAGCCCAAGGCATTATTGGCATGAATGTAACGGCAAAGACGGGCCCCCTTGTGGCCATCCACACCGTCTGCGACGATGACGATGTCGTCCTCATCACCAGCCGCGGGCTCCTCATCCGCCAACCCGTCCGCGGTATACCGCTTTTGGGGCGTAATACCCAGGGTGTACGCCTCATCCGCCTGGAAGATGGCGACTCCATTGCCGATGTCACTGTTGTCCCTCACGAAGAAGAAGCCCCCGAAGAGATCGCCGCCATGGACGGCAGTCGCACGAGCACGTGAGGGAAGAAAAGAGTGTGTATATTTGCACGTGGCTCAAGCAGGCACCTTGTCCAATTAAATGGGAGAGCACCAATGGCGACTCGAATCCTCCAGAGCATAATCGGTGCTGTGCTCATCGTGATATCATCCTTTGGGCTCTCTGCGCAGACCTGGTACGACGTAACCGGAGGGCCGGGAAGTAGTCAGGGGTGGTATCAGTATGACTATGCTAATCCATACCACGATTACTGGTGGACAGGGCGGAGCCAGTACTTAATCCGTGCTTCGGAAATGCAAGCTGCCGGAATGCCCGGGGGGCAAATTGTCGCCCTCGGAGTCCAGGTAGGAGCATACTATGCTAACACTCCACCGCCGCCACGCCGCTACCGCATCTGGATTAAGCATACAACTGCCTCTGCTCTGACCATGCTGGATAATGACCGCAGTACCTTCACACTCGTCTACGATGTGGACAATTTCGTGCCCCAAGCCAATAGCTGGAATATCCACACCTTCAGTGTTCCCTTCACCTGGGATGGCCAATCCAATCTCCTCATCGAGATCTGTAGCTACCGGACGGGATTTACGTACAACTTCCCGCAGTACTGGGGTACAACGGTGCCGAACGTATTCTATCCTCATGTATACTACATTAGCGACGGTGCTGATTACTGCGTGCAGCTCTTCAGCGGATGGGCGGGGTATACGTGGCGCCCCGTTTTCCGGTTTGGGGTGCTGAGCGGTATTGTAGAGTCCTTCCCCGATGATGTGGATCCGCGACGCATTCTGCGAGCAGGCGAGATCTATGCAGACCAAGATGCTCAGCATCCGAAACCCTCATTGACCTTTCGAGCGCGAGGCGATATTGCACTAACCTACAAGATCGTAGGACCACTCCCTTCGCAGAATCCCGTCTACATTGCTACCGAAGGCGGGAACCCGAATGATACGATTATCAATCTTTCTTACCCCACGGCGGGCCTCTACACTTACACGATGGGCAGTGCAAAGGGCTCCTATGCAGGAAGCGGTGGGGCTTTGGACTTGACCAATGCCGTTGGAGGATCCTACCGGCTCATTGCCAGCTACAGTATGCCTGGCTATACGCAGGAGTGGATCAAGGACTTCATCGTTGCTTTCCCGAATGACTTAGCCGCCATAGAGATTGTAGATCCGCAGAGCAATGCCCCACCACGACGGACGAAGTACCCCATGGGTATCTCGATTCCTGTCACAGCACGCTTCCAGAATGTTGGGCTCAACACAATTACTGCCTTTCGGGCGGTTGCGCAGATTTGGCGTCTACCCGACAACACCCGTATCTACGCTGATACGGTTACGTGGACAGGAACCCTACCGAGCACAGAGAAGGTGACGATCAACTTTGCTCGTTTCACCCAGACGACGCAGCCAGGACTGTACCGGCTCCAGGTCTGCGGGACCCTTTTGAATGCCACGGATAATCAGCCTGCCAACAACTGCTTGCCGACGGCGGGAGACTATATCTTCGAAGTAGCCTATGACTTCGAGGTAGCAGCTACACAGGTTGTCTATCCGAGCTCTAATGTGACGCTGTATGCGGGGCGTCCTTTTACCCCCATTGGGGCATTCACAAACAATGGAATTGGGGACGTCACGAATGTGCAAGTGCGGATGGTCATTACGCGGCTGTCGCCACTCCCGCAGCAGGATGTCTACGTTGCTGATACAGTCATTCCCGACCTGCCGATTGGCAGCACGATACCGATAAACTTCCGCTACTTCATTCCGCCACAGGCGGGCACCTATCGGGCGTGTATTTACGTGACTGATCCGCGTGACCAGCTGACAACCAACAATACTGCGTGTACGGAGTTTACGGTCCAGGGGCCGCTGTCGGGCACGTACACGATTGGGACGCTCTTTGCGGGAAGTCCGCGCAACTTCAACACCATTCAAGAGGCCATCGATGCACTCTACCAGCGGGGGGTTGGTGGGCCGGTCGTGTTTGAGTTTACGGATGCTTATTACGAAGTAGGGGATGTAGCATCAGGTCAGCCGGCAATTGACTTGAGCAGTCGAATCATAGGGGTCAATGCGCAGAATACGGTTACGTTCCGCCCCTATGGGCAGCGGGCACTGCAGCGAGGTAGCGTTACTATCCGCCTTAAGAGCGCTTCGGGAATCGGAGTGTACATGGCACAGTCGACGACGCCTTCTAACTTGAGTGCAGTCTACTATGTGACACGAGATCCAAAGGACGCCAACTTTTCCGGGTACATCATTTTTGATGGTGGGCAGCAGAAGTCATTGCGTTTTGAGTTAGAGGCGCCGGTGAGTCAGGGGAGGCGGGCGGTATTTTACATAGGTCGTGGGGGTCATCATGTAGAGGTGAGGAACTGTCTGATAGGGAATGCGCCGACGACGTCGGCCAGTTTTGCGACGGCGATTCCGCGGGTGAGGTACAATGTAGCGTTAGGGCAATTTGAGTGGGAGGGGGATGTGCGGGTTGTTGGGGGGCAAGTTGTGACGTATTCGGCGGGGGTAGTGGTACGGAACTGGCGTTTATCGGCGTATCAGGGGGTTGACATTTTGGACACGGTGAAGAATTCGGGCAATGTTGTGGAGGGGTGTGAGATTAGTGGGTTTGGGTGGGGGATAGTGTCGTTAGGGTTAGGGCCGTTGAAGGAGGCGGGGCCGGCGAAGGTGAGGCGGTATTACAATGAGGGGAACCGGTATGTAGGGAATGTGATCACGAACGTGCGTGGTGGGGGAATTTTTGTGGGGTACGAGGAGGGGACGCAGATACGGGGGAATCGGATAGACAATGTAGGGCAAGAGGCCACAGGGGGAGGGGAGGCGGCTGTTGGGATTTTGGCTGGGGGGATGGGGTACAACAATGTAGGGATAGTCATTGAGGGCAATGAGGTGACGCGGGTCAGTTCGGTGGTGATGGCGCGAGGCATTGTGGTGGAGCAGGTACAGAATTATTTGACGGGGTTGGAGCCGCAGCCGGTGGTGATGCCGGATGTAGCCGAGCGGGTGCGGGTAGTCAACAACATTGTGTGGGATTTACGGCGTGCTGGGGCAGGGGCGCATATGGTGGGGATCCACATGTGGACCGAGCGTGATCCGAGCCAGGGTGGGCCGATGGGTTTTGTGGTGCCGCGGCGGTGGGGGTATTGGATGCGTGGGGACACGGTGGCGCACAACACGGTGTGGCTGAAGGAGGATGGGGTAGTGGGGAGTGGGTATGTGGTTGGGCTTGGGGTGCAGCAAGGGTATGGGACGGTGGTGGTCAACAATGCGATAGCTGTGGAGGTAGGGCGAGCGGGGATGAAGGCGGGGATTTTGTATGAGGGGTGGCATCCGCGTCGGGTCAGTGGGGCAGTGGAGCAGGATCGGAATGCGTACTGGGTGCCTGGTGGGGATGTCGTGCGGATGGTAGAGGTAGTGGAGGCCGAGGGGCAGTATGGGGTTCGTTTAGGGGAGGATGGGGAGTATAGGCGGTTGGCCGATTGGCAGGTAGCCACGGGGCAGGATTTTGGGAGTCAGGAGGGCAATTGGGTAGGGGATTATGAGGTGATCGGGGGGGTGATAGAGCGTTTACGGGTGCGGGTGAATCCGAGTCCGTTGGGGTCGATTTTGAGCAATCGTGGGGTATATGTATGGGGTCGGGACATAGATGGGGAGGTACGTGGGGCCGGGGGGAGCCGGCCGGACATAGGGGCCGATGAGTTTCAGGGGCGGGAGTATCAGCAGGATGTGGCGCTGGTGCGGATAGAGGAGCCGTGGGTATGGCGGGCCAGCAGTGGGGCAAGGGGGGATGCCGAGTATGTGATGGGGCGGAACCCGGTAGGGGTGAAGGTACGGGTAGCCAATCGTGGGATCAGCGACGTTGTTGGGTGGCGGGTACGGGTGCGGGTATGGCGGGAGGATGGTGGGGGAGCCTTTACGGTGCCGGTGTATGAGCGGGAGGAGCGGGTGGATTTGCGGGTTGGGGAGGAGAAGGTAATCGACTTTGGGCGGTTTCGGGTGGAGTCGTATGCGGAGTTGAGTGGGTATACGGTGCCTGGGGCCTTTGAGGGCATGGGGCAGCATGTGACGCCGCGGTATCGGATTGTGGCCACGGGGCAGCCGGATCAGAACGGGAGTAACAACGAGGTGAGCAAGGAGGTTCGCTACTATATAGAGCGATCGCCGGTGATGGTGACCGTTGACCGGGGGAGTGCACGGGGGAGGGCCAATGGGGACAGTCTGCTTGCGGGGGTGAGCCGGCTGGGGTGGCGAGTGGATGTGGGGCAGGGCAGGTATGATTACGACATTTTGGATCGGAGTGGGTGGGAGCCGCGGACGGTCGACTACAGTCGATATCGGTCGGTGATGTGGTCTGGGCGGGAGGGGGCAGTCAGCGAGTGGGAGCGGGAAGCGGTGCGGGGATATGTGCGGGGAGGGCAGTATGGGCAGAAGCGGAACATAGTGATCAGTTCGCAGGAGGTAGCGCGGGCGCACGTTGGGTTGGATCCGATCAATGACGAGTGGTTTGTGCGTCGGGTTTTGCGGGCGCGGTATGTAGCGCCGGGGACGCCGGTCAGTGGGGGATATGATGGGCGATATGTTGTGGGGCGGGCCATCGGTTGGGGGATACGGGAGGGGATCAAGGGGAGTATCGATGTACCGATGCCGGCGCTGTTACGGGTGTGGAGTGATGGCAGTACGGAGGGGTTAGCGCAGGCGGCGTATGTGTATGAGGATCGGGATGCAGGGGTAGTGGATACGGTTGCAGGGGTAGGGACAGCGGCGCTGGGGTGGAATGTGGTCTATTACGGGGTAGAGTGGCGGCACTGGGGGCAGGTAGATCGGGTATTGCGGGCGACGATAGACTTTATTCGGCGCAATGGTGGTGGGGTAGTGGAGTTGAGCGAGGGATCAGAGGGGGCGCCGGTGGCAGGGGGAGGGCTGTGGTTGCGGGTATATCCGAGTGTGGCGCAGGAGGAGGTATGGGTAGAGCATGGGGGCAGTGGGGTGGTAGAGGTATACGATGGGCTAGGGCGGCGGGTCTGGAGTGGGGCCGTAGAGGGGCAGGGGCAGGTGCGAGTGGGGACGTCGGGATGGGGCAGTGGGGTCTATGTGGTAGTACTGCGCAACGGGCAACAGGTGCAGGTAGAGCAGGTGCGCATTGTGCGATAAGAGCGAGCCGGTGGGAGAGCCCCAACCCTGGTGGGGAGCCGGGGTTGGGGCTTTGTGTGTATGGGACCGATGAAGCAGCAGCTGCAGACGGCCTTCTTCCACACAAACCCCATCGCTATCGTCCGTACGGACC
>CALKEU010000011.1 GCA_938084565.1 Candidatus Kapaibacterium sp. | reverse complement strand
TCTGCCGCAAAACCTGGGAGTAGAGCGTTTGGGAGAGGAAATCGACGTCTTTGTCCGCCCACACCAAGGTGTGGTCCTGTAATACACTGGGCAGCGTATCTTGCGGAGCACTGTACACGAAGAAGCCGCCGGTGTAGCGGATTCTGTCTATCTGGTGGCCATCATGTATCGTGCTGTCTTCCTTGCTCTTGTACACGAAGAAGCCGCCGGTGTAGCGGGAGTGCTTCCACGGGTCCTCCCGTAGTACAGTGGGCAGCGTATCCTGCGGAGCACTGTACACGAAGAAGCCGCCGCGGAATTTGGCTATCATGGAGATAGGCTTAACAGTGGCGTTGACCACTCGCACCCGTCCCTCAAATGATCCCTGACTCTGCCCCTGAGGCGGAGCCTGGCGTATTACGGCTCCTAGGGTTTTCCCGCTTGCACGGCCTGCAGTTGATGCTACCGCTTGGTTGAGGACATAGCCAGTGTAGCGCGCCGTCTGGGATGTGCTGCTGGTATCCTGACTCTGCCCCTGAGGCGGAGCCTGGCGTGTTACGGCTCCTAGGGTTTTCCCGCTTGCACGGCCTGCACCTGATGCTACCGCTTGGTTGAGGACATAGCCAGTGTAGCGTGCCGTCTGGGATGTACTGCTGGGAGCCTCCAGCATCGCGAGCGTATCCTCAGTCAGTGCGCGTGGGGCATGCACGCGGAGGACCATAATGACGGTGTCGCCAGTGTTGGCGGGGAGGTCGCAGGTGAGTGTAGCGGTTCCATTGGAGAGGAGCTCGGTGTACGGGATGTCCCATACCACCGCAGCAGGGTTAGTGCTAAGGGGTGTTGCAGCGAGGGAGGGCACGTAGAAGAGCTCGATCGTACTGAGTCCCTGGTTGCTGCCATATGGTTGCCCTTTTAGCAAGGCTTGGACCTGCCAGACGTGTCCGGCGTAGTTCAGGTTCGAGGCATCCGCGCTGAGGGCGTGTGCTTCGTCGACCGAGGTCATATATCGGGTGGATGCCACCTCGTGCTGAAAGCGCACGGGGTTGGACTGCATTGCCTGTTCAGGTGTTTGACCCTTATAGCGCGGCTTAACCGTGATGCGGTAGGTCAAGAAGCCCGGCATTGGCGGGGCGCTATGGGTCCATTCGAATATGACAATCGAAGATGGCAGCCGCTCTCCTCCGATAGGACGGATCAGCTGCGGTGGAGGAGGAAGGATAACTCCAAGTATGCCACATGCAGGCTGCGGGGTCAGCGGACGCAGCATTGCATCCAGGACCCGCACACACAGCTGGTATTTGCCCTCAGGAATCAGGCCCGTTGTGACAATCTGCCGCTCGAGCTGGCGGTCGTACTCGAGCGCCTGCTCATTGACGAGCTCGCGCCAGGAGAATGAACGCGTCTGACCCGGCCCAAGTTCAAAGCGTGGTTGAGCTGAGTGACCATCGCGAGTGCGGGCAATACGCCGACCGTCTTTAGTCAGCTCGACTGAGAGGACCAAGCCGCTATAGCTGGAGGTGCTGGTGTTCTGTACTACGAAGCGGATGAGCGCTTCGTTCTCCCGCCACTCCGACAGCTGGGCAGGCATGTTGCCGGCAAAGGGAAGCTGGAGAGAGACCTGGATTTGTGCCGCTGCTCCCATGGCGCCGGCAAGCCAGAGAGCAAGCGCTGCACTGAGGAATCGCGCCATGGCTTGTACCAGGGCAGACGGTGGAACGTACCCAATCACACCACCGCTTGTACTGTAGCCCAGGGTAAAATTGTTCCCAGAGGTCGTGCCAGTCCGCATGCGTCTGGGTGCACGTGGATATTACTTGGAAGGCAGGAGCAGCCCCTTCGAGCGTTCAAGTACACAGCGCTATCGGCCTGCTGCGCGTATGACGACAAGCAGCCCCCCACCTGTGGAGGGCTGCTTGTACAGTCTTCCCGTTTGAGCTCAGTGTGTTACGACGAAGCGCTGTGCTGCCGTGCCTTGTACCGAGCGCACCACTACTGTGTAGACGCCCGATGGTAGGGTTCCAACCTGTGCCGGTAGCGCAGTCGTTCCGGCCGGCAGCGTGGCTCCCGAGAGCAGGGTTGCAACGCGGCGTCCAACGGCGTCATAGAGCGCTACCTCAACGTTGACCGCACCAGCCCGGCTACGTAGAGCAATTGTCGCAGTCTCGTTAGCGGGGTTGGGCATGATGGAGCCGATCTCCACTCCACCGAGCGAGAGTGGCTCCTCCTCGCTTTCACTGGCCTTCGAGACGGAGCCCTCCAGCCATACAACGCCCTTTTGAATGATATCGCCGCCGCGGTTTCGGATGGTGTATTCGACTTCGACGGCATCGAGTGCGTTGCGCTGGCTGCCAGCAACGGTGATGTAGAACGGCCGGAATACCTCGCCGGGCGCCAACGCCTGCTCTACGCTAAAACATGGTGTCCTACCACACACCTTCGATCCATGCTTGATGACCAGCCTGTCGCTGTCGATCGGACCCATTGCGATAATCTGCGGAACCGTGCCATCGGGTTGTGGGAGAGCCTTCAGTTGGATTTCGACACCTTCTACTGGCGTGTCGCCATTGACCAGTGCAAGTGAGAAGGTCCGCACATGCGGAGGTCGGCTCTCGTGATCCTGTATGAGCTCAAATTGAGGGCCCGGACCAGTGCGCAAGGGTGGGATCGCAAGCGTCCGTTCTTCACTGGCGCTTTCGGATGCGCCTGTGCGGAGATCCACTTCATCCCAGGTGAAGATACCAGTGAGGTAACCTGTAGTGTCCCCAACCCCTTCGGGGCCCAGCGTTAACCGATAGGGCACGTTCTTGTCCCATGGGAATACGACCACGCAGCCTCCTTCGGTGATCTTGACTGCCACGTCGTCGGCGGGGCCGTCACAATCGTCATCCCTGCCGCTCCATCGACAAATCTCCACGTCACGGATTCCCGGGGCGACCAATTCAAGGATACGCAACGATGCACGCATCGGTACTGTGGTGTCTGTGCTCGTTACTTCTGTCCCCGGTATAAAGAGTGCGACCTTGCCTTCTGCAATTCGCTTTACCGCTATGTTGTCCCACGGAAAGTCATCGAACCACTTTTTGCGGACGACCGTGTACGTGATGAGTGTGTCGCATGTACGGCATTCGCAGTCGGTGAAGGTATAGCGCACAGTGAAGCGGAGCGAATCGCCGCACTTGAAGCCGCCGGGTGCCGGGAAGAGCGCCTGCAGTTGGAAGGTCGCGGGCTGTTTGCTCCAAGGCTTACAACTGTCGGGCAGGGGGCCTTCCCAGGTGATTTGTCGCGAGTACGGGGCCAGCATTTGCGGGGCGCCTGGTGTCGGTACCAGCCAGCCCGACGTGATATCTCCGAAGATGCGCTGCCAGGGCGACGGTACGGGTGGAATTATGGGACACCAGCGCTTGAGCTGTGCGCTCACAATGGCTGCGCTGAAACGGTGGATCGGAGCCGGACCCGCTGTCGCTGCCCCGGTAATCTGAACGACGCCGTTGCTGAACCATTTCACCGTACTCTGGAGGCTGCGGAACCAGCCGTCGCAGCAGTTGCGCGGTGTCGGTGGGCATGGCGGCAGTCGGAGTCTGGCCGAGTCCCGGCAGAGTACAACACCCTGGCCGATGACAGCGTAGTATACCACGATCGCGCCCGGCGCCGGCGGAGCAACGTCGGTAAAGGTCGTGCCGATGGTGAATGCCCCCGGCCCGATACCAAAGGCCGATGGCGTAAAGGAACCCTCGGGGGACGAGAGAAGCAGCGTGGCTTTGCACGGAATCACTCCGCTTGCAACAAGCGAGTAGAGCGCATTGCCCACCGAGTCTCTGCCGAGGCACTTGATCTCTACCTTCTCAAAGCGTGGGCAGCAGGTGTCCGGCTGCGGGCAAGGACGTAAGTCAAAGCACACCGAATCGCACGGGGTGCACTGACCTGCCGCATCCAGAATGCCGTAGCGAATACACGCAACGCTATTCGGTGGCGGAACATCGATGAAGGTGAAGCTCATTGTCGTTGTGCCCGTCGGCACCGTGAAGGTGCTCGGCGATACCGTACCGTGAGCCGAGCTGGCACAGCCCTGTACGGCGGGGCCGGGATTGTTCACCGTTACGGTGACTGTATACTTGCAGGCGTTGCCTGCAGGAGTGGGCACAATCCCGACCGGCTGCGGTGCACCGTGCAATTGCATGCGGTAGCACCGTGTGGCTGTGTCTATCCTCATGCACGCCAGCGCTGACTCGAGCGGCCCTACTGGGACGTCAGTGGAGGTAGTACTGTTCAAGTAATGCCGTACCGCACCGCCTGCGGCAAAGGTATTGCAGGCAAGCTGCCCCGGCTGCGCATTCGCATCAACTTTGACAGGGAGCACAACCGTTGCACCGGTGCTAGCACCGATAGCGGTTGGGAAGTAGAAACCTATGTTCTTCGCACCCGCAGGGAGTCCTGTACTCCATGTCCCCGCTGTTCCGCATTTGTTCGGGAAGAGGTTGGGGGCACCCGTTGCAGCTGAGATGGCATTGGCATCGGCCAGAGCTGTTGCGGGATTATTGAAGCCATTCGCTGCGGGTGTTGCTGTAAAGCTGCCGTTGTAGGCAAGCGGGAACTGACTGCCGCGACTGACACAGGCTTGCAGAATCTTGTCGTCAGCGCTCCCGTTATCCATTGGCAGCAGGTCCACAAACGTAACGTGCCGCAGCGGGACCGAGCCCGTTGGGATATTCAGCTGCAAACGGTAGTGTGCAACCGAACCCGCCGAAGTAACAAGCGAGCTTTGCCAGTTCGTCGTGTCGGAGGCCACGTGCTTATTGAGCGTGAAGCCCGTGTTGCCGGTCACGAGTACGTAGACCGTGTTCGACTGCACCGGCTGTGGCAGACCGCCGCCAGAGAGGGTGAAGCTGTTCGGAATGTTGCCGAGCCCGGCGGTGTCGCGGATTTTGACGTCGAACTCCACCCAGTAGTAAGGTACACCCGTGTTGCCGTAGAACCCGCAGCCATTCCAGAAGAGGTTCTGGCACGTTGCCGGAATGTTGACGTTGCTGATGGTGAGGGTTTGGCCGCTGACACTCAAACTCGGAGCGGGTAACCACGGTGTTGCATTGGGGGGATTGCACGGCGTATTCCAGACCGTGGTGGTGTAGAATGCGGGATTGCCCACGTACTCGAAGTTCGGGTTGAGATTGTCGGTAATCGTTGCGCCGGTAATATTCTGCCCGCCGATGTTCTGTAGGCGGAGCCGTATACGGAGAGTCTGCCCCAGCGAGTACGAGGGCTGCGGTGCGCAGATTTCCTTGAAGATGCAGGCACTCGGTGCTGGCGCCTGAACGACAAATGAGGCACAGGAATGCAATGGGGAAAGCCCAGGGATTTGGGCCCATGCGCAGTTGGTCACGGTAGTGTTCGGCGTAGCTGTCGAGAGGATGGCGAAGTTGATATACAACCAGCGACATTGACCCGCTGCAAGAGGTGTGCTGAGCGTTGCGGTGACAGTGTTCCCGACAGTGCTGATGCTGAGCCCACCCGAGCTGGAAGTGGAAGTAATCGTCAGACCGGATGGCACAGTGTCAGTAATCGTTGCTGAGGTGATGGGAGTGTTGCCCGTGTTGCACAGTCCTACGGTGTACTGGCCGCTACATCCGGGTTGTCCGTTGGTGGAGACCCATTTGTAGAGCGTCGCTTGCGTCGTCGGAGGTTGTGGTGGAGGGAGAATCTTTTGCCAACAGATGGTGGCAGGCTTGGTGAACTGATCACACGGCTGCTGCGCAGAGCCCAGCAGCCCGGTCAGCGTAGCGGTATTGGTGATTTGAGAGCCTGTGGGGAACTGCGAGGGTGGGTAATAGACCGTGACGGTGCAGCATACCGAGTTGTACATCGGCGTAGCCGAGAGATTACCGACATTCCAAGTGATGGTGTTGCCGCTGACGCTGACCCCTGGGCAGCTGGCCGAGATGAATTGGGCTCCTGCCGGCAGTACGTCGGTGACAATACCATTGACCAAGTTCAATTGGCCCTGCGTACCGGGCGTTTTGGAAACGCAGATGGCATAGGCTACGGTGTCGCTGTTGAGTGCGCGCTGGCAACCCCCGCCGATATAGGTGGAGTTGAGCACTTGCTTGTCAATTGTCCATGGGTTGCTCGCTTGTGCCGTTGTGCTGACGAAGGGGGTGCAAAACTCGGCTGTCTGCTGCTGCCCCTGCGGGAGGAGGACGGTCCCCACCAGGCAGACACGGTTCCGAACGCTTGTGCCGTTGCACGTTGTTCCATTGGGGAAAGAGACCACAATGGTGAGCGATCCCGAGCAGCCGCTCGGTGGGAGGGAATTCCAGGTCACGCTGACCGTACCATTGGTACCCGGCGATGGTGTCGACGGGGTAAAGGAGCCGCATGCATTCGTGACAGAGAGGCTGTGGAAAAGCAGCGGGGGTGGAAGTACATCGGTGATAGTGACGTTCTGCGTTCCCGCAGGGAAGCTGAAGTAGATGGTGTAGGAGAACGGCGCTCCGGTGGGGATGGTGGTATTGCTGACGACCTTTTTCAGCGTGAAGCCGAGCGGATGTGTGGCTTCGGCGATGTTGGGGTTCTGCTGAGCTGAAGCGATGGAGCTGAGCAGTACAGCGGTAAAGATCCAGAGATGCAGTCGTACCATGGCAAAACCGTGCAGTAGGGTGGAACATACTCTCCTTATCACCTGCCCTGCCAGGATTGCAGCGCTATGGCTGAGGGCAGTAGGAATGCCGTTAGCCCATGGCTTCTGGAGGCTGCACACTGGGCTACCGGGGTGCCGTCCAGGTAGAGAGCGGCTCAAGCAGCTGGAAGTGTTGTGGTACCGTGTCGGTGAAGGAGGAAAATACTGGGCAGCCTCAGCAGTGATTTGAGAAGAAACTCCGAAAGATTCCCCGCTTGGTCTGCCCTCCCTGTGCTGTCTTCTCATTCCTGCTCTCCTCGAAAGCCGCCTGTTAGACATGGGATTCCTCGCGGCCGGGAGAGCAGTATTCTGCTTTTCCAGCGCGCAAAGACAGCCCGTTGTACCGAGGGCCCTCGAAATAGGTTCCGAGGGTCGCAACCGGGCCCCACAAACTTAGGTTTTTCTCTGTTGCGGTTGCGCCCAGAACCTTTCTGCGAAGGGGGAAGGATGCGCCGCCCGTCCCGCAGGACACCGGGCAAGGAGTCTAGGGCAGAGTCAGGGGATGAGGACGAGTTTTCCTCCGACACCGCTGTGTTCCAACATGCGGTGCGCAACGGCTGCTTCCGACAGAGGGTATACTCCAGCGATGGCTGGGTGGAGCTCTCCACGAGCAGTCAGCTGCACGAGCTGGTGCAACTCTGCTTTGGTCCCCAGATAGATGCCATGGAGACTCAGATGCCGGAGGTATGCCTGGTGGAGGTTGAACGGCACCTCTCGGCCGGTGAGAATCCCGCAGAAGACAAGGCGGCCACCTTTGCGCAGTACAGAGAGGCTGGCGGGGAAGGTTGCCGAGCCAATAGAGTCGATAACCGCATCAATACCCTCGGGGAAGCGCTCCCGCAGGGCCTGCGCGGTTGCCTCTGGAGGAATGGTCGGCAGGACCCATTCGGCTCCCCACGAGGAGAGGAGCTCGGCGTGGTGGGCCGGGGTGCGCGTTGTCGCAATGACCCGTGCTCCACGGTAGCGAGCCAATTTGATGAGGAAACTTCCCATACCCCCGGTAGCTCCCCACACGAGCACTCTGTCGTCAGCTCCAATACCGGCTACTTCCAGAGCGTGGTAAGCCGTCAGTCCAGCCACACCGAGGCATGCTGCATCAGTATCGGCTATTGAAGCAGGGAGGGGAATGCAGCACCGTTCAGGGATAGCTACATACTCGGCGTAGCCACCAGCTCGATGCATGCCGATAAACTGCCAATGCGTGCAGAGATGCTCCAGTCCACGCCGGCACAGGGAACAAGTGCCGCAGGAGAGGAGGGGATAGACCACCACGCGATCACCTTCCTTCAGGGAGGTGATCCCCCTACCGAGTGCTACAACTTCCCCGACGATATCCCCTCCCAAGATATGCGGTAGCTGGAGGGTGAGCCCAGGATAGCCCCGGCGGAGCAGACAGTCGACGCGATTGACCGATGTTGCACGCACGCGTACAAGTACCTCCCCGGCTGCCAGTTCAGGTTCTGGCACATCTACTCGCTCGACGAGCGCGCTCTCAGGCTCTCCGTGAGCCTGTAACACAACGGCACGCATGGGGACCTCACTGCAGTGGGAGGAGAACAAACATGAGCACATCCCATAGAGCATGGGAGACAATGCTGGGCACGAGCGACCCCGTCCAGAGCAGCAGCGCTCCCCAGCCCAGTCCAGCAATGAAGGCAGCTAGCATCAATAGTGGATTGCCTGACCAGATGTGGATAAGGCTGTATAGCAGCGTTGTGCCGAGAAGTGCTGCGCCGGATGAGAGCTTCTGCTGCAAGTAGCTCTGGACGACCCCGCGCCAGAATACTTCCTCAATGGGGCCAATCCACAACCCGAGCAGCATTGCTAGAGCCCATGCAGGGGCGTGCTCACGCCGAGCATACACGGACCCGACCATCTGCACTGCTTCCGGTATCCAGGCCACCAGCACAGCGTGTCCAACCCAGAAAAGCCCATAGAGCAGGAGTGCCGAGGCAATTCCCAGCAGAACTAAACGAGGGTTGTTCCTCAAGAGGGGGCGCCATTGCCCTCGGAGAAACCATAGGCTATAGCCCAGCAATGTTGCCTGGGCAATGGCCATGCTCCACCAGAATCCCTGCTGCGGAGCAGTCCAGGGCGAAAACAGAACAAACCACCATGTAGCCGCCAATACTAGGCCACCGAACGGAAACCCTGCTACCGAGAAGCTTAGCATGCCCTGCCTACGGGAGTGGAACAAAGCGCTCAAGGAGAAGTCCTGCCACAATGAGCAGCGAGAAAGCCAAGTGGAGCTGGGCCGTGAGCAAATCCAAGAAGCTAAAGGCAACCCGAGCGTGGTTGAACGCCACGCTTACATTCCGCCATGCCAGAGGGAGCGTCAGCACAACCCCGAGCGACCATAGAGGCAGCCATTGGAGGATGACGAAGAGAACCGTCGATACGTAAGCTCCCGCTAACAGCGCAGTGTAGTAGATCGCCGAGCCTCTGGGCCCCAGGAGGCTTGCCACCGTGTGGTACCCGGCGGCTCGGTCCTCGGCAATGTCACGATAGTTGTTTCCGTGCAAGATAGCAATCGTCAGCAGCCCAATGGGGATGGAGAGCCACACGGGGAGCCATGCCAGCTGCGAGGTCTGAACGTAGTAGGCCCCTGCCGCCATCAAGGGGCCGAAAGCCAAGAAGACTGCAAGATCGCCCAGGGCTCGGTATTTAAGTCCAACCGGGGGAACGGTGTAGAAAATCCCTACGGCAGCCCCAGCTGCCATGAAGTACCAGACTGCGGGTCCGCTCAACTGAATGAGCCACACACCAATGAGCGCTGCAAGTCCCATCAACGTAATTCCAAAGCGGAGATGGGTTCGGGGATCGAGCAACCCATCGACGAGGACGCGGCTTGAGCCAAGTACCTTCCAGGTATCGGCACCACGGCGCCAATCCATCCAATCGCTGATAACATTGACTCCGCTGTGAGCCAGGAGCGTGCCCAACAGCACTAGTAACAGCCGCCCCCAATCGACTATCGGGGCAGTGAGAGAGCCAATCAGTACCGGAGCTAGCGTAGCAGGGAAGGCAAATGGACGAATTGCCTTCCAGAAGACTGAAAGCCGCGACGAGCTGGGGCGATGGGTACGGAAGTACTCCAAGACCTCTTCGGTGACCTCGACTTCTGCCCGTGGCTTCCACTCATGGGTAAAATCCGAGATGAAAAGCCGCGTGGGTCGGATCCGGAAGAGCGTCACTCCCGGAATGAGCTTCGCAAACAGCACCAGTTCGAGCGCCTTCCGAAAAATGATGCTCCGCTCCGGGCACTCCTCAATGGGGCCAATACGTTCGGCAATGCCTTCCCCCTGCACGAAGCGATCCGGCACACCCCGCTCGATGACGAAGAAGACATGCGGATTCTCCAGCACGTTGCGGTAGTTCCGGCCTTGCTCAAGGGCTATGTAGAGATACCCGTCCTGCTCTCCAAAGTACACCTTTCCTGCCCACACACCCTGCGAGCCATGGGTGACGAGGGTCAGAGTCTTGTTCTCGCTGAAAATCTGCTGTGCAGCGCGTAGAGCATGCGTGTCCATAGGGGGATAGGAGATATCTGACTGACCAGCCGGTCAGCAAAATTACAGAATCTCCCACTGCCACAGCGCGCGGCACAGTCGACATGATTATGCAGGGACAGCCGTCTTCTATGCTGCCATGCGCTACATCCGGCAGCGGCGGATTCTTGTCCTGTTCATAGGCATGCTCTACACTGCCTCTGTCGAGGCAGCGCCCGTAGCGCTGTGTCTGTGTTGTCCTCCTTCCCTTTCGCCCCAGGTCCTGCAGGGTGCAGCGTCTGAGGCAAGCTGCTGCCCGATGGAAGTGGAAGGGGCGGAGGTATGCCAGGAGATGGAAGGAGGCAAGCAAGCATGTGGCGTGCAGGGCCAGTGCCTCGAGGAATGTTCCCACCAGCCTTTCCAAGGGATTCTCTCTCTCGTGCAGCTGCCCGGTGTTTTGCTGATCGGGCGAGTAGAGGGGATGACCATGTGGAGGCTGCTTCCGATCCCTCCTCTGCATGCTCGTGAAGGGAGGGGGAGGAAGGCCGGTGCGCTGATCTTGCCTGAGCTGTGTTGCTTACGCTGTTGATTCCTCCGACATTCTCGGCACAGGGTGGAGGCTAGGGAGGCTTGTGCGTGCTCTGTGCGTATGTGCCACTGTCGGAGGAAGTCAACCATGTTCGTCCGCATGCTGTATAGCTGTGTGTTCCTGTGTGCTGCCGTGCTTGTGCGGGGACAGCCGCTCCTGCATGGAGTCGTCTACGGAGAAGACCCCGATGGCACACAACGTCCCCTGCCCGGGGCACGGCTGCAGTGGTTGGGGAGTTCTGTGGGGACGGTGACAGCAGCCGATGGGCAGTTCAGACTAGTGCGCCCGCCGAATGTCGATACCCTCCGTGTGAGTGCGGTAGGCTACCGAAGTCTCGATACTGTACTGCCAGCACAAGGGGTCGATACGCTCACCTTCGTGCTTGTCTCTGTCTATGCGCTGTCTGAAGTGCGGGTGGAGGCTGCAGCACCTACCATCACTGCTGCTCCAGTCAAGACGGAAGCTATCTCGGCACGCCAGCTCGAACAGTCGGCCTGCTGCTCCTTAGCGGAATCCTTCGAGAAGAGCCCGACGGTTGAGGCAAGCTTTTCGGATCCCTTAGTGGGGACGCGGCAGATTCAGATGCTCGGCCTCAGTGGTGTGTATGTGCAGACCCTCGTGGAAGCTGTACCGACCATGCGGGGACTGGCACTGCCAGTCCAGTGGGAGTACATCCCGGGCCCGTTTCTAGAGTCCATCGCAATCTCGAAAGGAGCCGCCTCAGTGGTCGATGGCTATGAGGGGCTGACCGGAACAATCGCTGTCAGCTATCGCAAGCCATACAGTGATGTCCCCTTCTTTGCAAACTCGTATGCCAGTACGGCTGGTCGGTTTGAGCTCAATCTGACCTCTGCTCGTCTGCTGGGCCCGCATTGGTATGGTATGGGCTTTCTGCATGGGAGTTGGACGGGGCTGGAGCGAGATGCCAACGGGGATGGGTTCATCGATATGCCACTCCGGCGGCAACTCAATGCTATGGCCTGGGTGACCCATCTCGGGGGTCCTGAAACTTTCGAGCTGCACATACTAGCCAAGGGGGTGGTGCAGGAACGACACGGCGGGACCCTGTCGAGCATTGAGCCCGAGCGTGCTTATAGGATAGAGATCCGCGAACACCGCGGCGAGCTCATTGCAAAGGGAACACAGAGGCTCAGCGACGTCACGCAAATCGGTCTCCGGGGCACGCTCGTCCTGCAACAGCTCGGCGCAGAGCTGGGCCTGCGGCAGTACAGGGGGGATGAGGCGTTCGGGGCGCTCAAGATGTTCGGGATGAGCGAGTGGGCGCGAGCACAGGTGCGCTACGGCGTCGATCTCCTTACGGATTTCTACGATGAGCACCTGGCCGATGAGCACCTGGCCGATACGGCCTGGAGGCGGCGCGAGATTGTGCCAGGAGCGTTCGTCGAGCTCACACTCCAGCCGCTCTCGGCGGTGACGCTTGTGACGGGGCTGCGCGGAGATTGGCACAACCTCTATGGGGCTTTCCTGACCCCACGGGCGTATCTGAAGTGGCAGCCCGTTCCGCTGTTGACCCTCCGCCTCTCGGCTGGGCGCGGCATGCGAGTGCCCAACGTCGTGGCCGACAACTTGCCCTTCTTCCTGAGTGCGCGCCGTGTCCTCTTCGGACCCATTGGACCCGAATGGGGATGGAACTATGGCGGCTCGCTGACGCTGTTGGTGCCGGTAGCAGGGCTCTGGACGCTAGACCTTGAGGCCTTTCGGACAGAATTCCGCCATCAAGTGGTGCCCGACCTCGATGCCAGTGCACGGCTTTTGCTGCTGCGCGATGTCGGACGAGCTTACGCAAACTCTGTCCTGGTACAAGCTGAGGGGAAGCTGGCCGACGTTGAGCTCCGTCTCGCTTACCGTTGGTGGGATACGTGGGCGCCGACAGGGGGTCGTTGGCAGCGACGTCCACTGATTTCCCCACACCGGCTTCTGGCTACACTCAGCTATGCGACGGCCCAGCGGCAGTGGCAGCTGGATGCCACGCTTGTCTGGAACAGTGGGGGCCGACTGCCCTCGACAGCGGACAATCCCGATAGCCTACGCTGGGGTGAGCGATTCCCGGCCGTGTTTCGGCTCAATGGACAGTTGACCCGTCGCTTCGGTACATGGGAACTCTACGTTGGGGTGGAGAATGCCACCAACGCGCTGCAGCGAGCCGCCATTCTCGATGCGCGCAATCCGCGCGGGCCCTATTTCGATGCCTCGCTTATATGGGGACCGCTCGAGGCACGCCTATTCTACCTCGGGCTCCGCTGGCGCGTCGGGGAGGCGCTAGCGCCGTAGCCGGGGTGTCGTTTTATCGCAGGACGACGAACCGGACGGTGGCTGTAGAAGCCTCGGTGTGGAGAACGAGTGTGTACAACCCCGAAGGCAGCTGGGGGAGCGGCTGCCTATAGGTCCCCTCTGCATGCCAGCAATCGGGCAAGGCAACTGTGGTACGTCCGAGCAGATCGGTGATGAACAGGCGCACCAGCGCCGGTGCTGGGAGCGTGTACCGCACAAAGGCCTGGTCGAACACAGGGTGTGGCTCAACCGAGAGGCTCAACGGCAAGGGGGTGTCAAAGGCCAGATCAGTGCCCTCGGCGTGGGTATCCAGCAGATAGGCTTCCTGGCGTCCTGTGGCGGCGTTGATACCGTAGCCGACAATATACCGGCCGTCCGGCGATATACCCCGGGCCACATAGAGGAGGGAGCGTCCAACGGCTCGGGCGTAGAGGAGGTTGAGATCTTGCATTCCCGTCTGTGCATGCCAGCGGAAGGCACGCCAATCCCCGCTTGGTGTCATTGCCCAGCCGACGACGATGGAACCATCGGCTGAAAGGGCCAGCGCTCCACTTTCTCTCCCCCCGAGGGTGCCCAGCTCCTGCATCCCCGTGTGTGCACTCCAGCGGAAAGCGCGCCAGAGGCGGTCAGAATTTTCTGCCCGGCCGACCACAACCGAGCCGTCCGCTGAGACGGCGTAAGCTTCGCTGCGGGCACCGCCAAGGGTACCCAGATCCTGCATTCCCGCTGATGGAGACCATCGGAAAGCGCGCGCTTGGCGGTCTGCATTCTCTGCCCAGCCAACCACGACGAGGCTATCACGGGCAATAGCCAGAGCCGTACTTTCGGCCCCGCCGAGGGTGCCCAAGTCACGCATTCCCGTGCTCGGATTCCAAAGGAAGGCATGCCTGGTCAGGCTCGCCGTCGCTGCCCACCCGATGATGCTCCCGGAAGGCGCAATTCCTGTGGCTTCGCTGGCTGGTCCTCCCAGTGTCCCAATTTCCTCGATACGGCCGTCACGGTCCCATCGGACGGCGCGCCAGCGGCCGATACTATCCTGCGCTGCACCGACAATGACTGACCCATCGGGGGAGAGAGCCATTGCCTTGCTGGCACCCCCGCTGAGGGGGCTCAGAGCGTCAATGGTGCCTGCAGCTGTCCAACGCACAGCGCGCCAGACGTAGAGCGCATTTTCGGCCCTGCCAACGACGACAGTCCCGCTGTCAGAGACGGCTACAGCTTCACTACTGCCACCGCCGGGAAGGCGGCCAAGCCAGAGAAGCTGCTGCCCGAGGAGAATACCGCAGCAGCTCTGGAGTAGTATCCCAAACCATCCTGCCCACCGCATTGCGGCGCTCTCGGAGGCTGAGAAACAAAAATACCGTGCCGGCACTGTACGGCTATCCGACAGTATGGCTCGCCTCTACCAAACGAAGGTTGCCCACCACCCGAAGCCGAGTTGCCACTTGGATGGCTGGCCCCGATGGGCGGGGAAGTAACGGCAGCGTAGCCCGAGGGAATGCTGGGGGAAGAGCCCCAGATACCAAATGCCCATGGCGTTACGGAGCCAGAGCTCGACATGGGCGAAAGGGCGCTCGCTTCCGCTCGAGTATTGCCATCCAATGCCGCCGCTGGCCCCAAGGCAGAAGAGCTCGCCGGTGCCAATGGGCAGGGCATTCCAATCGGCAAGTAGTGTAGTGCTCATGCGGCCGCCCCCTGCTTCTCCTTGGAGCCGAAGCCGCGAAAAGCGCAGCGGACCCGGGTTCCCGCTCCAGCCAATGCCGGCCCCGAGAGAGTAGCCCCACCGCCAGCGCTGTTGGCTGCTTTCCAGGCTGACGGTTGGCGAGACAAGCGAAGCTGCGCCGATAGCTAGCCATACCGGCACGAGCGTGTAGGCAAAGAGCGCTAGCGCGATCTCCTCTGCCCCAATCCAGCGAGCTGAGTCGGGAAGCTGGACGGTGGAATCGGCCGGCACTCTCCCCCACAGCGGACAGCTTGCCAGAGCAAGGAGTAGCAGGGCTTCCCTAATTTTGCTGCCGATGGAACGCCCATTACTCATTGTTGCTGGACCCTGTGTGGTCGAGTCTGCAGAGCTGCTTCACACTGTGGCAGAGCACCTCTGCCGAGTGTGTTCGGAGTTACCCGTTCGCTTGGTCTTTAAGTCCTCTTATCGCAAGGCTAATCGGACCAGTGCGCGGGCCTTCGCCGGCATAGGGGACGAACGAGCGCTGGAATTACTGGCAGAGATTCGGCGTACGTATGGGGTACCAGTGCTGACGGACATCCACACGCCATCGGAGGCATCGAAAGCGGCTGCATACGTTGACGTTCTCCAAATACCCGCCTTTCTCTGCCGCCAGACAGATTTGCTCATGGCCGCTGGGGCCACGGGGAAGGTGGTCAACATCAAGAAGGGCCAATTCATGGCGCCGGAGAGCATGGCGTATGCAGTCGAAAAAGTCCATCTAGGCGGTGGGAGCGAGGTCTGGCTGACCGAGCGGGGGACTATGTTTGGATACCGGGACCTAGTGGTCGATTTCCGCTCGCTTGTCACTCTGCGGCAGACGGGCTGTCCTGTGCTCTACGATGCCACACATGCTGTGCAGCAGCCCAACGTGGGGGAGCGTTCCGGGGGGCGTCGGGAGTTTGTCCGGGCGCTGGCTCGAGCAGCCATTGCCGTCGGGGTAGACGGGATCTTCTTTGAGACCCATCCCAATCCGATGGAAGCCTTGAGTGATCCCGACACACAACTCCCACTGGCTGAGGTTGAAGGATTTCTCCAGGAGCTGGTTGCACTCTGGCAGGCGGTGCAGCGGTGTGGCAGCTCTGTGCCGTAGTTGGGGTGTTCGTCGGTATGGTTGCCTGTGGTGGGGGTGGAGTGCGGCCTGAGGGAGAGCTCTTTCCCGAGGATTCTCTGCAGGGGCTCTCACCACAGCAGGCCGTGGGGGTCAGCCTCACGCTTTTGGATTCGCTCGGTGTGGTGCGCGCTGAGTTGAAGGCTGACACCGCTCATAGCATGCCTGAGACAGGGCTTGTGCTCTTCCGGCATGGGGTGCAGGTGCGCTTCTTCCGGGCCGGGCAACCTATCGGGGAGCTCACTGCCGATAGTGCTCGCATTGAGGAGCGCACGGGGCTGATGGCTGCCTTCGGACGCGTGGTTGCTCGCTCCTATACCGAGGAGCGCCAGTTAGAGACGACGGAGCTGTACTGGGAACGTGGCCGGCAGCAGTTCTTCTCGCCTGCTTTCGTTCGCATCATGACGGCATCGGAGATTGTCGAAGGGCAAGGCTTCGAAGCTAGCCAGGATTTGCGTACCTATCGCATCTTCCACGTTCGGGGGCGGCAGCGATGAGGTGGGTGGTGGGCAATTGGAAGATGCACACCACACCGTCGGAGGCCAAGCAGTTGGCGCGGCAGCTGTGGCGGCTTCTGAAATCGGCCTGTATCGGGCCGGAGGTGGGCCTTCGGGTTGTTGTCTGCCCACCGTTTACGAGCTTGGAAGCTGTTCGGCGCGTCCTTGCACGGACCCGGCTCGAATGGGGGGCACAGACGTGCCACGAAGAGGTGCAGGGTGCTTACACGGGTGAGATCTCTGCCCGAATGCTCAGCGAGTTGGGCTGTACGCTCGTACTGGTAGGGCACTCGGAGCGGCGCCGCTATGCGGCAGAGACCGATGAACGCATAGCCCAGAAGCTGTTCCGGGTTGTGGAATTCGGCATGCATGCTGTCCTCTGCGTTGGCGAGACCTGGCACGAGCGTGAGCGTGGGCAGACAGTAACCGTACTGGAGCAGCAGCTCGAACGCGGTCTGGCAGCAGTGACGCAGGCGCTCTGGCCGCAGGTGCTCATTGCCTATGAGCCTGTCTGGGCTATTGGAACGGGTGTAACGGCCTTGCCGGAACAGATTGCCGAAGCCCATACCCAGATCCGGCAGATTCTGCACCGCTTGGGGGCGCCCGAGAGTGTTCCCATCCTCTATGGCGGAAGTGTTAGCGCTGCGGCCGTCTCGAACATCATTACCCAGCCTGAAGTGCACGGAGTGCTCGTTGGCGGGGCCTCGCTCAGGTCGGGGGAGTTCAATGCTATTGTGCGAACCGTTGCTGCACACCGATGCTCCTGACACTTCCGAATCTGCTAACCCTTGTGCGTCTGGTTTTGGCTCCCTTCGTAGCGGTCTGCTTGGGGCGAGAGGAGGCGTGGATGGTATGGATGGGGGCAGTCCTATTTGCCTGTGCGGCCATCACCGATGGGCTCGACGGATGGATTGCCCGGCGTTATGCACAGGGGACACCCGAAGGCGCTTTTCTGGATCCCCTGGCCGATAAAGTGCTCGCTATGGCGGTTGTGCTGCCATTGACCTGGCTCGGGATTGCTCCCGTGTGGATGGTCGTGATCCTAGTGTTCCGGGATGTTTCAACGACGTTGCTGCGGTGGTACTCCCTGCAGCAGGGCAAGCCCGTACACACGTTGGCCGCGGCGCGGGTGAAGACCTTCGTGCAGATGAGCGGACTTGCCATGATCGTCGTTGTGCTTGCTCTCTGGCGTGATGGAGGGCAGCCGCATGCAGCCTGGGCTGAGGCTGTACTGCACGGTCCGTGGGTCTGGGGGTTCTTCTTAGTGGTCACCCTCCTGGCGGTCTGGACATTGAGCGTATATGCGTGGCGGTATCGATGCGTCGTGCTCGGCTCCTGGGAACGTCTTCTGCGTTAAGCATAGGGACAGGCTACCCAGTGGCCGGGGTCGAGCTCGCGCAGCGTGGGAGTCAGCTCTGCGCAGTCAGGACGGGCTTGGGGGCAGCGTGGATGGAAGGGACATCCGGAAGGCTTGCGGAGCAGCGAGGGGATTTCCCCCCGCAATGGGATGCGCTCCCGCCGATAGCGCGGATCGGCCACGGGGACAGCGGAAATGAGGGCTTGGGTGTAAGGGTGTTTGGGAGCAAAGTAGACAGCATCGGCCGGCCCCAGCTCGACCACATGCCCAAGATACATGACTGCAATGCGGTCGCTGATGTGATGCACTACCGAGAGATCGTGGGCAATGAAGAGATAGGCCATCCCGAATTCCTCCTGCAGGTCCTCCATCAGGTTGATGACCTGTGCTTGAATGGAGACATCGAGTGCCGAAACTGGCTCATCGCAGATGACCAGCTCCGGATGGGTAGCCAGCGCTCGCGCAAGGCCAATGCGTTGGCGCTGCCCGCCGGAGAATTCGTGTGGGTAGCGCATGCGGTCTTCCGGCTGCAGCCCCACCTTTTCCAGTAACCAGATGACGCGGTCGCGGATCTCTGCCCGGGAGAGCTCCGGGAAGTGGATTTGGAGCGGTTCCCCGACGATTTGTTCGACCGAAAGCCGCGGATTGAGCGAGGAGAAGGGATCCTGGAAGACCATCTGGAGGTGTCGCCGGTAGCGTAGGCGCTGCTTGTGCGAGAGGCGGCTGCGGCGGCTGAAGATCTGCAGCAGATCCACAAACTCACCCTCTTCCGGCACTCGGAAGAGGGCCCGGCCGCTTATGAGAACATCGGGAACCATATGCGGGAGGATGCCCACGAGTGCTCGGCCCAGAGTTGTCTTCCCGGAGCCGGATTCCCCCACCAGCCCGAGGGTTTCACGGCGGTGGAGTGTGAAGCAGACGCCCTCGACTGCATGGAGACGCCCGGTGATGCGTTGCAAAACGCCGCTATAGACAGGGAAGTAGACCCGCAAATCCTCAAGCTGCAGCAAGGGCTCACTCATACTGGACTCCTCCAGGCAGTGGCTCAACCAAATGGCAGCGGACGAAGTGGCCCGGTGTGACCTCTACCAACGGCGGTTCGATCCGGTCGCAGATTTCCCGTTTGACGGTGCACCGTGTTGAGAATTTACAGCCTGCCGGGAGCCGGAGGATGCTCGGCACATTGCCGGGGATGGCATAGAGTCGACGGCGTTTCTGGCCTGGGGCCGTCGGCCGCGGAATGCACTCCAGAAGGCCGCGCGTGTAAGGGTGGTACGGAGCATCGAAGAGCTCCACTGTCGGAGCCATCTCTTGAATTTTGCCCCCATACATGACGATGACGCGCTGGCATGTCTGCGCTACGACGGCCAAATCGTGTGTGATGAGCAAAATAGCCGCATTGCGGCGCTGGGCCTTCAGCTGGAGCATGAGCTCCAGGATTTGGGCCTGAATGGTTACATCGAGTGCCGTTGTTGGCTCATCAGCAATTAAAAGCTGCGGATTGCAGGCCAGCGCCATAGCGATCATGACGCGCTGGCGCATGCCGCCGGAGAATTGGTGGGGGTAGTCCCGGAAGCGCTTGTCTGCATCAGGGATACCGACCTGGCGCAGGAGCTCTATGGCCCGTTCCCGAGCCTCCGCTTCGCTGACCTTCTCGTGGGCCAAAATGGTCTCTGTAAGCTGCATGCCAATGGTGAAGACAGGATTCAGCGAGGTCATCGGCTCTTGGAAGATCATAGCGATCTTGCCTCCGCGAATCCGATACATCTGCTCGAGCGGGAGCTCCAGGAGGTTGACCCCGTCGAGCCAGATTTCGCCGCCGACGATGCGTCCCGGCGGATCCGGAATCAGCCGCAAAATCGACAGCGCCGTTACCGATTTGCCCGAGCCCGATTCTCCAACCAAACCGACAACCTCCCCAGGAAAGATGTCCAGCGAGACGCAATCGACGGCCTTGGCCCACTGCCCCTCGATGAGGAAGTAGGTGCGCAGGTTGCGGATTCGCACAAGTGGAGAGCTCTCCATGGTGCCGCTACCGGAGTCGTGAAAACGTCCGAGGATCGAAAGCCTCTCGCACGGATTCGCCGATGAAGACGATGAGAGTCAGCGTCAGGAAGAGTGCCACCATAGGGGAGAGCATCAGCCACCACTTCCCTGTGGCCAGATGTTGCAGCCCGACACTCATCATCTCTCCCCAGCTCGGGGTCGGCGGAGGCAGCCCGAAGCCGAGAAAGTCCAGACTGACAAGAGCTCCAATGCCAGAGACTACCGAGAAGGGGAAGTACGTGATGATGGGCACTAGCGCATTGGGCAGGATGTGCTTGAACATGATCTTCCACCGTGGCACACCGATGGCGAGCGCTGCTGCAACGTAATCCTTGGCCTTCTCCCGGTAGAATTCAGCACGGATGAGCACCGTGATGCCTACCCACGTAAAGAGCGCCAGGAGCAACAGCAGCAGAATAAAGTTCGGGCGTACAATCGAGGCCACAATGATGACGAGGAAGAGAAAGGGCACTGTGGCCCAGATTTCGATGAGACGCTGCACCAGGATATCAAACCGCCCACCGAAGAATCCCAGAGCAGCTCCAATGGGCACACCAATGAGATACTCGAGCAGGGCCAGGATGAGGGCAAAGGAAAGGGAAATCTGGAACCCGTAGGCCATACGGGCAAAGACATCGCGTCCACGATCGTCCGTCCCCAGCAGGCGCACAAAGCCGTTGGGATCGCGCTCGAGCGGAGGCAGAAAGGCGACATTGCCCTGGACCGTGACGTCTTCGAGGGGGCTATAGGGATAGGGCGCCAAAATCACGATGTTCCGGCCTCCCTCGGCCTCGTACTGCTGCTGAAGGAGGCGATAGTTGCACTCACCCGCATTACCGCGTTGCCCAAAGAATTCGCCACTGTAGAAGTCCGAGCCGAATAGCTTCCCGATGAGAGGCAGCGAAACAAGCCAAGACTGAACTGCCGGGAAGTACCAGCGCCCCTCGTAGCGCACTGCAAGTGCTTTGTTGGTAACCAAAAGGGGGAGGAAGAAGGAGAGAACGTAGGCCCCCAGGAGGAGTAGCAGCGAGTAATAGCCGCGCCGCAGACTCTTAAACTTTCGCCACCGCCGTTGGAAAATGCTCAGCGAGACGACCGGCTCTTCTGTGACGCGCTGCACTGCAACCTGCTGGGTATCCCGATCCAGCACTCTATCCCCCATCACTTAAAGCGGATGCGTGGATCGACAAGTGCAAGGGCCAGATCAGAGAGGATGGCTCCGAAGAGGCGGACTAAGACGGCCAGCACCGTAAAGCCGAAGACAATTGGGTAATCGCGGGCAAAGACCGCCTCGATCGATAGCTTGCCTACCCCGTCGATGTTGAAGACCAGCTCAATCAGGTAGGAGCCGGCCAGGAACAGCCCGATGATGTAGCCGATATTGGCCGTAATCGGGATGATGGAGTTCCGCAGAGCATGCAACCAAATGACGCGTTTTTCAGACAGCCCCTTGGCGAACGCCGTGCGGATGTAGTCTTGGCTGAGGTTTTCCAGCAGGGCGTTCTTCATCAGCACCGTGAGTGAGGCAAAGCTCCCCACGGTGTAGGCAATCGTTGGCAGCACGAAGTGCCATGCGCGGTCAGCAATTTTCTCCAGCAGAGAAAGCTCAGCGTAATAGTCCGATTGGAAGCCGCCGAGCGGGAAGAGCTCAATGAAGCTCTGCGTCCCGAAAAGCATCAGTAGGAAGGCTCCCAGTGCCCATCCGGGAATAGAGTAGCCAATGAAGACGAGTGTGCTCGACACCAGATCGAAGGGCGAGCCGTGGGACAGCGCCTTCTGAATGCCCAGATAGATGCAGATGGAGTAGCTCAGGATGAAGCCGATGAGGCCAAACTGTAGCGAGACCGGGAGGCGTTGCAGGATCAGCTGCATGACGGGTTCGTTGTAGGTATAGGAGGTTCCGAAGTTGCCGGTCAGGACTCCGCTGAAGCCCAGGCGATAGAGTCGGACGCGTTCTTGGCCGTGTTCGCTCGGCTGGGGTTCGGCGTGCCAGCCTTTAAGCTCTTGGCCTGTCTGGGGGTCAAGGATGCGGTATCCATCGGCGGTCTTTTCCACGAGGGCTTGGCGCCCTTGGCCGATATTGCGGATGCGTCCCGGGGTAGCAATGTAGCTTTCCAGCTCTCGTGGCCACAGGCCCAACCAGCTCAGGTAACGGAGCAGGAGGGGTTTGTCAAAGCCGTAATAGCGGCGCAGCTCCTCGAGGGCACTCTCCGGAATCATTGCCCCTGTCTGTCCGGCAAGCCCGCCGCCGGCAACTTCTCCGCCCATGGCCATGCGGAGGGCCATAATCTGTTGTTCCAGCGGCCCCCCGGGAGCGAGCTGAATAATGGTGAAGACAACGAGGGTGGCCCCTAAAAAGGTGGGAATGGTCAGCAGGAGGCGGCGGAGGAAGTATTCCCACATGGCTCTCTCTCACCGGTGTCGGATCTGTGCCAGGAAGGCTGCTTCATCGAACTGTTTCCAGTAGCGGACCTCCACGGGCTCTCGCGGAAGCGCCTTCCCTGTGCGGCGAGCTTCCGCTAGCTGGCGGGCTCGTTCAGGATCGTACCACCATGTGCTCAGGATGGCCAGGTCCACAAATCCAGCCTGTGTAAAGCGGGGGAGCACATACTCGGGCATGCCGAACTTGTTCCAGTACGCAATGCGCAGCCCGCGAGGATACCACAGGAGCACATTTTTGTACGAAGCCATCACGATGCTGTCGATTTCACGGATGATGCGGATCTGTGCCTCACGGGAGAAGGCCGTATCGTACATGTCGCAGAGTTGGTCAACGCGTGCGCTCTTGAAGCCCTCGATGTTGTTGTTGTCATTCTTGTCCGCCAGCTCTGAGCGCAACGAGGTTTCGGGATTCGGTGTCTGGAGCCCTGTCCAGTTCACGAAAAAGAGGGTGAAATTGCGCTCCATAGCATTGCGCCAGAGCGTATTGGGATCTTGGAATTTCAGCTGCAAATCGATGCCGGCCTTGCGGAGCTCTTGCTGATAGGGCGTAACGAAGCGCTCGATGGCTTTCGGAATACCCATTTCGACGACAAAGGGCTTGCCCTCTTTGACCAGAATGCCCTGGGCGTTACGGGTGCGCCAGCCAGCTTCAGCTAGGAGCTGCTGGGCCAGTTCAGGATTGTAGCGCACTTTCGGATTGTTGGGGTTTTCATACACCGTGTTGGCGTGGTAGGAATCCATCGGCTCGTACTCGTTGTAGAGCAGCTCCTGGATGAGTGCCTCGCGGTTTAAGAGATGGGCAAACGCCTTGCGGACGCGAATGTCGTCGAAAGGAGCCTTGCGCATATTGAAGGCAAAGCCCATTGTCCCGACAGGTCCGTCCGTATAGACCCGCCGCTTCTGGATCCAGCCCTTCTGCAGCGCCTCGTAAGCGGTGTCCTTGACCCAGTGCTCTGTGGTCAGGGTCCCGAAGATGAAGAAATCGGCATCGCCCTTCTTGAACATCTCATAGGCCAGCAGCGGGTTGTCCTTGACCACGACGAATTCAATGCGATCGAAGTTGCCCACGAACCGATTCATAGGATAATCCCGAGCCCAGTAGTCATCGCGCCGTGTGAGGGCGTAGGAAGTCCCTTTTTTCACGTCCTGTGGGAGGAGGATGTATTCGCCCGAGCCGGGTGGGAGCTCGTATTGGAAGCGCTCGAGAAACTCTTTGCCCGTTAGATTCCCGATGACGTGGGCAGGTAGAATTGGCAGGGAGACCGAGAAGTAGAGGAAATTGCGCCAGTTGAGCGTCCGGCTGCGGACCTGCAGGAGATACTTGCTTAAGGCTTTGGGTTCGTCGAACTTGCCAAATACTAGCTGGAGTGAAGGCTCCAGGATGGTTTCGTCCATGACCAAACGCCATGTGGCCACGACGTCTTCTGCTGTGACGGGCTTCCCATCCGAGAAGCGGGCGTTAGGATCGATGCGGTAGAGGAAGGTCATCCGGTCGGGCAGAATCTTCCAGTGGGAGGCCACGGCGGGGACGAATTCCCGCGTGATAGGGTGAACCCCCAGGAGGGTTTCGTAGACCAGGCTGGCAATGATGGAATTCTCAACGTAGTTGGAGTGCTGGCCGTAAGGGCGGAAGGTGAGCGGAAAGCGCGTGACAACGAGGCGGATCTTGCCACCTGTTCGAGCGCGAGGGTCCCCAAAGAAGGGGAGCTCTTCCGGGGAAGGGGTGTAGGTCTGGAAGCCTAGCGAATCGGCAATGCGTTCAAAGCCTGGGCCGCCCAACTCCGCTGGGACACTTGAGTCAGCACCTGCTGAAAGGTCGTACTGCCGCCAGAGGGACACCTGACGGGTTTTGGCTGCTAAGCGGTCGAGCTCTTCGTCTCCTCGTCTGTCGCTTTGGCATGCAAGGAGGATCGCGCAGCCGAGCAGAGCAGTTGGGAACCCACGCCGCGTCTTCTCCATGGTCATGCAGCTTGCGGTGGCACTTCGAGCACGGATAGCAAATTAGGATTTCTGCGCCTTTCTACTGGGGAAGAGGGCGTTCGCTCATCCCAGCCAAGAAAGTTGCGATGATCCATGCCGCCAGCCGGGCGGTGCGGTTGTCGAGGTCGTAGCGTGGATTGAGTTCGGCAATGTCGAGCAGACGGACGTTCGGGCGGGCGCCTAAGAAGCTAGCCGCCCAGAGCAGCTCTTCCGGGAGGAGCCCGACCGTGGCTGGAGCACTAACCCCGGGGGCGAAGGCCGAAGGCACCGCATCGAGATCAATGGAGACGTATACGGGCAGACGCCCCCTATCGGAGATGGCTGCAAAGAGCTCTGGCAGCACTGTGTCGATACCTCGTTTGCGTACCTCCTCGAGGGTGCAACTCTGGACACCGCGGGACTGCAGGTACTCGCGATGGACACGGGCGACCACGAAGGGCTGCAAGCCGATGTAAGCAAGCCGGTGGGCGGGGAAGTTCCGTTCCTCGAGGAGCTGCCGGAAGGCCGAGCCCGAGTGTGGGAGATTGTTCCGGCGGGGACGGACGTCGGGATGGGCGTCGAAGACGAGAATCCCACACTCGCCCTGCTGAAAGAGGGCTGCGGCGTTAGGATAGGCAATATCATGCCCACCGCCGAGCACGATGGCGCAGGTGCCAGCCTCAAGGAGCGCTGCAACACAGCGCTCCTGGAGGGCGTGCATAGCCTGTATGTCCACTCCGTCGACGATAAGATCGCCAAGGTCAACGATACAGAGCTGCTCGAGGCTATGTCGGGTCCAGGTCTCGGGCGTCAGACGGTAGAGCGCAGCACGTATGGCTGTCGGGGCTTCTGCAGCTCCGGGGCGTCCGTTGTTGTGCCGAACTCCCAGGTCTTGCGGGACCCCTACGATGACAACATCCGGGATGCGCCCTTCGGGTATGTGGCCAAGAGAGAAGCTCTCCCCCAGCCGTGGGTCGTCGGGTTCGCCTCGGCGGAAGAGAAGGGCAGGATCAGGGGGACGGAGTCGGAGATCGGGCGGGAGAAACACCATAGGTTGCTGCTATGCGTCGTAAGGATGCTGCCTGCTGCAAAGATAGAGACTTTGCTCTTCTCCGTTCAGCAACGGCTCAGGCGATGCTTTCTAGCTTTGAGGGCCTGTCGTACGCGCAGAGAGGCAAGCGGTGAGGTACCGTTGGAGGTGGCGTGGAAGTGCTTCGGAGCAAGAGATACTCCAGCTCGTGCAGTGCTGCGGCCTCCCCCGAGGCATTGCCACAGTGCTTGCTGTCCGAGGGATTCGGACACCGGAGACGGCGGAACGCTTTCTGCAGCCTAGTGCCGAGCAGTTATATGCGCCGTGGCATTTTGCTGGTATGGAAGCTGCTGTGGCCCTGCTCGAGCACGCCCGAAAGCAGCAAGAGGTGGTCTGGGTACATGGCGACTACGATGTCGACGGCACAACCAGCACGGCGGCACTGGTGGACTTCCTCCGCCAATGGGGGGTGCCGGTTGGGTATGCTGTGCCGGATCGATTTCAGGAAGGATATGGGTTGACGCTAGCAAGCGTTGAGCGAGCGCGGGAGGCCGGAGCTCGGGTACTTGTGACGGTTGATTGTGGCACGAATTCGGCCGATGCTATAGCTCGGGCGCGCTCGTACGGGATTGAGGTTATTGTCTGCGACCACCACGAGCTCATGGATCTCCCCCCACCAACACCGGCGCTTTTAAATCCTCGGCTGCCTCAGAGTGGCTATCCCTTCCCCTTCCTGGCTGCCTGCGGAGTTGTCTTCAAACTGATTGCAGCGTTGGCTGAGCGCTGGGGGAAGCCAGAGCAGGCCTTGGAGTACCTGGACTTGGTGGCCCTGGCGACGGTAGCTGATCTGGTTCCGCTCGTGGGAGAAAATCGGGTCTTGACGGCGCTTGGATTGCGCCGTTTGCAGAAGCATCCACGGGCGGGCATTCGGGGTTTACTCCAGTGTGTTGGCATGGCGGCCGAGCAGGTGTCGGCAGCCAGCATTATCTTCACATTGGCGCCTCGCATCAATGCTGCAGGGCGGCTCGGGGATGCTCGGCGCGCTGTGGAGATGCTGTTGCAGACCGAGGAGGGAATTGCTTTTCGGATTGCGCAGGAGCTCGAGTGTGAGAACTTTCGCCGACGCACAATTGCCGAGCAGGTCTACAGCGAGGCTCTCGAGCAGGCCGAGGAACTACTTAGCCGGCGTGGGTACCGCTCGGTGGTGCTCTTCAACCCACTGTGGCATCCTGGGGTCTTGGGGGTAGTGGCAACGCGCCTGGGGGAGCGCTTCCAGGTGCCGGTCATACTCTTGACGCGCATTGGGGGTATCTTGAAAGGCTCGGCCCGTAGTGGGGGTGCAGTCGACCTCCTGCAGCTTTTGAGCGCATGTGCTCCGTATGTATACGAGTACGGGGGACATCCGTTCGCTGCCGGGGTTGCGCTGCGTCCGGAGCAGCTCGAAGAATTTCGTCAGGCTGTCGAGCAGTTTGCACGCCATCGAGAGCTCCATCCGGCGGAGAAACCAGAACTGCGGGTGGACGCGGTGGTGAATTTTAGCGAGATTACGCCGCGCTTTCTGCTTGCTCTCCGTCGGTTGGCGCCGTTTGGGTACGACAATTTCCGTCCTGTGTTTCTGGCGCACCATGTGCGGGTTCACCGTCTTCGTGCGGGATCCAATGGGCAGTGCCGTCTGGAGCAGCATGGAGTGTGGCTCCACGGGGTAGTTGAACCGCGGCTCCTGGAGCTGCTGCCCGAGCGCCGTGGGCTCAGCATCCTCTATACGCTCGAGGAGCAGGGAGGCTCCGAGCAGGCTGCTGGGATGCCGTTGGTACGGGTTCAGGATTTCTGCTGGGAGGGCGAGCAAGCGTGTCTGCCGTGAGGGGCTGGTACGAGCGACTCTGTGAGAGTGTGCGGCTGACTCCGTTGGGGCAGTTGGAGCTCTTCTGGGAGCTGCTCTGGGAAGTTGTGCGGGTAGAGGGGGCGCACCATGGGGTGAGGGCGGAGCTATCTCCGGCTGCTCAGCTCCACTTGGTAGGGGCACGGGCAGGGGTGCCGCCGCATATTGCAGAAGCTCTCTCCGCTGCAGTGCGTTGGATGCATGCTGCGTCCGGCAGCTCGGAGGCCCCCGGGGAAGAGCTGCTCTCTCGAGTTCGCTCAACGCTGGCAGCTTGGATAGCCGCTCTTACGGGGGAAATTCCCCCGGAGTGCCTCCAGGGAGAGCTCTTCCCTGTGTGCGCCTTCGATGCAGGGAAGGAGCTGCGGCTCACGGTGCACCAGTGCGAGGAGCCCTCTCAGCGAGTGCCGCGGCTGATCGGATGGGCACCTTCGGGGGAACGGGTGACCGTGCTGCTCTTCCCACCCTGGACTGAACTGGCCCAGCACCTCTGGCCTGGAGCAACCGTCGGCGTGCTCGGTGCACGAGCTCTGCGCCGCACGGGTTACTGGGCAGCAGGGGAGAGGGCGCTCGTCATTGTTGAACCGGATCGCCTCATGGATGTCACCGAAGTTGCCGCTCTGTGTCGGGAGCCTGAATGGGCGTGGGTAGTGCGCTGGCTAACTCGGAAGGCCTTCACTCCCGAGGCCTTTGCCGGATGGCTGCTCAATTTCTGCTTTGACCAGGTGCTGCTCCAACAGCAGATCCGCCCGGACGACTGCTTCCGCCGTGCACTAGTTGAGCGCCCAATGAGTGCGCTTGCCTTCGAGAGGCTCACAGGTGGGCTAGAGGCGCTCGAGGAGCTGTGCTCTACTCATCTGCCGCTCTTGCGGCGCATTGCCGCCCGTATCCGTCGAAGTCCCTTCCTGGTGGAGCCGGCTTTTGTTGCCCCGCGCTACGGTCTGCAGGGGCGTTTGGATGTGCTCGTGCTCGACCATGTAGGGGAACCGGAGAGCATCGTGGAGCTTAAGGCTGGGGCAGTTCCCCAACAGGCTGCCTGGACGGAGCATCGGATGCAGGTGGTCTGTTATGATCTGCTGCTGCGAGCAACGCTGGGACGGCGGGCGCGTCGGTGTTGGCTCTTTTACTGCCGTGATCAGCACTACCCGCTCCGCGAGCTGCACCCCACAGAAGAGGAGCTGCAGGCGGTTCTCCAGCTTCGGAACCGCCGTGTGCGGGCGGAATGGCAGCTGATGACGGGAGCCGTGTCGCTGGCCGAAATTCTAGCCGCATCGGCCTCTGTCCCCGGTGGGCAGGAATTGGCTGCAGCGTACGAGAGCTGCGGCGAAGAGGAGCGAGCCTACGTTGAGGAGCTCCTCCGGTTCGTGCTGCGCGAGCAGTGGGCTCAGTGGCGGCAGTGGGGCAGAGCAGAAACCCCTTCCCTTGCTGAGGAGGATAGTCAGGGGCTGAATGAGCTCGAGCTCGATACGGAGGCCAGCGATTGGCAGCGGCTGCACCTATGCTTCCGCCGAAGGGCGCAGACAGCTCTGCTGACGGCGCTCCGCCCGGGTGACCCCGTGCTTCTCTTCCCCGAGAGGACATCAGTCAGGCGCGGTGCTGCACCGGTGCTGAAGGGAGTGCTCCGCTCGCTCGAGGAGAGGGAGCTCTGGGTAAGCCTTCGCAACAAGTATGTTGAAGCCCGATGGTGTGAGCGGTGGGACCGGTGGGCGCTGCAACCTGATATGAGCGATCGTCTCCTCGAAGCCCAGTGGACTGCCCTGTGGGATTTCTTGCACGCTCCACCGGAGCGACGTCGGCGCCTCTTGGGGCTGCTACCACCACGACAGCAGCCATGGCATGGGGCAGAAATACCGGCAGACTTAGCACCCGAGCAGCGCGAGGTGATTGCGAAGGCGCTTGCGGCGGCTGATTACCTGCTCGTACAAGGGCCACCCGGTACGGGCAAGACCAGTATAGTGCTGCGCACCCTCGTTGAGCTTCTCATGCGCCAGCCAGAGGAGCAGGTGCTGCTTGTTGCCCCGACTAATCGAGCCGTGGATGAGATCTGTCGCATCCTCCGTACAGCTGCTCTGCCGTTTCTCCGTTTGGGTCCAAGGGAGAGCACCGCTTATCCTGAAGCGGGACTTGCTTACGCTGCCGAACGCATGCCGTGGCCTGCTGTGCGATCGTCATTTGCAGCCTGTCGGATCGTTGTGGGCACGGTAGCTTCTGCATTGCTCAATCCGGAGCTGAAGCTGCTCAAGCGTTTCACAACGCTTATCGTCGATGAAGCCTCTCAGGTCCTGGAGGCCCAATTGGTGGGGCTTCTCTGTTGGGCAGAACGGGCAATCCTCATTGGAGATGAGCGCCAGTTACCTGCCGTCGTTATTCAGCCGTCGGAGCAGGCCCGGGTACAGCAGGAGGAGTTGCGGCGGATTGGCTTCGTCAGCTTTGCTGACTCGCTCTTCGAGCGTCTCCTGCGCCAATGTATCCAGAACGGCTGGGACCATGCTTATGGCATGCTCCAGCGTCAGGCACGCATGCACGAGCTGCTGCAACTCTTTCCCAGCCATGCCTTTTACAGGGGGAAGCTCCAGAGTGCTGGCAGCGCCCATCAGCGACGGGAGAGGATAGAGTTTCCGAGGCAGCCTTCGACACCGCTGGAGGAGCTACTGAGCAAGCGTCGTCTCCTCTTCATCGATTGCCCGGCCGAGCAGGGTGCATATCAGTATAACCGAGGCGAGGCCTGGCTCGTTGCACAGCTGATAGCTGCGCTTGCGCGTCTTTGGGGGCCAGAGCAGATGGCGCAGGGTGTTGGAGCAATTGTCTTCTACCGGCGGCAGGCTTCCGTTATTCGGCAGCAGCTGCCGGAGGAGCTGCGTCGGTCTGTGACCGTCGATACGGTTGAGCGTTTTCAAGGCAGCGAGCGGGAAAGCATTGTGATCTCACTGGCGGTCAACCATCCGTGGGAGCTTGCTCTGCTACATTCACTGCAGCAGCTGCCCGATGGGACGGTGGTGGACCGCCGGCTCAATGTCATGCTCACTCGCGCTCGGCAGCAGTTAGTGTTGGTGGGGAGTGCGGCTATTGTGCACCATAGTCCGCTCTACCGGCGGCTGCTTGCTTTTGTGGTCGACCGCGGTGAGCTCCTCTCGGTCGATGCTCTCGGCCCGCTCTTACCGGTGGGGAGCATGCTATCGCCGTAACTTTGTGTCCTCCGGCCGACGGACACAGGTAGCCATGGAGCATCGGGAGCGCATCCTCGTGCTGGATTTTGGTTCCCAGTACACGCAGCTGATTGCACGCCGGCTGCGCGAAAGTGGTGTCTACGCTGAGATTCACCCTTACTGGCTCTCGGCTGCACGGGTGCGGGAGTTGGCGCCGCAGGGTATTGTGCTCTCCGGGGGGCCGGCCAGTGTCAGCGAGCCGGGCGCTCCTTGGCCCGATCCGGGCCTCTTCGAGCTGGGCATTCCAATCTTGGGCATCTGCTATGGGCTCCAGCTGTTGAGCGTCCATTTCGGGGGTGAGGTGGTCTCGGCGCAGCGGCGGGAGTATGGGCGAGCCGAATTGACAATTGCGGACCATACGGATCTTTTCGCTGGGGTTCCGAGCCCGACGACGGTATGGATGAGTCATGGCGATGCCGTACATCGGCTCCCGGAGGGATTTGAGTGCATCGCCTCAACGCCTGATTGCCCCATTGCGGCTGTGCGCCATTGCGAGCGCCGGCTCTGGGGGGTGCAGTTTCATCCCGAGGTTGAACATACAGTGCATGGGCGACAGATACTGAGCAACTTCGCCCGCCGCATTTGCGGTTGCCATACAGAATGGACACCCGAGGCCTTCATCGAGGCTACGGTCGCCGATATCCGCCGGCAGGTTGGCAGTGATGGGGTCTTGTGTGCCCTCAGTGGCGGGGTCGATTCGACCGTCACGGCTGTCTTGGTCCATCGCGCCATCGGGGAGCAGCTGCATTGTATCCATGTCGACACCGGCCTCATGCGCGAGGGGGAGAGCCAGACCATCGTGCGCCTCTTCCAGCAGCACTTTGCTATCCCTTTGACCGTAGTGGATGGCTCTGAGCTCTTCTTGAGCCGGCTCCGCGGGGTGACCGATCCGGAGCAGAAGCGGCGTATTATCGGACACACCTTCATCGAGCTCTTCGAGCGGGAGGCGCGTCGCTTCCCCGACGCCCGGTGGCTTGCGCAGGGGACGCTGTATCCGGACGTGATTGAGTCGGTCTCTGTTCGCGGCCCATCGGCCACTATCAAGTCGCACCACAACGTCGGGGGATTACCCGAGCGGATGCAGCTGCGCCTTTTGGAGCCGTTGCGGGAGCTCTTCAAGGATGAGGTACGGTCCGTCGGCCGTCTGCTCGGGATACCGGAATGGTTCCTGCAGCGGCATCCCTTTCCGGGTCCAGGGCTAGCGATTCGGATTCTGGGCGAGGTCACACCGGAGCGCCTGGCCTTGCTCCGGCGTGCTGATGCTATTGTGCAAGAGGAGCTCGATCGGGCCCAGCTCTCTGATACGGTCTGGCAAGCCTTCGCTGTGCTGTTGCCGGTCCGGAGTGTGGGTGTCATGGGAGATGAGCGGACGTATGAGCATGTCTGCGCGCTGCGCGTGGTTACCAGTGTCGATGGAATGACGGCCGATTGGGCACGACTGCCGCATGAGGTGCTGGGCCGTATTGCCGACCGTATCATCCGCGAAGTCCGGGGGATTAACCGCGTCGTGTACGATATCTCGAGTAAGCCGCCGGCAACGATTGAGTGGGAGTAGGGGAGGCATCGGCAATGGTGCAGGTCGTCGAAGGGCAGCTCAGCGGACGGGATGTACGGGTGGCGCTGGTGGTAGCCCGGTGGAATCGGCTTGTGACGGAATCCCTTCTTGCAGGGGCACTCGATGCATTGCGGCGTCACGGGGTGGCTGAGGAGGGCATCACGGTGGTCTGGTGTCCAGGCAGCTTCGAACTTCCCCTCGTGGCGCAGAAGTTGGCTCGCAGCGGCAGCTACGATGCCATTGTTGCCCTTGGGGCGCTCATCCGAGGGGAGACGCCGCACTTCGAGTACATAGCCGGGCAAGTGGCTGCGGGTCTGGGACAGGTAGCACTCCAGACAGGCCTCCCCTGCATCTTCGGGGTATTGACAACCGAGACGCTCGAGCAGGCGCTGGAGCGAGCTGGGGGCAAATATGGCAACAAGGGGGCAGAGGCAGCGCTGGCAGCACTCGAGATGGTGGATGCCCTCAGACGGTTACGGTAATGAGATCGGCGGCCAGGGTGCTGGCTCTGCTGTGGGCGTATGCTCTCGGTGTGGCTGAGGATGTCCCCCGTATCGAGCGGTGGGAGCTCCATAGCTCACTTGTGGATGTGCGTGCCGTCGCCAGTGATGGCCAACGGCTCTGGGTGGCTACAGGAGGTGGGCTCTTCACCTATGAACCCACCACAGGACAGCTCAACACGATCCGGCGGACGGAGGGTTTGCTCGTGCACGACTTTACTGCCGTGGCTGCCGATAGCAGCAGTGGCCTTGTCCTGGCGGGTGCCTTCGATGGGACGCTGGAGCAGCGCACGGTTGCCCGCTGGGAGCATGTGCTCGATATCCGGAACCAACCGGGGATTCCAGACAAGCGCATCACTGCCATAGCCCTGGCCGGGGAGCGGGCGTATGTGGGGACGGCTTTCGGGATTGTGGTTGTCAATCTGCGCACGCAGACGCTTGAGAGCTGGACGGATCGCCTCGGCGCTTTCCCTCCTGCAACAGCGGTCACGGCACTGGCACTCTGGGACGATAGCCTCTGGGTCGGGACCGCTGTAGGGCTTGCAGTGGTCCAGAGGGCTGCCATACGCGATCCGTCACTGTGGCGCTCTGTGCTGAATGCGCCCATCAGTGCCCTCTGCGTCAGCGGGGGAGGTCTTGTGATTGCGACGGCAAATCAGGTGTGGCGCTATGCCGATGGTATAGCTGTACTGCTGCGGCAGTACGAACAGCCTGTCATCGGGCTTGCCTGCATTGGGGAGAGGTTGTTTGTCGCCACCAGTGGTGAACTCTGGCAGTTATTGCCTGTCGAGCGGCAGCTTTCTACGCCAGTAAGGACACTTACAGGGCTCTGGGGCGGTGTGGTTGCCGGTACGCTCTGCCTTACTCTGGCTGCCCCACGGGATGGGCTCTGGTACTGGGATGAACGCAGTGGCCAGTGGAGCCATGTGCGTCCTAACTCCCCTCATACGAACCTTCTGCTCTCCTGCGCGATTGATTCTGCTGGCATACTCTGGTGTGCAACCGATCGCACCGCAGGGGAGGGATTTGCCTGCCTCTATCGCGGGCGCTGGTATGCCTTCACGATTGATCAGTATCCGCAGTTAGGGGTTGCGGAGTACCATCGGGTTGCTGTTCCGCCCTCGGGCTCGGGAGCATGGTTGGCCAGCTGGGGACGGGGCTTTCTCCGAGTTATGCCAGCCGATACGGGATTCGTACTGGAACGCTACGATGTGAGTACGACGCCGCTGCGTGGCATACCAAGCGATACGCTCTTCCTGCCCATAGGAGAGCTGGCTTTCGATGGCGGAGGTACCCTCTGGGGGGTCTGCCACTGGTGTGTGACGGGAGCTCTGGTGCAGCGAAACGCCTCCGATGGAGCGATCCGCTCTCTCTTGACAGCCCTCCCGCCTAACCAGCGTCAGAACTACCCGCTGGTCATCGATCCATGGGGTACAAAGTGGTTTGGCTCCCTTGTCGGCGAGGGTCTCTTCTTTTTCCGTGAAGCTCTCGGGACAACCTCTGAACTATGGGGGCGGCTGACGAGCTCCCATGGCCTGCCGAACACGGTTGTCTCCGCACTCGCTGTGGATCGCAACGGCATGATCTGGGTTGGAACTCCCAGTGGGCTTGCCGTTGTTCTAAACCCGAGCGCTGTGTTGATGGGTGCAGCCCCGGTGGTGCGTCCAGTCAGCCTCTTACGGGATCAGGCCGTGTACGGGATTGCCGTCGATGTCTCCAACAACAAGTGGTTGGCCACGGATGCCGGACTCTGGGTTGTTAACCCAGAAGCAACAGCAGTGTTAATACGCATAACGGCGGAGAATAGTCCGTTGCCGAGCAATCAAGTGCGTTCTGTGGCCATCGAACATCAGACAGGGCGGGTTGTGGTTGCTACTCGAGCAGGGCTAGCTGTACTGACAACCTCGGCACGGCTACCACAGGCGCGTTATACGCTACAGTGTCAGCCGCAGCCATTTGTGCCCGAGCGCGATGCTGTCCTGACCATCGATGGACTCGCAGAGCAGAGTATCGTACAGGTGCTAACACTCGAGGGACTGCTGGTGGCTCGCCTCCAGACGCAGAGTCGGACCGCTTACTGGGACGGGCGGAATGAGCGCGGGGAAATAGTCCCTGCAGGGGTCTATGTCATCTCTGCTCTCTCGCTAGCCAGTGGGGAAACAGCGCAGACAAAAGTACTGGTGCTCCGCCCTTAGGATATCGGCTGCCCTGGAGAAGGGAGAAGAGTTGGCCATCAGATATGATTTTGTTAACTTCGGAGCAACTCTTGTCGTGATACATGTCATACAGCCAAGAGACGAGGGTGCTATGAGGTGGTGCCAGCGGCTACTGGTGGGGACTACTTGCGGGATAGTGCTGTTGGGGACAGCACCAGTGAGTGCACAAGGTGACCAAGTATGCTTCCAACGCTTCAAGAATAGCAACGTAGGGACGGAGTTTTTCTTCTCCTTCCCACCGTGTTATGAGGAGGTGTTCGGGGCGCAGAATAATGTCGTCATCTACATCGCCTCGTGGGTGCGAGGCAAAGTCACTGTGCAGATCCCCGGTAAGGGATTCTACCGGGAGCTATACACCATTCCGAACGACGTGGTAGAAGTGGTGCTCACGCCGGCCATTGGACAGCCGTACACGAAGTCTCCGACGGGGGATGCCCCTTCAGAAGACCAGATCTATACCAAAGCTGGTGTGCATGTCATCTCCGAGGTCCCTATTGCAGTCTATGGGGTAACGCGCTTTGTGTACACGACCGATGCCTTTATGGCCATTCCAGTGGCAATGCTCGGGACCGAATACGTGGTTTCTTCTTATCCCGACATGTCTGCAATGTATCCGGGGTACTACCTGCCCTCGGAGACAGTGATTGTTGCAGCCTACGACAACACAGAAGTCTACTTCACGCTGTATGGCAACCAATACACGCGCACCCGCGGTGGCATGCGTCCTGGGCAGACGAAGCGGTGGACCTTGCACAAAGGAGATGTAGTGGCCATTAGCAGTTACGGGCCGGAGGCAGATTTGAGTGGAAGTCGTATCGTGGCAACCAAGCCAGTGGCAGTGGTATCGGGCAACCAATGCGCAAATGTCCCGACCGACATGCGCTGGTGTGACTTTATCGTCGAGATGGAGTTGCCCACCTACGCGTGGGGCAAGACATACTTTGTCACGCCGATTTACGGGGCCAACCGGATGCGGAACCAGAACTCCGTCATCCGCATCTTCGCCCGAGAGCCCAACACGAAGGTCTATTTGGACGGACGGGAGTTCGGCGTCATACCGAGGGGACCAGGGGGTCTTCGCAATGAGGGCTGGCTCGATCTTGAGGATCCTGACCCATCGGGACCACGACCCATTGTGATCTCGGCCGACAAGCCCATCTACGTTGTGCAATACAACAAGGGCCAGGAAACCGATATGCCACAGCCGACTGACCCCTTCCAGATGGCTCTGCCACCTCTGGAGCAGGCGCAGACGCACGTGATCTTCTCTACACCCGGGGCTCGTGGGGGAGCCGTCCAACCCTTCCCGCGAAACTTTATCAATCTGGTCTTCCCGCTCGAGGAGGATGGCACCGTGCCCGTTGACCTAGAATTTGGGGAGTTCGTCGGTGGGCAGCTGGTTTGGACGCCGATTCGTGCCAAGTTTGATCCGACACGCCTTCCTTTTGCCGTACGCGTCAACGGACGTCAGTGGGCCTTCAAGTTGCTGAAATTGGCCTACAACGGTGTCTTCCAAATTCGCTCGCGCAGCGGCAAGAATCCCTTCCTGGCCTACTCGTACGGAGGTTCGGACTACGACTCGTACGGTTTTGTGACGACGATGGCCTTCGGCAAGATGCTCGATCCGGCTGATACGATACCACCGCTGGTGGTGTGGTCCCAAGAATGTGATGGAACAGCCGAAGGTATTGCGACAGACCGACCGGCCGATGCAGCCATACGGAGCAATCTGGCTGAAGTCCGGCTGGATCCAGAGCGGAGTTCCAACTACACGCTGACCCTGCTCGATGAGCTCGTGCCGGGAACAACAGCACAGGTACGCTGGCGTTTGACAGTAGACAATCCTCTGCAGCCAGCACGTGCTGTTGTCGTGTTTGCTGACCGGCGCGGGAACGATACGTGCGTGACGGTGGAGTACTCGCCGTTCGTGGTGCAGATGCAACCAGGCTTGCTCGACTACGGGCAGCTAAAAGTAGGGCAGAGCCGCACCATGACCCTGCAAGTCAGCGTCCCCGACGTGCCAGGCTACCAACCGATGCGGATCACGCGGTTCCGTCTGAAAGATGGAGGGCAGGGCTTTGCCTTCCTCGTGCCGCCCGTAGCTCCCTTTGTGCTCGAACCTGGGCAGACAGTCGAGTACCAAGTGCGCTTCACAGCCACTGCTATCGGCACATTTGTGGACTCGGTGGGCATTGGCGATGAGTGCAACTTCCACTACATTACTGAGCTCCGGGCTCGGGTGGCTGAGCCGGAAATTCAAGCAAGCGACTACGACTACGGCAACGTCCCTGTCGGTACAGAAGCCTCTGGGTGGATTCAGATCCGCAATACGGGGCAAGCGGACTTGGTTATCACAGGCTACCGTGGACCGAGTGCTCCAGCGGTCTTCCGCCCTGTTGGATGGCCCACCATATCGCCGGCGAATCCGTTAGTATTGAGGCCCGGCGAAGTGCGGACGCTGCAGGTGAACTTTGCCCCACCGGATGCACAGCGCTATACCGATGCCATTGTCTTCACGAGTGATGCTCAGCGGGTCGATAGCGTTTCACTCTTGGCTGGTACGGGGATCCGGGCCGAGATTCGGGCAGAGGGGTATGATTGGGGTCGACGCCGCATCGGGCGTGGACCGTACGACGATGGGGGCAGAAGTGGGGTGCGCGTCCGCAACGTCGGCACCCAACCTTTGACTGTTACCGATGCTATCCCGTCAGGCCCAACGGTGGGCTTTGTGTACAATCGCGGGGACTTTGTCGGACTCACCCTCCAGCCGGGTGAGGAGCGATTGATTCCTGTCCGCTTCGATCCTCAGCAGACCGGGGTATACCAAGTGCAGCTGACATTGCAGAATTCAACAGGCGTGCCGGTGACCGTTGGGTTGAGCGGGATAGGAATCGTCCCGCGTGTTGCCATGACACCGGTGGTTGACTTTGGGACTACCCTGGTCAATGCCCCAACGCCGAATACGGGCCAAGTCCGGATCGAGTGCGTGGAGTGGGAGTTCCAGGATGCGCTGACGATCTCCGATATTGTGGCTGTACCGCCGGGGGCGGTCAGCGAGACAATGGCGCGTTTTGGAACGTTAGGGTTCCGCTATGATAAGGCAGCGCTTGGGTTGCCGCGAGTGCTCCAACCTGGAGAGAGCCTTGTCTTTTCGGCTGAATTCATCGCCCAGCAAGCCGGGCCGGTGCAGGCCACGCTGCGCCTGGTGAGCGATGCAGAGAACAATGACGAGGCGGTCTGCCAGTGGTTAGGGAACGGGATAACGCAGGGGTTAGAGCTCACGGGCGCGCAAACTACCGTCTGTGCAGGGACTGAGGGAACGCTCGTGGCTCGTCTGCGCAACACCGGGACAGCACCCATCCAGGTGCAGGAGATCCGTCTGGAGAATCCCACAGCGGGAGCCACCTTCCAGCTGGGCGCTACAGCGCCGCAGCCACCCTTTACGCTCTTGCCGGGTGAGAGCCAGGATATCCCTGTCATCTACAGCGTTCGGCAGGCAGGGGTATACAGTGTTGAGCTCGTCGTTCGCAACTCCAGTTCCGATCGCCCGGAGGTTCGGACCCGGCTCTCAGTGGAGGCTCTCTTCTTCCAGCGGCAGCTGCAGATTGTCGGCGGCCCCTGGAGTGCTGTCGCTGGGACGCAGTTCTGGGTGCCTGTACGGCTAGAACCGGGGGAAGATCTCAGCCAGGCCAATATCACGACGCTGCTGGTTCGCATGACCTTTGACCCCACGCTCCTTGGACCCGATCTGGGGGCCATCCAGTTAGGGCCGGCGGCGGCAGGGATGCAGCTGGTCAATCCAGAGCTCCGTGCGGGCGAACTCCGCTTTGCGCTCGTTGCCCAGCCTGGCCAGCGCTTCCAAGGGCAGGCAGGGGAGCTCGTGCGAATACTCTTCACAGCATACCTGTCTCCCTTCGCTACGCAGACATCTATTGCCCTGAACGTGGAGACCCCCGGCAACGCCTGCGTGCAGATGCTCACCACTGGTAGCGCCTTCCAGCTGCTGCCAGTGTGCGCCTTCAACCTGCGGAAGGTGACGCTCAGCCCTCAAGGCTACAGCCTCCAACAAGTACACCCACAGCCCCTGCCCCGTGGTCATGCCACAGTGGAGGTGGAGTTCTCCATTGGCCTGACAGGGTTTACGGAGCTGGCCCTCTACACGCCGATGGGTGAGCGCATACTCACACTGGTTGACGGGGTTCTGGAGGCGGGCACCTATCGGGTAAGCCTCCCAGTGGGTCAGCTGGCGGCAGGAATGTACTTCTACCGCCTGCGGTCGGGCCCGTACATGGAGACACGCCAGCTGCTACTGGCTGAGTAACGCAAAGGCCTCCGACTCCCTCCGCTCCTGATCTCCTCTGGGGAGAGGGGCGGAGGGTTTTTAGTTTCGGGGACTACTTGAGGTCGTAGCCTACGAAGGGTAGGAGGGCAAGATGGCGGGCGTACTTGATAGCCTTTGCAATACGGCGTTGCTGCACGGCACTGACACCGGTGAGGCGCCGCGGCAGAATTTTGCCCTCCTCGTTGATGAAGTGCTGCAGCAGCGGAAGGTTTAAGTAATCCACGTATCGGCTCTTTCCCAGCGGATTGGGGCGCTTGCGTCCCCTCTGCTTACGAATAGTGACAGCCATAGCTTATCCTTCCGACGAGTGGATCTCTGAGGCAGCGTGCTTCTGTTGCCGAATTTGCTCCGTCTTCTGTAGCCGGCGCTGGAAGCGCTCGACGCGACCGGTTGTGTCTACCAGAACTTGCTTGCCAGTAAAGAAAGGATGGCTCTTGGAGTCGATCTCGAGTACTAGCCGGTCACGCTTGGCGCACGAGCGCGTCACGAATACCGTCCCGTCAGTCATGACCACCTCGACAGGGCGGTAGTACGGATGGATGCCCTTCTTCATTGCCCGTCTTTGGTGATGTCCAACGTATCTAGCTCGCTCACATCGTTGACGCGGACGAAGCGCTTCAGGAATCGGATAGTCCCCCGCTCGGAGCGGTAACCCTTAATAACCTGCACCATAAAGGGCCCCTTTCCCCGCTGTTCTGCTTTGCGGACTTTGTCGACGAAGCTTTGCGCTTTGGCCATCGGTGCGCTGTCATACTGGGGCACAGCACTACGGAGGCAAACACAAAATTACGGCTTTACTCCAAGACGGCGAGAATGCCGGGGCCCTCCGGGACAGTTGTGTAATTTTGCACGTTTGAGGAGCGTTTCTCCATGGGGATTTCACGCTATCGGACATATCGGCAGATTGCGGATCTGCCGCAGCTCGTAGGCCAGTACGTGCAGCTCCGTGGCTGGATTGCCGATCGGACGGATAAAGGCCGTCTGCAGTTCCTGCGCTTCCGAGATGGATCGGGCTTCTGTCAGTTAGTAGTCTTCCAGCCGGAGGTACCGGCGGAGGTCTTCGAGGCTGCGCGCAGCGTGACGCAGGAGTCCTCCGTTATCGTCGGAGGGATCGTCCGGCAGGACGAGCGGGCCCCAGGCGGATACGAGCTGCAAGTGCGGGAGTTGCAGATTATGCAGTTGGCCCAGGGCTACCCCATTACGCCCAAAGAACATGGGGTAGAGTTCCTGCTCGAGCATCGCCACCTCTGGTTACGCTCTCCCCGGCAGCATGCCATCATGCGCGTTCGGGCAGCGGTGATTCGAGCCATTTGCGAATTCCTGGACTCCAATGGATTCATCCGCATTGATGCTCCGATTTTGACGGCGGCCGCTTGCGAAGGCACGACGACGCTCTTCGAACTGGACTACTTCGACTTGGGCAAGGCATATCTGTCGCAATCTGGGCAGCTCTATGCCGAAGCGGCTGCCATGGCGCATGGGCGGGTCTACACGTTGGGCCCTACCTTCCGTGCTGAGCGTTCCAAGACGCGGCGTCATTTGACAGAATTCTGGATGGTCGAGCCCGAGGCAGCCTTCTTCGATCTGGAGGATGACATGGACTTGGCCGAAGACCTCGTCGAGTACATTGTCCAGTACGTTTTGCGCCACTGTGAGCGGGAGCTCCGCACACTCGGGCGTGACCTTTCTCGGCTCGAGCGGATACGCCGTCCTTTCTATCGGATGACCTACACCGAAGCAGTGGAGCTCATCCAGCGCAAAGGGGTCAAGCTCCACCGCAAGTTGCCCGATGGGCGGGAGGAAATGGTCGACTTCCCCTGGGGGGAGGACTTTGGCGCTCCGCAGGAAGAGGCCATTATGGAGGAGTTCGATAAGCCGTGTATCATCCACCGCTATCCGGCCGCCGTGAAGGCCTTCTATATGAAGCGTGATCCGGACAATCCTGAGCTCGTCCTAGCCATGGACATGCTAGCCCCCGAGGGTGGCGGCGAGATTATCGGAGGAAGTCAGCGGGAGGACGATTATGAAGCCCTCCTGCAGCGCATTCGAGAGCATGGGCTGCCTGAGGAGGCTTTTCGCTGGTACTTGGATTTGCGCCTCTATGGCTCGGTGCCTCACAGCGGCTTTGGGCTCGGCATTGAGCGCACAGTCAAGTGGATTACCGGTGTGCAACACATCCGCGAAACTATTCCCTTCCCACGCATGCTCTACCGACTTGTTCCATGAAGCCGAAGGGTCTCATGCGGGATCGTCATGCTTATCGGGACGCAGGCTTACAGCTGGCTGATCGCGGGAGCGAAGAGGTTGTCTGGGATTTGAGCGACCTGTATCCCGGGGTTGATTCAGCGCAGTTCCAGGCCGATATGGCTGAGCTTCCTCGGCGGGCGGAAGCGTTCGCTCAGCGCTGGCGGGGCCGCCTGGCAGAACTTTCGGAAGAGCAGATGGAGCAGCTCCTCCGGGAGTATGAGCAGCTGGTCGAGACGAGCACCCGTCTGCAGAGTTATGTCTACCTCCTCTGGTCGACCGATACGGCAAGCTGGGGGTCACTGCTGCAACGGGTACGCGAGCGCATAGCCATGGCCGAGCGTACAGTGCTCTTCGTACCGTTGGAGTGGATGAAGGCACCAGCGGAGCTACACGAGCGCATCATAGCTGCGCCGCGCATGCGGCGTTGGCGCCACTGGCTACACCATACGCTGCGCTTCCGCCCCTATACGCTCGAAGAAGCCGCCGAAGAAGTCCTTGTCCTCAAGGATACCACGACACGCTTTGCCTGGGTACGGCTCTTCGATGAGCTGATGAGCTCGGCCGTCTATACGCTCGATGGGAAGCCCTATCGACAGCAGGAGCTCCTGGCACTCTTGCACCATCCCAGTCGGGACCTGCGACGCCGGGCTTCGGAAGTCTTTACAGCGGGATTGCACCAGCGGGCTCCAGTGCTGACTTTCATCTTCAATACGGTGCTTGCAGACTGGCACGTGACGATGGTCCAGCTGCGCGGCTATCCGCACTGGTTGGCGCCGCGAAATGTGGAGAACGAGATCAGCGATGCCGCTGTCGCAACGCTCATCGACACCGTAGTTCGCCAGTACGGGATTGTGGAGCGGTACTACCGACTCAAACAGCGCTTACTCGGGCTGGAGCGCCTCTACGAGTGGGATCGCTATGCCCCGCTGCCAGCCGTTGGGCGTACGTGGAGTTGGGATGAGGCGCAGAGGATTGTCTGGCAGGCCTATCGGGATTTCTCGCCCGAATTTGGAGAGATTGTGGCCACCTTCTTCCAACGGCGTTGGATCCATGCAGCCGTCAAGCCGGGCAAGCAGGGAGGAGCCTATGCTGCCTCCACAGTGCCTTCGGTTCACCCGTATGTGTTTCTGAACTTCACCGGTACGCTGCGCGATGTTCTCACACTCGCCCACGAGCTCGGGCACGGGGTGCACCAGTATCTCTCGCGGCAGCACAGTATCTTGCAGGCTCATGCGCCGCTGACACTCGCCGAGATGGCCTCCACCTTCGGTGAGATGCTTACCTTCCAACGCCTCCTGCAGCAGTGCGATGATCCGCAGGCCCGATTGGCCTTGTTAATGGGGAAGCTTGACGATCTGCTGGCCACCATCTTCCGGCAGGTGGCTATGAATCGCTTCGAGGATGCCATCCATCGCCATCGGGCAGAGCAGGGCGAGTTGAGCACAGAGCAGTTCTCCGCATATTGGATGCAGACGCAGCAGGCGATGTTTGGCGACAGCCTCACATTGACCGACAACTACGCTCTCTGGTGGAGCTACATCCCGCACTTCCTCCACACGCCTGGCTATGTCTATGCCTATGCCTTTGGGGAGCTGCTCGTCTTGGCGCTCTACCAGCAGTACCAGCTCGAAGGGGCTTCGTTCCTGCCGCGTTATCGCGAGCTGCTCGCTGCTGGAGGGTCGCAGGAGCCGGAGCACCTCCTGCGGGAGTTTGGCATCGATGTACAGCAGGAGGCAGTCTGGCAGCAGGGCCTCTCGGTGCTGGAGAGCTTGTTAGCCCAGGCGGAGGAATGGAGTTCATCGTAAGTCTACAGCTGATGCGCCAGTACGCCGAGCAGCAGCGCTGTGCGGGGCGCCGTCTCGCACTTGTGCCCACGATGGGCTATCTCCACGAAGGACATCTGCAGCTCATTCGGCGGGCACGTCAGCTGGCCGATGTGGTCATCACGAGCGTCTTTGTCAATCCGACGCAATTTCTGCCGGGAGAGGACTACGAGCGCTACCCACGGGACATCGATCGCGACCGACGTCTGGCCGAGGCAGCCGGCAGTGATGTGCTCTTTGCCCCACTGGTTCAGGAAATGTACCCGGCCGGCTACACGACGCGGGTCTCCGTTCTCGGGGTTTCCGAGCCCTTCGAAGGGGTCTACCGTCCGGGACACTTCGACGGGGTAGCCACGGTGGTGACGAAGCTCTTCGTGATTACTCGGCCCCACATTGCCCTCTTCGGGCAGAAGGATTGGCAGCAGACGCTCGTGGTGCGGCAGCTGGTGCGGGACCTCAATTTCGAGGTGGACATTCACGTGGTCCCGACCGTGCGGGAGCCCGATGGGCTGGCAATGAGCTCGCGGAATGTCTATCTGGAGCCCGAGCAGCGGCAGAAAGCAACCGCGCTCTATCGTGCTCTGCAGCGGGCGCGGGCGCTGGTCCTGCAGGGCGAACGGCGCCGCAGTGTGATTGTCCAGGCGCTGCTTGAGGAACTTGCTCGCGTGCCCGAGCTCCAGCTCGATTACGCTGCTGCCGCCCGTGCCCAGACGTTGGAAGAGCCCGAGGAATTTGCTCCCGGGGAACAAGTTGTGCTCCTGGTAGCGGCTCGACTGGGTGGCACACGGCTCATCGATAATGAGCTCGTCGATGTCCCACAGTACGGAGCTGAGCGTGCTTGAGCGCATCGCCCTCTTCCCCGTCGAGCACGTGCTCTTGCCTGAGGAGGTTCTCCCGTTGCACATTGTCGAGCCGCGCTACCAGCTGCTGCTCCAGCGCGTGTTCCAGCGGCAGGAGCGCATGGGGATCAACCTGCTCCTGGAGGGGCGTATGCACGAGATCGGGTGCCTAGCGCAGCCGTATGAGATTCTCCGGCGCTATCGGGATGGGCGTCTCGATGTTGCTGTCGTCGGAGGGCAGCGCTATCGGGTACGCCAACTCGACCAGCATAGCTCTCCCTACTGGATTGCCGAAGTCGAGTGGTGGCTCGATAGGCCTGAGGAGCCCGACCCAGCGCTGCGGCAGCAGTGCCAACAGCTCTACGCCGAAGTGCTCCGCCTCCTCCGGGGTTCCGACCCTGCGCTCGACGAGCGTCTCTCAGAGGCACGGCAGGCGCGGCTGCTCTCCTTCTATCTGGGCTGGCAGCTCGGCTTAGAGCCGCTGCAGCGGCAAGAGTTGTTGCAGATGCGCTCGGAACAGCAGCGGCTCCACTGGATTGCTGAGTTCCTGCGCTTGTTCCTCTCCCGATGGCATCAGCTGGAGGCGTATATCCAACGCGTGCGGAGCAATGGCCATTTCCCGCAGTAACTCCACGACCAGCCACGGGCTTTCGTCTGTGCGGCAAACATGTAGTCGGACCAATGCGACGCGACCTCCTGATTGCCGAATTACTCAGCGAAATACGCATTGCCCTCCTCGAGGATGGGAAGCTCACCGAACTGTGGATCGACGTTCCGAACCGGGAACGGCGCGTCGGGGCTATCTACGTGGGCACCGTCAAGCGCATTGTCCAGGGTATCAATGCAGCGTTCCTGGACATTGGGCTTGGGCAGGATGCCTTCCTCCACTTTTCCGATGTGGCCGAAACAACCGGTGAGCAGATCCGGTGGGAGGAGAGCGAGGAGGAGGCCTCTGCTGAAAGCTCGGCCGCGCCTGTGCGACAGCAGACGCGGGCCACGAAGGCGAACGGCAAGTCCAAGGCCTATCCGGTCTTTCGAACTCGTCGCTCCGGCAAGGTGGTCATCCCACTGGAAGTGGGCCAGAGGCTGCTCGTCCAGGTTGTCCGCGATGCTTATGGGCAGAAAGGGGTTCGGGTCACCACGCGGGTGATCATCCCGGGGCACTACTTCGTGCTGGCTCCCTTCGAGAGTGGGGTAGGGATCTCGCAGAAGATCACTGAGGAGGAGGAGCGGCAGCGGCTGCGCCGAACTGTGCGCTCAGTCTTACCGGCCGAATACGGCTGCATTGTGCGTACGGCTGCGCAGCATCAGCCGGTGGAAGTACTGCAGCGGGAGCTGCGCTGGCTTGTGGAGCAGTGGCGGCGTCTGGAGCGCCAGGCTCGGGCGGCGCGCCGCCCACAGCAGGTGCGCCCGGAGGATCCGCTCCACATCGAAGCTCTCCGAGAATTCCTCTCGCCCGAGCTGGAGCGCATTCTGGTCGATTCGCGCCCCCTCTATCGGGAGATCCGCCAGTACCTGCAGCGCATCGCCCCGGAGATGCTCCCACGATTGGAGCTCTACACCGATAAAGAGCCGCTCTTCGACCGCTTCGGTATCGAAGCCGAAGTGGCCAAGCTCTACCAACGCCGCATCGAACTGCCAGGCGGTGGCTCGCTCGTCATTGACCACACCGAGGCTATGACGGTCATTGATGTCAATACTGGCCGAGGAATCGCCGACCCACAGCAGGAGATCAATGCTCTGCGTACGAATCTGGAGGCAGCCCGTGAGATCGCCCGCCAGGTGCGCCTGCGGGATATCGGCGGTATCATCCTGGTAGACTTCATCGACCTGCAGCAGGAGAAGCATCGCCAGATGGTCTACGAGGAGCTCAAGCGGGAATTGGCTCGGGATCATGCCAAGACGGTCGTCTATCCGATGACGCATTTAGGCATGCTCCCCTTCACACGGCAGCGCATTGGGCGTAGTATGCTGGAGAAGCTCACCGAGCCTTGTCCAACGTGCCAGGGGAACGGCCGTGTCTACGTGGGCGCCGTCATTGTCAACTCTATCGAGCGCTGGCTCCGGAACTTCCGTACCCATGCCCGTGAGTGGCGTGTGCTGCTGGTGGTCCATCCCCGTATTGCCGAAGAGCTCACCCGTGGCCTCTTCTCCCGTCGGCTCCGCTTTATGCTCCGCTATCGCCTGTGGCTACGGATTCGGCCGGATGTGCGGATGCCGATGGATCAATTCCGCTGCTTCTCGCTGCGCCGCGGACGGGATATCACGGAGGAATACCGCTCGTGACCATGCGTACGATCACCATCCTGGGTTCCACAGGCTCCATCGGGCAGCAGACCATTGATGTCCTGCAGCAATGGCAGGAGCCTTATCGGATTGGGTATCTGGCCACGCACACCAACATTGAGCTCTTAGCGCAGCAGGTTGAGCGCTTGCGGCCGCTCGGGGTTGTAGTAGTCGAGGAGCGGGCCTGGATGGAATTCCGGCGCCGCTCCTCCTTTGACGGGCCCGTTCTCTGCGGGGTAGAGGGGTTGCAAGAGGCTGCGGCCGATGCGCGCAATAGCATCGTGGTGGTCAGCCTTGTGGGTGCTATCAGCATCTTCCCCACACTTGCGGCTTTGCAGGCAGGCATTCCAGTGGCGCTAGCCAGCAAGGAGGCGCTCGTCAGTGCCGGGCACATTCTCATGAGGCAGGCCCGTCATGCCGGCGTGCCCGTGCTACCCATCGATAGCGAACACAGTGCAGCGCTGCAGTGTCTGCTGGGGGAGGATCCCGAGACAATCGAAGAGCTCATCCTGACGGCCTCCGGTGGCCCATTTCGCACCACGCCGCGGGAGCGCCTGGCTCAGGTCACCGTCGAGGAGGCTCTGCGCCACCCCCGGTGGCGTATGGGGGCTAAAATCACGATTGATTCGGCAACGCTCATGAACAAAGGGCTCGAGCTCATCGAGGCACACTGGCTCTTCGCTCTGCCGCCGGAGCGGCTCCGCGTCCTGATCCACCCGCAGAGCATCGTGCACGCTCTGGTGGCCTTCTGCGATGGCTCGGTCAAGGCCCAGCTGGCGCTGCCCGATATGCGCATCCCAATTGCCTACGCTCTCAGCTACCCCCGGCGCCTCTCTCTGGCGGTTGAGCGCCTCGATCTGGCCGCTCTCGGGCAGCTCAACTTCGAGCCGCCCGATGAGGAGCGCTTCCCCTGCCTGCGCCTGGCTTGGGAGGCGCTGCGCCAAGGAGGGAGTCTGCCGACTGTGCTTAACGCTGCCAATGAGGTAGCCGTAGCGGCTTTCCTGAGCCGAGCGATCCGCTTCGTCGATATTCCAGAGCTCATCGAACGTGCCCTGAGCCACTTCCCGCCTCTGGCCGAGCCTACCTTGGAGGAGGTGCTCGAGCTGGATCGGCAGACGCGGCTTTTTGTCCAACAAGCTGTGCGAATGCGTGCGTCCGTCTCACAACGGAGGTGAGCCGTGCAGGAACTGCTGTATTTGCTCGTGACGATTGCTATCATCGTGACGGTACACGAGATGGGGCACTTTCTGGCTGCCCGCTTGGTGGGCATCCGGGTGGATGTCTTCTCCATTGGGATGGGGCCACGTCTTGTGGGCTACATGCGGGGGCGGGGCTGGCGTCTGGGACCGCTGCCCCCGCAGTGGCTCGGACAGGGGCAGACGGACTATCGGCTCTCGCTCCTGCCCATTGGAGGGTATGTGCGCATTGCCGGTATGGTAGAGGAGGATCCCGAAAACGCTGGCCGGCCGCCACAGCCGTGGGAGTTCCGCGCAAAGAAGCCCTGGCAGAAGGCGCTCGTACTCTCAGCAGGGGTGCTGATGAATCTGCTCACAGCCCTCCTGCTCTTTGCGGCTGTAGCCTTCTTCGAAGGGGGGCAGGAATGGCATAGCACAACGGTGGCTTACGTGGCTCCAGACTCTTTCGGGCAGAAGCTCGGGCTGCGTCCGGGAGATCGCTTCATCAGCGTGGACGGAAAAGCGGTGCAGACGTGGAATCAACTCGTGGAAGCTCTTCTGAACCCTCTGGTGGGGGAGTATCGCCTCCTTGAGCTAGAGCGCCCCGCTGGCGGCCAACGCATACGGCTGGCCATCCCGAGAGCAGAGCTGGTAGAGCTCTTGACCACTCAACGCACCCTCGAGATGCTCCCAGCCCCGAGCCGCGTTGTGCTCATGGCTGTCGATGAGTTGCGTCCAGCAGGCCGGGCCGGCCTGCGCGCCGGGGATACGCTCCTGCGCATCGAGCAGGACTCCATTGTGGCCACAACGCAGTTTATCGGCCTCCTGCAACGCTATCGCCAGCAGGAATTCACCCTCTCCTGGAAGCGCGGATCCGATACGCTGACGGCTCGCCTCCGCACCGATCCGGACGGGAAGATTGGTGTGCAGATTACGACGGTCTACACCGGTCCGCAGAGTCCGGTGTCGTACGCTATCCCGCAGGCGCTCGGGATAGGGGTGCAGAGCGTGGGGCGCCTCATAGCTGGCTTTGCCCATGCGGCTGTAGCTCTGGTCGGCGGAAAGCTCTCCTTACGCGAATCCGTCGGCGGCCCTGTCCGCATTGCACAGATGGCTACCGAACAGGCCCGTATCGGGGTGATTGCCTTCGTGCTCTTCGTGGCACAGCTCTCTGTCATGCTCGCCCTGATCAATATGCTCCCGTTGCCGGCGCTCGATGGTGGCCATCTGCTCTTGGTGACGATCGAAGCCCTGCTGCGTCGGGAGATCCCGGTCCGCATCAAGCTCACCCTGCAGCAGATTGGGGTTGCCTTGCTAGCCATGCTGATGCTGTTGGTCCTCTGGAACGATTTGCGGCGTTGATGCGAATTCTGGTGACGAATGACGATGGCATTGAAGCCCGTGGGCTGCACGCTCTGGCCGATGCGCTGCGCCCCTTGGGGGAGGTGGTCATCGTGGCGCCCGACCGGCAGCAGAGTGCCGTTGGCCATGCCCTGACGGTCAGCGAGCCGCTGCGGGTCACGCCTGTCTATGCCCACGGACAGCACCTCGGCTACGCCGTCACTGGTACCCCGGCCGATTGTGTCAAGCTGGCTGTGACTACCCTCCTGCCCTGGCGCCCCGATGTGGTTGCCTCCGGCATCAACCATGGCCGCAATACGGCCGTCAACATCCTCTACTCCGGCACCGTCTCGGCCGCTACCGAAGGTACCCTGCTGGGCATCCCCTCGATTGCCTTCTCGGTGGATTCCTACGACCCGGCAGCTGAGCTGGCCGCGGCCGCTGCCATAGCCCGTGGGCTCGTCGAACTCCTGCCAACCCTCGGGCTCCCACCGGGTACCCTCCTGAACGTCAATATCCCGGCCTTGCCGCCCGAGCGCATCCGCGGTATCCGCATCACCCGGCAGGGCCGCTCCCTCTGGCGCGATTGGTACGAACGCCGCCACGATCCCTGGGGCCGCGAGTACTTCTGGCTGGCTGGCGAATATGTACTCGCCGATGGCGACCCCGACGCCGACGATATTGCGCTCACGCATGGCTACGTCTCCATCACCCCGATTCACTACGCTCTCACCGATATGGTGACCTTCGAACGGCTCCGCCACCATCTGGCAACGCTGAGCGTGCCGCTGTCCCACAGCCTGGGGAATGCCCATGGAGAAGCTGCGCAGCCTTAACCCACTCGACTACGAAATCCTCATCCGCCGTCGCGGGGAACACGACTACGCTGCCTACTGCCCCCAGCTGGCCTGTATGGTCAAGGGCTCTAGCCACGAGGAAGTAGAAGAGCGCATGCGCGCAGTAATCCAGCAGTGGATCGAGCAGCTCCAGCGTGAGTCCCATCCTTCCGAGCCCTCGCACCCATGATCTGCCGCCTCCTCGAAGTGGGCTTCCCGCTCGATAGGCAGCTCATGGAGCAGCGCTCGGAGGCACATCGGCGCCGTTGGCAGGAGGAGCTGCAGGATCTCGAGCGAACGATCCCCCTCCGGTTGCTACCGGTGTGCCGGGACATTGCCGGGGCAGGGGAGCGGGGGGTGGAGTGGTGTGACATGGGGCTGCCGATCAAGGGCGATCGGAAATCGCTGCTCAGACGCGGTGCAGATTCCCTGCGCCGGCAGGAGCCTCTCTTGGAGAGCCTTGCTCCCTCTGTATTGCTGCGTTTGGCCGTCCCCGAGAACGAGCCTCCTGTTCCCGAGATCGTCGACGCCTTCTGGCAATGCCCGCACCTTCTGCTGCTGAGCGGTGGTGAGACGGTAGTTGTGGCGCAAGCCCTCCGAGGGATCAAGAAGAGCAACCCCCGGAGGGCGCAAGAGGCACTCTGCGAGGAGGGGGTGGAAATAGTGGACGAGTACTTCGGATGAGGTACCTGATTGCTGCGCTGGTGCGGAGGGCTGTGCGCAGGGCCATTATCAGGCGGGGGCTTCGGCGATATTGGCGCCATGTGCCACCGCCGTGGGCCGGCCGTCGGTGGGGGCGGCAGCCCATCCGACGCAATAGGGATGTGCCTCAAACAGCAGGTCAAGCGATGCCGGAACTCCTTCCGCCTTCCCTCATCCGGTACCTACCGCTGTGGGTACGTGCGGAACTGGCTCGACTTCCCGCCCAACAGCAGGACGAGTTCGTCTACGAGTACAGGCGGAAGCTCAAATCGCTCCCCCTTGCGTACCTCTGCTGGCTAGCCGGTGGCAGCCACTACCTGTACCTGCGTCGAGGGTGGATGCAGGTGTTCTTTTGGATGACCTTGGGGGGTATGGGATTGTGGTGGATCATCGATGGCTTTCGCCTGCCGAGGCTCGTGCACGACTACAATGCCGATGTGGGGGTTGATCTCCTTCGGACACTACGGGTTCTGGGCTGAAGGGTATTGGGCCAGCGTGAAGTAGTCCTGGGTGCCTTCGAGGTGGATCTGCAAGAGGCCCAGGCGGGTCAGGCGGACGAGGATTTGCCCGGCGCGACGGCGGGAGATATTGACCAGGCGGGCGAATTCGAAGACGGTAATACGGCCGTGGCGCTCGAGATAGTCGAAGAGGGCCCGTTCACGCCGGCCGATGGTAACGGTCACCGGTGGGGCATCGGGTCGTTGGGCTGCCAGGAGGCGCACCATCTCGCGGGTGGCAGGCACGGACTGATTCTGGTAGCGGATGAATACCCCATTCGGACGGGGACGTTCCCCCGGTAACACCACCCGATGGGGGCGCTTTGGACTTGCCGGAACCCAGACAACCAGGATATCCTTGCCCTCGAGCGTGACAATCCAGAGCTCGGCATCCAGGGGTGGGTCCAGATAGAAGGAGCAGACGAGCGTAATGAGCTCGACATCCTGCTTTTCACTCTCGATGCCGACGATGGTTCGGTCGTCATCGACACCCAGGAGGAGGTAGCCGCCCTGCGTATTGGCGAAAGCACACAGCTCTTTGGCGATCTTTTCCGGCGAGGTAAAGCGCCGCTTGAACTCCACGGTCTGCGATTCGCCGCCGGCGATGAGTTCTTGGAGACGTTGTCGTGTCATGGCTGCCTCGCCGAGGCAGTGCGTCAGTCTTGGTAGCGCTGCAGTGGACGTGGAACCCACCACGTATTAGCCCAGTAGCCGGGCCGCACGGGGTAGAAGCGGACGTTCTGGAAGCGTCGGTGGTAGGCGGCCGGATAATCCGGGGACCAGAGGAAGGTGTAGGGCTGCTCCTGGTGGATGATACGCTGGAACTCGAGCATGTAGGCGCGGCGCCGAGCCGGATCGAACTCCCGACGGTTCTTCTCCAGCAGCTCGTCGACCCGTTTGTTGATGAACCCGACGTAATTCGAGCCGCGATTGAAGGCCTGTGAGGAGTGCCAGATCTGATACGGATCGCTCGGGATAGGATCGGCTACCCATCCGAGGATGGTGGCATCGAACTGGTGGGAGCGAATCTGCTGCAGGAAGGTAGTCCATTCGAGCTTCTGGACGCGGGCGCGGATGCCCACCTTCTGGAATTCATCCGCCAGCAGGACGGCAATATTTTCCCGGATTTCGTTGCCGGCGTTGATGAGGAAGGTAAACTCGAAGCGAACACGCTGGCCATTGATTTCGCGATCGAGGATGCCATCGCCGTCGGTATCCTGCCAGCCGGCCTCAGCCAGCAGCTGGCGAGCACGCTGGGGGTTGTACTCGTAGGGCTTCAAGGTACTATCGTACTCGGGCCGCCCTGGGTAGATAGGGCTCTCTACCGGGCGAGCATAGCCGAGCATGATGGTGCGGATGAGGGCCTCGCGGTTGACCAAATGCGAGAGGGCTTGCCGGACACGTCGGTCCGCAAAGAGAGGACGGCGCAGATTCCAGCCGATGTATGTGTAGCTGGTCTGCTCGTAGGTGACCTTGCGCAGGTAGGGGGTGACGGTCGTGTCGAGCATCTCTTCGAAGAGCTTCGGCGGGATGTAGCTCATGAAGTCGATGTCCTGGTTCTTGAGGGCGCTCAGGGCGCTCGTGCGCTCGGTGATGACGCGGTAGAGGATTTGGCTCGGAAAGCGGCGAGCCCAGGGGTTGGCCTCGCCATTCCAATAGCGGTCGTTCCGCCGTAGGCGGATAAGCTGTGTTGTACGCCACTCCTCCAGCACATAGGGGCCAGAACCAATCACATAGCGTGGACTGCGGGAGCGCTCAGGGGCCCGAAACCAAGTGGCAAAGTCCTGGAGTGCAGGGTTGAGCGTGGCTGCTGCAGAGTCGTTCGTTTCGGGAATCTGATAGCGATCGGTCAACCCCTCGGGGTCGAGAATGTGCTTGGGCAGGATGGGGAGAGTGCCAAGGAAGTAGTCGGCCAGGAAGTAGGGTTCCCGCAACCGGACGATGACGGTGGAGGGATCGGGAGTCTGGACGTCGGCAACGTTGTCGTAGTAGTTGCGGAGGGCGGCTGCCTCGATGATGAAGGGATTCTTGACCGCCTTGAAGGTGAAGAGGACGTCGGCACTGGTGAGGGGGTGACCGTCGGAGAAGTGGATGTTAGGCCGGAGCCGGAAACGGTAGGTGAGGTGGTCAGGGGAGATTTCAGGGAGGGCTTCGGCTAGATTGGGCTCGAGCTGGAGCGTCTGCGGGTTGTAGAAGAGGAGGGACTCGAAGATGTGGGTGAAGATTTCGCTGCTGGTGGCGTCATTGGCCGTCAGCGGGTTGAGGCTCTCGGGGTCAGACAGGATATGGATGATGACCCAATCGCCGGGGGTGGGCTGTGTCGTGTCGATGCCTTCCAGCGAGAAGGTCTGCGGGCGCCTACTGCAGGAGCCCAGGAGGAGAACGCCACAGAGGAGCACATACGGGAGCGGAACTCTCATGCACTACCTCAGAGATCGCTCTACATGGCCTCTATCGGGCTTTGCGGCGGGTTTTCAGCTTGCGGAGTTGCCGGACTAGCACATCGACGGCTTGGTTGACGGCGGCAATGTAGGTGTCGCCCTTTTCCTTGACCACGATCTCGGTACCATCGGCATTGAGGCGAACTTCCACGTGTTTGAGCCCACGCTCCTCCTCCAGCACCACATGGGCCCGCAGGAGTCCTGAGTGGAAGCGGGTCAATTTCTGCAGCTCTCGCTCCAGGGTTGCGTGGAGCTCATCCGGAGCTTTGAAGTGGCGTGCCGTGAGGGTGATCTGCAGCATGGAAGCGCTTTCTCGGTTGATCCACGATGCAAAGTTACGCAACGGCTCGAGCTCAATGAGGCTAGTCAGCTCACGGGTGGAAGAGGGGGGCTTGGAGGACCAGAGCACAGCGGAGGCTGAGGGCGCTCTGGCTGAGGGTGACAGTGGTCGGTATTGTGCTCGGGGCGGTGGGGAGCTGGGGAAGCAGGGGAGCAAAGAGATCGGCGTGGAGAGGAATGAAGCTGTAGGCAGCTTCGATGCGGAGGCTTTCCAGCAGGGAGCCACTCGGGGCGCTGTCGAAGCGGAGGAGGGTCCCGACGAGGAGGCGGACGCCGGGGCGCAGGAGCCATCGGTCCCAGTAGAGCCCGCCGGTGCGGGTGTCGGCCGGAAGGGAACTTTGGATGGTCTCGGCCCAGACGAGGTGGTACGGAACAAGGCCCATGGCGGCGTGGAGGTAGGTAGCAAACTGCAGTTGGAGGGGTTCCCATTCGGTACCGAGCCAGATCGGGAGGGCGTGTGCAAGTAGCCGGGCTCGGATGATTCGCTCACCGTGATGGTAAGCCTCGCGGAGGCTCTGCCGGTAGGTATGATCTACCTCCAGACGGCAGCTCTCCAAGCTCAGCCGTAGGTACCAGGCGCCTTTGAGCCGAATGCGGAGCCCCGCCCCAAGGACGGGCGCCGGCGCAAAACCGTTCGGGAAGTCTTCAGCCTGCGCCAAGAGGCGATATGTGCGAAAGAACTCCTCTCCAGACCAGGGGAAGAGGAGACCGAACTCCGCAGAGGGAAGGAGCCAGAGCAGAGGCTGACGGGCCGAGGCGCTATGGAGGGCACAGAGGCTCAGCAGCAGCCGGAGAAGGCCTCTACAGAATGCGCTTCCCCATGAGGGAGGCCACCATTTCTGCGGCCACCACTGCGCTTGCGTTGCGCTCATCCAGAATAGGGTTCACTTCGACCACATCGAGCGAGTGGGCGCCCCCTCGTTCGGCGATGGTCTCCATGAGCAGATGCAGCTCCCGGTAGCTCAAACCGCCCGGCACCGGAGTACCAACCCCACGGGCAATTGAGGGATCGAGTACATCGACGTCGAAACTGACATGCAGATGGTCGACTCGCTGTCGCAGGTACTGCACCGCTTCTACGGCAACCGAGTAGAGCCCGCGCTGATCGATGGTCTGCATCGTATAGACCCGCAGCCCGATGCGGGCAATAAGCTGCCGTTCTCCCGGATCGAGGGAGCGAACCCCGAGCACGACGACATCGGCTGTTTCCACCATCGGGCTGAAACCCGCCATGTGGGTCAGCTCCGCTGGTCCGAAGCCGAGCACAATGGCGAGGGGCATCCCGTGGATGTTGCCCGATGGGGAGCTGTCCGGTGTATTGAGATCCCCGTGGGCATCGATCCAGAAGATCCCGAGCCGTTTTCCTTGCTGGCGGCACCAGCGTGCAATGCCGGCAATCGAGCCAATGCTCAGTGAGTGATCCCCGCCCAGCAGGAGTGGGAAGGCTCCTTCGGCGAGGATGTTCGCCACGGTATCGGCAAGCTCACGGCAAGCGCGGACGATTTCGGGCAGATACTTCATCTGCGGGTTGTAGAGCTCTGCCACCTCATGTGTGCTGATGGATAAATCGCCCCGATCCTGGACGCGGTAGCCCAGCTCACGCAGGCGCTGGGCAATGCCGGCAATTCGCAGAGCTGAGGGCCCCATATTCACGCCACGCCGGTCCGCCCCTAAGTCCATGGGGAACCCGACGAGCACAACATCGCGCATAGGCCTACTTCTGCAAGAGGTCCAACAGCTGAGCCAATCGGGAGCGGAGCTCCTTGCGATGGACGACGCAGTCGACGAAGCCGTGTTCGAGGAGGAACTCTGCCCGCTGGAAGCCTTCGGGAAGCTTGCGCTTGGTGGCCTGTTCGATAACCCGGGGGCCAGCAAAGCCGATGAGGGCACCGGGTTCCGCAATGATGATATCGCCAAGCATGGCAAAGGAGGCCGTCACACCGCCGGTGGTCGGATCGGTCAGGACGGAGATGTACGGTAGGCCGACTTCAGCCAGTTCGGTGAGGGCCGCTGCCGTTTTGGCCATCTGCATGAGGGAGAGAGCTCCTTCCTGCATGCGAGCTCCGCCGGAGGCGCAGATGACGACAAGCGGCAGGTGGTACTGCAGAGCGTCGGCCACGGCGCGTCGGAACTTCTCCCCTACCACCGATCCCATGCTCCCGCCGATGAAGGAGAAGTTCATGCAGCCGAACACGATGCGATGTCCCTGCAGGCGAGCCATGCCAGTGGTGAGGGCCTCATTGAGGCCGGTGGTACGGTAAGCCTCTTCCAGACGACGGCTGTAGGGCTTGGTGTCGACGAACTGGAGTGGGTCAGAGGAGCGCAGCTGTGTGTGCGTTTCCTGAAACTCTTCGAGCAAGAAGCCGATGTACTGTCGGCTGCCGATGCGGAAGTGGTGCTGGCACTGGGGGCAGGTGTAGAGGTGCTCTTCGAGCTGCTTCTTGTACAGAATGGCTCCGCAGCGAGGACATTTGGCCCAGAGGCCTTCGGGCAGCTCGCGCTGCTGCGTCTCCTCAATATTGGGACGCTTGCGGAGAAACCAAGCCATTGAGCTGCAGCAGACGTGGTACAGACCCGCGGGCAATTTAGCGCTTTCAGCTGAGGACTCCTTCGCGGTCGCCGCGCCAGCCGCGGAGGAAATCCGCCACGGGCAGTGGGCGGCGGCCTTCAAGCTGGAGTTCGAGCACCTCGATGGCGCCTTCGGCACAGGCGACCAGGAAGCGGGAGTCGGTTATACGGAAGCTGCCTGGCGGGGCAAAGCGATCGGGCAGAGTCCGGGCGCGCAACAGGCGGAGGCGGCGCCCCTGGAAGAGGGTCCAGGCACCGGGTTCGGGCGAGAGAGCGTGAATCCACCGCCGTACCTCCTCCGCTGGCCGATCCCACCGCAGATGGGTCTGCTCGGGGCGGATCTTGGGAGCCGGGGTAGCGCGGGAGTGATCCTGAGGCTGCGCCTGGAGGGTCCCAGCGCAGAGCCCCTGCAGGGTCTCCACGGCCACCTCTGCCGCCAAAGGCATGAGCAGGTCGTGTAGCTCGCCAAAGGTCACCTCTGGCGGCACGGGAAGGGTGCGCTGGAGCAGAATGGCACCCGTGTCGACGGTTTCCTCCAGCAGGAAGCTCGTGACCCCAGTGAGCGACTCCCCGCAGAGGATGGTCCACTGTATTGGAGCCGCCCCACGGAATTTCGGTAGGAGGCTCGGATGTACGCAGAAGGCCGCACGGCGGGCACAGCGGTAGATTTCCGGCGGCACAATGCGGAAGGCTACCACAACCAGGAAATCGGGCTCGAGCTGACAGAAGCTTTCCACGAAGGCCGGATCGCGCAGGGAGCCCACTTCCCAGACCGGTATTCCTAGCCGAGCAGCGGCTTGGCTGACTGGGGAAGGCTGCAGACGCAACCCTCGACCCTGGGGCTGCGGGGCGCCCGTGACGACAAGCGCCACCCCGAAGGCCCGATGGAGTGCCTCCAGGCTGGGGAGCGCAAAGCGCGGTGTGCCCATGAAGACGATGCGCATCTCAGTGCAGCTGGGTCCAGACAAAGTAGAGAGCAAAACCCACCGTGGCGCTACCGTAGAGGAGGCGCAGCGAGCGGGCCGAGAGAGCAAGAGCCACTTTCCCCCCGACATAGGCCATAGGAAGGCTCCCGAGCAGGAAGGGGACCAGGAGTTCGGCCCGGATGTGCCCCAGCAGGCTGTGGACGACCGTACCCGGTAGTGCCATAGCAGCTACACACAGCAGCGAGGTTGCCAGCGCTTGCTTCAGCGGCAGGCGGAAGCCGTAGACCAGAGCGGGGACGAGTACAATACCCCCGCCGATAGCCAATACGCCGCTCAGCAGACCGGCTCCGAGACCGATGCCGGCAAGGACGATCGCAGAGGCAGGCACGGGCCCGTATACGGGCTCTTCCGCATGCTCTCGCCAAGCATCCCACAGGAAGCGCATGCCGATGGCGGCCAGCAGAGCTCCGCTAGCTACCATCAGAGGCTGCCCCCCGATGAGGCGTGTGGCCAAAGCTCCAGCTACCGTCCCCGGAAGGCCCCCCAGCAAGATCCACCGGGCTAAATCCCACCGCAGAAAGCCGTGACTCCAATAGGGCACAAGACCGAAGAGAGCCGTCGGAATGACCGCCGGCAGCGGGGTGGCCAGCGCAAGGAGCGGTTCAACCCCAGCCAAGCGCAACAGTGGAGTGGCCAGCAGCGCTCCTCCAATGCCGAAGAGCCCCGAAGAGAGTCCTACCACAGCACCGATGAGCAACGTGCCCATGAGGGGCTAACTTACCACGATGTTCACCAGACGATTCGGCACCACAATGGTCTGCCGCACTACGCGCCCTTCGATGAAGCGCTGTATGCTCGGGTGTTCCAGAGCCCGACGGCGCAGCTCCTCCTCCGGGAGCCCGCGCGGAAGGCGTGCCTTGGCTCGGACTTTACCATTGACCTGGAAGACAACCTCTACCTCCGGGGGTGTGGCCTTCTGTGGGTCGTAGTCAGGAAAGCGCTGCGTATGGACGGAATCTGTGTGCCCGAGCTGGTGCCAGAGCTCTTCGGCAATGTGTGGTGCGAAGGGAGCCAGACAGAGCACGAAGGGCTCAAGCAACGCTCGAGGACGCCGCTCCATCCGCTGCAGCTCCCCGACGAAGACCATCATCTGGGCAATGGCGGTGTTGAAGCGTAGCGCCTCGATGTCCTCGGTGATCTTCTTGAGGGTGCTGTGGAGCAGAAACTCCTGCTCGGGGCTGAGCGGCTCCTCGGTGATGGCCGGCGAGAGGGAGCCGTCCTCCTCCACGACGAGCCGCCAGAGGCGGTTCAGGAAGCGGGCAATCCCCTCGATGCCCTTCGTCGACCACGGCTTGGTAGCCTCCAAGGGGCCGAGGAACATTTCGAACAGGCGGAGGGCATCGGCCCCGTAACGGGCTACGATGTCATCGGGGTTAATGACATTGCCGAGCGATTTGGACATCTTCCGCCCATCTTCGCCCAAGATGAGCCCCTGGTGGACGAGGCGGTGGAAAGGTTCGGGGGTGGAGACGTAGCCGTAATCGTAGAGGACCTTGTGCCAGAAGCGGGCGTAGAGGAGGTGCAGGACAGCGTGTTCGGCTCCGCCAATGTAGAGATCCACCCCGTGCGGTTGCATCCAGTAGCGCTCCTTATCCGGGTGGCAGAACCAGGCATCGTTGTGCGGATCGAGGTAGCGCAGATAGTACCAGCACGAGCCAGCCCATTGGGGCATGGTATTGGTCTCGCGCCGGGCTGGCCTGCCCGTTTTCGGATCGACCACATAGACCCACTCGGGGATGGCTGCCAGCGGGGACTCTGGCTTACCGGTCGGCATGAAGGAGACCGTTTCGGGCAGCAAGAGTGGGAGCTCGTCCAGCTCCAGTGCACGGCGGGTTCCGTCCTCGTAGTAGAGAATTGGGATGGGTTCACCCCAGTAGCGCTGCCGGGAGAAGAGCCAGTCGCGGAGCTTGTATACCGTCGTGCGGCGTCCCCGGCCGGTGGCCTGCAGCCACTCGAGAATGCGTTCTGTCGCCTGCCGAGTGGGTAGCCCATCGAGGCAGAGCCCATCGGTAGCAGAATTGATGGCAATCCCTTCGGCTGTCAGAGCTGCTTCCGTGACATCCCACGGACTCCCGTCAGCGGGGGCAACGACCTGGCGGAGTGGCAAGCCGAACTGCCGAGCGAAAGCGTGGTCGCGCTCATCGTGGGCGGGCACAGCCATGATGGCTCCCGTGCCGTAGTGGAGCAGGACATAGTCAGCAATCCAGATGGGCAGGCGCTCTCCCGTGGCAGGGTGGAGGGCGTAGGCCCCCAGGAAGACGCCCGACTTTGGACGTTCCTGCTCGAGGCGTTCCCGTTCGAGCCGATGAGCCACCTCAGTTCGGTATGCCTCTACGGCCGGCCGCTGCTCAGGGCTGGTGAGGGTCTCCACGAGCGGATGTTCTGGCGCCAGGACCAGGAAAGTGGCCCCGAAGAGGGTGTCCGGACGCGTGGTGAAGACACGGATGCTCACCCCCTCCCGCCCCTCGACAGGGAAGAGGATCTCAGCGCCGGAGGTCTTGCCAATCCAATTGCGCTGCATCTCGAGGGTCGATTCGGGCCACTGGAGCAGCTCCAGATCGTTCAGGAGACGTTCCGCATAGGCAGTAATGCGCAGCATCCACTGCTGCATCCAACGCTGCTCCACCGTGTAGCCCTTCTCCCGCCATTCGTCGACCTCCTCGTTTGCCAAGACGGTCCCAAGCTCTGGACACCAGTTGACGGGCATAAGGGCTGGATAGGCCAGCCGGTACTGATCCTCGTAGGCTTGCCGTTCGAGCGGATCGGTAAGCTTCTCCGGAAGAGGGAGCTCGGCAATGGGGCGGGCACGGTGCTCGGCGGGATCATACCACGAGTTGTACATGAGCGTAAACATCCACTGCGTCCACTTGTAGTAGGCCGGATCGGTGGTGATGATCTCTCGTGACCAGTCGTAGCTGAAGCCGAGCATCTTGAGCTGCCGACGGAAATTGGCCACGTTTTCTTCCGTGGCGCGCCGTGGGTGGATACCTGTCTGCATGCTGTAGCGTTCTGTGGGGAGCCCGAAAGCGTCGAAGCCAATAGGGTGGAGTACGTTGTACCCCCGCATGCGCTTGTAGCGGGCTATGATGTCGGTAGCCGTGTACCCTTCGGGATGGCCGATGTGGAGTCCTGCAGCGCTGGGATAGGGAAACATGTCTAACACGTAGAATTTCGGCACCCCGGGGCGCTCCTCAGCACGGTAGAGGCCCTGCTCTTCCCACCACTGCTGCCACTTGGGCTCGACGAGAGCAAAGGGATACATGCGCCGGACGAGAGTCGTGCTACAAGCTGCCGCAAGGCAGCAAACTTACAAAAATGGAAGCGCAGCACTGTGACTGTGGGAGCTGGCAACCCTTACAAGGGGTCGGGGCAGAGGTGATGTGGTTATCTTTGCGCTTCCTGGAGAGGTACACAGTGATGGAACTAGGGACGGCACTGATTTTGGGCCTTGTGCAGGGAGCAACGGAGTTTCTGCCTATCAGCAGCACAGCACACGTCACGCTTGTGGGGATGCTGGTTGGATTGGAGCCGCAGGCGGTTGCGCAGCAGTGGACGGCCTTTCTGGCCAGCATCCAGCTAGGCAGTTTGGCAGCGCTGGTGTGGTACTTTCGGGGGACTCTGTTGCAGATAGGGCAGGAGCTGACCAGCTCGGGGGGTATCGGGCGCCGTCTGGGGGGTGCACTGCTGCTGGGCAGCCTGCCGATTGCGGTGGCCGGCATTGCACTCAAGCCGCTCGTGGAGGGACCACTGACGAAGGATCCTCTCGTGATAGCCTCCGCCTTAGTGGCGGTCTCAGGGCTCATGGCGTGGGCAGAGTTGCAGGGACGGCGGCAGCGGGAGCTGGCTCAGCTGAGCTGGCGCGATGCGCTGGTGGTGGGTATTGTGCAGATACTTGCCTTGCTGCCGGGGAGCTCACGGTCGGGCTCTACCCTTGCGGCCGCTATGCTCGTCGGATTGAAGCGTCGCGATGCCGCACAGTTTGCCTTTCTGCTCGGCATTCCTGCCATTGCCGGCAGCGGAGGCTTAGAGCTCCTCGAGCTCCTGCGGCAGCCGCTCCAGCTGGGCTCGTGGGAAGCTCTGGGGATGAGCTTTGCTGCGGCATGCCTCAGTAGTTATGCCGCAATCGCCTTCCTACTGCGCTACCTGCGCCGGCATACACTCTGGAGCTTCATCGTCTACAGGCTCGTGTTGGCCGCTGCGTTGCTGCTCAGCACTGGTGTGTTCAACTGAGATGAGGTCCAGATGGGTATCGTTCTGATTGCGGCACTGTTGAGCGTGGCCTGTCAGCGTCCGGCTATGGAGCAGCAGGCTCTCGATACAGCAGCAGCTGAACTTGTATCGGCGGTGGCACCCCAGCGACCCGATACCCCCGCAATCACGCACATTGCTGTGCTGGAGACCTCCATGGGGCGCATCACGCTTGGGCTCTACGGCCTCGATGCCCCGAAGACCGTGCGTAACTTCGTCGAGCTGGCCCGACGCGGGGTCTACAACGGCGTCCTGTTTCACCGCGTGGCGCGCAACTTCGTCATCCAGACGGGCGACCCGCTCACCAAAGATCCCAAGCAGCGTGCTCTCTGGGGGACGGGCGGGGTGAGTATCTACGGAGGCGAGTTCGAAGATGAGCTCAACCCTAAAACCCCGAGCTACCAGCTCGGTTACCAGCTCGGGACAGTAGCTATGGCAAATCGAGGGCCCAACACGAACACGAGCCAGTTTTTCATCTGTCTGGAGCGGGCCTCGAATCTGCCTAAGGCCTATACGATCTTCGGGCGCGTGCTCGATGGCATGGACGTTGTGCGGGCCATAGCAGCCGTGCCCATTGAGCCGGGGCCATTCGGGCCCGATGATGGGACCCCGGTCACCCCGGTTGTGCTCCGTTCGGTCAAAGTGCGTGAAGTCTCCCAAGGAGCATCAACTCGATGAGGTGGATAGCCGTATGTGCGAGCGCTCTCGTGTTGCTGGAGATTGCCTGTGCTTCGGGGCCAACGCGGGCCAAGGTTGCCTCGGCTGAGCGGCCGCGCTATCTCATCACCGTCACCCACGGTGGGACTTCGCTGGGCACGATTCTCATTGAGCTCTTCCCCGAGGTGGCGCCGCTGCACTGCGCGAACTTCGATAGCTTGGTGCAGATTGGCTTCTACGACGGCACAGCCTTCCACCGGGTTGTCCCAGGCTTCGTCATTCAGGGGGGCGATCCCAACTCAAAGGACAAGCCGCGCGAGACGTGGGGGTACGGCGATCCATCGCAGCGCCGCATCCCGGCCGAGTTCAACCATCTCTCGCACAAACGGGGGATTGTCTCGGCCGCACGCGCAGCCGATCCGAACAGCGCTACCTCGCAATTCTTCATCTGCCTTGTCGATCTCCCGCAGCTGGATGGCAAATACACCGTCTTCGGGCAGGTGCTCGAAGGGATGGAGGTCGTCGATACGATTGCCCGCCTGCCGCGGGATAGCCGCGATAATCCGCTGCAGAAGGTCGAAATGCGCATTCGCCGGGTGCAATGAGAGCAGTGCCCCTCCACCATCTGCTCAGCTCGGGAGTGGTGCCACCTTTCCCGCTGATTATGGGCATTGTCAATGTCACGCCCGATTCCTTCTCCGATGGTGGGCTCTATGCCGAGCCGCAGGCAGCCGTGGAGCATGCACTGGAGCTCATCGAGCAGGGGGCGGATCTGCTCGACATTGGTGGAGAAAGTAGTCGTCCGGGCGCTGAACCGGTGCCGGTGGAGGAGGAGCTGCGCCGCGTCGTGCCGGTCATCGAAGGCATTCGGCGCCATAATCGGGAGATCCCCATTTCGGTGGACACCACCAAGGCTGAGGTCGCAGAAGCAGTTGTGGCAGCTGGAGCGACAATGCTCAATGATATCAGTGCCCTGCGCTTCGATCCCCGCTTGGGCGAATTGGCTGCCAGACACGGGCTGCCCGTGGTGCTCATGCATATGCAGGGGACACCGAAGACGATGCAGCAGAATCCGCACTACACTGACGTTGTAGCCGACGTGAAGGCCTTCTTGCAGGAGCGCATTGCCTATGCCCGCCGCCTCGGGATCCAGCACGTCGTGGCCGATGTCGGTATCGGATTCGGCAAGCGGGTCGAGCACAATTGGGAGCTCCTCCGCCGTCACCGGGAGTTTCTCCAGCTTGGGGTGCCGCTCCTTATAGGCCTTTCGCGGAAATCCTTCCTCGGTGCGACACTCGGGATTGCAGAGCCGCGGCAGCGTGATTGCGCAACGGCTCTGCTCCATGCACTGCTGCTCGACAGCGGGGCCAGTATTATCCGGGTGCACAACGTCGCACTGCTCGCACAGCTGCGTCGTCTCTGGGAGTGTCTTTCGGAATCGGTGGAGGCACAGCCTGATGGCACTCCTCATTGATGGCCGTTCGGTGGCTGCTGAACTGCGGGCGCAGCTGCGCAGCGCCGTCGAGCGCCTCTGGCATGAACGGAGGATCCGCCCGGGATTGGCTCTGCTGCTTGTGGGCGACAACCCTGCCTCGCAGGTCTACGTCCGCTCTAAGGCCAAAGCCTGCCAGGAGGTGGGCTTCTACTCGCTGGTGGAACATTTGCCGGCTGATACGTCGCAGGCGAGGGTGCTCGAATACATCGAGCGCTGGAACGAGCGGGAGGACATCCACGGCATTCTCGTCCAGCTACCGCTGCCGCGCCAAATCGACGAGCAAGAGGTGCTGCTGCGGATTGATCCCCGTAAGGATGTCGATGGGTTCCATCCGGAGAATGTGGGGCGCCTGGTCTTAGGTTTGCCGGGCTTTGTCCCATGCACCCCCGCGGGTATTCTCGAGCTGCTGCGGCGCTACGTTGGATCGCTGTCGGGCAAACATGTAGTCATTGTTGGGCGCAGCGCTATTGTGGGCAAACCTCTGGCGAACTTGCTTCTGCAGAAGACGCCGCAGGCCAACGCCATCGTAACGGTTTGCCACACGGGAGCCTCGGATTTAGCCTCCTTTACCCGCCAGGCTGATGTACTGGTGGCAGCCATGGGAGTGCCTGGGGCTATTGGCGCTGAACATGTCCGGGAGGGAGCCGTCGTCATCGACGTGGGCATCAACCGCATTGTGGATCCTGCCACCGGTAAGGAGCGTCTGGTCGGCGATGTGCGCTTCGAAGAGGTCGAGCCCAAAGCCTCTGCCATTACCCCAGTGCCCGGCGGGGTCGGCCCGATGACAATTGCAATGTTGCTGTGGAATACCTACCGTGCCGCAACCGGCCAAGTATGGGACGGCCAGTGACTCTCTCGATCCTCTACTGTGATGAGAGCATCATTGCCGTCAACAAACCTCCGGGGGTTCTGAGCATTCCAGACCGCTTCCGGAAGGACATACCGAATCTGCGCACGCTCCTGGAAGAGCGCTTTGGGAGGGTGTTCGTTGTCCACCGACTCGACAAGGGCACCAGTGGCGTTATGCTCTTTGCCCGCACGGCGGAGGCTCATCGAGCGCTGAGCCTGCAATTCCAGTACCACCGTGTGGAGAAGGTCTATCACGCCGTCCTTGCGGGGATTGTCGAGCGCGAGGAGCTGGACATCGATTTTCCCCTTTTGCCAGACCCCCGGCGCCCGGGGCATATGATTCCCTCAGCCCGTGGTAAGGAAGCCCGAACCCATCTGCGGGTCCTCCAGCGCTTCCAGATAGCCACCTACGTGGAGTGCCGCCTCGTAACGGGCCGACTCCATCAGGTGCGCGTCCACTGTGCCGCTCTCGGCCATCCCCTCCTGGTCGATCCCGACTACGGCGGGGCGGAAGCCTTCTTCCTCTCGAGTATCAAGCGACGTTACAAATTGTCCCACGGTGATGTGGAACGCCCCCTCTTCGATCGCCTCTCCCTACACGCCGTTGCCCTGGAGTTTGACCATCCTACCACACACGTACGAATGCATCTCGAAGCCCCACTCCCGAAAGATTTCCGTGCCCTGCTCCATGCCCTCCACAAGTATGCTCCCCTTGCTCCCACCTGGAAAGGGCTGGAGGCGGCCGGGAAACTTGTAGCAGTACATCTAGCAGTACATCCGTAGTTTTACGGAGACGACGACTTTGCCCCCTGGGCTAACTTTGTACCGATAACATATGTCCCCCACGCAAGGAGAGAGCGCATATGCGGCGTGGATTTACCCTCGCTGTAACGATAGCTCTCGTGACAGTGGCTTTAGCGCAGCAGAATGTCGGTATTGGCACCACGACACCGCACGCTTCTGCACTGCTGCACCTGGAGAGTACTAGTCAAGGGTTGCTCATTCCCCGGCTGACGCAGGCCCAGCGGGATGCCATAAGCTCTCCAGCCACGGGGTTGCTCATTTACCAGACCGACAACAACCCCGGCTTCTACTACTACAGTGGCACCAGCTGGATTCCGCTCCTGAGCTCGAGCTCGGGAAGCGGCCTCTTCTGGTCGCTTGGGGGCAATGCAATTACCGACCCCAACACCCAATGGCTGGGGACGAGCACAGCACAGCCCCTGATCATCCGGACCAACAACGCCGAGCGGGTGCGGATTAGCCCGACCGGGAATGTAGGCATAGGGACAAGTTCGCCGTTTTATACACTCGATGTGCAGACGAGCACCGATTACGGGGGATTGAGAGTACAAGGCACGCAGAACGTACAACTGGTTTTGCAAGCACCGCAGGGCTCCATTGCACAGTACATCTTTTACCAGGGCACTGTAGCACGGTTTATCAATGCTGTCGCAGCAGATGGGAGTTATTGGGCTGTGGGACGATTTGACAACAGTGGAACCTTTGTTGACCTTCCGATTGTGGTGAGCAGAACGAGTGGCAATGTCGGCATTGGGACAGCGGCGCCGACAGCATTGCTGCACGTAGCTGATGCCGGTAGTGACCTACTGCGGGTGCAGAATGAGACCACTGTGAGCTTGGAAGGTATCACGATTCGGTACGCTAACCGGGTGTATCCGCAGAGTCTCAGCGGTTCGGCGGCTGAGAGTGCAGCACTCTACGCACGGATTGACCCCCAGGGTTCAAACAATCATCTGGTGGGCATTTATGGAGAGGTGACCACTGCGCAGGACGACGGGGAAGGGGCGTTCATGAAGATTGTCCACTTTGGCCGGGGGGATGCCGTCTATGTGCCGCTCTTCATAAGCGGAGGTGCGGCTTTTGAAGCTGCCTCCTTTAACGATGGGACCACTGGCTTTCGGGCGACATTACAAAATCCCGCAATCCTCAAGCCGAACACTGTACACTTCAATGCATTGTGGGGACAAGCGACAGTGCCTGCCTATGGGATGTACTATGCAGACCAGGCACCCGGGAATGCGTTTACGATCCGCAAGCTAACGGGGGCTCTCGACGGGCAGACGCAAATACGGCTGTTGGAGAACAACCTTAGCCGGGAGCGGTTTGCAGTGTACAACGATGGGGCGGTTTTGCTCAGCAGCGACGTAGCGGCAGGGGGGGTGGCTTCCTCGCCGCGATTGCGGTTGCGAGGCTCGTACTCCGGCACGGATTACGAGTGGAGCGTGTACAATGAGATGACGGCGGTAACCCCCGCGTCGCGCCTCCGAATAGAGGTCACCGATGGGGGGGTATCCCTTGGGGATGTCCTCACACTCAACGCTCCGGGGATAGCAGCGCCGGCTTGGAGTATCCACCGCAACGGGGGCAATCCGCGAGGTCTCTATGCCATCGATTGGCAAGCCAGCCGGAGTAGTAATACACAGGTAGCCAGCGGGGATGGGAGTGTCATTGCCGGTGGTGCAAATAACACCGCCAGTGGCGTGTACAGCGTCGTCAGCGGGGGCGAGGGCAACACCACCAGTGGCGACTACAGCATCGTTGTGGGGGGCTCGGGCAACACGGCAAACGGCGCATACAACCTCGTCTTTGGGCAGAATGTGGTGCCCAGCGTGACGGAGGACTACCGGGTGTATCTCTTTGGGGATGGGTCGACGAGTCCTGCACGTCCCTCGGGGCGAGTGGCGATCAATCGGCTTTCGGCTTTACATCCTCTGCATGTGGGTACTAATGATACGAACGGCAATGGGGCGCATTTGACGGCGGGCGGAGTGTGGATGGATGCTTGCTCGCGTGATTTCAAAGAGCTGTTGAGGGAGGTGGGGTTTGATATACTCGACAAGATAGCGCAGGTGCAGGTTTGGGAGTTTCGGTATCGCAATTCGCAGGAGCGTCATATTGCACCTGTGAGTGAGGATTTTCACGAGGTATTTGGGACGAATCGGCCGGCGGTGGAGAGTGCGGAGCCCGCGGCAGAGGGTGCGGAAGTAGCGGACGACTCCACGAAGTATTTAGCGGCCATTGACGTAGCATCGGTTGCGTTGGCAGGGGTTCAGGCACTTTATGATCTGGTCAACAAGTTATCGGACCGGATGGAGAAGATCGAGGCGGCGTTGGCAAAGAGGAAGTCATGAAGCACGTGATTTTGGCGCTGGGGTTTTTGGGGATGGTGGAGGAGGGGGCCAACCGGGGTCCCTGGATAGACCGGTGGAATCGTTTTGTGGGGTCGCCGTTGGGGTCGCCCTATTGTGCGGCGTTCGTGTCGTGGTGCTTGTGGGAGTCTGGGGTACGTCATCCGAGGTTGCGGA
>CALKEU010000010.1 GCA_938084565.1 Candidatus Kapaibacterium sp. | reverse complement strand
GCTAACCGCAATCCCTGGATAGACTCCCTCCTCAAAACCGATGTAGAGGGCGCACAGAGCTACTACTCCGTGGACGGCCGGCCGTTGGGTGAGAAAAACCCCAAATGGCTGCAAGACGATTATGTAAAGTTCCTGCGCTTTGCCCAGTGGAAGGTTCAGAAGGCTGGGCGCGGCATCGTGGCCATGATTACCAACCACGGCTACTTGGATAACCCCACCTTTCGCGGCATGCGGCAGAGCCTGCTAAAGACCTTTGACGAGATTTTCCTTCTGGACCTCCATGGCAATAGCCTCAAGCGGGAGCGAGCGCCGGGTGGCGAACCCGATGAGAATGTCTTTGACATTCGCCAGGGCGTGGCGATTGGGATCTTCGTCAAGCACGGGCGCCCCGAGCTGAAAGGGGTCTACCATGCCGAGCTCTACGGCCGCCGCGAAGAGAAATACGACTGGCTGGAAACCCACACGCTGGGAACCGCCGGCTACCAGCCTATCCACCCAGAGACTCCCTTCTACTTCTTCATCCCACGCAAAAAAGAGGGCCTGGAAAAGTACCACTCCTGGCCGCGTATCACAGAGCTTTTCCCAGTCAATCAGACCGGCATTATGGCAGGTCGAGATCGGCTTGCAATCCACTTTACCCCAGAGGAGGTATGGAGTACCGTACGCGTATTTGCCTATATGGATGTAGAGCTGGCACGGCAAACCTATAACCTTGGTAGGGATGCTCGTGACTGGAAGATTAGCACTGCTCAAGAAGATCTAAGGCAAAGCGGCCTCAGTCGTGATAAAATCGTCCCAATCCTCTACCGACCCTTTGACATTCGCTACACGTACTACACGGGTAAGAACAAAGGGTTCCTTCGGTGGGCATACCCTGGTTTCATGCGCCACATGCTGGCAGGGGAGAATGTGGGGTTGATAACACGACGGCAACAATTGCCAGACAGGGAATGCACCTATTTTTTTGTAGCAGATACCATCATTTCGGATGGCGTTATTCGCTCGGATAACAAGGGCTGCGAGTCTCTCTTTCCCCTCTACCTTTACCCTTCTGCCGAGGCAGGGGACTTGCATCCTTCGGGGCGCGAGCCCAACCTGGCGCCGTGGCTTCTGCCGAAGCTTTCGGAGGCTTACGGCTTCGAGCCCACGCCGGAGGAGGTGCTGGCCTATATTTATGCGGTCCTCTACAGCCCCACCTACCGCCAGAAGTATGCGGAGGCGCTGCGGGTGGATTTCCCCCGGGTGCCCTTCACAGCGGATGGGGCGCTCTTTCGGCAGCTTGCCGCCCTGGGCCAGCGCCTGATTGATCTGCACCTCCTGCGCAGCCCCGAGCTTGACCCCCCTGTTGCTAAGTACCAGGGCACCGGCAGCGACAAAATTGAGTTCGTGCGCTATGACCCCGACACCTGCCGCGTGGCTGTGAATAAAGACAAGTACTTCGAGGGCATCACCCCCGAGATGTGGGAGTACCAGATTGGCGGCTACCGGGTGTTAGAAAAGTGGCTCAAAGACCGCAAGGGGAAGATGGACTGGGATTTTCGGCACTACCTCCGCATTGCCACGGCCATTGCCCGCACGATCGAGCTGCAGCGGGAGCTCGAGCCGCTCTACCAGGCGGCCGAGGCCCACTGCATACACTGGAACTCCTAACAGCGCTACAGGCCTAAAATGAAGGTGGCCATCGTGAAGTAGATGAGCAGCCCCGTCACGTCGATGAAGGTCGTCAGGAAGGGGCCCGAGATCACGGCCGGATCAATTCCGACGCGCTTTGCGGCGATGGGGAAGAGGGCGGCAATGAAGTTGGACCAGATGACGATGAAGAACATGCTCATGCCGACCACGGCTGCAACCTCTGGGCCGCCGCGCCAGAAGAAGCCCCGCAGCCAGACCACCAGAGCCAGCACAGCCCCGAGCAGAACACTGACGCCCAGCTCCTTGAGGAAGACGCGCAACCAGTCCGGGGGTCCGATCTCGCGCAGTGCCAGGGCCCGAATGATGAGGGTAGAAGACTGCGTTGCGACGTTGCCGCCCGTGCCGATGATAATCGGGATGAAGAAGGAGAGGGCGATGACGCTCTGCAGTGCATGCTCATAGGCGGCAATGACGGTAGCTGTCAGGAAATCCGAAATCAGCAGCAGGAGCAGCCAGCCGATGCGGCGTCGCCACAGTTGGGGGATGGAGGCCTGGCGGTAGGAGAACTCCAGCGGGGCGACGGCGCTGATTTTCTGGAAATCCTCCGTTGCCTCTTCCTCGGCCACATCCATGACGTCGTCGAAGGTCACAATGCCCAGCAGCACCCCATCGGAATCCACCACGGGGAGGGTAGGCAGATCGTACTTCTGCATGGCGTGGACGGCTGCCTCCCGATCCTCGAAGGCCGAGAGGCTGACGACGGCGTAGTTCATCAGATCGGCCACCACGGCCATTTCATCGGCCAGGACGAGGGTACGCAGAGGGAGTTCGCCGAGCAGATGGCCTTCGTCGTCGGTGACGTAGAGCTGGTTCAGCGTTTCGCTATCGCGGCCGTAGCGGCGCAGGTGTTCCAGGGCCTCCCTGACCGTCCAGTAGGGGCGGAGGGTGATGACATCGGGGGTCATCAGACGTCCGACACTCTGCTCGGGGAAGCCGAGCAGGAAGCTGGCTTCGCGGAAATCCTCCGGCTCGAGCAGGGTCAGGAGGCGGCGCGTGACGGTGGCAGGCATCTCCTCCAGCAGGGCCGTCCGGTCGTCGGGGCTGAGGCGGTGGAGGAGCTCACGTGTTTCCTGGTCGGTCAGCTCCTGGAGGAGTGCATCTTGCTGGGCGGCCTCCAGGTGGGAGAAGACCTCTGCGGCAAGCCATCGGGGCAGAGCCCGGAAGAGGAGGACGCGCTCGTGCTTGCTGAGATCCAGCAGCAGCTCGGCAATCTCCGGTGGGGACCACTCTGCCAAGGCCTCCCGTAGCTCATTCCAGCGACGCTGCTCCAGTAGTTCTTGGATTTCGGGTTTGAGCAGCTCCTTGAGCATGGCTCCCTCGCCGCTGTGATACGGGCAGTCCAATCGGGACGATCTCTGCCACCCATGAGAGGAGCCGCCTGACCGCACACTGTCTGCATCACCATGGGCAGCTGTAGTGCACAAAGTGTGCGAAATTACCGCCTCGGGCGCAGCCTGTAGGGGTATGCCGTAACGGCTGAGCCAGCTGAGGGTTATTGCAAGTGCCATGGCCCGCCCTATGTCTTCGGCAGCCGATGAGGAGCTCTTCCAGCAGCTCCGCTCTGGGAACCGTCGGGAAGCGGAGGCGGCCTTTCGGGAGCTCTATGCCCGTTACGCACACCGGCTCTACACTTACTGCGCTCGCATTATGGGCAACCGCTACGATGCCCACGATGTGCTGCAGGAGACCTTCATCCGCATCTGGCAGAGTGCCCAGCAGGAGCGGAGGATGAGCAATGTGCCGGCCTTCTTGTTCCGCATTGCGCGCAATGTGTGTCTGAATTTCAAGCGGGACAACCGCTCTGCGTACGAGTTCGATGAAGAGCTCCACGGTTCAAGCCCCTCGCCCGTTGGAGCGGTTGAGCAGGCGGAGCTCTTTGGGCTGCTGCAGCAGGCCATGACTCAGCTTCCGCTGGAGTATCGCGAGGCCCTTGTCTTACGGGAGCAGCTCGGGCTGGCGTATGCTGAGATTGCAGAACTGCTGGGCATCACGGAGACAACGGCCAAGGTGCGGGTCTTCCGCGCCAAGGAGAAGCTGCGGCAGATATTGGCTCCGTACATACAGGAGCTGCGTCTCTCGAGTTCACAACGGTGAGGGATCCTCCCATGAAGAGCCAGGAGTACCTACAGCGATTACACGAACTGCTCGAGGGGGAGCTGCCGATCGAGCAAGAGGAGGAGCTCTTCTGGCGGTTAGCAACCGAAGAGGAGCTCCGAGCGGCATTTCGGGAGCTTGTGGTGCTCAATCGGCTGCTGCGCCAGGAGCCTGAACCGCCATCGGCGTCCGTGCAGGAGGCCCTCCTCGAGCAGCTGGGCTTGACGCAGCGGCGGCCACTGTGGCGGCATCCCTACCTCTGGGTTGCTGCCCTCTTGGGAGCAATCGGCGGGGCTGGGCTTGCCGTGGTGGGCTTTCTGCTGCTGGGCAGAGCGCATCTGCCGGAGCCCGTCCAGCAGCCCTTTGCGGCTCCGACCCCGGCTGAGGTACGGCCCCACATTCCGAGCACTCCACCGGCAGCCCCATCGAGGGTGTCATCGGAGCCGCAGGGGCAACCCACGGCCGTGGCTTCAGAGCCCGTGCTCTCGAGCACTGCCGGTCCTGCGCTCACGTTGGCCGAGCCGCGTCTGCTCCCGCTGCCTTCTCCCACGGCCGACAGCCGCCCTGTGCCGCTGCCGAAGGCGCCAAACGCTGTGCCGTACCGGGAGAGCCCGCCGCTGTTCTTCTCTCTGCGCTCGCTCGGCGCATGGGAGTACAGCTGGCCGGACGTTGCACTGCCGAGTCGGGGTCCAATAGGGCTGCGCGACGTAGCCCTTGGGGTCTGGACCCCGCTGGCTCCCGGGCATGCCGTTGGGCTCGAGATTGGCAGTGAGGCCTTCTCACAGGAATTCTCCACCCGCGATGGGGTCCTCTATCGGCAGCGTCCGACACTGCTGTGGGCGGGGCCGAGTTACTGGTGGAGCATGGCCTCTACGCCTTCGGGGCTAACAGCCGAGCTTCGCTTCACGGTTGCCGCCACACTCATCGGCCCGGTGGGGAAGCTGTGGCTTGGAACATCTGTGCCGCTGGGGGCTTCCGCTCATGCCCTCGTTGGGCTCGAAGGGAGCCTCTTGGGCTATCGGGTCGATGGCACCTGGTTCGTCAGTCGAAAGGCGGGGCTGAGCTATGGTATCACGCTTGGTCGGTAGAGTCGTCCTCGGTGCGGGGCTGCTGGCCGTGGGCTCCTGCGTCTCGCCGGTCGAATTACCGACGGAGCGAGAGGTAGTCCCCCGGAAGCGCTCCATTGAGCTGACCGTGGAAGAGACCGTAGAGCTGAATGCAGAGCTCAGGCAGATGCCAGAGGGCGAAGAATTCCGCTGGTTGGGGTATGCTGCTGAGGTCGATGAAGCAGTGCTGGACACGGCAGCGGGGCTGGAGACACTCCGTCTGCGCCTTCGGATTGTCTCGACAGAGCCTCCTCCGCAACGGCGGTTATGGCTCGACACGGCAGAGCTTGTGCTCGATGGGCTGCGCGGCGGGGAGGAGAGCGAAGATCTGGCGGCGGTGCGCTCCCTGCGGCTGACTCTCTGGGAGGCAAACAATGGGGTCGTTGCCCGCCGTATGTGGCATTGGCAGCGTGGGCAGCCTCCTCTGCCCAACGCCCGCCTGCGATGTGCACTGGTGCGCAGTAGAGCCGGCTCACGCCCCCGCTGGCTGCTCAGTATCCGCCTCATTCTGGTGCGCCCCGAACCGCAGCGGGAGCGCTTCCTGCGGCTCTCCTGCGTACTCCGCCTTGCGCCCGCCTAAAAGGTGGCCAATCCGTATTTTTGCGGACGCTCTGCTGGTCGCTTAGCTCAGTTGGTCCAGAGCGTCCGTTTCACACGCGGAAGGTCGGTGGTTCGAATCCACCAGCGACCACACGGAGCGATAGGGGTCTGCCCCCCAAGAGATCTTTCGCCGCCGAATCCCCCTCTTCTCTTGCCCCCACCCCTATCGCTCCCTTTGCGCAATAGAGCAGGCAAATGGTTCGTCCCCGTAGCACGTTGCCAGTCAGTGGCGTGTGTCTCTCAGGAAGGAGCAGCATGGAGCAGCGCCCAGTCATCCTCAGCGGGATTCAGCCTTCGGGGCGGTTGACAATCGGGCACTATACGGGCGCCCTACGCAATTGGGTATCTCTGCAGCAGAGTCACGAGTGCTACTTCATGATCGCCGACCTCCATGCGATCACCGTTCGCCAGGATCCGGCCGAGCTGCGGCAGCGGACATTGGAGACAGCTGCGCTCTTCCTGGCCTGCGGTATTGATCCGCAGCAGAGTGTGCTCTTCGTCCAATCACACGTTCCCGAACACACGCAGCTGAGCTGGGTGCTGGCATGCCTGACGGGTATGGGGGAATGTAGCCGCATGACGCAGTTCAAGGAGAAATCCGCCCAGCATCGCCACAACGTCAATGTTGGGCTCTTTGCGTACCCGATTCTCATGGCGGCCGACATTCTCCTGTATCAGGCCGATCTGGTCCCCGTGGGAGCCGACCAGAAGCAGCATCTGGAGCTGACACGCAATCTTGCTGAACGGTTCAACCACTATTACGGGACGACCTTCCGCGTCCCGGAACCCTACATTCCACCCCTTGGGGCCAAGATCATGAGCCTGCAGGAGCCGCGGAAGAAGATGTCCAAATCGGATCCGAACGAGAACGCCGTGCTCTTTCTGACCGACTCTCCGGAGGCCATCCGGCGGAAGATCCGGCGTGCTGTCACGGACTCCGGGCGTGAGGTGCGCTACGATGAGCAGAATCGGCCTGGGCTGAGCAACCTTATGGTGCTCTACCACATTGCCACGGGCAAGAGTATTGCCGATATCGAACAGGAATTTGCCGGAGCCGGCTATGCTGAGCTCAAAGCAGCGCTGACCGAGGCGCTCATTGAGTTCCTCCGCCCGATTCGTGAGGAATTCGAGCGGTTGCAGCGCGACAGCGGCTACCTTTTGAGCCTTCTGGCTCACGGAGCCGAACGTGCCCGAGCTCGGGCTCAGCAGACCCTCCGGCTCGTCTACGATCGCATGGGCTTCCTCCCCCAAGCTCCGTACGTGGAAGGTGTCCGTATTGCTATGGAGGACTCGAGCCATGCCGATCTATGAGTACGTCTGTCAGACGTGCGGGAAGCGCTTCGAATACCTGCAGTCCATGACACAGCCTCCGCTGGAGAGCTGTCCTGCCGATGTATGCGAGCAGCCTACCAAAGGAAGGGGGCGCGTCCGACGTCTCCTGAGCCGCAATGTAGGCTTCATCTTTACGGGGAGCGGCTTCTATATCACCGACTATGCGCGCAAAGGCTCCACAGCGGAGAAGGCAGAGACGAGCTCGAGCAGCGCGAGCAACGCCTCCGAACAGGAGTAGCTCCTCTGCCGGCGGCCCTCGCCCGAGTGCCACGGCCGAGGGCGCTATGGATCTGGCACAGCTGTGGACCATCTGCGCAGCCAATGGCATTGTGCTCGAAGCCCAGCAGCTGAAGGCGCTCGAGCGCTATGGGCGGGAGCTACGGTACTGGAACGAGCGCATCAACTTAATCTCACGCAAGGACATTGAGCATCTCTACGAGCGCCACATCCTGCATGCGCTGGCGGCCCTCAAGTACATTACGCTCCCGCCGAAGGCCCGTTGCATCGATATTGGCACCGGCGGGGGATTGCCGGGTATTCCTCTGGCCATTGCGCGGCCAGATGTGCACATGCTGCTCGTAGAGGCTGTGGCGAAGAAAGCCCGGCTGGTGGCCCTCTTTGCGGCCCATACGGGGCTCCCCCACCTCCAGGTCAAGCGTGCCCGCATTGAGGAGCTTGCAACTGATCCGGCATACCAGCGCGCTTTCGACTGCGCATTCGCCCGAGCCGTTGCCCCGCTGCCCAGGCTGCTCCAGTGGGCCTGCCCCCTGCTCAAGCCCACAGGTATGCTCGTGGCCTATAAGGGCGGGGATATCGCCGGCGAACTAAACGCAGCCTCGACCCTCTTCCCAACGCTGCAGGCTACGGTCCATCGTCTCCAGCTCCAAGGTGCGCCGTGGTTTGAGCAGAACCAGAAACTCCTCGTCGTATGCCGACTCACAGAACAGGGAGAATGCTGATGCCCGTCCTCTGGGGGATCCTTGTGATAGGCTTTGCCCTTCGAGCACAGCCGAGCTTTGTGCCGCCGTCTACAGTATATGCGTATGTCCGCATTGCTGGGGAGGTAGCCCCACAGCTTCTCTGGGACATGGGGGCCGATGACCACGCCATGCGGTGGACACCCTCCGGAGTTGAGACCGTTCTACCGGCCTGGGGCGTCGACTCTCTCCGGTCCCGGGGAGTGGCCGTGGAGGTGCTCATCCCCGATATGGAGGACTTTGCTGCCGAGCGGCTACGGCTCAGCTCCGAGCCCCCTCGCACAGCCTCCGACCCGCGCTCTTTCCGCTTCGGCAGCATGGGTGGGTTCTATCGGCTGGAGGAGATCTACGAGGAATTTGCCCGCATGCAGCAGTTTTTCCCGCAGGCTGTGGCCGGCCCCGACACGCTGGGCTTCTCCGTGGAGGGGCGCCCCCTCCTGGGCTACCGCTTCTCGCTGGGGCACCGCCCGGATACCTTACCAGCAGTCCTCTATACGGCACTCCACCACGCACGGGAGCCCGGCAGTGTAACCGTGCTGGTGTACTTCCTCTGGTGGCTGCTGGAACAGGCTGCCGCCGGCCACCCCGAGGCACGTGCCCTCTTGCAGCAACGCCTCCTGTACGTGGTCCCCGTTGTCAATCCCGATGGCTATGCCTTCAACGAGAGCCGCCGCCCCAACGGAGGCGGCATGTGGCGGAAGAACCGCCGTCCCAACCCCGATGGGAGTTTCGGGGTAGACCTCAATCGGAACTACGGGCCGCTGGCCTTCTGGGATGCCCCGAACAACGGCTCTTCTCTCAATCCACAAGCAGAGACGTACCGCGGACCAGCCCCCTTCTCTGAGCCCGAACTCCAGGCCATACGAGCGCTGTGCCAGCGCTATCGGTTCCGCCTGGCACTCCACTACCATACCTACAGCAATCTGCTCATCTACCCCTTCTCAGCGCTCGAGAGGGAGACGCCTGATTCCCTCCTCTACCGGCTCTTTGCCGCCGTTGCAACGCGAGAGAACCTCTACTCGGCCGGCCGTGACCTGCAGACGGTGGGCTACGCCGCCCGCGGTGTCTCCGACGATTGGTTCTACGACACCACCGACGGTGGGAAGCCAAAGGTGCTCGCCATGACTCCCGAGGTCGGGACAATTGTCGACGGCTTCTGGCCACCGCGAGAGCGCCTGCTCCCGCAGGCCCGGGAAAACCTCTGGCTGAATCGGCAAGCAGCCTGGAGCGCCGGAGCCAATATCCGACCACTGTTTTTCGGTGCCCAGTGGGAGAGCACACCCTCCTTCTGGCTACAGTGCTGCAACATTGGGACTGCCCCCTCAAGTCCAGCCACGGTCTCCATACAGCCCCTCTCCGACGGGGTCAGCCCTCCAGAGGAATTCACGCTCTCCTTGCCCTCGCTCGGGCCAGCTGAGTGTCGCCGCCTCCTATGGGCGCTTCCACCCCAGGCCTCTTGGCGGGAGGGGGACAGCTTACGGCTTGAAGTCCTCATCACCCACGACGGCGTTACCCATCGCGATACCTGTGCCCTCCGCTGGGGCCGCCCAAGCATTCTGCCCCTGTTCGTTTCAGCTGAGGATGCCCATCGCTGGGAGCTCGACGGCTGGGGAGTGGTCTACGACTCTGCTCTCATGGCCTGGACCCTCAGCAGCGCCCCTGCGGGGACATATCGCGATTCGGCCTCCCTCTATGCCACACTACGGGCGCCACTGCTTCTGCCGGCTGGAAGCTCAGCCGTGCTGGACTTCTGGGCCCGGTGGAGTGTGGAGGCCAACTATGACGTAGCCACCTTAGAAATTTCCACCGACGGCGGCGCATCCTGGCAGCGGCTCAGGGCCGATCGGATGAAACAGGGTCTGGGCTTGCCCGGCAGCCGCCAAGAAGCGGGTCTGTGGGGCTGGGATGGGCATTTCCCTCTCTGGCATCCCCAGCGGTGCGATGTAAGCCCCTTTGCGGGTCAGTCCATACGACTCCGCATCGGTCTCCTGAGCGACCCTGCCCTCCACTTTGCCGGAATTTCGGTAGCACAGCTACGGCTGCTCACCTTCCAGCCCCGCCAGCCATCCAGCGTAAGCACCCGGCAGGAGAGGGTCCCCTTGCAGCTCTTCCCACAGCCCATCAAGCCCGGACAGACGCTCTACCTCCAACTCCCAGAGCCTCTCGACGGGCCCTGCACACTTGAGCTCACCTCTGTGCTCGGGCAGAGCTCTCTGCGCTCACTGCTCCACATAGCAGGGGGCATAGGGGCGCTGACGATACCGCCACACATCAGTGCTGGAGCCTACCAGCTCGTGCTGCGCCACGGGAACCGGCAGTGGCACCGGGCTTGCCTCGTCCTCCCTTAGCAGCTCTACGGCACCACAGCGATGGCCTCAATCTCCACCAGCGCTCCCCGCGGCAGCGCCGATACCTCCACGGTCGTCCTGGCAGGTGGGTGGGCACCGAAGAACTCAGCGTACACCTCATTCATGGCAGCAAAATCCTGCAGGGAGCGCAGGAAGATTGTCGTCTTGACCACGTGCTCCAGACGAGCGCCAGCGCTCTGGAGAATGGCCTCCAGATTCTGCAGCGCCTGGCGTGTCTGCGCCCGGATATCCTCTCCTGCCATGGCTCCATCGGGCGTCAGACCCAGCTGACCGGAGACAAACACGAGCGTACCTGTAGCGCGTATCCCCTGCACATACGGGCCAATTGGGGCAGGGGCTCTGGACGTGGAGAGCACTTCACGCATGGTGCGTATCGCCACTGGTAGGACATTCCCCTACAAGCAAGGCTGCACCGAGAACTCCTGCCCACACGCCAAACTGCGCACTGCGGAGTTGCACACGGTTGGCCAGAGCAGGCAGGGCACGATGCCGGACTGTCGCATGAACTGCTGGGACAAAGCCAGGAAACGCCTCCACGATTCCTCCTCCGAGCACAGCCACCTCAACATCCACGAGAGCCAACGCTGAGACAAGCCCGAGCCCCAGCACCCACGCTGCCCAGGCAAGGCATTCCCGAGCTGCCTCATCGCCGGCGCCGTATGCCTCCGCCAGCGCCTCCAGCGTGATCGGACGCGAGGCCAGCACGGAATCGGGGTAGCGAGCTACCATGCCCTGTGCACACCGTAGGAGAGCCGCCTGTCCGACATACTCCTCCAGAACCCCGATGCGGAATGGGGGCACCCCCGCATGTTCCGATGCAGTCAGATCGACAACTACGTGGCCGATCTCGCCCGCCCCACCATGCACCCCGCGCCAGAGCCGCCCACCCAGGATGAGTGCTCCGCCTACCCCTGTCCCCACAGTCACATACAAGCACTCCGACACATCCTGTGCTGCCCCCAGGCGATACTCGGCCCAGGCGGCAACATTGGCATCGTTGTCCACAACCACCGGGAAGGGAAAGTGTTCGCCGAGCCACCTCTGCAGCGGGAGTTGCTGCAGTTGAGGCATGTTCGGCGAGTGCACAAGAGTTCCCTCCGGATCCACGAAGCCCGCAATTCCGATCCCAATCCCCTCGACGGCGGCTCCCTGGAGAGCTTCCCGAATCGTGCGCTGCAACCATGCAAGGAACGCCTCCGCTGTAGCCTCGCGTGGAGTGGGCACTATCTGCCGCCACACAAGCTGAGCATCCTGCAGACGGACAAGCCCGAGCTTGGTTCGGGTGGCCCCAATGTCAACGCCCAACACCATGCCCCCCCGGGATGACATAGACCGTCTCGCCCGGACGTGCCATACCGTACTGCTCCCGTGCGAGGCGCTCGAGCTCACGCTCGTCCGAGCGGAGCCGCTCAATCCGGCGCTGGAGGGAATCGGCCTGCCACCGCAGACGCTCGTAGCGCGAACGCACCTCCTGGTATTGGCTCTCCACACGCCAGCGCGTCAGCACCCCATAGCGTGAGAAGAGGAGTACCAGGAGCACGACGAGTCCTACGAGTACGCTCGTCCACACCCATCGACGCACACGGCTCTGCGCAGGACGAGCTCTGGTCATCTGGGGGAAAATTCGGCCAAGAAGCTCACGAATGCATCCATCTGCTGCCGCGTCCGCTGCTCTGTCACCGCAATGAGCAAGCCCGGCAGCTGTGCCCCAAGCCAGTGGGTTGGGACACCTGGCAGAAATCCCCGCTCGAGCCCAGCGGCAACGATCTGCTCCGCTGGCACAGGGGTGCGGACGAGAAACTCCCGGAAGAAGGGCTTCTCAATGGCTAACTCGTACCCAGGGAGCGCCGCAACACGCTCTGCCAGATATCGGGCCCGATAGAAGCACTGACGCGCAAGCTCCCGCAACCCTTCCTTGCCTAACCAGGACAGGGCAACGGTTGCCGCAAGCATCATGAGCCCATGGTTTGTGCAAATGTTCGAGGTAGCCCGCTCGCGCTTGATCTGCTGCTCTCGCGTCTGCAAGGTAAGCACAAAACCGCGCTTGCCTTCCGTATCGTGCGTGATGGCAACCAGGCGCCCCGGGAGGAAGCGGACATACTGCCGGCGCGTGGCGAAAAAGCCGACATACGGCCCACCGAAGCTCAGAGGAATCCCAAGCGACTGCCCCTCGCCCACAACGATATCGGCCCCATAAGCCCCTGGCGCCTCGAGGAGCCCAAGGCTGACAGGATCGGCCACAACGATGAAGAGCGCTCCACACTGGTGCGCTAACTGACCAACGGTAGGGGCAGCATCCTCAATCGTTCCGTAAAAGTTGGGCTGCTGTACAACAACGGCCGCTACGGTCTCGTCGAGCTCCTCGGCCAACCGATCGACATCGGCCGTCCCATCGGCAGCGATGAGCTCCTGGAAGAGGAGCCCGCGACCGGCGCTCACCGTTTGGGCTACTTGGCGATAGTGCGGATGGAGGGTCCCAGCCATGAGAATGCGAGACCGACGCGTGATGGCCTGCGCCATCAGACATGCCTCGGCCACCGCACTTGCGCCATCATAGAGGGACGCATTGGCCACCTCCATCCCCGTCAGGCGGCAGATCATCGTCTGAAACTCGTAGATACTCTGGAGCGTCCCCTGGGAGACCTCCGCCTGGTACGGCGTATACGCCGTTTGAAACTCCGAACGGTTGAGGACCCACTCCACCACTGCCGGCACATAGTGATCGTAGGCCCCCGCCCCCATGAAGCAGATGTGCGTATGCGCTCCAGCGTTGCGAGCCGCTAAACGGCGGCAGTAGTCGTAGAGCTCGGCCTCTGACAAGGCCGGCGGCAGCGGCAGCAGCTCTCGTATGCGCAGACTCTCCGGAATAGCACTCAAGAGCTCCTCTTCGTCCCGAACACCAATGGCGGAGAGCATCTCCCGCCGATCCTCATCGGTCAGGGGCAGGAAGGGATGCGATGGCATGAGAGAGTAGAAATGCTAGAGGACTTGCCGACGGCTGCAAAATTACACCCCGCCAGACAACCCTTCGCTCAACGTGCTAACGGACTTTTGTAAGTTTGTGCCTCCATCCACGCATGCCCGATGCCATGACGCTTGACAAGCTGCGCATTGTCTTTAGCCCAACCGTATACGAAAACCGCCGCCGTCGCCCGGAAGAGTTTGCCGAAATTGCCCGTGAGATCCGGCGCGACATCATCAAAATGCTCGTGCTAGCGGGCTCCGGCCATAGCGGTGGCCCGCTGGGAACCGCCGACATCCACGCCGTGCTCTTCTTCGGGGGCTACCTCCGTTACCGTCCAAAGGACCCCTGGTGGCCCGAACGGGACCGCTACGTGCTCAGTGCCGGCCACCTCTGCCCAGTGCTCTACTCGACTCTGGCACGGGCCGGGTTCTTCCCCATTGAGGAACTCCGTACCCTGCGCAAGTATGGCAGCCGCCTCCAAGGCCATCCAGGACGCGACATGGGGCTGCCCGGAATCGAAACCTCCACGGCATCGCTCGGACAGGGTATCTCTATCGCCGTAGGAATGGCACTGAGCGACAAATGGCTCGACAAAAATGACCGTCGTGTCTTTGCCCTCACCGGCGATGGCGAACTGCAAGAGGGGTCCGTCTGGGAAGCCGCCATGGCAGCAGCCCACTATGGGCTGGACAACCTCTGCTGGATTGTGGACAACAACGACTGCCAAATCGACGGGCGCGTCCATCAGGTAATGAGCATCTATCCCCTCGACAAAAAGTTCGAGGCCTTCGGCTGCACTGTCCTAGAGTGCGACGGACACAATTACGCTGAGCTCATGGCCTGTTTTGACCAATTCCTGGAAAATCACCGCCGCCGAATTGGCCGGCCGACCGTCATTATCGCGCACACCAAGATGGGGCGCGGTGTCTCCTTCATGGAGGACGACTACCGCTGGCACGGTAAACCACCAACCCCTGAGCAGGCACTCCGAGCACTGCAGGAGTTGGAAGACCCTTACATTGCCGTTGTGGAAGCCGCTGAAACGTGACAACCCCATGCGAGGGCTAGGTCTTCTGGTTGCTACCTGCTTCCTGTACAGCTGCACCCGATCTACACCACCCAATAGCGCCGGCGTGCCTACGGCAGAGCAAACCCCGCCGGCAACTCCTGCAGTTGAGGCCCCTCCCGTTCGGCAGACCCCAGTGCCCGCCGAAACGCTCCTTGCTCTTCTCCCCCCCTCGAGCACCATTCCTGAGGTCGCGGAGGTCTTGCCCCCGAGTTCTGGACGCAAAGTGCTGGGGGAGGGAAGCGTTGTCCTGAGCGTCTCACAGGAGGTCCGGTTCCGCAACGGCGGCTATCTCTGGATGATGGTCAGCGATTACGGTGCAGCGCCGTCCCAGCTCTACGCCGAGTTGGATCGCATCCGCAACCCTGCTAAAGACTATCCGAGCCAGCAGCTGGAGCTGCTCCACCGGCCTGAAGGGATCGGCTATGTAGTGTGGGATCCACTGAGCCGGAACGGGCGCCTGCGGGCCGTTGTAGCCCGACGCTTCCTGATCCAGGCCGAAGGCGGGGATGTGCCAGCCTCTCTTGTGTGGGCCCGCCTCCTTGAGCTCTTCCCTCTGCCGCAGTACCAACAGCTCGTCTCCCAGCAGCGCTGAAAGGCATGCCAGAGTTTCCTCTTCTCGGCCATAAACCAACACGCCAAGGCTTCGGGGAGGGCCTCGTCGTCCTGGGCGAACGCTACGATAATGTCGTCGTGCTCGGGGGCGATATCACCGAGTCGGTCATGACTTCCTTCTTCCGCGATCGCTTCCCCGACCGCTTCTTCTCTATCGGGGTGGCAGAGCAGAACGCTACGACCATTGCCGTTGGACTAGCTCTGTCGGGCAAGATCCCCTTCTTTGCCAGCTATGGGACCTTCTGCGCTTTCCGGAATGCAGACCAGCTGCGCATCTCCGTGTGCTATAACTACGTCAACGTCAAAATCGGTGGGGGGCATGCTGGCATTAGCGTCGGCCCTGATGGGGCAACACACCAGGCGCTGGAGGACATTGCTGTCATCCGCTCGCTGCCGAACATGACGTTGGTAGTCCCCTGCGACTACATGGAGACAAAGAAGGCCACCATCGCCATTGGCGAAATCTGGGGCCCTGCTTACGTCCGCTTCGGGCGTGCCAGCGTCCCGTGGTTTACCACTGAGGATACCCCCTTCCAGCTCGGGCGGGCTGAAGTTTTTCGAGATGGATCCGACGTGGCCATCATCGCGTGCGGCGCCATGGTCTGGCAGGCTCTGCTAGCGGCCGATATGCTAGCCCGGCGCGGGATTCGTGCCCGCGTCATCAACAACCACACGATCAAGCCAATGGATGTGGAGACCATCGTTACAGCTGCCCGGGAGTGCGGAGCTGTTGTCACCGCCGAAGAGCACCAGATCCATGGCGGCATGGGCAGCGCTGTGGCAGAAGTGCTCGCTAAAAACTACCCCGTGCCCATCGAGTTTGTGGGCATCCGTGACACCTTCGGTGGCAGTGGAGAACCGGAGGAGCTGCTGGAGAAGTTCGGGCTGACGTGGAAAGACATCTATACAGCGGCTCTCGTGGCTATGCAACGCCGCGATGCCGGTCAGATAGGTATTCGCCGCGTTACGGATCTGCCGCGTCTTGACCTTTCGGAGGACCACGGTGGCTAATCGATGGAGCTCGCCTTCTTGCAAGAGCTCCTCCTGCTGGTGGGGGTAGCATTTGTGCTGACAGCTGTATCCGATCGCTTCCGCATCCCTTCAGTGCTGAGCCTCATCCTCGGGGGTGTTCTCCTGAGCCCGGCCGGACTGAATGTGATAAGCCCGTCAGCAGCCGTTGAGCTGGTGGCCAATATTGGCGTTGCCCTGCTGCTCTTTACTGTTGGGCTGGAGTTCTCCTTCCAGCGCCTCTGGCAGCTACGGCGCATTGCTCTCATCGGTGGCCTGCTGCAGATGGGGCTGTCGACGCTCGTCGGGACGGCCCTCTGGTTTCTGTGGCAGCGGGAGAGCTTCGCGGAGGCGCTCGCCGTTGGGATGCTTGTCTCGCTGAGCAGCACGGCCGTCGGTTTGGGATTCCTGCTCCAACGCGGAGAAATGGAAGCTCCCCACGGGCGGCTGGCTTTCACCATTCTCCTGGCGCAAGATGTGGCCGTGGCTCCGCTCATTGTATCCGTACGCCTCTTAGGCTTCCTCGCCGGGGGGCAGACTCTCTCGGTCTGGCTTTTCTTCCGGGAGCTCATCCTCATTCTAGCAGCTGGCACAGTACTCTTCATCCTGCTGCGCTTCTCCATCCGTGCCTCCATCCGACTGCTGCGGCTAACCTCTGCGCGTGAGGCCTTCGTCCTCTTAGGCCTCACGATCGGCATTGGGGCCGCACTATTGAGCGATTCCTGGGGCCTCTCCTCCGCCCTAGGCGCCTTCGTGGCAGGATTGCTCTTTGCCGATTTTCAGGAACGCCACCGTCTCATTGGCGTCATAACTCCCTTCAAGGATGCCTTCACCAGTCTGTTTTTCCTCTCGGTTGGGCTTCTGCTGGACGTCCTGCCGCCCGTGAAGTGGCTCATCCCGCTGACCCTGCTCCTCTTCGGAGGTAAGTTTGCCGCTACTGTCATCCCGGCTCGCCTTGCCGGATATCCAATCCGGACGGCCACTCTGAGCGGGATCTTACTGGCTTCGCTTGGGGAATTTACCATCGTTGGGCTGACCGTCGGGCTACAAACTGGACTGTTCGACGTGGAAACGGAGCGCCTCCTCCGAGCTGCCTTCATCGGGAGCGTTCTCCTAGTATCCCTACTCTACCTGACGGCTCACCGGTGGATGCCAAGTCCCCCTGCGAGAATCACCCAGCAGGAAGGGCCGAGAGGGCATGTCCTCATTATCGGCTACGGCATCACGGGCTCTACGGTGCATGCACTCCTCAAGACGGCAGGAATCCCCTACGCGATCCTGGAACTCAACCCGTTCACCGTGGCTCGGCTCCAAGCTGCTGGGGAGCCCGTGTATTTGGGCGACTGTACTGACGAGACGAGTCTGCGACGCGCTGGAGCCGATCGCGCCCGCGCCATCGTAGTAGCTATCTCCGACACGCGCATGGTTCCCCACGCCATCGGACTCATCCGCAGCCTGAATGCGGAAGCCTTCATTGCTGCACGCACGCGCTTTGTCGCCTACATCGAACCCCTCTACGCTGCTGGGGCTTCCGTGGTGGTGGCTGAAGAGCTCGAAGCTTCGCTATACCTCCTGACGCTGTTGCTGCGTCATTTGCAAGTGCCAGTGGAAGACATTGCAGCGCTCAGTGAGCGCTTCCGTGCTGAACACTACTCTCTGCTCCAACGGCAACTCTCCCAAGCCGAACAGCCGGACCAGCAATGATAGTGCCAGAGGACGTCCACCAGTATCTCGACAGCGCCCCGCGCGTAGAGCTGTCCGATCCCCTCTTACGCCGTCTGGGCCAAATTGCTGACCAGCAGGGAGTCGGCTTGTTCGTCGTCGGGGGATTCGTCCGGGACCTCTTCCTTGGGAAGCAGCGCACCGAGATCGATCTGACCGTCATTGGGGATGCGCTGGCCTTTGCTCGCCTGCTGGCACGCCGCTTCCGCTCTAAAGCCGTCCTCTACGAACGCTTCCACACAGCCCTGGTACCCATCGGGGAATATCGGTGCGAGCTTGTGGGAACGCGGCGGGAGATCTACACAGCCGAGTCGCGCAAACCGATCGTCCAGGAGGGCACCTTTTGGGATGATTTGCGGCGCCGGGACTTCACCATCAATGCCATGGCTATCGCTCTCAATGAGCCCTACTGGGGGGCGCTTGTCGATCTCTTCGGTGGGCTCCAGGACTTAAACCGGCGCTTCATCCGAACGCCGCTCGATCCGGCCATCACCTTTAACGAAGACCCACTCCGCATGCTTCGAGCTGCCCGCTTCGTAGCCCTGCTGGAGGGCACACTCGCCGACGATGCCCGCCAAGCCATGACGGAGTTAGCCGCGCGCATCCAAATCGTCTCCCAAGAGCGCATCACCGAGGAGCTGCTGAAACTCCTCTCCACTCCCCGCCCGAGCCGAGGCTTTATAATCCTCTACGAGACAGGGCTCCTGCAGTACATCCTGCCGGAACTCCACCACCTTGCCGGGGTTGAACTGCTCCAAGTGGGCAAGCAGGCGTATGGGCATAAGGATGTCCTGCGCCACACGCTGCAGGTTGTCGACAATGTCGCCCAACACAGCGACAGCCTCTGGCTCCGGCTGGCGGCACTTCTGCATGACATCGGCAAGCTGAAAACCAAACGCTTCGTCGAAGGGGTTGGGTGGACCTTCCACGGCCATGAAGAGGTCGGGGCTCGAATGGTGGAACGCCTCTTCCGGCGGCTCAAACTCCCCCTGCAGCACTTGCCTTATGTGCAGACGCTCGTCCGCCTCCACCAGCGGCCGCAAGCTCTCGTGGACGAAGGAGTAACCGACTCGGCCATCCGACGCCTCATCGTCCAGGCAGGGGAAGCTCTAGAAGATCTCTTCCTGCTGTGCCGAGCCGACATCACCACACGCAACCCCGTCTTGGCACGCCGCTACATGAGCAACTACGATGTCCTCCAGAAACGCATCGAGGAGGTCCAAGAGCGAGACCGCCTCCGGGCCTTCCAATCCCCCGTGCGCGGAGAGGAGATCATGGCCTTGTGCAACCTCCCACCCTCCCCGGCGGTGGGGTACATCAAGAAGAAGCTCGAGGAAGCTATCCTGGACGGCTTGGTACCGAACGACTATGAGGCCGTCAAGGCATACTTCCTCGCCCACAAAGACCAGCTCCTGGCCGAGGCCCTCGCTTACCAGGAGCAGCGCTTCCGCCGTCAGCAGAGACATCCCATCTCAAACCCAGACCCCCCAGCCTCATGAGTGGCATACTTCTCCTCGCCTTCTTCCTCTGGGGTTGCCAACAGGAGCGGTGGAATGTACCAACCACGCTTGGGGGAAGCCCCGCTCGCACGCACAATTATGCTTCCACTGCCCCCGAGCCACCGCGGCTCCTCTTCCTCATACCGCTTTCCCATAGCGACAGCAGCGGATGTCTCCAGCCTCCACTGCCCTTATCCTCGCGCTTGACAATCGTAGCGACGACTCAGGGCTCTCTCGTGGCCATCTCAGGGGCTGAGGTGGCGTGGTCCTTTCGCTTCCCCCAGGGGGTCACAGCCGGAGCAGCCTTGGCTGCGGACACGGCAACCCTCTACGCCTTAGGTACTGATGGGACGCTCTACGCTCTCTCCTTCGAAGGGCGGCTCCGCTGGCAGAAGCTTCTTCTGGAGGCCTTCTCCAGCGGTGGCGGTCCTTACCTACAGCCACTCCCCTTCACCGATGGAGTCCTCATTGGCGACGCCACCGGCCGTCTCTACCGCCTCTCCTCTTCCGGCGCTCTCCTCTGGGAACAGCACCGGAGAACAACCCTCGAGCGCTACCCGGTGGCCGACTCCGATGGCTCCATCGTCGTAGGAGCCAAGGGGCAGGGGGAATTGGATGGCGATACAGTCATCTTCCTCGAATCTACCGGGCATCAACGCTGGGCCCGGCCACTCATACAGACCCAGCTGAGCTGCCCCATGAGCGTGGGGAAACGCTTTCTCGCTGTCGGCGGCCTCCATCTCTCGCCGGCCAACGATCCCGTCCCCGTGCTCCACACCTTCTCTAAGACGGGTGATCTGCTGTGGTCTCGAGTCCTCCCAGCTCCACCCCGGTGGATTTCGCTCGACGATTCCAACAACGTCTACGTTGTCGTCCACAGCCCTGGGGTTGGGGAACCCATCAGTGGCGTGCTCTGCTTCAACGCTCATGGCCACCAGCGGTGGCACATGTACCTGCGGGCTTCCATCGCTGGACCCCTCTTGCTCTTTCGCACAGCAGCCCTTGCCTTTGCTCTGGAAGGGAATGGTGCCCTAGGGGCCTATATCTTCTCGCTGCACGATGGAAGCCTCAAGGAGGCCATCTCCCTCGAGGAGGCTCCTCCGCTGCTCCTTCAGCCAGCTGTCACCCCTGATGGCAGTCTCCTGCTGGGGTGGAGCTCCCGCCTTGGGCTCCTCCGCTTCGGGGAACATCCCTGGCGTTGGCTCTTCTTTTAGCTCAGCACGATCTGCCGAGCCACCTCTGCGGCAGCCTCTTCGCCCCGTAGGAGGCGCACCAGTTCTAGAGCAAAGGCGATCGCTGTCCCTACACCACGGCTGGTGACAATGCGACCGGCAATAACCACCGGCTCCGTGCGGTAGAGGTAGGCCGAAAGCTGAGGAGCTACGCTCGGATGGCTCGTCACCGGAGCTTCTGGCTCGAGCAATCGGTGCTGCGCCAAGATGGTCGGGGCAGCACAGATAGCAGCAATGTAGCCATGCCGCTGCTTCTGCGCCTGGAGCAACCGCCGCACGTGTTCGTTCCGAGCCAATGCCTCTGTGCCCCGCATGCCCCCGGGAAGTACAATGGCAGCAAAGGGCTCCTCTTCGGACACCTCCTCCAGCAGAACATCGGGGACAATCCGCACTCCACGGGAGCACACCACCAGTGGACTCTCTCCGGCCACTACCACTGGAATTCCCGCCCGCCGAAGCAGATCAATGACCACAACAGCCTCCGCCTCTTCTGTCCCATGAGCAACCGGCACCAGCACTCGTTCTTCCATCCCCGAGCCGGCTGGCCAGACAAACCTCAGATGGTCTCAATGGAGAGCATGTTTGTGCGCGATCGCGCAACCAGCGGGCGACCAATGGTCACGATGATGCGGTCGCCGGGAAGAAAGTATCCCTTCCGACGCAGCAATTGCTTGATCTCCTCAATGGTCTCATCCGTGGATCCTACTCGCTCCAGCAACACCCCTGTGGTTCCCCACAGGAGGCTGATGCTGCGAGCAACAATCAGGCTCTGCGTGACAGCTAGAATTGGCGTCGGAGGCCTGCGCTTCGAAATCAGCCGGACCGTCTCTCCAGAGAGGGTAAGCGAGACAATTCCCTGGACTCGGCGCTCGGCAGCGATGGCCGCCGCTGCTGCTGCAATGGCATCGGTCGTCAGTTGCTCAGGCGTGGCTCTGTCCTCAACCAACGGGCGTACAATCTCCGGATGCACCGCAAGCGCCTGCTCAGCCTCCTGACAGATTGAGCGCATGTACATGACCGCCTCGACCGGATAGGCCCCCACCGAGGTCTCAGCACTGAGCATGACTACATCGGTGCCGTCTAAGACTGCATTGGCTACATCGCTGGCCTCCGCGCGCGTAGGCATGGGGTTCTGCACCATGCTCTCGAGCATCTGAGTCGCCGTGATGACGAGCTTGGCCCGAGCGTTAGCCAGATTGATCAGGCGCTTCTGTACAAGAGGAACCTGAACAGCGGGAATCTCTACCCCCAAATCACCCCGGGCAATCATGATACCATCGGCGGCTGCAATGATGGCCTCGATGTTAGCCAATGCCTCTGGTTTTTCGATCTTGGCTATCACCCACGCATTGCTACCGGCCTGGCGCAGAAGTTCCCGAACAGCCAGGACATCCTCGGCCGAGCGCACAAAGGAGACAGCAACATAGTCACACCCGTGCTGGATCGCAAAACGGATACCTGCACGATCGCGCTCGGTCAGACTCGGGAGCGATACCCGAACCCCAGGGAGATTGATGCCCTTGCGGGAGTGTAGAATTCCACCGACTGTGACAACAGCTTCCACGGCTTTGCCAACGCGGGCAGTCACCTGCAGCCGCATTTTCCCATCGTCCAGGAGCACGGCATCACCCGGCTTTAGATCCTGGGCAATCGTGGGGTACTCAACCGGTATGACGATCCCCTTCCTTCCATAGCGCTCGACCTCTCTCTGCTGGGCTGCATCAACCAGCAGGACTCTTTCACCGGCACGGAGCTCCACAACCCCCTCGGGTAGAACCCCTATGCGGAGCTTCGGGCCGGGTAAGTCCACCACAACCGGAATGAAGCGCCCGATGTGTTCCTCTGCCTCCCGGATCCACTGGACGTAAGTGGCATGAGTCTCCTCGGAACCGTGGGAGAAATTCAAACGAAAGGCGTCTGCCCCAGCTATCAGAAGTTGGCGGAGCTTCTCCGCACTGGCCACCGCTGGACCCACCGTACACAGAATCTTGGTCCGATGGTGGCTCACCCGAACCCTGCGGTGTTTACCCATGATGCCTGCCCCAGGAGGGAGCTCCCCTCGAGTGCGATGACGCCCACGCTTCTCTTACCAGGACTACAGCAGGATGCATCCCCCACCAGCCGGCATCCACAGAGGTACACGTTCCAGCAAGGCAAAAATACGCACTTCGCCTCCGGGGATTCTAAAGAGCGAGTTCCCAAACTTGGCTCGTTTTTGGTATTTTTGGCTCCTGCTGCAGCTGTCCACCCCGATATTTCCTATGCTCGATCTCCGCTACATCCGGGAAAATCCTGCTCTGGTAGAGGCCCAGCTTCGCCGTCGCGGCAATCACATCTGTCTCGATAGCCTCCTCCAGCTAGACGCCCAGCGCCGTGAGCTCATCCGTTCTCTGGATACCCTGCAACACCGCCGGAAAAGAGCGCAGGAGGAGCTAGCAGCGGCGAAGCATCGCGGCGATGATCCCTCGGAGCTCCTCGAGCAACTCCGCATGCTTGCTGAACAAGCCCGCACACTGGAAGATGAGCTCCGCGAGGTGGAAAATCAGCTGCGTCTCCGCTTGCTCTCCTTGCCTAATATCCCCCACCCGAGCGTTCCCGACGGTACGACGGCTGCCGACAATCGCGAGATCCGGCGCTGGGGCCAGCCTCAACCAGTGGAATTCCGTAAAGACCACCTCCAGATCGCTCGAGAACTCGGCCTCCTTGACTTCAGCCGAGCCGCCAAAGTCAGCGGGAGCGGCTTCGTTTTCTACACCGGAAAGGGAGCCCAGTTGGAACGGGCACTCATCAACTTCATGCTCGATTTCCACATCCGCCACCATGGCTATCGGGAGATCTTTCCCCCCTTCCTCGTTCTGCCGAAAGCCATGGAGGGAACCGGACAGCTGCCAAAGCTAGAGGAGGACATGTACTACATCGGTCGGGACGAGCTCTTCCTGATACCAACGGCTGAGGTTCCTCTGACCAATTACTTCGCAGACGAGATCCTCCCGGCAGAGAGCTTACCACTGAAGCTCTGCGGCTACTCGGCGTGCTTCCGTCGCGAGGCTGGAAGCTACGGACGAGAAACTCGTGGGCTCATCCGAATGCACCAGTTCAACAAGGTTGAGCTGGTCAAATTCTGCTCTCCGGAAAGCTCGTACGAGGAGCTTGAATCTCTGGTGGCTGAGGTAGAGGCAGTGCTCCAAGCGCTCGGGGTTGTGTACCGAGTCGTCTTGCTGTGTGCTGGAGATATGGGCTTTGCAAGTGCTAAGACGTACGACCTTGAGGTGTGGTCGCCGTGTCAGCAGCGGTGGCTGGAAGTTTCAAGTTGCTCAAATTTTGAGGCCTTCCAGGCACGGCGGGCGAATATCCGCTACCGGCCCAAGGCTGGTTCGAAGCCAGAGTTTGTCCACACTCTCAATGGCAGTGGTCTGGCAACTCCACGCCTAATGGTCGCCTTGCTGGAACAGTTTCAGACGCCGGAGGGGACGGTTCGGGTGCCAGAAGCTCTGCAGCCCTACTGCGGCTTCAGTATCATCGATCGGAGTTAGTTCCCCAGGGAAGAGAGCCTGGCAATGATGAGGGCTGTGGAAATGTGGAAAAGTATGCCTCCAGAGCGCTGATTTTCCTGTAATTGCAGGGCTTCCGGGGGTGTGGAAAGGGCAAGTAGGAGTGTGGATTGTCTGCTCGAGTATCCCCATCATGGGGGCCTGGGAGGAGAGGATGTGGAAAACCTCGAGGGATATCCACAGGTGTGTGGAAAGCTCTCCACAGAGTGTGGAAAAACGTGTGGAAAGGGCTGGGGAGCGGCGTTGAGAGGTGGTCGCCGGGGAGGGAAATCTCGGATGCGGGCAGCATGGGGACGGTGTCTGTGGGCAATAGTGATATGCTGGGGGCTACTGGGTGCCGGGTGCGCGATCTGGCGTGCCCCAGAGGTCGGAGGAGTCAGGGTGCAGGAGATTGTGTTACCGGAAATACCCCTTGCGGCTGAGCCGGTGCGTTCAGCACTAGGGGATGTGTTGTTTTTCATCCCGCGAGGGTGGTTCTTGGCCGATCTTGGGGAGCGAATCCCTAGCGGGATGGTTGCTGTAGCAGTCAACCCGGACTACACACTTGCTCTGACGCTTGTGCTCCTGCAGCGTGCTTCGGGGGACACAGCTGGTCAGTATGATCTACTGGAGCTAGCGCGGCAGAGCTTTGCCCGGCGTCAGGCCCGTACGGCTGGTGCGGTTCGCCTAGTCAGCGACCTCTCCATCATCCGCGTAGGTGCGAGGAGCTTTGCTGTCTACCGCTTCGGACGGGGGCCCCGGCATGTACGGGTGGCCCTCTTCGTCTCCTCCATTGGTAGCGTCTATGAGGTAGCGCTCGTTCCTCTCTCTGTGCGGCCAATAGATCCTCCAGGGGAAGAGGAGTGTGAACGCATCTTCGAGGGAGTTCTCCGAGCAGTACAGTTCTAATGGAGGGCATCGATGGAGCTTTCGCCTGATACCGAAGCAGTGGTGGCCTACCTGGAAGCATACGCAGGCAATACGCTGCGCAAGCCGCATGATGTGGGGCTTATCCTGGAAGTAGCTATCCAGCACCAGGCGGCGGAACTGGCTAATGAGATTATCTTTGCTGGTGCTGCCCTCTGGCGTGTCTACCGCCTCTGGAAGCGGCTTTCGCCTGATAGCGAGGGGTACCGCAGGGTTGCGGAAACCTTTGCGGGGAGCGTCACAGCAGTGCGGGAGCTCTTGGCGCGCCTTTCCCAGGACGCTCCCGAAGAGGTACAATACCGCTTCCGGGAGACTTACCTCCGGCTGGCAGAAGGTGCTGTGCGCAACCTCATTGACCTTGCACATGATCTCTCGTGGTTGCGGCGGCTGCAGAACGAGATGCGTCGCAAGGGAGGGGAAGAGTAAACTGCCGGCATTTCAGTTCCCTCCGAGAGTGCCGATATATCCAGCAGCCAGGACGGGTGACCAGGGTACAGGATGCCCATCAGTATGGCTGCCCAAGTGGGAGAATGCGCAGAGCGCCTTCCTGCTATTCCGGCTGGACGTAGGGGGAGCGTAGGGGATGAATCCCTCTTTGCTGCGTTGGTGGCAGGGGCAGTCTGCGAGCAAATTGCATCCCTCGTTGTACCGACTCCTGAAACACATCCCGTTTTCCCTGCAAGGCCAGGAGCATCAGAAGAGGTGGATTCCCCAGAGAAGGAGGCGAGGATTTTCTGCATCCGTCCTCCGCTGCTGTCGTCGGTTGAGTTACTGCGAGGGGAGGGAGGGCATGTGCAGGAGGGTGCTCCTGCGTCTGGCGGTTGGGGGGCTGGCGGGGAGCTTCTCTCTCCGCAGCTACTGACAGTTGAAGAGCCCCATGGAGAAGGGGGGCCGACTGCGTCCCCACCGGCCGAGGTGAACCAGAAGGCTGAGCGGATGGCTCTCTCGCCACAGGGGAGTCTCACCGTAGAAGCTAGCCTTCTGGAATTCTCCCTCGGGGGCGTAGGAAGAGCGCAAGAGGGAGCACGGGGGGAGGTTCCGCAGCTCCATGAGCAGCTTCGGACGAGTAGCATGGAGGCACAGCAGCTTCGCGTGCTCTTCGTGCAGGCTATCGAGCAGGCTCTCCGGAGCGCTCGCCAGGAGCTGACAACGGCTCACCTGCGGCTGGAAGTTCCCAACGGGGGGTGGGTAGTGCTGATGGTTGCCGTGCACGGCGAGCAAGTCCACGTCTGGGCCAGGACTTCTTCTGCCGAGCTGGGACGCCAGCTCATGGGGGGCACGGAAGAGCTTCAGCAGCTGCTCAGTGCGCGTCAATTGCGGTTAATGGAGGTTACCGTCCGCGCCCCTGAAGGGACATTCTCTCCTACGGCTGGGAACGCACGGCAGCAGCAGAGCGAGAAAGAAAGCTATCGCGAGCGCGAGCAGTTTGTGCGCTCGTTCCGTTGGCACAAGTTGCGATTCAAGTCGGAGGGGCTATGGCAGAACCCATTGGAGCACCAGTGGCGCTGACAGGGCAATTTGCCCGGCGGGTCGGGGATCGGGCTCTATCGGGCCGGGAGGACTTCCTGCGCCTCCTCATCACGCAGATGCGGTCGCAGACCCCAATTCGGCCATACGATGGACAGGAGTTTGCCGTACAGCTGGCGATCTTCTCGCAGTTGGAGCAGCTCTTGAGCATGCGGCAGTTGCTGGGGCTACAACTTGAGCAGTTTTCGGGTCTTATGGCAGCAATTGGCAATGCCGCTGCTCCAGCCCTGATAGGGACCCTAGCCCGAGCAGAGAGTTCCACAATCTGGTTGTCGGAGGAGGGGGTAGTCCGCTTCGGCTATGAGCTGTCAGAGGCAGCCGAGGAGGTGCAAGTAGAGATTCGCACTCCTGCTGGGGAACTCGTCCGCACGTTGGAGTTCCGGCAGGTTAGAGCTGGCACGCACTGGGTCGAGTGGGATGGTCGGTCAGCTTCGGGTCAGCGGCTCCCGGCGGGACGGTACAACGTGCGGATTACCGCAGTAGGGAGGGCGCAGCAGGCACCTATCCCCTTCGTGGAAGGGACGGTTGAAGCAGTGCGCTTTACCGATCGTGGTGCACTCGTGCTCATCAATGGGGTAGAGGTGCCCTTGATGAGCCTTCTGGAGGTACGCAAGCGAGGATGAGTTCCACAAACAGGGAAGACCCTCATGGGGCTGATGAGGTCGTTGAGCACGGCACAGAGTTCGTTGCGAGCTCACCAACAGCGGCTTGACGTGATAGCCCACAACGTTGCCAACGTTAACACTATTGGCTACAAAGCCAGCCGTGCCCGCTTCGCTGACTACTTCTCTCAGCGTTTGAGCTTCGGGGCGATGGGAGCAGCTACTCTCGGGGGGGTGAATCCGCTGCAAATCGGCTCGGGGGTTCGCCTGGCGGCTATCGTAACCGATATGTCACAGGGGACGCTCACGGTGACCGAGCGCCCGCTGGATGTAGCCTTGCAAGGTGAGGGATTTTTCGTCGTGCAGCTCAATGGGCAGCCGCGCTATACTCGGGCTGGATCATTTACGGTGGATGCCCTCGGCAGGCTGGTCGATACGGCTACGGGAGCGCTCGTCCAGGGCTATCCCTTGCTGTTGGATATGACTGGACGGCCTGTGCGGGATAGCGCGGGCAATTTAGTGTTGGCACGTCGTGTTGAGGCACTTCGGATCCCGCCCCAGTTGCGCTCGCCGGCTCATCAGACCGAGCGCGTGCGCGTGGCTGGCAATCTCAGTGCTGCCATGGCCGAAGGGGAGACTCTAGCAACGAGCATCCTTATCTACGACGCTCGTGGTGTCACGCACGTCCTGCAGCTGGAGTTTCAGAAGACGGCAACCCCGGGTGAGTTCACGCTGCGGCTCACTCTGGACGGTCAAGCGGTAGCGCTGCCGGCAGGAGCTTCCATCGTCCGCTTCCGTAGTGATGGGACACTGGAGTCCCCGCCCTCGGTGAGCATCTCTGCGGCTGAGCTCAATACTGCGCTCGGGGCAGCTTCTCCCGTGTTTGAGCCTACCAAGTCGCTGACCCTCGAGCTGGCTCCCGAGGGGAATCTCCTGGCGGGAATTACCAATGTTGCCGGGCAGAGTACGCTGGCCATCGTCGAGCAAGATGGATATGGGATGGGGGAACTGGTGGATCTGCGGATTGACTCAACGGGCAAGCTTCTGGGGACCTTCACCAATGGGAGGACTGAGGTACTCGGGCAGCTTGTGATTGCGAAGTTTCCCAATCCGGAGGGGTTGCTCCGTGAGGGGGACGCTCTCTTCACTCCTTCTCCGGCCAGCGGTGCCCCGATTCTAGGGACAGCTGGAGAGCTCTTCCCGAGTACGCGCATCCTCGGTGGGGCACTGGAGGAAGCGAATGTGGATTTAGGCACAGAGTTTACCGAGCTCATCACAACCCAGCGTGCCTTCGAGGCAGCCGCACGCATGGTAGCGGTGAGTGACCAAATCCTGGCCGAGCTCAACGCCCTGAAGCGCTAATAGCGCAGGGGCCCTTGGAGGGTGGCAGCTCCCACGGCAATGAGCGTATCGTAGCCGCCGAAATCGGGGAGGCGGTAGTAGACGAAGGCCCAGAACGAAGAGCGGGTCGCCGTGGTATTACCTTCCCACTCCTCGAAGGAGAGCTCCTCAATAGCGCCGGTATCGGCATTGAGGCGTCCAGTAGCATAGAGGTAGTTGTGTCGTCCACGGCGGACGAGCTGGCGAAGTCGGTAGAGGCGTTCGTCGGCGTCGTAGCTTAAGCGCCACTGCGCTGTGGGAAGCCAGTTGTTAAAAGAGCCTACGACGAAGACCTCTTGCGGCAGTGCCGGTGCTCCCTCCGGGTCGAGAATGAACTCGAGCGGAACGTAGTCTTGCAGGTAGGGGGCGAGCGAAGCTGTCTGGGCAGCGCCGTCATCGGCCCACTCGGTAAAGCTCCCATTGCGCCGCAAGTCAGCCAGCGGAAGACGAATCGGCAGCGGCGTGTTTGGGGGAAATATGGTGGGGTTGCGCAGATCGAGTACTCGATATTCATTCTGTGCCGGCAGCCGTTCAGCGCGAAAGATCTTCGTCCCGGGCGTTATTCCGGCAATGCTCGTGCTGTAGGGGTGTCGATAGAGGCGATCGGTTGCGGTCCGGAGCCGAGGATCCTGAGAGACGATGTAGGGCTCGAACCAGCGATGGTTGCGGTAAAAGACGACGGTGTGCAACCGCTCATCGATGTTGAACCTCGGGGATAGCTGTACCCACGCTTCCAGCGTCACAGCCGCTGGGCTGACCCCGGGGCTAGCGGCGTAGAGATCTCCGTAGGCTACGACGCGGCAGCTTCCCTCAGGGCGTACGGCGAAAAAGCGCGCCTCGGCAATAGGGTGGTCGGAGGTGTGCTCGTATACCTTCAGCTTCCAGTTGCCAGCAATGCTAATGGTGACTTGGGGGTTGGGGATGCGGAGCCGTCCGCGATAGGTGTAGTAGCGTGAGCCAGCAGGCCCTGGTTCCCAGGAGAACAAGCTCGTACCGAGCATGCCAATGGTGAGGAAGATATTCTCGCTCGCACTCCAATCGGGCCGACAGTGCTCAAAGCGTACAATCAGAGCGGGTGGCACAGCTGCATCGAGTTCTATCTCCAGCGTCACGAAGGGGTATCCCGGAGCAGAAGAGCGATCCCCCCCGAGGAGGAGAATTGGAGGAGCAGTTTCATCATCTGCCCCGTAGATGCGAATGCTGCGCAGTACCCACGGAGTCTGTGCTATAGTTAGTGCTGAACAGCACAGCAGCGCTGCCAGGGTCTGCAGACTCATGGGCCAGAGGGAAGTTGGAGGACATGAATGCGAGTATAGCCCGTGCGTTCCCGGAGCCACTCTGCAAGACGGCGTTCATCCTTGAAGCGGGTGCCTCGAGGAAGCTCTAGTAAGACAAGGAGAAGGGTGTCGGGTGGAGGCTCAGGCCCAGTGAGGATGAGTTCCTGAAGCCCCAGCCTAGCAATGTCAGGGAAAAGGGTGGCGATTTCCCGGGCAATGCGTGTTTTCCTGTGCTGTTGAGCCTCGTATTCGTGGAGGCGACGGTGGAGGGTGTGTAGGCTATCTGTGAGGCGGCGGATTTCCGAGTACGAGCGTTCGGTGGCTTCCAAAAGGCGTGCTGCCTCTGGGAGGAGCCGCGGTGTGCTACTCCCCTGGATGATGTCGAGTTTGTAGCGACTGAGCCCGTAAGTGGTGCGCAGTTCATGTTGGAGGTAACGTTGCTGCTCTTCCTCGAGTGGCTCTCCAAAGAGCACCAGGCGGAGAATGACGGAATCCCCTTCGGGCAGACGTTTGTACTCGACGACACTGGTTGTGGAAAAGACTTGGAAAGCATTCTCCACAAAGCGGCGCACCTGGGCTTCTTGGAAGGCTTCCTCAACGACGGAGTAGGCCACATAGAGGCTGGGTAGGAGGGTCAAGAGGATAATAGCCAAGAAGGTACGGCGTAGGCGCAGCTGTTGGGCGCGGTCTGCAAGCTCGATGTTTGGAAAGCGAATGAGCTGGAAAGTCAGGTAAGCGGAGGCGCTGATGAAGACCGAGTTGATAAGGAACAGGTAGAGGGCACCGAAGAAAAAGCGCGGTTGCAGCGTTCCCAGACCGTAGCCGGCTGTACAGAGAGGGGGCATAAGTGCGGTAGCAATTGCTACGCCGGCAATGACATTGACACGCCGTTCTCGGCCCAATGCAGCGATGACCCCAGACAGTCCTCCGAAGAAGGCGATGAGGACGTCCCAGAAGGTCGGGGTCGTGCGGGCCCAGAGTTCGGAGCCCGCTTCCTTTAGTGGAGTCAGCACGAAGTAGAGGGCACTGCTGAGGACACTAAAGATGATGGCTACCACGAGGTTGCGCAGGGCCTTCCGCAAAAGCTCGATATCGTAGATGGCTAAGCTGATGCCTACGGCGTTGATCGGGCCCATGAGAGGGGAGATGAGCATGGCCCCGATAATCACAGGGGTAGAGTTGACGTTCAAGCCGATGGAGGCCACCACGGTGGCTGTTACGAGCACCCAGAGATTGATGCCGCGGAAGGCCGCATCTCGGTAGACGTCCTGCAGCACCTTCTGCGGATCATCCATCTCATGGCGCAGGCTCAAGCGGTCGAGAAGGTTCCGCAGGCGTCGGAGCCACCAAAAGGGAGATCTCATCCGTACCGGGTTAACTGTCCATGGAATCGAGCGCAAAGATAGTCTGCGCTGAGAGGCTATGGCTCTCAGCCGGGGGACCTCAGGAACTGCGGCTCATGGGCGGGTCCCGGGCTGGAGTGGTGAGGGGAGCTCTAGCGGAGCATAGACTAAGCCGAGTGAGAAGGCGAGAGCGTGTGCCTGCCAAGTACGATCGCGCACGAACCGTGTCAGCCCCAGCCAGCCCATAAGCGAAGGCTGAAGGGCTATGTGCTGTTCTGGGAATATGGGGAGCAGGTAGCGTGTTCCTATTCCGAAGGCAAGGGAAACAGGGAGCGCCCCGGGAATACGCCCTGACCGTTCGTTACGCGTGCGCGTCCCCGTGTCGGCAAAGTACCCATAGTCTGGTTCGACAAGCCGTTCACGCTGCCAGAAAGCAGTAGCGAAGGTCCAGCCCACCTGAAACCCTGCGCGCAGTTGCCACTGCGGCAGCTCTACCACGGGTGTGTAGCCGAGGAGGAGTCGCGTTGTGAGGAGCTGCCGTATCGTACGGAGCTCATGCTCGAACGTTCCCGGAACCCCTTGGCCAGATGGGGATGCCACCGTTGTGGGTTCGTATTGTCGGAATGTAGCATCCTGCCGTTGGTAGCCGGCCTCCAGCAGGAGGCGCAGGCGTGTTCCCAATGGAAAGCCGTCATACGTTGCAGCAAGCTCCCACTCTATACCTGTGGCCTTCTCGAATCCGGGGCAACAGGTGGGTATGTCGGGGGAGAGCGAGCGGAAATGCGCCGTATGACTTGCGAGCGCCATACCAAACCCACCCCCGACACTATACTGAGCTTGTGCCGGAAGCAGGGAGAGCCATATGACCACGTGTACAGTCAGCCACCTCATCGACGGCATCTCTGCCGCATCATGGGACGAGCTGGAAGAGGACATAGAGACGCTGCGAGGGCAGCTGGAGGAGCACAGCGTACGTGCCAGCAGATAGCCCGGTCAAGTACAGCGGTTCCTCGTATACTCCAGGGGTTACGAAGCGCTCCCCGAGATTGGCTACCTCCTGGCCGTAGCTGTTGCAGACAGAGAGCCGCAGGGTACCTCTCTCGGGAGTGCCGTAGCGCAGAACAGCTACTGCCGAAGCTGGGTTTGGCACTACTTCTACGAATGCCGCACTCTCCGTCGGTACGAAGAGTCTGTCGCCTCCTTCACGGCAGATAGCCACAATGAAGGTGTCTACCGACACCGTTGTCGGGGGTGCGTCCCCCTCCCAGGAGAGCTGTTCGAGGAAGAGCGGAGTGCGGTCTCGATCGCCGAGCAGGACGTGGAAGCGCAGCCGTTCGAGGACCACCTCTCCCGGTGCCAAACCTGTCGTGGAGAAGCGCAGCGGGAGGATGCGCCATCCCTCCTGGATCGTTCCAAGCGGGGTCGGTGGCAGCGGCTCCAGAAGCCGTGCCCAGTAGCGGAGCTGTAAGGATATCCCCGTTGCAGCCAGGCCCTTTGGTGGAATGCGCAGCAGTAGCGGGAGCTCTACCACATCTCCAGGCTGAGCACTCCCGCCACGTAGGGAGAGCCAGACAGACTCCAGAGGCTGTGTGCGGGTGTACCAATAGGGCTCCGACTCCGCAGAGCAGCCATCACGGGTCACCCGCACGCGGTAGTACCCACTCTGCGAAGGCACGAAGCGCTGCTCCGTTGCCCCAGGAATGGGCGTCCCAGCGCTGTCTAGCCACTGGTTCCCAGTGGGGGAGCTCGAAACCAGTGTATCTCCTTCCTGGGTAATCACGGGCTTCGGGGGACGGGGGAGCACGGTGATGGTAATACCCGCAGAACGGCTTTCCCCACAACGGTTGGAGGCACTAACCCAGTACGTGCCGGGCAGGGAGACCGTGATGCTCTCGCGGTCGCGGGCCAGGAGGGTGTCGTTCCGGTACCATGCATAGTGCACATCTGCCTGCGGTACGAGGGAGAGGCGGACAGAATCCCCTTCGCAGAGTACCGTTGGGCCATCGGCGTGCACCTGCGGGGGTTCCGGGCGGGATAGGAGGGTCACGGTGATAGAATCCGAAATACGCTCTCCACACGGGCTCGAGAGCTGGACCCAGTATGTTCCGGCAGAGCGCACGATGAGCTCTGGCCCTCTTGCTGCAAGTGGGGTGCCATCGCGGTACCACGTATACTGGGCGCCCCCGATGGGATCGAGCCAGAGCCGGAGGCTATCCCCGTCGCAGAGTGTCGGTGAGCCATCCACGTGCAATTGCGGATGCGGGAGCGTGTCGAAGACCGTCACCGTGACACTGTCGAGTGAACGCGCCCTCCCGCAAGGGGTGAGGATCTCTACCGTATACGTTCCCTCGCGACGCACGACGTAGCGTGGAGCCGTCGTATCGACGAGTTGCCCATTGCGGTACCAGTAGTACCGGGCGTTAGGCTGTTCCGAAGTGGCCAGCACGGTGCTATCTCCGCTGCAGAGTATGACACCGCCCTGCACGGTGATGCGGGGTGGCAGTGGACGTGGCAGCACTTCGATAGCAATACTATCAGAGCGGACGCTCCCACAGGTGTTGGTTATTTCGACGCTGTACCATCCGGGTGAGCGTACGGTGTACGTCCACGCCAGCGGATGGCGGAGCACGAGCCTCCCATTGCGGTACCAGCGGTACTCATGGGCTGTCGCTTGTGGCTGGGTCTGCAGCTGGACGCTGTCCCCCTCACAGAAGCGATTGCTGCCAACGACGGTAATCACGGGTGTCTGCAGCGGCTCGTCCAGGATGACTCGTACGGTGTCTCGAGACCACGCAATTCCGCAGCGGTTCCGGACAGCGAGCGTATACGCCCCCGCTTCCCGGACGATGATGGCCGAGGTATCAGCTCCATAGGGCTCCCCATTGCGATACCAGTGGTAGGAGTACTCTGGCATTGGGGTAGTGGAGAGCACGACACTATCGCCGCGACACAGACGCGTCGGCCCAGACGCCGTAATTGCCGGCCGAGCCGGGGGAGTGCCGGGAGTGATAATCACTTCGTTGGCCCGAATGCTGCCACAGGGATTCCGCACCTCCACCGTGTATCGGCCTGCTTGCCGCACGACGAGTCGCGGCGCATCAGTGCCAGCAATCGGCACATTGTTCCGATACCACGTGTAGGTCACAAACTCTTGTGCTGCTATCTCCAGTACGATGCTATCCCCGGGGCAGAGGACAGTGTCGGGCGTCACGGTAATACGGGATGGCCTCGGCGGATGCAGGATCAATACCGTATCGCTTGGCTCGCCAACCGTGACCGGACTAGAGGCCAGAACACGGATGCGGTATCGTCTACCGGCCGGGATCGTATCGGGAATGCGCGCCAGAATGCGTCCGGAAGTCTGCCCGCGGAGCTCCCCCAGGAGGGTGGAAGTAGCGAAATCGCCATTTGAATCCGAGAGCACGGCTGTGAAGGCGTTGTCGGCGAAGAAGCCGCCAGTGACGGTGAATTCAACCGTCACCGTATCCCCTGCACAGAGCGGCTGCCGCAGCACACGGCAGCGAATGCTCTCACGTTCGAAGCGCACAAGGACAGCGTCCGATGAACCCAGCAGCTGGTTCTGTGCCGCATCCCGGATGGGATAATTTGTGCTCGTTGTCGACCCGCAGGCATAGAAGCCGATCCCCGTGTCGGCAGCAACGCTGTGGAAGATGTCGTATCCGCTTCCCCCAAGAGGTGTAGACCACTGCAGAGTACCGGCGTAGTGGAACATCACCAGGAAGGCATCTCCACTGCCGGCGTAGGATTGCAGAGAGAGCCAGCGGGGGAAATTTGAGCTGTACGTGTAGCCGCAGGCCAGCACGGAGCGATTGCTCAAGACAGTCAAGCCCCGTACCTCCTCCATTGCACTACCTCCGTAGAAGGTGCCCCAGAGGAGGCCCCCGGCGCTGTCCAGACACGTCACAAAGGCATCGAGCGCAGCTGAGCGCCGAGGCTGTACGGCATTCAGCAGTGGAATGGTGTCGCTCAGGGAGGAACCTCCTACCACAATACGATTGGGCCTGAGGATGGCCACGGCATTGATAGCGTCTTGCCGATTGCCCCCGTAGTAAGTAGCCCAGAGGCGCTGCCCGCTACCGGTCAGTTTGACCACAAATCCGTCCGAGAAGCCACCGGCGAAGGTGGGCTGTAGGGCGTTCTGGACCGGGAAATTCTGGCTCGAGGTCTGTCCAACAGCGACGATTGCCCCTGTGCTGTCGACAGCAACAGCACGGAGATCCTCCTCCCCGGAGCCTCCGTAGTAGGTAGCCCAGAGGCGCTGTCCAGCAGCCGTGAAGCGGAGGAGGAAGCCATCGAGCGTCCCACCGCCATGCGTACTCTGGAGGGCATTGGCCACGGGGAAATCTGTGCTACTGGTGGAGCCGCCGACGACGAGGTCCCCTGTTGGGGTATACGCCACCCCGTAGGCGATCTCTGTCCCGGAACCGCCGTAGTAGGTAGCCCAGAGGCGCTGTCCCGACGCGGTCAAGCGGAGCACGAAAGCGTCCGAAAGCCCCATCAGCGAGGACTGGAAGGCATTCTGCGTCGGGAAGTTGGGACTGCTCGTTGTGCCGACAATGACGACATTCCCTCCAGCATCACAGGCAATCCCGTAGGCAACCTCGATGCTGTCCCCGCCGTAATATGTAGCCCAGAGTGGCTGTCCGGCAGCGGAGAATTTTACCACTACGGCATCCGAAGCAACCGTTGTGGCAAGCGCCGATTGGAGAGCGTCACGAACGGGGAAGTCCGGGCTTATGCTCCAGCCGGCAGCGTAGACATTGCTCTGCCGATCTGTGGCCACGCTGAGAAACTCCTCCACCTGACTGCCGCCGTAGTAGGTAGCCCACACTACCCCTGGGTCGAAGACCACTCCAAGCCCAGGCATGGCTTCGGGAACGGCAAAGGAGAGGGTGTCGCCGTTCAACACATAGTGCCCAGCGAGCACTCGCTGGTGTTGGAAGACCCTCGGGGGAAGTTCGCGCACCTGCCCCACGGCTGTGCCCACAAGCAGTGAGCCATCAGCCTCGCAGCGCAGCTGTTCGGTTCCCACATAGCGGAAGCGGACATCGGCAAGCGCTTCGGCCCGATGAGCGATCAGGTCGTATTTAAACCTATCGCCCGACCACGACAGCTGCACATCTACCTCGGGGAAGACCCCCCGCAGGAGCAGCCGCCGAAAAGCTCGTAGGCCTGTCACGGTCCCCTCCGGCCGGTAGAAAGTGCGGACAAGCTCGAGCGGCTCTTCTGCCTGCCATTGGAAAAATCCAGTGGTCCCGAGCCACTCCACGTCTACTCGGCGCAGCACGAGGTGCCGACGGTAGCGATCCGGGCCGGGCAAAGGCTGGACGAAGACATAGCTGAGCCCCTGCGTACGTACGAAGAGAAGGAAGTCGGGCAGTTCTGCCACGAAGAGTACCTCCGGGCACGGACGCCCGTCGGTGTCACGGAGTTGCCCCACATTGGGCCAAAAGGCAGCAGCCCACCCGACGACGGTGGCACAGCTCCAGACACCCAGACGCACCCCCCATGTCGGTAGCATTCTCGAACTTTCGGATTCGTGCCGTGTGCCGACAGCTTTGCATGGACAATATACGCAATCGGCAGCGGAACTCAGGGCCGTAGAAGCAGCAAACAGCCCCTATGTACGCACCCCAGTAGTTTGGCGTCTTATCCATGTGGCAGCGCACTGGCAATGCGCCATGGATGCAGATCGATTGTGCCTTCACAAGAGCATCCTTGCGGGCAACTTCTGCGATGAGCCAATGCTTGTAGTGCGGTGTCTGCCCGAGGAGGGTGGGTCCAGCTGCATCTTGTCGGTATTCGCACACGCAGGAGTTCGGATGCCTTTGCAAGTGTGTTCCGATCCATGCCCTCCGTGGGGGAGGTTGTGGCGTTGGGCTGTGACCAGTCCATTAGGCTACCGGTGTCTCATATGACGGAGCAATGGCCCAAGCCCCGGGTGGTGGTGAGCGCCTGCTTGGGCTTTGCCGCCGTGCGCTATTCGGGGGAGCTGATACCGGATCGGATTGTGGCCGCCTTGCGGGAGCATGTGGACTTCATTCCCGTGTGCCCGGAGGTGGAGATTGGCCTAGGGGTGCCCAGGCCCACGGTGCGGCTGGTGCAAGGGGAGGAGGGGGTGCGCATGGTGCAGCCCCTTACCGGGGAGGACCTCACCGGGAGAATGCAGGCCTTCAGCCAGGGGTTTCTTGCCTCCTTAGGCCAGGTGGAGGGGTTTATCCTCAAGAACCGCTCTCCTTCCTGTGCCCTTAA
>CALKEU010000009.1 GCA_938084565.1 Candidatus Kapaibacterium sp. | reverse complement strand
CACCTGTTCCCCGAAGCCCGTATTGGCTACCTGGGCCTCCGCCGCCAGGAAAGGACGCTGGAAGCAGAGCTCTACTATGTGAACCTCCCACCCCTGGAGGCTGGAGCCCACGTATTCGTGGTCGATCCAATGCTGGCAACTGGGGGCAGTATGGAGGTTGCACTGGACTGCCTCTGCGCTCGTGGAGCCCAGCACATAAGCCTCCTCTGCATCATCGCCGCACCGGAGGGTATTGCACGGGTGCGGCGGCGCTATCCACAGGTGCCCATCTTCACGGCAGCCATTGACCAAGGGCTCAATGAGCACGGCTTCATTGTGCCTGGTCTGGGCGATGCCGGCGATCGTGCAACAGGAACGGAGGTGTGAACACGGGCGGGCACCGGCCCTCTCGGAGCACGGTGCCCGCAAGGGTTACGATTTGTTGTCGTCGATGATGCGGTAGTCAGCCTCTTGGACTCGACCCCCATCGCTGCCGGAGCTGGGCTCATTTCCGGCCGATGGTGCCGAGGCAGCTGCCTGCTGGTAGAGGTGGACAGAGACTTCGTTCCAGGTCTGATTGAGCTTGTCCATGGCAGCTCGGAGCTCGCTGGGCGGAGCGTTGTTCTTCAGTGCTGCCTGGAGCGCTTCCTTTGCCTGATCAATGCGCGCCCGATCGGCCGGTGAGAGCTTTTCGCCAAGCTCCCGCAGCTGCTTCTCGGTCGAGTAGACGAGAGCATCAGCCTGATTACGGAGCTCGATTTCTTCACGGCGCCGCCGGTCCTCCTCGGCGTGCTCTTGGGCTTCTCGCTTCATGCGCTCGATCTCTTCTTTGCTCAGGGTGCTGGCACCCGTGATGCGGATGCTCTGCTCCTTACCCGTGGCTCTGTCGCGGGCGGTCACCGTCAAAATACCGTTGGCATCGATGTCGAAGGTGACCTCGATCTGGGGCACGCCACGCGGAGCCGGTGGAATGCCATCCAAGTGGAAGCGTCCGAGTGAGCGATTATCCTTGGCTAGCGGACGCTCGCCTTGGAGCACATGGATTTCAACCGATGTCTGGTTGTCTGTGGCTGTGGTGAAGATCTCGCTCTTGCGCGTCGGAATGGTGGTATTGGCCGGAATGAGGACTGTCATGACCCCACCGAGGGTCTCAACCCCTAAGGATAGCGGGGTGACATCGAGCAGGAGCACATCACGCACTTCACCTGCCAGTACTGCGGCTTGGATAGCAGCTCCCACGGCGACGACCTCATCGGGGTTGACGCTCTTGCTCGGCTCCTTGCCGAAGAACTCTCGGACAAGCTGTTGGATGCGTGGAATGCGAGTTGAGCCACCAACGAGGATGACCTCATCGATCTGGGCCGGGGTTAACTTTGCTGCCTCCAGTGCCGTCCGACATGGCCCGAGCGTTTTCTGGAAGAGGTCCTCGCAGAGGCTCTCGAACTTGGCGCGGGTGATGGTCATCTGCAGGTGTTTCGGCCCCTCCGCCGTGGCGGTAATGAAGGGGAGATTGATCTCGGTCTGCAACAGCTGGGACAGTTCAATCTTGGCCTTCTCGGCCGCCTCGCGCAGCCGCTGCAGCGCCATGGGATCCTTCCGCAAGTCGATCCCTTCGTGCTTGTAGAACTCATCGGCGATGTAGTCTACCAAGCGCTGGTCGAAGTTGTCCCCGCCCAGGTGTGTATCACCGCTTGTGGCCTTGACTTCGAAAACCCCTTCGCCAATTTCAAGGATGGAGATGTCGAAAGTGCCGCCGCCTAAGTCATAGACGGCAACAGTCATCGTGCGTCCGCGCTTGTCCAGTCCGTAAGCCAGGGCGGCAGCCGTAGGCTCATTGATAATGCGCCGTACATTCAGGCCGGCGATTTCCCCTGCAATCTTAGTGGCCTGCCGCTGTGCATCGTTGAAGTATGCCGGGACGGTAATGACGGCATCGGTGATCTTCTCCCCCAAGTAGGCTTCGGCATCGGTTTTGAGCTTCTGCAAGATCATAGCCGAGATCTCTTCCGGTGCGTAGAGCCGCCCTTCGATGTCTACGCGGACGGCATTGCCGTCGGGCGACGGCACGACCTTGTACGGCACCATAAGCATTTCCTGATGCACTTCCTCCGGCCGGCGGCCCATGAAGCGCTTGATGGAGTAGACGGTATTCTTCGGATTGACGATGGCTTGCCGTTTCGCGGCAGCCCCTACCAGGCGTTCGCCTGTCTTAGTGAAAGCTACCACTGAAGGGGTCAGCCGGGAACCCTCGCTGTTGGGAATGACTACGGGCTGCCCCCCTTCCATGACGGCAACGACGGAATTGGTTGTCCCCAGATCGATGCCAACGATACGTCCCATGTCAGGCTTTGTCGCTCTTGTGGAACTTGTCAAAAAGAGCAGTGGCGGGAAGGCCGTGCATACCCTTCCCGCCGGCTGTGCTGTCAGGAGAGCCTTAGCGGACGGCGATCTCGACCTCCTTCGGCTTGGAGGGCTCAAGCTTCGGGAGCGTGAGCGAGAGCACACCGTTGTCGAATTTCGCCTCAATCTTATCGGTGGCCACGTTCTCCGGCAGCACGAAGCTACGGCAGAAGCTCCCGAAGAGACGCTCCATCCGCAAGAAGTTCTCCGACTCCACCTTCCGCTCCTGCTTCTTCTCGCCGCGGATGGTCAGCACTCGGTCATCGGAGAGCGTGACTTTGACATCCTCCTTCGCCACGCCCGGTAGCTCCGCCCGGATGTAGACGTTGTTCTCATCCTCCGAAATGTCCACCCGTGGCGAGAAGTTAGCACCTTCCACACGGAAGGGGGTGAGGCGGACTACGTCATCGAAGAGCTCATCGAAGCGCCGCAACATGGACTCAAGAGTCCGCGACGGCTCGAATCGCACCAGCGTCATGGCTTCTCCTCCGTTTTGTTGCACATGTTTATTGCACATGCCGGTTGTGTGAGCAACGCCATGGAAGGAGAGAATGCAACCGCATGCCAAGTTGCTCGGTAGGCCATTGTGGCAGAAAATTCCGCCGCAGAGACTGTCGAGCTGGCAGTTCTGTGTGCCGTGGCTTGGGGCTTTAGCCATCTGCCGGAAGGATGCGGCGGAAGTGGAGGTGGGGGCCGATGTGGAAGAGCGCCTGCAGCGGTTCGATCACGACGCCGCGCCTGCGCGAGGCGTGCACAATCTGTCCGTTCCCAAGGTAGATAGCCACATGACGTACTTGCCCGGCGGCCGAGACAATGACTAAATCTCCGGGTGCCAGAGGTTCCTGGACACTGGATCCAACGCGAGCTTGCTCGAGACTAGTCCGTGGAAGTTGAATGCCGAGCGCAGCGAACACCTGCTGTACAAAACCGGAGCAATCCACACAGCCGGCCTCTGCTCCACCCCGACAGTAAGGAGTGCCTATCCACGCTTGTACCACGCGCTGGAGCTGCTCTTGGACTGAGGAGCTCGTGTGTCCTCCAGTAGGGCGGGCGGGTTCACCGGAGAGTTGGGCGAAGCGGGCTGTGCTCTGGCAGGCACTGAGAATGAGCATCGTGCTCCCAAGCAATATGGAGTAAGTCCATTGGCGGGGTGGTTGCATGGCGATATCTTCCTTGCCAACGCACTCGGGTAAGCAGTGCACCTCTGGTGCCAGCTTCCCTTGTCTAAGGGGTCGATGGCGAGGGGTCGGTGGGGTGGAAATAGCGGTAGACGGCCATTGCCTGCCGGGGGGCAACGGTCCGGCGTAGCTCTTCCAGCGATGCTGTACGGATGCGCTCCACCGAGCCGAAAGTCGAGAGGAGTTTCTGCGCGCTGCGAGGGCCGATGCCAGGGATGGCCGTCAGCTGGGTCTGGAGGGTGCGTTTGTGGCGTCGGAGGCGATGGTATTCGACAGCAAAGCGGTGTGCTTCGTTGCGAATTCGTTGGAGTAGGCGAAGGCTCTCGGAGGTTTTCGGCAGCAGCAGGGGTTCGGGCTCCTCGGGGCGGAAGAGCTCTTCGAGCCGTTTGGCAAGAGCAAGGACAGGGAAGCGCCCGGCAAGTCCGCTTTCGGCCAGAGCCTGAAGAGCCGCAGAGAGCTGCCCCCGACCTCCATCGATGAGGAGCAGGTCGGGAGCAGCGTCCTGCCCCTCCTGGATACGGCGGGCATAGCGTCGGACAACCTCGCGCATGGCCGCAAAGTCATCGTTGCCGAAAGCTTGCTCCAGGCGGAAACGCCGATATTCGGACGTACGCGGCTTGCCATCAACAAAGACGACAAGAGCTGAGACGAGATCAGTGCCATGGAGGTGGGAGTTGTCAATACAGGCAATGCGGCGAGGCAGGGTGGGTAGCTGTGCATCTTGCTGCAGAGCATAGAGGGCCGTTGGGAGACGCCGGGCTTTCTGGGCTTGCTGAATCAGATGTTGCTCCACAACGGCCCGTGCGTTTAGCTCTGCCATGCGGATCAGCTGTGCCTCGTCATCGGCTTCGGGGACGATGAGCTGAACCGGGGTGCCACGTCGGTTGCTGAGCCACTGTGTCAGAAGCGCTGGCTGCTCGGGCTGTTCAGGTAGGAGGATTTCCGCCGGGATGTCGGACTGCTGCAGATACCACTGCTCCAATACGGCTTGAAGGAGGGTGGCACGTTCGATGCCCTCGGCGTGCTGGAGGAGGACGTGGCGCTTGTCGAGCAGTTTGCCCTCACGAATGCTCAGGAAGACGGCGCAAGCGGTACTGCCCTGCATGGCAAGACCGAGTACATCCCGGTCGAGAGGTTCGGTGCTCATAACTTTCTGCCGATCGGTATACTCCTGGAGGATGCGGAGGCGGTTGCGGACGAGAGCTGCTTCTTCAAAGCGCAGCTGTTCGGCCAGCGCGTGCATCTGCGCTTCAAGTTCACGAGCGACCTGGCTCGTGCGTCCGCGGAGAACTTCCGTGGCTTGCTGAATGTAGCGAGCATACTCCTCGCGAGAGATGTACCCCACGCATGGGCCCAGGCACTTACCGATGTGGTAATCCAGGCAGACTCGAAATTTCCCTTGGCGAATCGAGGCCTCCGTCAGCGGCAGATCGCAGCTCCGGAGGGGAAAGAGTGCTCGGAGTGTCCGCAGCAGATGCTTCGCATATGTGGCGTTGGTGTACGGACCAAAGTAGAGGCTCCCATCCCGCACGAGCCGGCGTGTCAGGAAGATCCGGGGATAGGGTTCGTGGGTGACACGGATGAAGGGATAGGATTTGTCATCGCGCAGCAGGATGTTGTACCGAGGCTTGTGGCGCTTGATGAGAGTGTTCTCCAGGATGAGGGCCTCAACTTCGGTGTCGGTAGCGATATACTCGATGTGGGCGATATTGCGTACGAGGGCTTGCGTTTTGGCGTCAGTAGGCCGGCTGGACTGGAAGTACGAGCGCACGCGCTGTCGGAGATTCTTTGCCTTGCCGACGTAGATGACCGTGCCGGCGGCATTCCGGAAGAGATAAACGCCCGGGGAAGTCGGCAGCGTAGCGACGATGGTGGCCAGATGGTCTGCAAGAATGCGACGCCGCTTCATGGGAGATCCCCCAGCTGGGGCCGCAGGACAAGCTCTTCCGGCAGCAAGCGCGGGCGTTCTGCAAGGCGGAGGAGAGCGCAGACAGTTTCGGCGACATCTTCCGGCTGTAGCATCCGATAGCTCCACCGTCGGCGCAGAGAGGGCTGCCATAGGGGTGTTGCAGTTGCCCCGACGTGGAGATTCACAATGGCAATGCCTGCCGAACGAACTTCCTCCCGGAGAGCCCGAAGCATATGTGCAGCCGCTGCCTTGAAGGCACCGTATACGGACGAGGAGGGGAACGCCTTTAGGGCAGCCACAGAACTGATGTGGATAATGACGCCGGAGCTCTGCCGCACCATGGCCGGAAGCACAGCTTGCAGGCAGAGGAAGAGAGCTTGTACGTTGGCTCGGAAGAGGTTTTCAACTTCCTCCAGAGAGGTCTGCCCGAGAGGTTTAAAGACGGCAGCTCCCACGCAGTGGATGAGGGCACGGATAGTCCCGAACCGGTGCAAGAGCTCCTCGGCTGTACCGGCCACGGCGTCGGGATCTGTGCAGTCGCATGGCAGAGCGTAGATATGCTCGGACAAGCGTGCTAGCTGCCGGAGGCGATGGGTGCGCCGCGCAGTGGCAACGACGCTGTATCCCTCGTGGGCCAGCCGATGTACCACAGCTTTCCCAATGCCGCTGCTTGCACCGGTAATCCAAACGGCGCCTCCGGACACGCCCATAGCTTACTCCCCCTTGAGTGGATCGACAGTTGCAAGTCTGCCGTGTTCGACGAGACCATCGTCGAGCTCGGCGAGGAAGGGGGACGGTTTACTGAAGGCCCAGCCAGCCCCGTACTCGGCGACTCGGAGGGGATAGAGAAGGTAGAGGTAGCGCTTAGCGCGAGTACATGCCACGTAGAATAGACGACGTTCTTCCTCGAAGGCTTCTGCAGAGCCGTAGGCAGCCTTTGGGGGAAAGTGGCCATCGAGGAGAGTGATGAGGAAGACGGCCTGCCACTCCAGCCCTTTGGCAGAGTGTACTGTCGAGAGCGTCAACGGAGGCTCGTCATGGCTAGGTGCTACAACCTCGATGATGCTCGCTGTGGGGGGATCGAGCACAAGGTCAGCCAAGAACTCTTCGAGCTCCTGGTAGCGTTCGGCTAGGAGTACCACGGCTTCAATATCCTTCCAGCGCCTGTGGTGGTCATCGTAGCGGTTCTGCAAGATCGGGCGGTAGAACTCTGCCAGTTGGTGTAGGAGCTCGGCAGCTGGTGTCTGCCGTACGAGGAGGGAGTGGAGAGCCGAGAGCATATCCCACAGTTGGAGAAGAGGCGCGCGGCAGTGTGGGGCCAGTGTGGGCAGCAATGCTGCCATGCTATGTGGATCATCCCAGCGCAGATGCCCCTCGCGAATGCTCTCAATGACTCGCTGCGCCGTTCGGGGACCAATCCCGTCGAGCAAGAGGAGGACTCGGTACCAGCTGACTGCATCGGTGAGGTTATACACAATGCGAGCCAGTGCGAGGAGATCCTTGACGTGAGCGGTTTCGACAAACTTGAGGCCGCCGAATTTGCGGTAGGGAATGCCCGCCCGGGCAAGCTCAAGCTCTAAGTCGACGAAATGGTGGCTGGCGCGAGCCAGGACGGCAATCTCCGAGAAGGGGATCCCCTGCTCCCGGAATTCAAGGATTTGCTGCACGAGGAAGAGGGATTGCTGGTGCTCATCTTCAGCCTGTAGGAGGAGCGGCCGAGGTCCCTCCGTCTGGCGGCTCCAGAGGCGCTTGGCGTAACCATAGGCTGCGCGAGCAATGATGGCGTTGGCCACATCGAGTATTGGCTGCGTGCTACGGTAGTTCTCCTCGAGCCTGATGAGGGTACAGTGGCGGAAGGAGTGTGGGAACTCGACAATGTTGCGAATATCGGCTCCGCGGAAGGCATAGATACTCTGGGCATCGTCCCCGACGGCGAGAATGTTCTCTTCTGGTCCTGCCAGCAGCACGCTGATGCGATGTTGGAGTGGATTGGTGTCCTGATACTCGTCCACCATAATGAAGCGGAATTGGGCGTGGATTTGTGCCCGAATGGCAGGGTGCTCTTCGAGCAGCTGGTAGAGGAAGAGGAGGAGGTCATCGTAATCCAGCAGCCCGTGGCGGCGTTTGTAAGCGCGGTAGGAGCTGTAGAGCTGCTCAAGCTCTGGGGTGAGGTGCTCAAAGTGAGGGTATTCGAGAGCAACAATCTGGCCAATGGTACTGCAGCGGTTGAGAGCGGCTGTGTAAATGTCGTAGAGCGTCTTCTTCTGCGGGAAGCGTCTCTGGCGATTGCTGAGCAGCTCAGCTCGGAGCAGGTCCAGGACATCGGTGGCATCACTTTGGTCCAGGACGGTAAAACGAGAAGGGAGCCCAAGGGCCTGGCCATAGCGACGCAGGATTGCGTAGGCAAACGAGTGGAAGGTGCCTCCAGCGACACGCTCACAGCGGCCGTCGAGGAGCTGGGCTGCACGGTGTAGAAGCTCCCGGGCAGCTTTGCGCGTGAACGTCACAAGGAGGATGCTCTCCGGCGGTACCCCGTCTTCGACCAAGCGAGCCACACGGTAGGCGAGCGTTCGTGTCTTACCTGTTCCGGCACCGGCGATGACAAGAGCTGCTCCGTGGTGGTGCATGACAGCTTGTAATTGTGCTGGATTCAGCTCCTCTTCGTATCGGAGGCGGTAGCGAGCTCGGGAAATGGGTGTGGTGAGGATGTGCACGCGCTTTTCCACGGCCATAGGTGTGCGTCCAGTGCTTGGCTGACACGGTGTGCGACGTTCGGAGGGGGCTTCACATTGCCTTGGCTACTGCGACGGCGAAGACCCGTCGGGCACCGAGCTCGAGTAGTGCTTCGGCACAACTATTGAGAGTCGAGCCCGTTGTGAGAACGTCGTCGACCAAGAGCACGCTGCGGGAGCGTGCAAGCGCAGCCTGGGCGGCACCGATGAAGGCACCGGCTACGTTGCGGCGACGCTCTTCAGCATTCAGCTGGGTCTGGGAGCTCGTAGCGATGCGGCGTCGTATGACCTCGGTCGAGACAGGGCGCTGAGCGACGGCGGCAAGCCCTCGGGCAATAGCCTCGGCTTGGTTGTAAGTGCGTTCGCGCTCTCGAGCCGGATGGATCGGCACCGGGACGATGAGATCTACCGGCTCAGGCAAGAGATGGGGCAGGAGGCCGCCGAGAACGCGTCCGAGTTCGATGCCGAGCTCCCAGAGTCCGAAGTACTTGACCGCATAGATGAGCCGCATAGCAGGGCTGCCTTCCCGTAGGTGAAAGAGAGCTGCAACACCGGAGAGCGCTAGCTCATCGGCCCCGAAAGAGCACACAAGCTCATGGTAGATCATCTCCGGTGGCGGGGCAATGGGGAGATTGTCCCAGCATGGCCGGCAGACAAAGCGCTCTATCCCGGTACGGCTCTCCAGAGCTCTGCCACAGATGCAGCAGCAGCGTGGAGCTACCAGCTGGAGCACAACCTCCCACACCTCTTGCACTGCACGGGACAGAGAGGGCATGTTCTCCTCCTCAGTGGTAGGATGGCCCAGCGCAAGTCGATTACTGACGGTAGTACCACAAATCCGCCTGGCGGAAGAGGCGTTCGCCTACACCAGTGCCAATGCCAATATACCAGCCACTGAAGCGGGTAGCCTGCTGCAAGATATCCCACCAATCACGGGCTCGCAACGCTGAGCCATCAGCAAATCCTGCGGTGGCAAAGAGGTTGACAATGTCACTGATGCGTAGCAGGAGGCGCCCCGAAAGGTGGAGAGCCTTCGAGGGGTGGTAGAACACCTCGGCGCTGACATCGCCGTAGAGTCCTATGGGAACCAGCTCACGCCAGTAGCCGAAGCGGAGGGGCAGAATACCCACGCCACCAGCATCGAGACCGAGAATGAGGATGCTTGCCAGAGCTGTGCCAGCATAGAAGCCTGCAGGACTCACCGGTATGGCAAGCTGGACCGGGAGGAGACGCCATATGAGGCCGGAAATAAGAGGAGAAGCAGTATCAGTCCACACCGATCGCGAGGCAGAGGTCTTCAGGAAGGCAAACTGCGCCAGTCCAACACTCCAGGACGAGTGTCGATGCTGGCTCCACTCTTGCTCGAGCTCCTCTTCCCGATTGAGGAAATCGATCAAGGAGATCCCCGCGCCCAGATACGGTTTGGCATAGCTCCGTTGAGGCAGCTCTTGCTGGCCTGCCGGACTCTGTCCCCAGAGGAAGCCACCATATGCCCGGAGATTTACCCCACCGAGTGAGCCCGATTCGAGTGAAGCGGTCAGATTCAGGTACTGCGAAGGTAGCAAACTCATGCCGAGGCCCGCAGCCGCTGCTACATAAGGTGGCGTATCCCGCAAGTACCATCGCTTGCGGAGATACAGTGGCAGAATCCCTGCCAGTGAAGGACCGCTGTGCTCGAGGGCAAACACTTCGAGGCCAACAGTTCCAACACTCCAGTCCCGGGCTTGGGTGAACCATGGGAAGCGGTATTCCACAATGCCGAACCGGTACCATCCTCCCGTGAACAATGCTGACTCGCGCTGCACATTATGCTCTAGCAGTTCGGGGAAGAGCCCAAACACTCCCCAGGTATGGCCGTTGCTGGGAGGGGCAACCCCAATGAGCCCAACACTTTCGAAGAGCCCTGCGCGGATGAAGTTCGGGTAGTGGCGTTCGACAACGCTGTCGCGTACGGTCGCCGTATAGCGGACTTCCGTCTGCCGAGAGCTCGGGAAGAGGACACTTCCATGGGGTTGCCCCGGTGGATTATGGTACTGGGTATGCCATACGGTGTCACGGTGCAGAAGTGTGTAAGTATCCCGTTCCGTACGGGTCAGCGGTGTCTGCAGGATGTCCGTTGTCGTTGCGCAGCCCCCGAGGAGGAGTGCCAGTGCTAGTAGAGACTGCAGGGCCGTCTTCATGGTCCGATGGCAACGATGTTGGTCACTTCGATGCATATTCCGATACCACATGCGGGCGTGCAGTCTGGCAGGAGGAGAGCTCGGAGGTGAACGTAGAGATTTTCCCTCCGTATGCGTTGCAGGAGGTGTTCCGGGCCGTGCAGTTCGTAGAAAGCTTTATCCTTCATAGTGCCCGTCTCCAATATCCAGCAGGTGTGTGCATTCATGCGGAGCGGGTTGACCGTCCCCTTGAGCTCTACCACAGTCCCGCGAGGACGGGGGGTTGCACAGCTGCAGAGAAGGCTGAGCACAAAGCCTAGAAAGATGGCCTTACGAGATTGCGCCTTCCCCATGGGCATACTCGTGGAAGAAGGTGGCCGATGTCAAGGTGGCTCGGATGAAATTCTTCAGGTGGAAGTGCTCGTTTGGGGCATGGGCTCCTTCGGTTTCGAGGCCAAAGCCCATGAGCACGACCGGTACGTGGAGCAGCTCGGTAAACCATCCCACCACGGGGATGGTACCTCCTTCACGGACGAAGACGGGGGGGCGCCCGAAGACCCGTTCGAGCGCTCGTGCTGCCGCTCGCATTGGAGGTGTATCGGGGGAAATGAGGACGGGATCGGCTCCGTGGAGGAGGCGAATCTCGACTGAGGCCGTCGGAGGTGAGAGAGCCCGGAGGGTGGCTGTCACGGCTGCTGCAATGTCGTCGGCCCGCTGGTAGGGGACAAGCCGGAAAGAGAGCTTGGCTGAGGCCGTAGCCGGAAGAACCGTTTTAGCCCCGCTTCCCGTGAAGCCACCGACGATGCCATGGACATCGAACGTCGGACGCAGCCAGCGCCGTTCCAGAACCGAGTAGCCAACCTCGCCGAAGAGCAGAGGTGCGCCAATGTGACGGCGCAGCTCCTCTGCATCGAAGGGGAGCTCCGCAAGGCGCTGGCGTTCCTCAGCTGAAGGGTCAGCCACGCAATCGTAGAAGCCCGGGACTGTGACGCGTCCATACCCGTCCCGCAGGCGGTCGAGCAGATGTGCCAGTACGAGGATAGGATTGTCCACAACGCCGCCGAAGACACCGGAATGTAGGTCCGTTGCCGCAGTACGGACGGTTACCTCAAGGTAGCAGAGGCCGCGAAGCCCGTAGCAGAGGGTGGGTAGGTCGTCGCGATAGAGAGCTGTGTCAGAGATGAGGACCGCATCACAGGCCAATAGATCCCGGTGTTGCTCGATGAATGGCCGCAAGTTGGGGCTGCCAATCTCTTCCTCGCCTTCGAGGAGAAGTTTGAGCGTCAGCGGTAGCTGCTTGTGTGTGCGGAGCACAGCCTCGATGGCTTTGACATGGGCGAAGAACTGACCTTTGTTGTCTGTCGCCCCGCGAGCATAAATCCGTCCATCGCGTACGGTGGGCTCAAAAGGAGGGCTATCCCAGAGCTCGAGCGGATCGGCGGGTTGAACGTCGTAGTGACCATAGATCAGCACAGTCGGGGTTCCGGCCGGGCCTTCCCACACTGCGTACACGATGGGATGCCCCGCCGTAGGGAAGAGCTCAACGCGCTGAGGGGCCAGGCTCGAGAGATGCTCAAGGAGCCATTCGGCACAGCGACGCACATCGCTGGCATGGGCTGGGTCGGTGCTGATGCTCGGGAAACGGAGGAGATCGGCGAGCTCTTCCACAAAGCGTTGCCGATGCTGTTCGATGTAGCTTCCGATGGCTGACATAGCTCAGGTAGAACGACGCGGAACACTGCGACGGCGCCTGTCTGTGTCGGCGTAGTAGTGGTAGTACTTGTAGTAGCGGTAGTAGCGGTAGTAGGAGCCGTAGGTAGTGGCGATGTCAAATTCGTTGAGCACGACACCGAGGATGCGTGCCGAGACGCGCTCGAGGAGCTCTCGTGCTTTGAGCAAAGCTTCGATGCGGGTTTCGTTGGCGCGTGCAACGAGAACGTACACGTGAGCAAGTGGTGCCAGGACAAGAGCGTCGGTGACGGAGATGACCGGTGGAGTGTCTACAAAGACGATGTCGTAGCGGTGTCGGAGCTCATGGAGGAGCTGGCGGGTGTGCTCAGAGCCGAGCAGCTCCGAAGGATTCGGTGGAATAGGGCCGCAGGTGAGTAGATCTAGGCCGCCAATGCCAGTCGGACGGCATGCCGCATCGGCGGGGAGTTCGCCGATGAGGACATTGACCAGACCAGGCTCACGCCCAAAGCCAAAGACTGAGTGCGTCGACGGGCGTCGTAAGTCCGCATCGATGAGGAGAGTGCGATATCCAGCCTGAGCAAAGGTAATGGCAATATTGGTCGTCGTGGTGGTTTTGCCTTCCTGGGGCACGGAACTAGTGACAACGATGAGTGGGTGAGAGGTCCCGACGGTAGCAAATTGCAGTGCGGTGCGGACCGATCGGTAGTTTTCTGCAATGGGCGATTTGGGGTTGCAGTGTGAAATGAGGTGGGGCGGGATGGCCTGTTCGGCAGGGAAGCGACTGTAGAAGGCGGCCTCTTCGGGATTCTGGGCAATCATGGCCGCATCTGCGGCAGTCAAATCCGGCGGGATACGAGGAATTGCAGCCAGGACTACCATGCCAGCGTTTTCCAGATCCTCGGGCGAGCGCACGGTGGTATCTGTCAGGACACGGAGCAGGACAAAGCCAATCCCCAAGAGTAGGCCCACGATGGTGGCCACCGTCATATTCAGGGAGCGGTTGGGGCTAATTGGGCGTGAAGGGGCGACGGCACGCTCGAGGATGGAGACGGTGGCGAAGACAGATTGCTCGGCAATGATGGCTTCGTTGAGCTTTTCCGAGAGCAGGTCGTGGAGCTTTTCCAGGCTCCCTGTTGTTCGGCGCAGACGTGCCAGCTCAATGATCTGAGCGGGCAGGCGCTGGAACTCCTGTTCGGCCTTGCGTCGGGCGTTTTCTATTGCGTTCAATCGGGCTTCTTCAGCCTGTAGCTGGACACTGAGCTCGAAGACTTTCTGTCGCAGGTTCTGCAGCGCAGCGGTTGGGCCGCCCCCTTCGGGCGGGACAGGCAGAGCCCCGAGCTTAGAGCGCTTGAGCTCTTCGGTGCGCTGACGGAGTTTCTCCCGGAGTTCAGCCAGTTGGGCCTCGACCTGCTGCATCTGGGTTTGGAAATACACTGGGCTTGCAACTACGGGTTTGCTGGCTAGGATGAGATCGCGCTGGACTTCCAGGCGTGCAAGCTCTTGCTGCAGTGTTTCAATGTAGGGGGATGAGACCGTTGCGAGCTCTTCGGCCAGAGTCGGCTCAATGTCGCGGAGCTGCTGGTGGTACTGGTCGAGGGTACGTCGGAGGGCATCGCACGCAATGCGGGCCTCGCTAGCTTTGCTGTCGAGCTCGGACAGTTGTGTGACAAGTGCATTCGCCCGCACGTCAAGCTCCATCGAGCCCGTCCGGGTCATGTAGTCTTGTAGCTCCCGCTCAGCCTTGGCCAGGGTGTCGCGGGTCCATTCGTACTGTTGCTGGAGGAACTCCCGTACTCGGCGTGCGTGGGCTCGATTGTTCTGCTCGTTGACGCGAACGTAGACCTCAGCAAATGTGTTAGCGATGAGCGCTGCTTCGTGCGGGTCGTTGGTGCGGACTCGGATGTCGACAATATCGGCGTCGCGGGTTGGAGTCAGCGTTAGCACACTCCGCAGCCGTCCAGCCAAGAGGGCAATGCTATCGGCCCGGGTCTGCGGCGCAGCCCCCTTGGCAGCCAGGGCGGCGAAGTTGGCCAGAGAGAGCCGGGCGCCTTCCTGCGCTTTCTGGAGGAGAGCCCCTGCGACAGCTTGCATGGTTTCGTGGGCATTCATCTGCATGAGTTCGTTGCGGAGGGCACGGTCATCCTGTCCTGCCAGACCGACGAACACAATGCCCGTTGGTGGACGGTTGGGATTGACAATCACACGTGCCGAGGCTTCGTAGATGAAGGGCCGTGTCCACGTGTAGTAGAACGCCGCTGCCACGACAGCACCGGCAATGGAGATAATCCACCACTTCCCTTGCCAGAGTAGATGCAGGTAGTCGATGAAGGTAAAGTGGCGTTGCAATGTTGTCGGCAGACGTCCATTCTGGGGTGATCCTGCGCGTGCCGTGCGTGGAGTCGCTGGCATGTATCCCCCACTCGTTCTGTAGTGGCGCACTCTGCGTAGTGGCTGCCAAAAATACAACGTTAGGGCAAGATCATATGCACGAAGAGCCCTTGTTGCTCGTTTGTGCAGAGGCGTTGGTAGCTGGTGGTGATGGCGTGCATTGGGATTCTGCTGCTGCTCGCTCTTTGGGGCTGTGCGGATAGCCCGATACAGGAGATCGGACCGCTAGCTCAGCCCTCTCTGAGGGTGAATTCGACTCTGCTCGGGGGAACGGAGGGAGAGCCGGGGGTAGAGTACCAATTCACGGCTGTGCCGAGTAGCAGGCCGACCTGGTTCCGCCTTGAGTGGGATTTCGGTGATGGTACGCCGCGGCGTCTGGTGATCGGGAGCCTCACCGTAGAGCATCGATTCCAGGAGGCGGGGACGTATACGGTGGTTGCGCGCCTCTACGACCACGGCACAGGGGTTCTCTGGGCTACAGGTACGCTCATCGTCAACATCCGTCTAACGCCCCCGCAGCCACAGATGGTGATGGTACCGGCAGGGCGCTTCTCGATGGGATCGTCCCGAGACTTCAGCGAACAGCCGGTGCGGGAGGTTGTCGTAAGCAAACCTCTGCTAGTGTTGCCGACGGAGGTGACGCAGCAGTTGTGGGTGGCAGTCATGGGATACAATCCCAGCTACTTCTCCGGGGATCAGCGCCCAGTGGAGAACATCACGTGGTGGGAGGCGATCGATTTCTGCAATCGACTCTCGGTACGGCATGGGCTGCGTCCGTGTTATCTGTTCAGAGGCGATACAGTCATCTGGGATCGGACAGCCAATGGCTACCGATTGCCAACCGAAGCCGAGTGGGAGTATGTCTGCCGGTCGGGCACCGTGACGGATACCTATGCTGGCGATCTCCGTCAGCCGTGGGGCGGATGTGAAGAAGATGAACCAGTGCTACTCCCTATTGCGTGGTACTGCCGCAATAGTGATGACCGGACGCATGCCGTAGGACAGAAACAGCCCAATGGCTTCGGACTCTTCGATATGCTGGGCAATGTGGCCGAATGGGTCTGGGACTGGTACAGCAACACGGCGTACCAGAGTGCTGACTCAGTCGATCCGGCTGGCCCTCCTTCGGGTAGCCAACGTGTGGTGCGGGGGGGAGCGTGGAATTTGGGCAACTTCTTCCTCCGAGCTGCTGCCCGCATGGGGTTATCACCGTGGCATCATAGTCCTGCAGTTGGATTTCGGATTGTGCGGACGCCATGAGGTATGCGAGAGTGCTCCTCTGCGCGGGGATGGCGTTCTGGGGTGGCTGTGCGACGGAGCCGGAACCGAGCGCGCCGCCGGAGCAGCCGGGGAGGCAGGATACTGTGGCAGCAGTGCGTCGAGTGGTTGCAACAGCTGAACAGTGCCAGCCGTGCCATCCACAGCACTACGAGGAGTGGCGCATTTCGATGCATGCCTACGCTTTCGAAGACCCAGTCTTCCACGCTCTCAATGCCCTCATGTTACAGCAGCGACCCATCGATGAGCAGTTCTGCGTGCGCTGCCACACGCCCTTTGGATCTCTCTTCGGGGAGACCCTGCCTGGTGTAGCCAAGGAAAGGGTCTCGCCCGTAGCCCGACAGGGTATCAGTTGTGATGTCTGCCACATGATGGCTTTGCCGCATCCGACTGGGCGCGGGGTCTGGCGCTTTCGGCTCGATGGGGCTCGCAGTGGCAACGTTGCCGATCCCATACCGAATACCTTCCACCCTTCCGCCTTCGAGCCGCTGCTGTCGCAATCGGAGGCGTGCGCTCCGTGTCACGATGTTGTCAATCCACTCGGGGTACTGGTAGAGCGGACCTATACCGAGTGGCGTGAAAGCCCCTATCCCGGTCGGGGCATTACGTGCCAGGTCTGCCACATGCCGTGGACAGCTGAACCGATTGTACCAGGCGGACCTGTACGGCGTCGCCACAGCCATCTGATGCCGGGTGTCGATGTCCCGCTCTCAGATTTTCCCGGCCGGGAGCAGATGGAGGAGGCAGTCGAGTACCTGCTGCAAAATGCTCTCCGCATGCTCGTAGCGGTGCCATCGGAGCTCTCTGCACAGGAGCCGTTGCGCGTGCGAGTGACTTTGGCGAACAACATTACGGGGCACGATATCCCTACGGGGTCGATTTTCACGCGCCAGATGTGGATAGAGCTCATCGTCCGGGAGACTACAACGGGGCGAGTTCTCTACGAGAGTGGTACACTCGATTCCCATGGCGACCTACGTACGCTCCACAGCCTCGATGTCCAGCAGGGGCGTGTTCCGTTGGATACCGCGTTGGTGATCTTCAATGGGACGGCGCTGCGCAACGGGCGGCCGGCGTTCTTCTGGGAGGCTCATGCGGTACAGTTCAACACCATTCCCGCCTTCGACAGCCGGACGGCTGTCTATACTGTGCCAGCTCCGCCGGGCGGGTGGCCGGCGGCGTTAGAGGTCTCTGTGCGCTTACGCTTTCGCGCTCTGCCGCCCTATTTGCTGCGTGCAATCGGGCTCGAGGAATTGGTCGAGCGCCTCCCCATCTTCGACATGGAACAGGAGCAGCGCCGCATAGCGGTCCGGCGGTAGCGAAAGCTTTGGAACAAAAAGCGTAATTTGCAATGCTTTTCGCTCGGCAACCCTCTGGGGCCGGCGGTGTCGGTGTATGTTGCACAGAGGTCGGTAAGCTGTTTGCATGAGTACGTCGACGAGTCCTTCGACCCTTGGGACATACCAGCGCCAGCGTATGTTGGAAGAGCTGTGGGAGGCAGGAACGGTTCCATCATCGATTGATGACGAGCGGCTGGCGCAGCTGTACGAGGCAACGCTCTCCCGCGTACGCGAAGGGGAGGTCATCAGAGGGAGGGTGGTAAGTATTGGGAAGGGGGAGATTTTCGTTGACATTGGGGCTAAGTCTCTCGGGGTAGTGCCGCGGCGGGAGTTCGCCAGCGATCCCAAGTTGGGCGAAGAGATTGAGGTATTCGTGGAGAAGGCTGAGGACAAAGAAGGGCGGGCGGTCCTCTCGCGTCGTCGGGCAGAGCTCCTGCAGTTGTGGAAGCGGGTGCAGGAAATGTATGAGAAGCAGGAGACAGTACCAGTCACCATTACCCGGCGCGTCAAAGGAGGATTCGTCGTCGATCTGATGGGGATGGAAGCATTTCTGCCGGGATCGCAGGTAGATCTGCGTCCTGTTCGGGACTTTGATGCATGGCTAGGGCGGACGATCGAAGTCCGCATTGTCAAGCTCAACCAGCCAGGTGAAAATGTCGTCGTCAGCCGGAAGGTGCTCCTAGAGAATCAAATCGCCGAACAGCGGCAGCGTATTCTAAGCCAGTTGGAGCGCGGCCTGGTGCTGGAGGGAACCGTCAAAGCTATTACCGACTTCGGGGTCTTCGTGGATCTGGGTGGGGTGGACGGCTTGGTGCATATCACTGACCTCTCGTGGGGGCGAGTCAATCACCCGAGTGAAATCGTTTCGCTAGACCAGACGGTGAAAGTGGTCGTGTTGGATTTCGACGAGGAGAAGAAGCGCATTTCGTTGGGCATTAAGCAGCTGACGCCGCATCCGTGGGATACGATCGGCGACAAATACCAGCCGGGAACAATCGTGCGGGGGAAGGTGGTCAGCATCACGGACTACGGCGCCTTCGTGGAGATTGAGAAGGGCATCGAGGGACTGATTCACATCAGTGAGATGTCCTGGACGCAGCACATCAAGCACCCATCGCAGGTTCTCTCGCTCGGCCAGATGGTAGAGGCGATGGTGCTCAGCATAGACAAACAAGAACGCAAGCTGGCTCTTGGACTTAAGCAATTGCAGCCCGATCCATGGCAAGAGCTCGTCAAGAAGTACCCAGTAGGCTCTCGGCACAAGGGTGTGGTGCGGAATATCACCAACTTCGGGGTGTTCGTGGAACTGGAACCGGGGGTGGAGGGATTGGTGCACGTCAGCGATCTTTCCTGGACGAAGAAGGTGCGCCATCCTGGCGAGCTGGTTCGCCGCGGGCAGGAGTTGGAGGTTGTGGTCTTGAGTGTCGATCCAGAGCATCGTCGTATTGCCCTCGGACATAAGCAGTTGCAGCCCGACCCGTGGGACTACTTCGTGGAGAAGTACCAGGTCGGAGCGGAAACCGAGGGGCGCATTGTGCGCATCCTGGATCGAGGTGTCATTGTAGAGTTGCCTGATGGAGTCGATGGGTTTGTGCCGGTATCACAACTTTCCTTTGCGCCAGTCCCTGTCATTGCGGATTACTTCCAGGTTGGAGATGTCCTCCCGCTCAAGGTTGTTGAGCTGGATCGGGAGGCTCGCAAGATTGTGCTCTCGGCGGTTGAGTATCTCCGTGACAAGGATCGAGCTGTCATTGATGCCTACAATGCGCAACATCCTGTGCCGGGCGCTGAGAAGTATGCCTTTCTAGGCGTTGGGCCCGAGGGAGGAGCTGCCGGACAGCCATCGGCAGCCACCTCTACAACGGAGGTGAAGAAGAAGGGAGCACCAACCCAACGGCGCCAAGCTGGGAGGGCTGCCGACCAGAGTGAACAATCTCCCCCAGCCTCGGCGGCTCACACACTACCGCAGGAAGATCAGTAACCGATACGTAGCTCCAGCAGCGCCCATACTTGCCGAAGCGGCTCATTGCCGCCGGTACGGTGGAGATAGCCTAGGGTGAGAAAGCTCACGAAATTGGGGATCCATTCGGCCTCGAGCTGCAACCGGACGTGCCGTTGAAAGCTGCGCCGTCCTCGGAGGAAGCGATTGGGGGAGCGCATGTCACCATCGCCACGGAGGATGTCCCCGCCGACGTTGTCGATGAGGCTGCCGTCAGAGCTGAGGACATTTTCGCCGTGTCGGGTATAGTCGGCGTTCAGCGTGAGGGCAATCCGCGGAGCAAGCCAGGAGCGGATCTGAAATGCCCAGCGGTCGCTGTTGGGCTGGATAGGATAGCCGAGCGGCCTGTTGAGATGGGTCCATGAGTTGACGATAGTGCGGTGCGAGAAGACGAAGGGCCCCAGGCGGACATACTCGGCAGCTAGCTGTATGCCAGCCCCGATAGGCATGAGCCCAATTGCACCGAGCTGGAATCCAAATTTGTTCGTGTTACCGGCAACGGTGGTGTCAAAGAGCGTGGCGTAGTTGAGGTCATCGATCAGGAGTGTGCCGTGTAGCAGCACGCCGCCTCGAGGGCGAAAAGCTGCTTCGAGGGCCAGAAGGGAGTTGTCGCGATTGCTCCGCTCGGCCGTCTGTAGACCGGCAGAGACAAAGAAGGCGAGGGGATTGAGGTAGCTCCAGTCCAGTCCTCGGCCAGAGTAGACAATCATGTCGTAGAGCGCAACGGTGAGCCCGGTGATCGGTTCCCAGCCAACACGGTGGAGGGCAATGTACTTTGATATGACGGGAACATTGGCTGTGTCGGTGCCATCGGCAGCAGCGTGGAGGTACGTGAAGCGGAAGGGGCCGTGGGGAATATCCACCAAGAGAGCGTCCAGCATCGGAGCGTGCAGCGAGAGGAGGAGATTGTCAATGGGGCTGTAGCCGAAGCTCAGCGCCTCGCGTCCGAAGCGCAGTCGGGCTTTCCCCCAACGGAGCTGGAGGTAGCCGGTGTAACGGTCGAAGAACCGTCGCTCCTCGATGTTGAGCTTGAGGATGCTTCCTAGGCTTGGATCGGTGCGGATAGCTGCCTCTGGAGGGCCGACAAGTCGAACACCATTGGAAATGTCCACAAATCCCTCCAAAACGGAGCCGTAGCGGAACAGAGCTTGGCCTCCGAGACGTCCTAGGAGCAGGGCTGTACTGGTATCACCGTAACGGACGTATCCGCTCCGACCCATCAGCCCAAGCTGCAGTATGAGCCGCAGCAGGCTGTCAGTACTCGAGAGCAGGAAGCGGTGTTGTCCGATGGTTGGGAGGAGACGTACTCCGGAGGGGGATCCCGCCATGGCAGTAGCAGTCGGAGGGTGCTCCTCTGGCGGGAGGAGCATAGCTACTTCTGTCAGCGGGAGAGGCCAGAGCACAGCCTGCTGGAGGGGAGTTGTATCGCTGAGGAGGAGCTGGCGTAGCACACGTTGGCGCGTCCACGGATCGGAGAGCACGTCCACATTTTGGGCAGCTGCCGTAAGGGCCAAGAGGGCAGAGCATACCCACCACCCCTGTATAAGGCTGCTCATAGCTCAAGTAGGGGGGTCGTGGGGCATGTGACGTATTCGGCTGCAACAGGGATGCGTTGCCCCCCGTTTGCCAGAGAGCGTTGAGCAGCTTCCAGGAGCGCAACCACAGCCCGTCCGAAGAATCCATCGCTGATGGGCCGCTGTCCAGTACGAATGCATGTGACGAAGTGATGGACCACACGGGTGAGAGCTTCCTGGTTCGGGAGCGGAGGTGCATACATCTGTCCTGCACGGTACTGGACACGGAGCTGCTCTTCGCCCTCTTTAGAGGAGATGTCTACACCGCGGTCGTAGATCCGAAGCTTCTCGCTCGTTTCCATGTCATCGTAGATGACCATGCGTCGAGAGCCCCCCAGGCAGATTGTGCGCAGCTTAACTGGAGAAAGCCAGTTGACGTGGAAGTGCGCCAGAAAGGTGGTGTCGTAGTGAATCGTCACATAGGCGAGGTTTTCTAGGTCGTAGTAGTGCCGGACTCCAACGGCAGAGACGGCTGCTGGAGGCTCCTCGATGAGGTAGAGCAAGATAGCAGCATCGTGGGCCGCCAAATCCCAAATGACGTTCACATCGGGTTGGAAGAGCCCAAGATTGGCCCGAACGGAGTCGAAGTAGAGCGGTTCGCCTACTTCGCCAGAGATGACTAGCTCCTTGAGCTTTTGCACAGCGTCGGTGAAGAGGAAGGTGTGGTCCACCATCAGAATGCGGCCATTGGCCTCTGCAAGGGCTAGAAGATGAGAGGCCTCGGCCGTGCATCGAGCCAGAGGTTTTTCGACCAACACATGCTTACCGCGCCGAAGAGCAGCAGAAGCCAACTCGTAGTGCAGTGCTACCGGGGTAGCAATGGCAATAGCCTCAACAGCGGGGTCATTCAGCACTGCTGAAGTTCTCGGGGTGGTTCGGACCCAGCGGAAGCGACGGCGCACCAAATCGAGGCGGTGTTCATCCGGATCGCAGGCGATGACGGCTTCGATTTCGGGACACTGCAGGAAATTCCGGATGAGATTCGGTCCCCAATAACCACAGCCGAGCACAGCTACAACCATGGGCGTCACCCGTTCTGACCGCGGAGCATGTACGGGAGGGTCCTCAGCAGGATGTAGAGGTCCAGCCACGGGGAGACATTCTGGACGTAATAGAGGTCGAGCAGGAGCATCTGGGCGAAGGTATGCGAGCGGTCCGAAATCTGCCACAGTCCCGTGCAGCCTGGGGCAATACGATGGCGCCAACGTTGCCATTCAGGAAAGTGGCGGGCTTCTTCGGGTAGGAGTGGACGAGGCCCGACGAGGCTCATCTCCCCGCGGATGACGTTCCAAAGCTGTGGAAGTTCATCCAAGCTCCAGCGGCGGAGCCATCGGCCAAGACGGGTCAAGCGGCGGTGAGGGACAATTTTGCGGAGCGGCTTATTTGCAGCGATTGATTCCGTGATGGCGTTCTGCCACTCCTGATAGGCTGCAGTGGAATCGGACATCGTGCGGAACTTGTAGATCCAGAAGCGCTTCCCATACCGCCCAATCCGCTGCTGCCGGTATAGGATCGGCCCCGGTGAATCGAGCTTAATGGCAATAGCAATCAGCAGGAGCAGCGGAGAGAGGAGCAAGAGCGCACTGGAGGCGAGCACAAGGTCGCTCAGACGCTTGAACAGCAGCAGGAGCCGTCGAGGCTCCGGCTCGGAAAAGCTCAGAAATGATAGTCCTCCGATCTCGTCGAGCAAGCGCTCGGGAAGGAAGGTAGGGTAGAGTTCGGCCACGATAGAAACTGTTCTGCCGGCTTGTGTCCAAGCACTGGCCGAGGAGAGGAGCAGCTCTGGCGAAAGCGTGGGTTCGGCATAGATGACGTGTTCGACAGCAGCTGTGGAGGTGGAGGGGTCCCGCCATGACCCTACCACGCAATAGCCGTTCAAAACTGGCGTCCCTGGAGGGAGCGAATCGGCCAGGAAGCCAACCAGTTTGTAATCATGGCTGTCGTCGACGAGAAGCCGTTCGGCAACGTAGTGTGCCAGCCCCGTTGTACCGACGATAGCAGTAGGACGTTGGAAGCGCTCACTGCGGAGGAGCGTACGGTGCAGGATACGGAACAGCCCCAAGCGCCAGAGGCCTAACAGGGTCAGCCCCATCACGAAGCTTGTCCCAGTCACAAGGCGGCTATCCAGCCAATGGGGGGGCCGGAGGAAGAAGGAAATGACCGCAAAGCCGATGAGAGCATAGAAAGCCGCCCGCAAGAGCAGAACAGCTTGCCGCGAAGGGGAGCGGAGGGAACGGAGCTTATAGAGACCGTGGTGCTGCAAAATGAGAAGCCATACGAAGCCGAAAGCTGCAAATGCTGCCCATGAGCCCCACTGCTGCAAGAGTTCCCAAGCGTCAGGACGCCCCAGACCGTAGGCGAGCACGGTAGTTGCGCCGCCGTAGCCTCCGAGTATGCAGCAGTAGTCGCCGAAGGCGAGGAGCAGTTTATAGACCGGGTACCTCGGGAAAAGCCGCATGAGAATGCTGCGCCACCGCCAGGTCCACTTCTGCACTGTCTGTCCTGTGGCCCTCACACAGCCCCCACCATTCCCTGGCACCCAGGCAGGGCACAAATTAGGAAAAGGAGGGTAGATGCGTAGCTTCCGACAGCAGCCTTGCCCAAGGCTAGGCGATTTGTAAGTTTGCGCCGTGTCCAATGAGGAAGCAGCCCGAGCAATGGCACTCTATATCACGCACGATTGCATCAACTGTGGTGCATGCGAGCCCGAATGCCCCAATACGGCCATCTACGAGCCTGGCTCGGAATGGACCCTGGGTGGTCAGACCTATCGCGGATCATACTCCCCCGGTGGCTACCAGCGGGATTTCTGGTCGGCGGAATACTACTTCATCGTCCCGGACAAGTGCACCGAGTGTGTGGGCTTCTACGATGAGCCCCAGTGTGCGGCAGTCTGCCCTGTTGACTGTTGTCTGCCTGATCCGCTAGCACCGGAGACGCGTGAGCAGCTCGAGGCCAAGAAAGCATATCTGGACCAGATCGATCCAGGGCGGGTACGGGTTTGAGTGCGTTTGATGCGGCTACAGCAGGTGTGGCTTCGCGTTGCAGGCGGGCGCATTCGGGATGTCCGTCCGCTGGAAGGGGAGGTGGTCATTGAGCGGGAGGGGCAATGCGAGCGATATCCTAACTGCTGGGCCCTGCCAGGGTTTGTCGATGCACATGGTCATCTCCTACACTACGGTCTCGAGCTTGAACAGCCTTCGCTGCGGGGCTGTCAGAGCGCCGAGGAGTGCGTAGAGCGTCTACGCCATTGGGAACCGAATCGAGGGGAGTGGCTCCTCGGCGCTGGGTGGAATCACGAGCACTGGAACCCACCCGTATGGCCGGAAGCAGCGTTGCTCGATGCGATCTTTCCTGACGTTCCCGTTGTGCTACGCCGCGTCGATGGTCATGCCCTCTGGGTCAATTCAGAGGCGCTGCGCCGAGCCGGCATCGATGATGAGACTCCCGATCCCCCCGGAGGACTCATTGTGCGTACGGCAACGGGCAAACCTACGGGTGTTCTCATCGATGCGGCAGCGGAACTCCTCTTACGTCACATCCCTCCTCCGAGCCCCGTCGAAATGCGACGGGCTCTCCTGCGCGCTGCAGCGCAGCTTGTGCGCTATGGCATTACGGAGGTGCACGATATGGACGTTGACCCGCAGTGGGTCCCGCTCTTCCATGAGCTGGCCACAGCAGGGCAGCTGCCTATCCGTGTGCAGAGTTACATCCGCGCTCAGGCTGGCCAGTGGAAGACTGCAGGGCTTCTCCCCACCACGGGAGAGTTCTTCCAGCTGCGGGGGGTAAAGTTCTATGCCGATGGAGCATTGGGCTCGTATGGTGCTGCCCTTCTGGAGCCATATGCTGATGCCCAGCCGCATGCGGGGATACTCTTCTTTTCCTCCGAGGCACTCGAGCAAGCCGTCAGGGAAGCCCTCCAGACAGGGTGGCACGTTGCCATCCATGCCATTGGCGATGCCGCTGTCCGCCAGGTAGCTCATCTCTTCCATCGACTCGGTGCAGTTGGGGATCCGGAGCAGCGGCGGCGCATTGAGCATGTACAAATTGTGCATCCAGCAGATATCCCCGTGCTTGCCGAGGCTGGGGTCATTGCTTCAGTTCAGCCCCTGCATTGCATTCATGACGCTCCTATGGCGCGGCGGCGGCTCGGGATGCGATGCAGTATCCCGTATCCGTGGCAAAGCCTGCTATCTGCTGGGATTCCTCTGGCAGCAGGTTCGGATTTTCCCATCGAACCGCCAGATGTCCTGGCTGGGCTAGCAGCCTTTTGCCTGCGCTTGCCCCCTGGGGAGACCATGCCGTGGTATCCTGAAGAGCGCCTCGACATCGAGCAAGCCCTGGCTGCTTATACGATATGGGCACACTACGCCGCCGCTGTGGATGATCGCCGAGGCCTTCTGCTGCCGGCTTACGACGCCGACATCGTCGTGCTGGATCGCAATCCAGCAAACTGTGAACCGGCCGAGTTGAGCACCGTGCGTGTCGTTGCTGTCTACGTGGCGGGGGTTCGGCGGTGGCCCGCCGGTGAAGCACTGGCTGGGTGAGAGTTGTGTAAATTTGTGAGTCCTAGCGGGAAGTAGGAGGGCAATGTACGATACGGCTTTCCGCGACTACCTGCGCCAGGAGTTGGCCTCTCTCCGTGAGGCAGGTCTCTACAAGGAGGAGTTGGAGATTCTAAGCCCGCAGGGCCCTGTGGTCCGCGTCCGCATTGACGGGCAGGAGCGGGAGCTTCTGAATTTCTGTGCCAACAACTACCTAGGCCTATCGGCCGATCCGCGCATCATCGAGGCGGCCAAGCGTACTATGGATACGCATGGCTTCGGCATGTCGAGCGTTCGCTTCATCTGTGGGACGCAAGACCTCCACAAGCAGCTCGAGCGTAAGATAGCTGCCTTCTGCGGCACGGAGGATACGCTGCTCTATGCCGCCTGCTTCGATGCTAACGGTGGCCTCTTCGAGCCCTTCTTCTCTGAGCAGGACGCCATTATCTCGGACGAGCTCAACCATGCTTCCATCATCGATGGTATCCGCCTGACGAAAGCAAAGCGGTACCGGTACAAGAATTGCGACATGGCCGATCTAGAAGCGAAACTCCAGCAAGCCGAGGCCGATGGGGCCCGCTTCAAGATTATCGCTACCGATGCCGTCTTCTCGATGGACGGCAATATGGCACCGCTGGACCGCATTTGTGAGCTGGCTGAACGCTACCACGCACTCGTCATGGTGGATGAGAGCCATTCACTGGGCTTTGTGGGTAAGACCGGCCGTGGTGTGACGGAGTACTTCGGTGTCATGGGTCGGGTGGACATCATCACTGGGACGTTGGGGAAGGCCTTAGGAGGTGGCATAGGGGGATTTACAACGGGTCGCCGGGAGATCATTGAGCTCCTCCGGCAGCGGTCGCGCCCGTATCTGTTCAGCAACTCGCTGCCGCCGATGGTGGTCGGAGCTGCATGTGCAGTCTTCGATTTGCTCTCGGAGACTACGGAACTGCGTGATCGCCTAGAGCGCAACACGCACTACTTCCGGCAACAGATGATGGCTGCAGGATTTGACATCAAACCGGGTGAGCACCCCATTGTTCCGATCTTGCTCTACGATGCGGTCCTAGCGCATCGATTTGCAAGGCGGATGGTGGAAGAGGGGATCTACGTGGTGGGCTTTTCTTACCCCGTCGTACCCCGGGGGCAGGCCCGCATACGGGTGCAGATTTCTGCGGCGCATACCCAAGAACATCTCGATCGCGCTATTGCCGCTTTTGTCAAGGTTGGTCGGGAACTCGGCGTGCTGAAGCATTAACATGCACAGCGTCGGAATCTGTGGGGCTGGAACGATGGGGCGGGGGATAGCCATTGCCTGCTTACAGGCGGGCTATCGGGTCCTCCTCTACGATGTACGCCCCGATGCGCTGCGGCAGGCGGAGAGTGTCATTGCTGAGCAACTCCAGAAGGCTGAAGCCAGAGGTAAACTCACGGTGTCCGCCGCTGAGCTGCTCAGGAGGCTACAATTGGTGACGATTCTGGCCGAGCTCATCCCGTGCGATCTCATCATCGAGGCGATCGTGGAAAATCGTGCCGCCAAGCAAGAACTCTTTCGAGCGCTGGAGTCGCTCGGCGTTTCGCCTACGACAATCATTGCAACGAACACCTCCTCGATTTCCATCACAGCTCTGGCGTCGGTGCTCCACCATCCGGAGCGCTGTATTGGTCTACACTTCTTCAATCCGGCTCATGTCATGCGCCTCGTAGAGGTCGTCCGTGGTGCTCGGACGGCCGAGCAGACTCTGTGGCAAGCGTTGGAGTTTGTGGAACGCTTGGGCAAGAAGCCGGTCGTTGTGCGGGATATCCCGGGCTTTATTGTCAACCGGGTGGCGCGCAACTACTACAACGAAGCCTTGCGGATGGTCAGCGAAGGGGTAGCCACGGTGGAGCAGATCGATCGTCTCCTCCGCAGCGCTGGCTTCCCAATGGGACCCTTTGAGCTGATGGATCTCATTGGCGTCGATGTCAATCTGGAAGTAACGCGCTCGATCTACGAGCAGCACTTCCACGATCCGCGGTTTGCCCCGTCTCTGCTCCAGCAGCAGTACGTGGATGCAGGCCTGCTGGGCCGTAAGACAGGCCGCGGTTTCTACTCATACGATGGAGCGTAGCGATGTCTCACGTGGAGTAACTGTAATGCGGTTGGTGGCTGTCGTTGTCGGTGTGTTGTTCGGCCTCTCTCCAACGGTTGCTCAGCAGCTGGTAGCTCCAGCCCAATCGGTGGAGATGACGCCATGGGAGCCTTCCCACGTAGGGCGCTCGCAAGCAGGTCCGTGGCAGGCACCATCCCTGCCACTCCTTCTCCAGGGTGGACAGAGGCCGACAGCAATTCAGGAGTTCATCTTCGACTCCCTGGTCAACGCATTCTCGTACTACTCCTGGCAGCAGCAGCCTCTGTGGTGGGATCCGGCCAGCAACGTCTTGGTGACGCTCAAGCGCGGTGGTGCAACAACGCCCGCCGGGGATGGGAATCGGCTCTATTACCGCTATTCGACTAATCGAGGACAGTCGTGGTCAGGGCCTGTGCTGGTCTTCGACGGCAATCCCCCGACGAGTCGATATCCGCGGTACCCGAGCGTGTATGTGATCAATCAGAATAACTCGAGTCGGCCGGAGGATTTGCTGCTCGTCTTTGCCAGCCCCGTGACGGATGGTACTCGATGGGCGGGGTTTCAGGATGGCTTCACATATGTGGGCAGTAGCGATGTTCAGAGCTGGTTCAACGACGGGGTCGATCTCACCATTGGCGGGAGTTCGGTGCGTTACAGCTGGGGTACGGACTCCCGGATTACGGCAACTCGCTCGGGCGATATAGCGCTGACACTTGGGGCCCTGGTTGCTCCGGACGGTGTCCCGACGGCAGAACAGAATTACATCGGGTTGCGATTGCAGGACTTCGCTGCGGCACCCTTCGGCTATGTCCCAGACGAGTGGAGGAGTACGCTGTTTGGAGATCCTGGACAGCCGGGCTTTCGCACCAATGTGCCTATTGGGATTGCACGGGATGACGCTGGAAACCTCATCGTGGCCGTCTTCGGGCGGTACCAGGATTCCGATGATCCGGGCTTGCCAACGGTGGGCTTCTTCCGCTCACGTAATGATGGGGACACCTGGGAAGGCCCCTTCTTCCTGCAACCTTCTGCAATTCGGACCTATGCAGCCGCCCAGGGGATCACTCAACTGTCTGTGCCCTTCGGGCTTCAGACCGGTGCAGGGGGGAGTATCGCTGTGCCGAAGTCCTTCACGGCATATGGAGATGGCAACGTCAGTCTCGCCTTCCAAATCTTCGATTTTGACACAGCCAAGCCTCTAGAGCAGCGGATCCCGCAGATGGTGGAAGCAACTTACGCCAACGGTACCTGGACCCTGCGGAAGATCAGCGACCGTTCGTGGCTCTCCTTTGCTCTGGTCCCAGATCCGAACTCCCCGCCTTCGACGCAGGTGGGCAATGAGCTCCAACTGTCTCGAACAGCCGATGGGAGGGCTCTGCTGGCCAAGTGGATTGAGGGGGTAGTCTACATTGCCCAGGTCGACATCAATGGTGATGGCATGGCCCCCGATACGTTTGTGACGACAGACGTCTTCGTCGCTACGCGTCTTCTGCCCGATGGAGAATGGTCCGAACCGGTCAATGTGACGCAGACCCCTATGTGGGACAAGTTAGCGTGGCTGCCACCTGTGGTGCCCAATGATCTGCAGCAGATCCCTCTGCTGATGGTGAAGACGGCTGTCGATACGTTCGTCTACCCGACGATTTTAGAGCGCCTGGTCAACAGCCAATGGCAGTTGTTGGAGAAGCAGTACGTCACGATTGCCACCTTCTCCACCGTCGTCTCAGTACCGGAGGCAACGCGGCCGGCGGGTGAACTGTGGGTCCAACTTGCGCCGCATCCAGTCCAGCGAGAGCTGCGCCTATTGGTCCGGAGCCCTGGGGGTAGTTCGGCGCGAATTGAGCTTTCCACGCTGGCTGGGGAACGCCTCTTTGTGCGGCATGTAGAGCTCAGCGCCGGGGAGCAGATGGTCGTGGTGCCATTGCCTGAGCTGGCGGCTGGGACATACATGCTGCAGCTCTATCACGGTGGGGCCCGGACTACGCTGCCTGTTGTGATTGTGCGCTGACATGCCCGTGTCTGTCGCAAACAAGGCAAGGCACCTCGGGCACACAGAGCTGAGCGCCCAGCTGTGGTGCTATGGGTGAGAGTTTTCGCATCGCCGGGTGGGTTGCCTCCATAGAGCAGCGGCGCCTGCAGCCGGCCGAGGTAGTCGTGCACGAAGGACGGATAGAAGCCATTGAGTCCCGACGTGCCGCCGAAGTCCCCTCGGTCTACCTCTTGCCGGGCTTTGTCGATGCTCATGTACATGTGGAAAGCTCGCTGCTCCCGCCGCCGGAATTTGCGCGCCTGGCCGTAGTGCATGGAACGGTCGCCACAGTCTCTGACCCCCACGAGATTGCCAACGTGCTCGGTCTTGAGGGGGTTCGCTACATGCTCCGGACGGGGGCGATGGTGCCTTTTCTTTTCTGGTTTGGAGCCCCCTCGTGCGTGCCGGCCACGCGCTTTGAGACAGCTGGGGCTGAGCTCACTGTTGAGGACATCCGCACGCTCTTCGAAGAAGGGGTGCCATACCTGAGCGAGATGATGAACTTCCCGGGCGTTCTGGCGGGCGATCCCGAGGTGCGAGCCAAGCTCGAATTAGCTCAGCACTACGGCCGTCCAATCGATGGGCATGCACCGGGACTCCGTGGCGAACAGGCACGACAGTACGCTGCCGCAGGTATCTCCACCGATCATGAGTGCTTCTCCCTCGAAGAGGCGCTCGACAAGGTGGAAGCGGGTATGTGGGTTTTGATTCGCGAAGGGTCGGCTGCGCGGAACTTCGATGCCCTCCATCCCCTTTTGCAGCTGTATCCTGAGCGCTGCATGTTCTGCACCGATGATCTCCATCCCGATCGGCTCGTGGCCGGCCATATCGATGTATTGGTGCGGCGTGCCGTAGCCCAGGGATATGACTTGTGGACGGTGTTGCGCGCGGCGTGTCTTCATCCGGTAGAGCACTACGGACTTCCGCTTGGCCGTTTGCGTCCAGGCGATCCGGCGGATTTCATCGTGGTAGAGGATCTTGCGAGCTTTCGCGTCGTGGCCACTTACATTCGTGGCCAGTGTGTAGCCAGAGAGGGCGAAAGCCTCTTGCCCCACCAGCCGGTGGAGTGTGTCAATCGCTTTCGGAAGCGGACGATTCGTGAGGAGGAGCTGCAGGTAGCAGCTTGTGGGACAACGCTCCGCGTCATTGAGGCCTACGATGGCCAGCTGGTGACGGGTGAATTCCACTGTGCGGCTCCAGTGCGCAATGGAGTCATTGTGGCAGATCCGGCGCATGACATTCTCAAGCTTGTGGTGGTCAACCGTTATGCTGAGGCCCCACCGGCCGTGGCTTTCATCCGAGGCTTTGGGCTACGCCGGGGGGCTCTGGCCTCTAGCGTTGCGCATGACTCCCACAATGTCATTGCCGTTGGTGCAAGTGATTCGGAGCTCTGTCGTGCTATCAATGCTGTTATGGAGCACGCAGGGGGATTAGCCGTTGCCGAGGGCGAGCACGTCCGCGTGCTGCCGCTTGGCATTGCTGGGCTGATGAGCCCGGAGGACGGCTACAGTGTGGCCCGGCGCTATGCAGAGCTTGATGCTGCGGCTAAGGCGCTGGGCTCTCCGCTTCAGGCGCCCTTCATGACGCTCTCCTTCATGGCGCTGCTGGTTATTCCAGCGCTTAAGCTGAGCGACCGTGGCCTCTTCGATGGCAGGACATTTCGCTTTACCTCCGTGTGTGTCGAGGGCTAAGCGTGGGCGAGGCGGTACAGTATGGGCACACCAGGCAGTCGGTTGGCGGTTTCTCGCACTACATACCGAGTCGAGCGGGCATTCTGGCATGAGGTAGCGCATTGGGTCTTGCTCTCGCGTCAGCTCGATGAGCTCGAGGAGCAGGAACTTCTGCCGCGTGGGGCCATTACGTATCAATTCTCGGCCAAGGGACATGAGGTGGCGCAGGTACTGCTGGGGCTGCAGCTGCGCCATCCACACGATGGGGCAACGGTGTACTACCGTTCGCGCCCCTTCATGTTGGCCGTCGGCTTGACCCCTGAGGAAGCCTTGGCTGGTCCCTTAGGGCGGGTAGGGAGTCCAAACGGGGGGCGTGACATCGGGGTCGTCTTTAACCTTCCGCCACGGCGTGGGGTGACTGTTCTGCCGGCCAGCGGAGATGTTGGAGCGCAGTATACACCGGCGGCCGGGTGGGCTCAGGCTATTCTCTACCGGCAGCGGGTGCTGAGGGAGAGTGAATGGGAGGGAGCCATCGCCGTCGCTCTGGGAGGGGATGGTTCTCTGGCGACGAATGGATTCTGGTCAGCTCTGACTATGGCGACGACACTCCGGCTGCCGATGCTCTTCTTTATCGAGAACAACGGCTACGCCATCTCTGTCTCAGCGCACCGGCAGGTACCCGGTGGGCGGATTGCCCCGAACCTACGTGCATGGCAGGGGCTCCGCATCTGGGAGCTCGAGGGTACCGATCCGGGAGCCGTGTATGAGGCACTGACGGAGGCCCTCTCCTACGTTCGCTCTGCTGAGGGGCCGGCGCTCGTTGAAGTCCTGGTGCCGCGGCTGTGTGGGCATTCCAGCGCGGACAATCAAGCGTACAAGACGGACGAGGAACGGGCGCGTGAGCAGGAGCGGGATCCCGTCCGGAGGCTCCGGCGCTTTCTGCTCCGGCGTCGCCTCATGAATGCGCAGCAGTGGGAGCAGTTGGAGCAGCACATCCGGCAGGAGGCTGCAGCAGCACTGCAGGCGGCTCTGGCCCAGCCAGAACCTGACCCAGCCAGCGTCATGCACTTTCTCTTCTCCGTCCCCGAGGCACCGCAGCAGGTCGGAGGCATGCTGCCAGAGGGTATACGCCTGCCGGAGGGTAGCTCGGTGCCGCAGCCGAGCGGGCCGCGCATCAATATGGTGGAAGCTATTCGGCGCACGCTGGAGCGGGAACTCGAGCTCAACCCACGTATGCTCGTCTTCGGTGAAGACGTCGGCGTCAAAGGGGGTGTGCACGGGGCTACGGTCGATCTGCAGCGGAAGTTCGGGCCTGAGCGTGTCTTCGATACCTCCCTGTCCGAGGAGGGGATCATCGGACGGGCGGTTGGAATGGCGCTTGCAGGGCTTGTTCCGGTGCCGGAGATACAGTTCCGCAAGTATGCCGATCCGGCAACCGAGCAGCTCAACGATTGTGGTACCATTCGGTGGCGCACAAATGGTCGATTCGCCGCCCCCGTCATTGTGCGTATTCCAGTGGGCTTCAGCAAAGTGACGGGCGATCCGTGGCACAGTGTCTGCGGAGAGGCAGTCTTTGCGCATGCTCCCGGCTGGCGTATTGCCTTTCCTTCCAATGCCGAGGATGCTGTCGGACTCCTACGGGCCGCCCTCCGGGGCAATGATCCGACGATCTTTCTCGAGCACCGGGCCCTCTACGATACACCGCAGGCGCGCCGCCCATATCCTGGAGATGAATTCGTGCTCCCTTTCGGGCGTGCAGCGGTGGTGCGAACAGGGACCCAAGCGACGGTTGTTACCTGGGGGGCGATGCTCTACCGTGTACTGGAGGCCATCGACCGAGTAGGGGCTGATGTTGAGCTCATCGATCTGCGCACAATTGTGCCGTGGGATGTGGAAACGGTATTGGCTGCTGTGCGGAAGACGGGGCGCTGTCTGGTCGTGCACGAGGATACTTGGACCTGTGGCTTTGGCGCCGAGATTGCGGCTGTCATTGCCACCGAGGCTTTCATGTGGTTAGATGCTCCGGTGGAGCGCCTGGCCACCCCCGACTGCCCGGTTCCGTACAATCGCCGCCTCATGGGGGCCGTTGTGCCGAGCGTTGAGCGGATCACCGAAGTGCTGCAGCGTCTTCTGCGCTTCTGAGAAGGGGGCGAAGCAGGGTCAATACTCGCTCAGTTCCTCCGAGGCGCTGTTGGATTGCCGAGCGCGCTGCTTGGCCACGGCGTCGGCATTCCTCTGGGTTGCAGGCCATCCGGGTGAGCCAGTCGGCCAGTTCTGCGGGGGTGCGGACGATAGTAAGCGCGCCAGCAGCCCGGAGATGGGGGGCATCGGGAGAGCCGTCAAGAGCTGGCCCGCAGGCAAGCGGCAAGCCGTAGGCGGCTGGCTCGGCCAAGTTGTGTACGCAGCGGCCGAACCCCCCACCCACATACGCCACGGTCCCGTAGCGGTAGAGCGACAGCAGGAGTCCAAGGCGGTCCACAATGAGGATCGGCAGCGGCTGTGCATCGACAGCTATTGTAGCCATTGTGCTCCAGCGCACGGCTCGGGGGAAGAGCTCGAGTAGTTGTTGGAGGGTCTCGCCTGTCGGTTCATGGGGCACAAGGAGGAGCGTAGAACGATCACGCACCGCATCTGGTAGGAGTTGGAGGGCCTGGGCCAGGAGGCGGGCATCGGCTGCCCACGTGCTGCCAGCCACAATATGGAAGCGCTCTGGCAGGCAGAAGGGTGCCGGGAGTGGAGGAGCTTGTTCTCGGTGAACAGCTGTCCAGATGCGGTCGTATCGTGGGTCTGGAATTACCTCAACCCGTGCCTGGGGTAGGAGGCGCCGGAAACGCTCGGCATCCTGGGGCGTCAGGGGCAGGAGGGTGTGAAAGGAACTCAGGAGCTGCTGCAGCACCCACCGGGATCCCGGCAAACGCCACAGGGGGTTGCGCGGAAAGGTGGCTGCCACGAGCAGTGTCGGTATGCGGTGCCGCCGCAATTGGGCGAGATAATTGGGCCAAAGCTCGTATCGGATGAAGAGGGCAACGTGCGGGCGTAACAGAGCAATGAAGCGTCGTGCAGCAGCTGGCGTATCAGGGGGGAGGAGCAGGACACGGTCAGCAAGTCGTGTCTGACGGTGTGCAGCCAGACCGGAGGGCGAAAAGAAGGTGAGCACAATCGAGAGAGCAGGCATTTCCTCCCGCAGCTGGGCAAGGATAGGGCGGATGTGCTCAAATTCTCCGGCAGAGGCTGCATGAACCCAGAGCCGTATCCTGCCGGGGAGGGGTGCTGTTGCAAGTTGCTGCAGCTGCTGCCGCCAGAGCCGCCGAGCGCGGAGTTTGGTACGCACTCGCGGTATGCCCAGGGCAACGGCTGAAACGAGGGTCAGGATGAGTCCATAGAGCCACAGGAGGAGGAGCATAGGGAGCCGGTGAGCAGCACCGAGCGAAATTACCGTAATTTGCCCTTCCAGAGCTGGGAGCCCGCGCAGGGATGGTCTCCGAGCATGTCCTCTTAGCCGTCTTGGGGCGCAAAATCCGGCGTCGCCTTGGGGAGTACGTCATACTAGGGATCGTGCAGGGATTCTTCGTTACCGCGTTCACACCCGTGGTCGAGTTTGCTTTTGCGCTGCTACTGGGCATCCTCATGCTCGGCATGGGGATGAGCTTAGCATGGTTACGGGAGCGCCGACGCACGTTGACCAATCCGTACTACCGCCTGGCCATAGAGGCTTCGGAAAGCTTTGTCCTCCTGGCCCTGCTTGGGACTTCGGCGTTGATTGCCTATGGTCTTCGATTGCCTCTGGTGACCTATCAGGCGCACCTGAGCTATGCGCTCTTCGGGTATCTGGTCGGTTCGGTCGTAGGGGAGTTGGGATGGCGTTTCTTGATCTTCGGGCGCCTTTCCGGGGAGGAGCGCTACCGGTATGTGCAGAACCTCTCTCCCTCGGTGCTCTTGCCTTACTCGTGGTCTCACCTGCGGTGGTTGTGGAGACGATGGCGTGCTCGGCCCTGAGATGCCCATGAGCGTGGGTGTGGTGGTGGCAGGCGTTGCACTTCTGGCAACTACCGCAGCCGAGCCTGATGCCTTATCCCATCGACAGCTGGCGGTGGCTCCAGCTGCTCGGTGGGGGCAGGTTGTGACGTCGGCCTCGGTGGGCAGAGCTCGGCAACGGGGTGGAGTCCGGCAAAAGAAAGCCCATCTCAAGGCTTCCAAGCGGCTTGGTGTGCGACAGACTGCGCGGCGCCGTGCACCGCGGTGGTCCATAGTTGCCGATACAGTGCTCGTTCCTGGTGTGCGGTATCAACGGTATCGGGTGGTAGCCGCGGCTCAACATCAGCTGCACGTTGTGCGGGTGAGGCTTCGGCAGCCAGGGTTAGAGGTGAAGTTACTCCCGGTGCTCTTGGGGCAACGGGAGACGCTCGCAGATCTTGTACGGCGCTACGATTCGGCAAGCTCTCTCGGCAGGGTCGTGGCTGCCGTCAACGGCTACTTCTGGAGTCGGTTCGGGGCGTTGCCGATTGGGATAGCAGCCGCCGATGGGGAACCGCTCCAAATTCAGCGCTATAAGCGCTGGAGCGTCTTTGCGCTCGATAGGCAGGCAACGGCATATGTGGATACCTTTTGCGTGGAGCTAGCGGTACGCCTGCCCCATGGGGTACGGCTGCCTATCCATGCTGTCAATGTACGACGGGGGGCTGCCGAGAATGTCCTCTACACCCGTTTTGCGGGCGATACAGTGCCGCGGCATCGCATGCTCGCTGTTGGTACGGCCGATGAGGAAAATCCCGACAGCCTCGTTCTGCTCAGCGTGCCAGCCGACACGGTGGAGTATGCCTGCTGGAAGATCCGGCTGCGCTACTTGCGGGGCCCTTTTCTGGAGGGGGATCTTCCTTGTCTCGTCTTGGGGGTCGACTCTGGTTCGGTCACTATGCCCTTGCGGGGATGCGTAGTCTCGCTCGGGGCTGAGGTCCCGCAAGGGCTTTTGCCGCGTCCGGGCGATACCGTTTGGCTAGAGAGTCGGCTCTCTCCTCCGGTTGGCAGGCCGGTGCTGCAAATGTGGAGTGGGACGCCGCGGCTTATCCGCCATGGGCGGGTGAGGATCGAGGCAGAGCAGGAGGGGACGACCTCGGCGCGCTTTCTCTACCGGCGGCGGGCTCGGACGGCCCTCGGTCTGACACGCACGGGGGAGCTCCTGCTCGTGGTTGTCGAAGATGGATATGGCTTCGAAGGGGCAACGGTGGCGGAACTGGCGCAGTGGATGCGCCGTCTCGGAGTATATGAAGCCCTCAACCTCGATGGTGGCTCTTCGTCGGGGCTCTATCTTGCAGGGATGGGGACTGTGGGATCGATGCTTCCGGTGGCTTCAGCTATTGCCATTGTGCAACGCGAGGCTCGCCTACGGTGAAAGCTCGTGCCAGAGAAAGCGGGAACGGTCGTAGAGCCAGGCCAGGACAGGCTTGCGCCCGACATAGATAGCTGCTTGGACGGGCAACCCTTTGTGCAGAGGCACTGCGGAGGCTGGCCGATCTGCAAGCCGATGCATTCGGAGAGCACTCTGCTCAAGCGATGCACGAACTCGGTATGCAGGACGCCCATCCAGAGTTGTCAGCTCTTCGGCAATGCTTTCCACACGGCCCCAGAGGGCTTCCCACTGCCCGAGCGGGAAGCCCGTGACGAGGTAGCGTACGCGCTGCCCCGGGCGGACGAGCGGAATGTCCTGGGGGGCCACGAGCAATTCCGTCTCAAGCTGCAAATCCGGTGTGATAGCCAGTAGTTCTTGCCCGGCTGTAACGTAGACCCCTGCCTGGGGAACAAGCAGGGAGCTAATCTGCCCATCGGTGTGGGCAATGAGGGCAGTTTTGCTGAGCTGCTCGCGTAGAGTGCCCAGGAGCTGTTGGAGTTCGCGAAGTCGATGTTCGGTTGCATCCAACTTCTGTGCCAGCTCCTGGCGCCGGCTCTGGATGTACTGCAGGGCACGGAGCTCTTGCAGGCGAACTTCGGCAGCGCTCGATTCGTACTCCTCGGCACTGGCAAACTGCTTGGCATGCAGAGCCGCCAAACGCTCCAGACGTTTGGCCAAGATGTCATAGTGACGGGCGAGGAGGAGGAGATCTTTGCGTATCAGCTCGGCTAGACTCCGGGCCTGTGGCGTATTCCAGTGCATGGCAGGAAAAGCTGCCGCCAATTGCGGTGGGGTGCCGCTGCTGGGCAAGGAGCGAAGGAGGGTAGACAGCTCTGCAAACAGCTGCTCTTCGTTCCGCAATTCTTCCTCTACCACGCGGAGCCGTAGCTGGAGCTCCGTATTGCGAAAGCGTAGGAGCGTATCGCCGCGCTGTACGCGCTGGTGCAGGCGGACAGTGACGGCTTCGACGAGACCATCCATTGGACTGCGAACCACCTGCGTAGGGAGCACTGGGCGGATATAGCCCTGGCAGCGAACGGTCACTTCCAGCTCTGACAAGAGGGCCCACACCACAATGGCCAGCAGGAGGCCGCCTATACCCCAGAAGAGCCAGAGGCCTATCCGCGGAGGCTGAACCAGCTGGGCTTCGAGGCTTTCCGGGAGCGCCTCTGCCGGGAGGAGAGAGTCTTCGAGCCGTTCCCACCGATGGTCGGGCTTCATGCCGGGATGGAGGCTGGAGGAGCTTGAGCAGTATAGCGCTGCCAGAGGCGAGCGTAGAGGCCGTGGCGGGCAAGGAGTTCGGCGTGTGTCCCCTCCTCGCAGATGCGTCCATCGGCTAGCACGGCAATTTTGTCGGCAATCTGCACCGTGCTGAGCCGGTGTGCAATCAGGAGAATGGTCATCCCTTCCTGGCGCAGCTCATGGAGGAGCTGCAGCAGGAGAGCCTCGGCGTCGGCGTCCAGATGGCTTGTCGCTTCGTCCAGCACCAGGATGCGGGGACGGCGGTAGAGCGCGCGGGCAATCGCTAGGCGCTGACGCTGTCCGCCGGAGAGAGCCGCGCCGTGCTCCCCGAGCAGCGTGTTGTACCGCGCCGGCAGTTCGGCAATCGTCCGCTCTAGGCCAACGCGGCGGCAGACCGCCAACACTCGTTCGTGGTCTGGCTGCATATCCCCGTAGGCGACATTTTCCAGAACACTGCCGTGGAAGAGCTCTACCTCCTGCGGGACGACACCAATGAGACGGCGCAACGACTCCGTCTCGATGTCCCGAATGTCGATGCCATCGATGAGCACAGCACCTTCCTGGAGGGGGTAAAGCTTGAGGAGGAGCCGCACAAGCGTCGTTTTGCCGGCACCGGATTCTCCAACAATAGCCGTAATGCTACCGGCCGGCACCGAGAGCGAGCATTGCCGCAGTACGGGCGGACGCGCTCCATAGCGGAAGGTGCACTGGCGGAATTCAATGGCGCCGCGAAGCTGTTCGGGGCGAATGATAATGCCACGCTGCCCCACTGTGTCTTCGGTCTCCAGCACCATAATCTCGAAGAGGCGATCGACGGCGATGAGCGCATCGTGGAGCATCTGCTGCAATGCCAGCAGACGCCCCATGGGTTGGGCCAGTAGCCCCAGGAGGAGAGAGAAAGTGATGAGCTCGCCGATGCTGAGCCGAGCCTGTAACACGAGGAGGCTGCCGAACCAGAAGACCCCCACTGTGGCTAATCCGCCGATGAGCTCCCCAGCGGTGGTGGCCGTCAGGGAGTGACGCAGAGAACGCCCAAGCAGACGCACAATGCCGACGAATGTCCGTTCGGCTTTCCACTGGCTGTAGAGCTCAGCTGTCAGGGACTTCACCGTGGCAATGCCAGCAATTGTGGCTGTCAGGTGCGCATAGAGTTCTGCTCCCTGTTCCATGAGGGCCCGTTGTGTCTGCTGCATCGGACGGCGCAAGGCCAGGATAACGCCGGCATAGAGCGGAATCGTGCCTGTGGACAGGAGCGCCAGGAGCGGCGAGTATACCCACATAGCCGCAAAGGCCACCGCCACTGTGGTGGCGTCGACCAGCAGTGTCACAGCTGCGCTGCTGATGGCATTACGCACTTTGACGGCGTCGTTGACGCGGGAGAGGATTTCCCCCGTACGTCGTGCATCAAAGAAGGCCTGAGGGAGGCGCAGGAGGTGGCGGAAGTAGCCCAGTACGAGACCAGCATCGATGCGCTGGACGACATGGAAGAGCAGTACAGAGCGCATCCAGCCGAAGAAGGTCCGGGCCAGCACCAGTCCAACCAAAGCCAGGGAGAGGACGTGCAGCAAGGCTACGTTGCCTGTGGGGAGCACCGTATCGAAGAGGACACCGGCATAGATAGCCGGGGCCATCCCGAGCAGCGTGTAGAGCAGTGCGCCGAGAAAGGCTTGCGCGAACCAGCCGCGATGCGGTCGGACCAAGCGCCAGAACATCTGCCAGCGGGAAGGGGTGAGCTCGGCTGGGTGGAAGTCTTCTCGTGGAGCCAAGATGACCACAATCCCGGTCCACTGGGCTAAGAATTCCTCCATGGGCATCCAGAGCAGCCCACGGGCAGGATCGCCGACATAGAGGCGGGAGGAATCGATGCGATAGAGGACCACAAAGTGATAGCGCTGGCGCTCGGCCACGTACATGTGCGCAATGGCCGGTAGCGGCACATCAGGAAGCATCGTGGGAAGGATTCGAACTCCCTTTGCATAGAAGCCGAGCTGTTCAGCTGCGCGGACAATTCCCAGTACGGTCGTGCCCTCCTGATCTGTCATCGTATACTGGCGGAGCAAGGCCAGCGGCAAGCGTAATCCCCAGTATCCGGCAACCGATGCGAGGACAGCTGCTCCACAGTCGGTCGGATCATGTTGCCGGACCAAGACGGGGCGCCGCTTCATGGGAAGGCGGAGGTAGATGCGGCGCAAAATTAGGGCTTACAAGTACAGTGGGGCAGGGCTCAGGCCAGGGCTGTTTCGCTAAAGGGCGCTTTTCCCTATTTTTGTACGCCCTCAGTGTGGGCCGGTAGCTCAGTTGGGAGAGCGCCAGAATCGCACTCTGGAGGTCGGGAGTTCGAATCTCCTCCGGTCCACCCAGATGCCCCGTGGTGTAATTGGCAACACGCCTGACTCTGGATCAGGAGAGTCCAGGTTCGAGCCCTGGCGGGGCAGCAAAAAGGGAAGTGCATGGATGCGCACGTGGCTTCGGTGGCGGCTCCGGTAGAGAGGCTGAGCCGTCGCGCCTGGGGGCTAGCGGTGATAACCCTCGTTTACAACTTCGCCGAAGGGGTGGCTGCACTCTGGATTGGCCATGCCAGCAGTAGCTGGGGGATAGTGAGCTTCGGCATTGATGCCGTGGCAGAGTCTCTCTCGGGAGCGGTGATTCTCTGGCGCTTTGCCCCGCAGCTCAAGCATAGTGAGCGCCGACAGTATGCCCAGCGAGAGTCCCGGGCTGTACGGCTCATCGGAATAAGTTTTGTACTGCTGGCAGCCGTTATTGCTGGGGAAGCTCTACAGCGTCTCTGGGGTTCGGCGGAGCTCCATGTGCATGGGCTGGCATTCTACCTGGCCGGGCTCTCACTGTGTGTGAAGCCGCTTCTGTTTTGGGCCAAGTGGCGCCTCGGCGGACAGCTCCAGAGTGAGTCACTCCGGGCCGATGCGAAGCAGACGCTGGCCTGTGCGGGATTGTCGGCAGCCGTGCTGGTAGGTCTGATGGCGTACCGCTGGGGTGGTATCCAGCAGGCCGATGCTCTCCTGGCCCTGCTGATTGCAGCCGCCCTCCTCCGTGAGGGAGTGCATGCTCTCCGCCACCGCCATATCCTCTGCTGTTCAGATCCTGCGTGAGGTGCTCATGAGAGTGGGACTCTATGCTGCGGCTACCCTATTCTTTCTCGGTTGCGCCCGAGACTCTGTTGTGGATCAACTCCGACCTGCGGCAGGTGATCGCTTCTACGGCGGGACATATCGGGTCAACGAAGTCGGGGAGGTTCGATCACTCGACCCGGTGCAGATTAACGATGTTACCTCCGCCCATGTGGCCGAGCAGATCTACGACAAGCTCTTAACGCTGGACGAGCACCTTCGCCTCCAGCCGGAGCTTGCCGAGCGTTGGGAAGTCTCTCCTGATGGGCGTGTCTACCGCTACTTCCTGCGACGGGGCGTCTACTTTCACGACAACCCCTGCTTTCCTGGCGGCAAGGGCCGAGAGGTAACGGCTGAGGATGTTAAGTACTCGCTCACCCGCGCATGCGATTTCCGCACCGGGACGCTCGGGTATGACTACTTCCGTGGCAAAGTAGAGGGGGCGGATGCCTACTTTGAGGCTACGCGGCGGGCTGCCCAAAGCGGCCGAGAGCCTGAAGTCAAAGAAGTGTCCGGTTTCGTGGTGCGCGATCGCTACACGTTCGAGATTCACCTCAGGCGTCCCTTTGCCCCCTTTGAGTATTACGTCTCGCTTGTCACTTTCGCTATCGTTCCGCGGGAGGCTGTAGAGTACTACGGGGCTGATTTCGCCCGCCATCCGGTCGGATCGGGGCCATTCATCTTCGTCTCGTGGACCCCTGATCGTGAGCTCCGGCTGCGGCGCAACCCACGGTATTGGCAGCAAGATGAGTATGGGAATACGCTGCCCTATCTGGAGGCGATACGGTTCCGCTTCATCAAGGACGAGAAGACCCAGCTGCTCGAGTTTCGCCAGGGCAATCTGGAGGAGTGCTATCGCATCCCGGCGGAGTTTTTCCCCCAAGTGGTCGATGAACGGGGGGAGCCGCGCGGTGAATGGCGTCGCTTTCAGCTCTTGCGTGTGCCGGCGCTGGCAACCCAGTATTATGGGATGCTCACGCGCCACCCGATCTTTCGCGACAAGCGCGTACGACAAGCGCTGGCCTACGCCATTGATCGGGAACGCATTGTCCGCTACGTGCTTCGAGGGCAAGCGGGGGAGCCTGGCCATTATGGGCTTGTCCCGCCCTCGATGCCCGACTATCCAGCTCGGAGTATTCGGGGATACCACTTCGATCCAGAACGTGCCCGACAGTTGCTTGCCGAGGCAGGATACCCCGGAGGACGAGGTTTTCCGCGGCTGACTCTGCAGCTCAATGCGGGTGGAGGGCGCAATGTCCAGGTTGCCGAAGCAGTCCAGGCAATGCTACGGGAACATCTAGGCATTGAGGTTGAGCTGCGCCAAGTGGAATTTGCGCAACATCTACGGGAAATCGATGCCGGCCGTGTGCCCTTCTTCCGTCTGGGCTGGGTGGCCGATTATCCCGATCCAGAGAACTTCCTCAACCTCTTCTACGGCAAGCTCGTGCCCGACCGCGATGAAGACATCAGCCCCATTAACTCCACACGTTACCGCAACCCCGCCTTCGACGCCCTGTTTGAAGAAGCACTGGTAACCACAGACCGGCAACGCCGCATGGAACTCTATCGGCAGGCCGAACAGCTGGCTCTCGACGATGCCCCGCTGCTGGTGCTCTTTTATGATGAGGATTACCGGCTGTTGCAGCCGTATGTGGCCGGCTACCGTAACAACGCCATGGACCGGCGCTTCTACAAGTACGTCTGGCTGCGCCCTCGGTAGGGCGATGTCTCGGGGAAATTTCGTTTTTTGCAGACCCGGCTGGTGACCATCGGCGGTGGGGGAATGTGGGGTTCTTTGACAAGTGGGGTGGCGCTTGTCCTGCTGCTGGTTGGGTGTGAGTCTGCCAAGGAGCTGCCGCCGCAGAAGACCTTCGTCTACAGTGAGTCCGAAGGCATTACGACGCTTGACCCTGCTCACATGAGCTATATGGCCGCCATTTGGGTGGGGAGCCAACTTTATAACGGCCTTGTGGAGTTCGATTCGGCGCTGCGCATAGTCCCCTGTCTGGCACGCTCCTGGAGTGTGGATAGCACGGGTCGGCGATGGCGCTTTGTACTGCGCACCGATGTAGTCTTCCACGAAGATCCGTGCTTTCACGGCAGACTCAGACCGCTGCGAGCAAGCGATGTCAAAGTTTCCTTCGAGCGCCTCTGTCATGCGCGGACGCGCTCGCCTGGTCTGTGGGTCTTTTGGGGCAAACTGCTCGGGGTTGAGGAATTCCATGCAGCGACAGCTCGCGGCGAGGAGCCACCGGGTGGCTTGCGGGGCGTTCGCGTTCTCGACGATAGCACGGTGGAGCTCCTTCTGCAGCGTCCATTTGCCCCGCTGCTGGCACTTCTGGCCTTGCCGTACTGCTGGATCGTTCCGGAAGAGGCCGTTCGCTTCTATGGAGAGGAATTCTTCCGCCATCCTGTCGGCACAGGACCCTTCCGGCTACAGGAGTGGCGCACAGACGTGCACTTGATCTTGCGTCGCCATGAGCGTTACTTCAAGCGTGATCATCGGGGGGTTCCGTTGCCGTACCTTGACTATGTCGTTGTGCGCTTCCTCCGAGATCCCAAGACAGCCTTCTGGGAATTCCAGCAGGGGCGCTTGGATATGCTGACAGGGCTCGATCCTAGCCTGGTTCCGGTGGTCTTTGACAACACTGGAACCCTCCGCCCGGAATTTGCTCGCTATCGATTCTTGACTGCCCCGGCTTACGCGGTGGAGTACTATGGTATCATGCTGGATACAACGACGGACGGGGGGCGAAGCTCGCCACTGGCACGATCACGGCTGCTACGGCAGGCGCTCAACTATGCTATCGATCGCGAGCGTATCGTCCGGCATGTGCTATACGGATTGGCTGAGCCGGCGCATTACGGTGTACTTCCACCCGGTTTCCCGGGATTTTCCCCGAAGACGACTGGCTATCGGTACGATCCACAGCGAGCGCGCCAGCTCTTGGCTGCCGCTGGATTCCCTAACGGTGAAGGGCTACCGCCGCTGGTGCTGCAGCTTGGTGCTCATCCACGCACGCTCTCGGTCGCTGAGGCCGTGCAGCAGCAGCTGGCCGAGTTTGGGATCCGCCTAGAACTCCGGCAGGTTAGCTTCCCGCAACATCTCGCTATGGTCCGCCAGGGGCAGTGTATGATGTGGCGGACAAACTGGATTGCCGATTACCCGGACCCGGAGAACTTCATGGCGCTTTTCTACTCGCCATATGCTGCTCCAGACGGCCCGAATACAACGCGCTTCCGTCTCGCTCAGGTTGACTCGCTCTATGACCGAGCTCTGGCCGAACCGGTAGCGGAGATCCGCTTCCAGCTCTACCGGCAGATAGAACGCCACGTGCTCGACGAAGCACCGTGGGTGTTTCTCTATTACCCGCGCCTTATCCGCCTTCTCCAGCCGACGGTTGTGGGGATGTGGTTGGATGGCAGTGACCGTCTGGTGCTGGAGATCGTCTCGAAAGAGTGAGGTTCCACCAATTGGGGAGGGTGAAGAGATGCGAACTCTCATCCACGTCCTCTGCGCTGCTCTCGCCTTTGTGGCCGTAGACGTATGGAAGGCTCCCGCTGCGTTTGCTTTGCAGCAGATCAAGAAGGCTGGACAGTGGGTCAGCAAGGCTAAGAAGAAGCATCGGGGAGTGCCTCGCAGGGCAAACCGTCAGGAGCATGTTCGCCAGGAAGCGCTGGAGTTGGTTCGTACCCATTCACAGACACTCTGGGGCATCATGGCTGACAATTCCATGGTTCCTTCGACAGTCCCGCCCGTAGCAGCCGTCGAGACTGAGGAGCCTCTGGAAGGAGAGGACCCCGAAGAGCTGCTGCGGGAAGATGATGTACCGGTCGATATTGAGACCTTCCGCCGGCTGTGGCTTGCATACATGGAGGGTATCACCGATGAGGACCGTCTCCCGACGGGGCTCAGCAAACGGCAGCTGGTCGATTTCATTCTGGAATGGCTCGGTACACCGTATCGCTTCGGTGGTACGACCTCGGCGGGGATAGATTGCTCGGGCTTTATCCGCCGGCTGTTTGCCGATGTCGCCGGCGTAATGCTACCGCGGACGGCAGCTGCACAGTATATGCTCGGGGAACCCATACCCCGGGAGCAGCTGCAGTTTGGCGATCTGCTCTTCTTCCACACACGGCGGCATGCTTATGTATCGCATGTGGGTATCTACCTGGGGGACAACCTCTTTGCGCATGCCAGCTCCCGTGGCGGGGTGACGATCTCCTCCCTGCAGAGTACCTACTACAGCAAGCGCTTCATCGGCGCACGGCGCCTGACTGAACGGACACTCCTGCGATTGGCTGCGGCACAGCGTACTGTGCCTACATCGGAGGAGATGGAGGTGAGCAACTAGAGAGCTTGAGGACGCAGGGAGGAGATAGAACACGGGCACGGGGGTTTGCTGTACACACGGCAGAGCCCCTCCACAGAGCACGTGGTCTGGCAGCTTTAGCGCGTCGGTTGTTCCGTAGCGCGCTGAAGTTCACGGGCGATACGTTCGCGCTGGCGTGTCCGTTCGTGCCAGTTCAAGCTGTACCACCACCGGCGTAGGCGCCGAGCCGGCTGCCCCGTAAGGCGAGCGTAGGCATTCAGAAGGCGGACCGTCCGCTGGTTCATGGAAACAGCTGTCTGCCTTGGTGGACTGACACGCCTTGCAGTGCAAATTTAGCACGGTTGACGGCTCTGCGCTGTGCTTCCGGCAAAGCGAGCGAGCGCGAAGGGAGAGGTTTTCTAATTTCGTGCGGCTATCCGTGAGCCAGAACATGCGAGCGCTCGTCTTACGGGTGGAGAGCTTCCGTATCGAAGAGGTTGCCCTGCCGGAGCTGCAACCAGGAGAAGCACGTGTGCGGGTACTTGCGGCAGCGTTGAATCGGCGCGATGAGTGGATTCGCCAAGGGCGGTATGCGCGCATCCAATATCCCGCTATTCTCGGCTCGGATGGCTGTGGAATCGTGGAAGCCGTTGGAGCTGAACGGGACCGAGCGTGGCTTGGTCAAGTTGTGATTATCAATCCGAGCATTGGCTGGGGGGAGAATCCACGGGCGCAGGGACCAGCGTACGAAATTCTGGGTATGCCGCGGGCTGGTACGCTTGCCGAATACGTGCACGTGCCCGTGGATCGACTCGTTGAGAAGCCGCCGCATGTGACGGTGGAAGAAGCAGCGGCGCTGCCTCTGGCTGGACTGACGGCGTATCGGGCTCTCTTCACCCAGGGGCAGCTGCAGCCATGCCAGAAGGTGCTCATCACCGGAATAGGGGGAGGAGTTGCTCTGATGGCACTCCAGTTTGCTGTCGCTGCAGGAGCGCAGGTTTTTGTGACTTCTGGGCGTCCAGAGAAGGTGGAGCGGGCGCAGGCCCTCGGCGCCATCGGTGGCGTCAGTTACCGGCATCCGGAGTGGGAACGCCTCCTGCGGGAGCTCGCCGATGGAGAGTTCGACCTCATTGTGGATGGTACTGGCGGGGAAGCCTTCAATGCTCTCCTGGGGTTGACCGCTCCTGCGGGAACGATCGTTGTCTACGGGGCGACAGCTGGGGCTGTCCCCTCGTTCAATCTCCATCGGCTGTTCTGGCGCCAGCTGCGCGTTGTAGGTACTACGATGGGGACGGACGCTGAATTTGCTGCCATGGTACACTTTGTCACCGAGCACCGCCTTGTGCCCGTCATCGATAGTGTCTTTCCTTTCGAGCGCGTTGGGGAGGCCTTCGAGCGGCTGCGCTCCGATGAGCATATGGGCAAAGTGGTCGTCCGCATAGCGGATGGCTGAGCTATTGCGCCGCCATGAGGTTAGGTTGAGGAGACCGAACCTGCCTGTCGCACGTATTCCCGGAGGCGTTTGAGCTGGGCAGAGTAGAAAGCAATTTCCTGCTGCCGCCGTCGTAGCTGCTCTTCTAACTCGTGGCGGCGCTGCGTAATCCAGCTGGGGTCATCGAGGGGAAGGCAGAAGGGTTCTTCGGCGCGGAGACGCTCCAAGCGTTGCTGTTCGACGGCGAGCCGTTGTTCGAGGGAGCGGACGTAACGACGCAGAGCCTCGGGCGCCTGCGGAAGAGTATCGGGCTCTGATACAATTGCGTTATGGCAGAGCAGGAGGGCCAGCTGCTGCAGCCGCTGGAGATTACGTTCCTGATAGGCACGCTGGACGTCTGCCCAGTAGCGGCGGAAGGCTTCCGTCTCTGCGCCTACGGCATCCGGGTGGAGCTGCTTGACCAGTTGGCGATAGAGCTTGAGGAGCTGACCTGCCTCGGCTGGGTTCGGGGTGGTATGGGCATGGGGCTGTCTGCTGTGGGCCGCATGCAGGCGCTCCCAGAGCTGAGAGAATTCCTGCGCCACGATGTGCTCCACCCATGCCAGAGTCTGCTCCGTCATTGGCTCGCCTCGGCGGAGTTTGATCCAAAGTAGCTCCAGCTGTCGGCGTAGTTGTGCTGCTTGCAGCGAGAGGTGCTGGAGCTGTCGCTCCAGGGCGGAGAAGTGGCGTTCGTATTTGGCCTGGAGAGCGGGATAGAGCTCCGTGCGGAGGAAGAGGTACTCCTGCACCGTCTGCCGGAGTGCCTCGTGGAGGTGGCGGCAGCGTTGCCGTAACTGCTCAAGCTCCGGATGCGGCATCGGCTGCATGATCTGGAGCCTGCCACTGTTCAAGGGCTTCGAGGGCAAAGCGTACGTGAGGGAGGACAATTGAGCCGCCGACGATGAGCCCAATGTGGAGAGCCTCGTAGAGTTCTTGCCGTGTGGCACCACAGCGGAGGGCTTGGTCGAGATGGTAGAGGATGCAGTCGTTGCAGCGCAGGGCGAGAGAGGCCACAAGTCCCATCAGCTCCTTGATGCGGCGGGGCAGGGCTCCATCGCCGTAGGCAGCCCCATCGAGGGCAATGAAGCGGCGAAAGCCCGGAAAGCCCGTTGCCAGAACAGCCGCCTGCTGACGGCTCCGGCGTTGGCGGAACTCCTCCCACACACTCATGGGGCGTACCAGAGTGGTTGCACAATCTGCCGGCTCGGCGAACGCACCACGAGCCAGTAGGCGCCGATAGCAGCCTTCTGACAGAACGTAAAGACGTGCTCGCCATGCCGGAGGTGCACCCTCTCATGCCATACTGCGCGCCCCATCGGGTCGAAGAGCCGAAGGTCGTAGTCTCCGTCTTCATCCGCCGAGAGCGTGACAATGAGCTGCCCGGAGGAGCCCTCATAGTGGAGCTTCAGCGAGCCAGCGGTACCCAGTACCGGTTCGGCGCCGGGGCAGGGACCCTGGATAGTAAGAGAGCCAGGGACAAGTTCGGCACGGAAGGCCTCTGTTCCAGACCAGCTGACGGAGACGATCTCCACCGGTGCTCTCGAGGGAACTCCAGCCAAGGCGCGCAAGGGCACTACGGCGAGTGTGTCCGCTGCACGGAGCCACGTCTCCAGCTGCACTGTATCCCATGCAGCGGCGCTGGGCCCTCCTGGGCGCAACGCAAGCCAGCTAGGGAGGCGGACAGCCACGCGGCAGGCAAAGCTGTCCTGCCGCAAGGGCGGAATCCAGCCGTAGTCCTCGTGAAGGAGCGGGAGCAGGCAGAACTCTCCGGCACGTTGGCTCAACACTGGGAGCCGAAGCCTTACGGGATAGCGGAGAACGACGGCAATGGTGTCGTCGGTGCTTCGCTCTACCCCACTCTCCCAAAGCCGGAGTGCGGAGTCCCGTCCAGCGGAGGCAATCAGGGTTCCATCCGGGGAGTAATCGACCGAGAGCACTTGTCCGCCGTGCCAGAGTACGGGGCCAAGCGGTGTCCCCGAGGGTGTCCATTGGCGCACGGTGCTGTCGAGCGAACCGGAGACGATGCGGCGTCCCCACGGGAGGGCTCGCGCTGAACGCACATGGAAGCGATGCCCAATAGCCCGGGCTTGCTCCTGGCCGGTCTGCACATTCCAGAGGCGTACCGTGCCATCGACCCCGGCCGAGAGGGCAAGACGTTCCTCCGTGCCAAAGCCTACCGCCCAGATGACACGGTTACCGGCTGAGTCCCCGTGTTGGCCGAAGCGGCGTGCCGGCTCCCATGGCCGCTGCCATGAGCGGATGTAGACAACGCCGTCATTGCCACCATATGCGAGGAGCGACCCATCGGGCGAGAAGGCCACGCTATACCACGAGCTCACCCCTGGCTCGCTCCAGCAGCGTATGGGGTTCAATGTCCCCAAATCCCACAGGCACAGCTGCGCATCGTCGGCGGCTGTGGCTGCATAGCGACCCGATGGATGGACAGCCAGGTCTCGGATAAAGCGTCGATGAACCCCGACACCGAAGCGGATGCGCTCGCCTGTGGAGCGGTCGTAGAGTAACAGCGTGGAATCGACAGCAATGAGCACGCGCAGAGAATCCGCAATGAAGCTAGCACTGTAAAGGGCAGTGGCCCGAGTGCCAAGGACCAACACATCGATTGCCTCCAGGGTTGAGACGTTCCAGAGCTTCACCACCCCATCGTCGGCCGTCGTCACCAGATATCGACCGTCGGGGGAGAAGCGGACGCATCGAATCGGTGCCTGGTGAGCCTCCCGTTGTACCCGGATGGGTGTTGGGGTAGCACCCTGTTCCAGCTGGAGGCGGAGGAGAAGCCGTACGGTATCGAGTGCGGGAAGATGCCAGAGGAAGCTGTCCGCGCGGTGGTCAAGGATGAGCCGCTGCCATGTTCGCCCAGTATCGAGAGAATACCATACCGTTGCGCTCGAGCCCTCTGGGCCATGCCACTGGAGCAGGAGTGGCCGCCCCATGAGGACGGTGTCGCCCGGGCGCGGAGAGCGCCACCCGGAGGAGGCAAGCGCCACCAGCGGAGCCAGCAACAGCAGCACACAGCCCGTTCTATGTCCGGGGTTCAGCATTACTACGCCCCTGGCGAGCAAGAGCTAGCTCGAGCACTGCCAGTACCAGTGCCATTCCCAAGAAGTAGCGCCATAACTCCGTGACAGCGGCTTCCTGGTCAGTGTGGGCAAGTAGCTCAGTCACCGAGGGTAAGTATCGGAAGGAAGCGGCCGGACTCAACAGCTGGCCGAACCAGGTTGTCAGGGTTTTTTCGTCAGCGTACGCTAGCTGCAGTTCGGCGGTGGGGATGTTGCTGTTGAGTGTTGCCAAAGGCGTCCCTTCGGCGCTTGTCAGCTCGTACAGACCGATGTTCTGTAGCTGCCCCAGTTCCAAGCGAGTTCCCGAACTCAGTGGCATGGCTGGTACCGTATAGCGGCCCCCAGTGGGGTCACGTACGACAACAGCCTCCGCAGAGGTTGGCAGGGTGAGGGCAGCGCGCTCGCCAGCCTCGTAGAAGAAAACCGGGGCGGCTGCAGGGCCAGTCAGGAGGGTTGCGCGCACTAGAACTGTAGGGAAGAGTCCGCTCCGTGGGAATTCCCCCCATGTGGGGTCAGCCGCAAGCCCGCAGAAGAAGAGGGAGCCTTGCCCGACGCGCTGCTCGACCAGAACGGTTCCAACAGAGCTTTGGAGTAGCGGGATACCGCCCTCGAGGGTGATGAGCCGTCGCAGAGCGGGTGCCTCTGGGAGGCGCTCCTCACGCATGTCCCCGGTGAACACTCCAGCAAAGAGGGGATGGCGTCGATCGGCGCTGGTGAGGGTGGCCGGCTGTGTCTCCGGGAGCTGGTGTTCTCGGGCGCGAAGACCGAAACGGGCAAGCCACATGGGGAGAAGCTCTGCTGTCCTGCCACCGGCAGCAAGCATGACAACGCCCCCACCGGCGCGCAGAAAGCTCTCTATGCGCTGGAGGTGAGAGAAAGTAAGCTGAGCGCTAGCAATGACTAGCACTCGGAAAGCCGATAAGTCCACCGTCTCAAGGGCCGAAGGTGGTACAAGCTGGAGCTGAAAGGGTGGTTGCGAAGCCGGGAAAGCCGATAGTGCTGACTCGACGAAGCGGCGGGAGCCATCATCGTCGACAATGAGTCCTACGGGGAAGGGCTCGGCGACAGCGAAACCGGCAAAGCGGCGTTCGCCCAGCGTGGATGTAGTTCCCTCAGCCACGACAGTGGCTGCCAAAAAGCCCGGCCGCTCGGGTGTACCACTGAGCACAACCGTCTGTGCCTCCCCCGCTCGAAGGGTGACCCGCTGCTGAGCCACGCGCTCATCCCCCCAGAAGAGTCCGATCATGGCATCGGCTTGCCCGTGACCAAAGGCACGAACACGGGCACTCACTCTCACTGGCTCCCCCAGAGCACGGAGCTGGCTCTCCAACGCAACGGAGTCGATGACGAGTACAACCTGCGATATCGCCTCTGCTCCAACTCTGACAGCGTAGAGGCTCGTCCGAGCGTCGAAGAGACGGAGCTCATGGGGGAGTTCCGGAAGGGCGCTCCGTTGGAAGTCGCTCAGCACGATCACGAATCGATGGACATGGGAGGCCTGCTGCAGCAGGAGGGCTGCCTGCTCGAGTGCGGCCAGTAAATCGCCGCGCCCTGGTTGTACGGTCAGCCTCTTGAGGTCCTGGAGTATGGCTCCGCGAGGGGAGCCCCACTCTGCTGCGTGCCATTGCGGCGGAGGTACCACAGGGAGAAGGGCAATTTCATCTTCAGCCTGAAGCGAGCGGATGAAGCGCTCGGCCCCTTCTTGGAGCTGCTGAAAGCGCTCGCCGGAACTCTCGACAAGACCCATGCTGGCGGAATTGTCCACAAGTAGCACGACGCTCACCGGTGCCCGTGTTCCAAGGAGCGGAACTCGCCCTGGGAGAGCTGGCCGTGCGAAGGCCAAAACGATGGTAGCAATCAGGGCCATCCGTACCAGGAGCAGCAATAACTGCCGCAGCCGAAAGCGCCGTACCGTGCTCCGTTGGAGCTCCTGCAAGAAGCGCAGTGAGCTGAACAGAAACGGGCGAGGTTTGCGCAACGTCAGAAAATGGAGCATCAGAGGTATGAGGGCTGCCGCCAGGGCAAGCAGCACCGCTGGATTGAGAAATTGCATGGCCGTTAGCGCTCCGTGCGTGGCGATAGACGAACCCCTGCCCTGGAAGCGTGCACCCGAGCTCAGAAGGGCGTATCCTCGCCGTAGGGCGGCGGCGGCTCAGTGTAGTGCAGCGCAAGGTTCTCAAAGCGGGCGAAGTCCCGTAAGTAGGCCAAGCGTACTTCCCCGACGGGGCCGTTGCGCTGCTTGCCGACAATGATTTCGGCTGTCCCCTCCGTCGGTGCTCCGTCGTCGTACGTCGTGATGCCGTACATCTCCGGCCGGTGAACGAAGATGACCACATCGGCATCTTGCTCCAGGGAGCCCGATTCGCGCAAATCGGCCAGCATCGGACGCTTATCGGCACGGGATTCCACGGAGCGATTCAGCTGAGCCAGCGCAACGACGGGAATGGCCAGCTCTTTGGCCATCATCTTGAAGGCACGGGAAATCATAGCGACTTCCCGTTCGCGGCTTTCTGCCTTCGGCGGATGGACCAGCTGCAGGTAGTCGACGATGATGAGCTGTACGTTGTGCTCGGCACGAAGGCGGCGCGCTTTAGCTCGCAGCTCCAGCAGGGACAGCATCGGGGTGTCATCGACGAAGATAGGGGCTTCTGCCAGACGGCCGATAGCCTGCACAATCTGCGGCATCATCTCCGTGCTTATGCGTCCGGTCCGGAGACGATGGAGGTCAATCTGAGCCTCGGCCGCAAGGAGGCGCAGCATGAGCTGCTGGGCAGACATTTCGAGCGAGAAGATTGCAACCGGAATACGATATTCGACGGCCACGTTGCGGGCAATCGAAAGGGCCAAGGCTGTCTTCCCCATCGAGGGGCGTCCAGCAATGACAATGAAGTCCGAGCGCTGCAGACCCCCCAGGAGCTCATCTAGGCCAATGTACCCTGTTGGGATACCTGTGAGGCCGTGGCGAGCACTCCGTTCGATCAAGTGGGAGAGCATCTCAAAGGTCGTCCGCGCCAGGGTGCGCAGCGACAGCACGCTCTGTCGCAGATGCTTCTCCGCAATCCCGAAGATGGCGCTCTCGGCCCGATCGAGTTCTTCGAGGGCGTCGGTCGTGCTATCGTAGCAGGCATAGAGAATCTCCGCCGCCGTGCGGATGAGACTCCGCTTGAGATAGTGCTCAAGCACAATGCGGGCGTAGTGCTCCACGGCGCTGGGCGAGGGGACATTCAGGCTTAGCTCGGCCAAGTACGCCGTCCCCCCAACGTGCTCGAGCATCCCTTGTCGGCGTAGCTCTTCGGCCAGCGTCAGTGTATCGACGGTCACCCCCCGTTCAAAAAGCCCGATCATGGTGGCAAACAGTATCTGGTGGCTCTCGCGGTAGAAGCACTCTGGTTGCAGAAGTTCGATGGCTTTGACCAGGGCTGCACGATCCAGGAGCATGGCGCCTAAGATGGCCATTTCGGCCTCCAGAGAGTGTGGAGGCACCCGCTCGCTCAGGCGCTCTAGGGAGATAACTTCAGCCGTTCGCCGCCGCCCTGCGCTGAGGAGTTTCTCCAGGGGATAGCCAGCTGCACCAGCAGACTCCTGCGCTGCCATGGAAGTAGGGGATTCGGTGTTGGCTCCTAAAATACGCCACCTCAGCGTATTCTGGGGATGCATTGGGATGGGAGAGGCAGGGGCTCAAAAAACTCCTCTTGCCCTCCACCAGTGGGGGCGTTCAGCAGAGTTTTTCAACCATGCCCTGGCCGCAGAGGGAGTCTGGGCCATCTACACCGCGGGCAGATGTAGGCGATGAAGAGGGTGGGCCGAGAACGGCACTTAGCTCCCTCCGTCCCCGGGTGGGGGAAGGCCAAGGAGGTTGAGAAGGTGCTGGTATTGCTCGGTGGAGAGGAAACCATGCTGATGAGCCAAAGTTGCAATGGCCGCGGAGAGATAGCGATACAGCGCTGCTTCAGGCGGGGGGAGGGCACGGAGGTGGCGTTCGACTGTAGGCCAGTCCCCGCGAGCAATGGGGCCGGTCAGCCGTACGGGGTCTGTAGGAGCGGCAAGGGCGGTGGCGAGAGCTGTGGAGGCCAGTGGCTGGAGGAGGAGTTGGGCAGGTAGGTCGGCAGAGCGGACAAGATCGAAAGCGGCTCGTAGGGAGGTCATGAGTGCATTAGAGGCCAAAACGGCTGCGGCATGGTAGCGGGCACGCCGCTGGGGGTCGAGGTATGCGAAAGTGAGAGGAATGCCATCGAGTGCACGTACAAGCGTGGCCAGCTGGTGCTGTGTCCGTGCCCAAGGGCTTTCGATGAGCCATCCAATGCAGCGCAGCCGGTTCCTTTGGGGCTCCTGGGGGAAGGTCTGGCAGGGATGGGCGCAGCCCCAAAGGATTGTATCGGCCCAGGGGTGGAAGGGTTCGCCACCGAGACTGCCAGCCGTGTGGACAAAGCTTGCCCGAGCCCGGAGGGCGGGGGCAACCCTGGAGAGGCATTCGGCCAGAACAGAGCTCAACGCTCGGTCGGGCACGGTGAACCATACCACATCCACCGGGGGCAGTGTCTCCCAGCTTTCGCTGTAGGGCAGGCCATGTGCATAGGCCCAGAGGGCATGCTCGGGCGAGCGTCCCTTCACAAAGCGCAAGCAGCCACGGTCGTGGAAGGCTAAAGCGAGAGCCTTGCCAACCCTTCCCGGACCGACGATGCCGCAGGTGGGCAGCTCCGTCATAGGCGTTCGATGAGGTAGCCGTCGCGGAGATCCTTGATCGTGTAGCCGGCCTGTTGAATCTGGTGTCGAAGGGCATCAGCCTCGGCGTAGCGGCGCTGAAGGCGCAGGAGCCAACGCTGTTCGGCCAAACGTCGAATCTCTTCGGGAATCTCCTCCGGCGGACGTGGGGTTATCTGCCAGACATCCAGGATTTGGTTGAATGCCGCAATGAATTCCAGGACTCCGCGACGGCTGTCGGCCGAGAGAGCTCCAGCAGGGGTGGCGTTCAGGAAGCTGAAAAATTCTGCCAACGCCTTCGGTGTGTGCAAATCCTCGGCCAAATGGCCGAAGATGCGCTCTCGGAGAGCAGGCACGTCGACAGTGATCCCCTCCTGGGTAGTTGCGTCGTGGAGGGCGTAGATGTATTCCTGGACACGGTGTCGGGCACGTCGGGCTGCCTCGATGCCGGCGAAGGTGAAGTTGAAGGGCGATCGATAATGGGCCCCGAGCATGGCAAAGCGAATGTCGAGCGGATCGAGCCCACGCTGGAGGAGATCGCGCAAGGTGAAGAAATTGCCCAGCGACTTGCTCATCTTCTGCCCTTCGACTTCCAAGAACTCGTTGTGCACCCAGAACCGTGTCGGCTCAACGCCGTAGCCGGCCATGCTTTGGGCAATTTCGTTTTCGTGGTGGGGGAAGCGGAGATCGATGCCGCCGGTGTGGATGTCGAAGGGCAGGCCGAGCAATTCGTGCTCCATGGCCGAACACTCCAAGTGCCAGCCAGGACGCCCCGGAAGGTGCTGGCCATTGAGTTCGAAGTCCCACCACGGTTCACCGGCTTTGCGAGCCTTCCAGAGGACGAAGTCGCTGATCTCTTCGCGCTCGTACTGGTCGCTGTCAATCCGGGCACCGGCCCGAATAGAGGCCGGATCCAGTGGCAGCAACCGTCCGTAGGGAGCCTGTTGGCGCCAGGCCGACAGATCAAAGTACACACTCCCGCCAGCCACATAGCCGAACCCACGGGCGACAATACGCCGGACCAGCTCTTGCATGGCTGCAATATACTCCGTGGCCCGTGGCAACGCCGCCAGGAAGTGCCGACGGATGTGCATACGCTCCAGGTCTTCCACAAAGGCCTGTTCGTAAAAGCGGGTGTAGCGGCGCAGATTTTCCTGCGGATCCTCTGTCTGCTCTCCCATCTCAGGGCGCCAGAGCGGACTGTGGGGAGCGCTGCCGCGGATGGTCTTGTCATCGATGTCGGTAATGTTCATCACCCAGCGGACCTCGTAGCCGCCCACAAAGCGCAGGACGCGCTGGAGCAGATCAGCACAGAGGAAAGCCCGGATGTTGCCGATGTGGGCATAGTCGTAGACGGTGGGACCGCACGTGTACATGCGGACCACATTGGGCTGCAATGGCTCGAAGGTTTCGAGCTGACGACTGAGTGTGTTGAAGAGCTCAATCCGCATTGTGTGGCTGCCTCGTGCGGAAGGCATTGATGTCGATGGCGTAGCGCTTAATGAGACGGTGGCAGTGTTCGCGGCTGATGCCTAATGCCCGTGCTGCTCGGACGACGTTGCCTCCGTAGGCGTGGAGAGTGTACTCCAGCATTTCCCGGGTGACCTGTTGCTTGACCTGCTGGAGTGTGCCAGAGGTCTGGCGGTCAGGCATTGCAGAGGAGGTGAGAGCCTGGCGGACAATGCGCGGGGTAAGAAGACTCGTTCCGGCCTCACGGGCCAGGAGGAGGCACTTTTGGACGACATGGCGGAGTTCACGCACGTTGCCCTTCCACGGCTGCCCACAGAGGAGCTCAAGCGCTGCTTCCGAGAAGCTATACGGGGCAGCCGCGGGGGAAGCACCCCAGAGGAGCGCCGGCAGGGTACGAGCGAAGTGCTGTGCCAGATGGATGATATCGTCTGGACGTTCCCGCAATGGGGGAAGGAAGAGCACCTCTTGGCTGAGCCGCTCGTAGAGGTCACGGCGGAAGCGGCCCTCATCGACCATGCGGGCGATGTCCTGATTGGTTGCGGCAATGATTCGCACATCGACGGTTTCCTCTCGAATGGAGCCCACGCGGCAGAAGCGTTTCTCCTCAATCGGCTTGAGGAGCTTTGCCTGCTGTTCGGGGGAGAGCTCCCCGATTTCGTCCAGGAAGAGCGTTCCACCGTGGGCCGCATGGAAAAATCCATCAGTTCGCTCGGCACCTGTGAAGGCCCCCTTGACAGTGCCGAAGAGACGGCTCGAGAAGAGCTCAGCAGCTCCAGCAACATTCGGAATGTCGACGGCTACAAATGGACCGTGATGCCGATGGCTAGCTCGGTGGAGGGCGTGGGCCACGAGGGTTTTGCCCGTACCAGTTTCGCCGCAGATCAGCACGGCCAGATCAGTCGGGGCGTAGAGCTGGATTTTGCGAGCAAGTTCCCGCATCTTCTCACTGCAGGTTTCGATGCCGAGCTGCTGGAGATATTCGAAGGACTGATGGAAGGGGGGCGAAGGCTGCCGCATGAGGTGCTGGAGGCGCTCAGGCAGGCTTGCCAATTGTTCCTTTGGGATGTAAGCCTCAGCACCCTGCTTGAGGGCATACTCGATGTAGAGCGCTCGTTCGTAGCTTGAGAGCATGAAGACTGGCGGGGCTGCAGGGAGGCGCACAATCTCCCGGAGTAGTTGCAGCCCTTGCTCTTCCGTGCCGAAGCGAACGTCGAGAAGCACGGCGGCAATGGCTCGAGAGCTGGCCACAAAGCGCAGCCCTTCCTGAGGGTCAGTAAACCCCTGTAGCCGATAGCCGTGTGGGGTGAGGACGCTTCGGACGGTATCGATCCAATAGGGTTCGTCGTCGATGACGACAACAAGTGGCTGCATCACGTACAGGCCCCGTGGGCAGAGGTGGTACAAATTTAGCGGGTCCTTAACGAACGCAGCAGAGTCGAGCTGCCTCGAGCGAGTCGTAGAGGGCCCAGAGCGGTTCGGTAGCGTAGGTACGGTGGAGTGGATTCCAGGCCATGTGGATGAAGGCTGTGGGAGCCCGATATTGGAGGAAGTACTGCGTGTCAGCGGGGACGTGGAAGGCCTGAACGGTCAGGAAGGTGTGACGGGCCTGGGAGAGGAGAGCGCAGTAGAGCTGAGGAGCAATTGTACCGAGGCGCTGGCGGTAGAGGAGGGTATCACCGCGGGCTTCGTAGCGGAAGAGCTCTCCGCGGGTAGTCAGCTCATAGCCTCGTATGCGATGTGCTCCGTGCTCGGACATTCCCCAGCGGAGGCGGACGTCGTGCGGCGGGGCACATGGCGGCATACTCTGACAGGCTGCGCAGAACAGCAGTATGCTCAGGCCGGGCCCGATTCTCATGCTGTGTGCAGCTGCGCCGTGGGCAACTCCGTGGTCAAGAAATGCCGGATACGGCGGAGGCATTCGGCTTTGCCCAGGACCGCCATGGTCTCGAACAGGCCAGCCCCGACAGATTTGCCCGTCAGGATCAGACGCAGTGGGTGGACGAGGGCTCGCAGGGGTTGTCCACGGTGTTCAACAAACTGCCGGATCTGCTGCTGAAGGAGCTCGGCGGTGAAGGGCTCGGTCTGCTCCAGCACGGGCAGCAGCTCCTCGAGCCACTGTGGCAACTCGTCACGCCAGTGGGCGCGGAAGTATTGCCAGTCGTATGAGCGTGGAGGGATGAAGAGATAGTCGCCGAAAGTGGCTATTTCGGGGAGCCGATCGACCCGCTCCCGTAGGAGGGCGATTGCCCGCATGAGGTAGTCGAGCGGGTAGTCCGGATAGCCTAACTCCTGGAGCAGGGGTTGGAGCTGGCGGGCGAGCCGATCCAGCGGCAGAAGGCGCAGATACTGGGCATTCATCCAGTCCAGCTTCGCACGGTCTACGATGGCTGGAGCGCGGTTGACTTTGGTAAGATCGAAGGCAGCGATGAGCTCCTCGAGCGTAAAAAGCTCCCGATCCGCCGTGGGATTCCATCCCAGGAGAGCAACAAAGTTGAGGAGGGCTTCCGGAAAGTAGCCCTGGCGGCGGAAATCGTCGACAGCGACATCTCCGTGCCGTTTACTGAGCTTACTACGGTCCGGGTTGAGTAGGAGCGGCAAATGGGCAAACTGCGGCGCTTCCCAGCCGAAGGCCTCATAGAGCAGGATGTGCTTGGGTGTGGAGGGGATCCATTCCTCACCGCGGATGACGTGCGTGATATGCATGAAGTGGTCGTCGACCACATTGGCCAGGTGATAGGTCGGGAAGCCGTCGGATTTGAGGAGCACCTGATCGTCCAGGTCTCGACCATGGACGGTAATGCGGCCGCGGATGAGGTCGTCGAAGCTAATGTCGCGGTCCATTGGCACGGCCAGACGCACGACAGCTGGGCTGCCATCGGCTAAGAGGCGCTGGACCTCTTCGGATGGGAGGGTAAAGCTATTGCGCATAGCGAAGCGGTCGTACTTGGGGGCAATACCGGCGCGACGCTGCCTCTGCCGCATGCGCTCAAGCTCCTCCGGGGTGTCGAAGGCATAGTAGGCGGCCCCTCGCTCGAGCAGAATGTGTACTTGCTGCCGGTAGAGCTCGAGCCGTTCCGATTGAACATACGGACCGTAAGGACCGCCAACGTGAGGGCCTTCGTCGAACTCTAGCCCAACCCAGCGGAGCATGTCGATGATATTCTCAACAGCTCCCGGGACAGTGCGCTCCTGGTCAGTGTCCTCGATGCGGAGGATGAACGCCCCACCGTGGTGGCGGGCAAAGAGGAAATTATAGAGCGCCGTGCGTAAGCCACCAATGTGCAGAAAGCCCGTCGGGGATGGGGCGAAGCGAACCCGAACACTCATGCGGGGGGCTGGGTTGTGGAACTGTCTGCTTGGTCGGAGAGGATGCAGAGGGCCTCTGCGAAGGTGCGCTCGGTTTCCTGGACGCGCACCCACACGCGGTGGATGGTCCGGTATGGCTTGAGCATGGCGCAGAGCTGCTCGGCAAGCCACTGAGCCAGATGCTCCGCTGTGGTCGGAAAGGGGACGTAGACCACTTTGAAGTCCGGGTGCTGACGGAAGAACTCCCGCATGACGGTGTCATCCTCGGAGCACAGGAAGGCGTGGTCGAGCTGCTCAAGGATGGGCTCAACCATGCGAGTCAGCTCAAGGTAATCGAGCACCATGCCATGGGCGTCGGGCTCTCCTTCGAGGATGATGGTCGCCCGATAGGAGTGCCCGTGCAGGTTCTGGCACCCGCCGGTGTGGAAAGGCAGCCGATGGGCCATTTCCCAGCGAAATTCCTTGGCAATGCGAATGCTCATGGCGTCGTCGGGCGCTCGTAGCGGGCGTGGATGACCGAGCGCATGCCTCCGCGAGTGTTCCACTCCGTGATGACCTCCATCTCCAGCGGATCGCAGGCCGCCACGAGGTCATCCAGGATGCGGTTCGTGACGTCTTCGTAGAAGATGCCCGTGTTGCGGTACTGCAGGAAGTAGTACTTCAGCGACTTCAGCTCCAAGCAGAGCTTGTCCGGCACGTAACGGATCGTGACTGTGCCGAAATCGGGCAATCCCGTCCGCGGGCAGACGGAGGAGAACTCGGGATTGATATGCGTAATGACATAGCGCCGACCCGGCTTCGGGTTGGGGAAGGTTTCCAACTGTGCTGCCATTACTCTGGAAGAGACGGGCCCGGACAAGACCGTGCAAAAATAGAAGCCGCCAGCCAGATCACGGGGCTGCGTGCGCGGGGTGTTCGATGATGAGGGGCTGACACTGACAGCGCTGGGCTACAGCGGAGCGGGCTGCTTCGGCATCCTCGCGTCGCTCGTACGTCCCGACAACGACGGCGTAGTGTACGACGTTTTGCCATATTCTCGGCACAATCTCGGCTCGGAGGCGGTGCCGTCGGAGGCGCTCTCGTTCGCGCTGGGCGTGCTGCAGTTGGCGGAAGAGCCCGACTTGGAGTGTATAGGGTCGTGTGTTCCCGGTCGCCGTCGCTCGCAGCTCAGGTGGGAGGCCAACGGTGGCCCGCATCGTCTCCCAGGCATAGGGGAGGAAATCAGAGGTGGGGTATGTACGCCGGAGCTGCTCGAAGAGCTGCCAAGCTCGGAGGCTGTCACGACGGAGAGCAGCCTCTTGCACTAGGCGGCAGAGGGCATCATCGGCCCACTCACTGCTTGGAAATTCCCGGACGATGCGCTCATAGAGGGCCCGTGCCTGTTGGGCATCTGAGAGCGTTGCCGCCTGCAGGAACAGAATGGCCGGATCGTTTGGGTAACGTGTCACCCATGAAGAGAGCTCGCTGCGGACAGCCTCGAGTTGGCCGGAGGCAATCCGCAGCAGAGCCTGGCGGACATACTCGGTAGGCGATTGTGCCGAGAGGATGCCCGTCAGGAGAATGAAGGCCACGCAGCGGACTCCCATGGCAGGGACAGGAGAGAAAACGCTGCGAAAATACGCAAAACCCTTGCGTGTCTGATTGGCAAGAGGCAAGAGCACATGGAGCCAGAAATTCGCTTGCTCGTGGCTTCTGGCGGGACAGGTGGGCATTTCTTTCCCGCCCTGGCCATCCTTGAGGAAGCAGAGCGCTTGGGGAAGCCTTATCGTGCCTGCTTCATCGGGCGGCCCGACCGCATCGAGGGGCGATTGGCTGTAGCCTACGGGTATGAGTTCTTTCCACTTCCGCTTGCTACCTTCGGCCGCGGGGTGTGGCGGAGCACCGTGGCGGTGGCGAAACTGCTGTGGAGCACGGTGCGCCTGGCACTCTTTGCCCAGCGATTTCGCCCCCATGCCGTGCTGACGACCGGGGCATACATTGGTCTTCCGGCAGGACTTGTGGCACGTTGGTGCCGGATTCCGTTAGTACTTGTAGAACTCAACGTCGTACCGGGCAGGGCGGTTCGTCTGCTGGCTCCCTGGGCCGATGTGGTGGCTACGGCATATGAGCAGGCTGCCTCAATGCTCAAGGGGCGTGTGTACCCCGTTGGTGCGCCAGTACGGCGGCAGTTCTTGGCTCCTCCATCACCGGTGGAGGCCCGGCAACGCCTGGGGTTGGACGTGGATAGGCCCGTGGTCGCTATTCTCGGGGGAAGTCTTGGGGCAGCGCGGCTTAATGCTGTCGCCCAGCGCCTGTTGCCATTGGTCAAGCAGGGGCAACTGCAATTGATATGGCAGTACGGGCACCGCCATGTGCCCCGGCAGGAACTTCCCCACCAGGGGCTCCGGGCTGCCCCCTTCTTCGAAGAGCCGGCAACGGTGCTCGCAGCCGCCGATTGTGTTGTGGCGCGGGCCGGCGGCATGACCATTGCAGAAATCTGCGCCGTTGGACGTGCTTCGATCCTCGTGCCCTATCCGGAAGCCCGCGACCAGCATCAGGCTGCCAATGCTACATGGCTGGAGCGCCACGGAGCGGCTGTATGCATACCGGATGCGCAGGCAGAAAGAGAGGTCCCGCCGATGGTTGAGCGGTTACTCCGTGAGTGTGAACTCCGGGAGAGCATGGCAGCGGCAGCTCGTCGGCTGAGCAAGCCTGGGGCAGCCTCGCAGATAGTGGAGCTGCTGTGGAAGAGCTGCCGCACGGCATGATCGAAAGCGCCAATGCGATAGGGGAGGGAACCTGTACGTGAGGTACATTGCTGTGTGGCGCAGAGGCTGCCACACGGAGAGATTATGCAGGGACGGCTAATTTTGCATTTGCACGGGCAGATGCTGGCCTCGTACAGGAGTCCGCAAAGTGTCTCGCAGCTGCGCCGACCATGAATCCGAGTGCAACCACAGGGGAGAAGGAGTTCCGCTATCGTGTGGATATCTACTGGCGCGCGCTGGCGCTTTACTTACTTGTGTTCGTGGGCTACGGCGTGGTGCGTAGCGGGGTTGCAAATGGCTATGTGACGGTGGCGCTTACGGATCCGGTCTCGCTGTTGCTACTGGTGTTTGTACTCTGGACGGCTGCCGTTCTGCTCTGGGTCTGGTATCGCCGGCCCAGCATTGTGGTGGGGAAGGATTACGTTCGGTTGCGGACTCGCCTGCGGGAGCGGTGGATCCGGCTGCAGGAGATGGAGCGGCTGGTACTGCCACGCCGGCAACGGGGCTTCGGACGCATACGGATCCGCCTCAAGGGGAGGCGCCGCATTATTGTTGTTCGCCCCTTTGCCTACGAACGCCCGCAGGAGCTCATGCACGAGTTTCTTCGCCTCAGCCGCTTGCTACGTGCTGGATGAAACTGTTGGCCTTCGGTATTGCTCTCGCTCTCCCCTGCGTGGGGCAGCTGTTGCCGGCGAGCAATATCGAGCGGTTGTCCGCCCTGGCTGATTCCTTTGCCCTTGGGCTGTGTGCGCAAGTGCAAGGGTATGGCACCGTTGGGATCTCGATCGAGCCTCATCCGGCGCAGTGGCTTGCCGAACATGCTATAGCCCTGCGCTGCGCCGGGGCAGGCCTCACGGTGTTGAGGGCCGATACACTCCCGCACATCCGTATTGCCCTGCTCGACGTTGGGATTCACTATGAGGCTCTCTCGGCCGATCGCATGCGCCGGGTACTGCGCTGGAGTGCTTTAGCTACTCTTCACCTCCCCGATAGGAGCGTGCGTGCACTCCCGCTGTGGCAGAAGGTGGAGAGCGATACAGTTCCTGTGGCACTCCGCAACCAACTGGAGCAATCCGGCTATGCCTTTGCCACGGCGCCGCTGCCACAGTGGCGTTCGCTGTGGCAGACGGTGGCCGAACCGGCTATTGCGCTCCTCAGCGGTGCCGTCATCGTGTTGTTGCTCTTCACGCTGCGGACGCATTAGGGGCCTCTGGAGTTGGCGTGATGAGTACCTCACAGCGCTCTTCGCCCGAACGGTAGAGGGCCTCGACAATCTGCATGCGAAAGACAGCCTCTGCGGCTGTCGACGTTGGAGCAACGTGCCCGCGGAGAGCATTCAGGAACTGCTGCCATTCGGCCAAATACGATTGTGTGTACTGCCGTGCGGCCGGCAGTCGAGCTTGTCCATGGGGCTGCAGGGTGATGAATTCGCCCTCGACGTAGCGGATGAGGCGGAAGGGATTGATCGAACCACTGCCACGAGTCCCGAAGAGATTGCATGCGTAGAGATTGTCGGGGCGCATAAGTGACCAGGAGCACTCCACCGTAGCGATGCTGCCAGAGGCGAAGTAGAGTGTGGCCACGGCCAGATCTTCCACCAATCGAGTCTGGTGGCGGAAGAGGGCAGCGTGGACGGATCGGACAGGGGCGAAGTCATACATCCACAGCACCAAATCGATGAGCACGATGCCGAGATCGAGTACCACGCCTCCCCCGGAGATATCGGCTCGGGTCAGCCAGCGCCGCTCTCGCTGCCGGGGCTGGAGCCAGCTGGCTTGGATGTAGTAGATTGTGCCAAGCTCACCGCGCCGAACATACGACTTCAACAGGGTCACATCGGGTCGGAAGCGGTGGTTCATGCCAACCATGAGCTGGCAATTGCTCTGCGCAACGGCTTTGGCAACCAGCTGTGCCTCGGCGACCGTACGGGCAAGCGGCTTTTCGACGAAGACGTGTTTCCCGTGCTCGAGCGCGGCACAGGCAATTTCGGCATGGGAATCCGTCGGCGTGCAAATGTCGACGATGTCAATACCCTCGATGGCCCAGAGATCCTCCAGACGCGAGAGAGCGTGAGGGATGCCGAAGCGTTCGGCTACGAAGCGAGCCTTCGAGCCGACGCGATCGCAGACGGCGACAACTTCCACCCCTGCCATTCGCGTCAACAGAGGCAGGTGGACCGTCTGTGCAACATTGCCAACCCCGACGACGGCCACGCCAAAGCGTTCCATGGCTTTCCGGAAACGGTTCAGAAGCAAAACTCGCAAACTCTCAGCATATGGCACTCCAGAGCGCGCAGGCGGCTTTTCGTAATTTTGCGAGGTCTCACCGCATTAGCAAAAGCCATGCTGTACGTGTGGATAGCAGTTGTGATCAGCACAGGGGTACTCAGTGCCCAGCCGTCGTTGCGGCAGTGGACCTCGCTGGGAGTATGGGGTGCGGCAGGAGCTAATTTCCATGTGCCTCAGTTGCAGCTGCCCTCCGGGACCTATGATCGGAGTGCGACAGGATTTGGATGGGGAGCTGGTGGGTCGGCTACTTTCCCACTGGGTTCCGGTGTGGGTTTAGGGATCCGAGCCGGATATGCAGCACTGGGGGCAACCCTGCGCTCTACGACCGATGTGCAGCTTCAGAGTGCGGTCCATGTAGTGGAGCTCTTCCCCCATGCTCTCCTCTGGCTTGGGAGGAGCCACTTCTACGTGCCTTTCGGGATGGAGGTCGGTTTTAGCGGTGGAAGCTCCGTTCGGGAAGCGGGGCAGAATGCCTGGCAGGATGTTCCCCAGCAGGCTGTGCGGCTTGCTATCGGTGGGGGTCTTGGCTGGGCGATCCCGCTGGGGCAGTCGACTACGTTGGCACCGGAACTCGGGGTGCGAGTTCCCCTCACGGATGTTTCCTCGGCGGCTCAGTGGAAACCTTGGAAGATTACGCACGCCCGGCTTGCATTGGGGCTGCACTTCGGCCTTGTTTCGCGCACGAGGGAGCCAGAACCCGAGCCTAAAGCGCCGGCGCTTGCTGTCTCGCCTGAGGTGAGCCGGCTGCAGCTGGAAGAGGTGCGCCTGACGGAGTATGTGCCGCTGCTGCCGTATGTGTTCTTTGCCGAACAGGCCTCGACACCCATTGCAGAGTACAGCTCCGTTGCAAGCAAAGGGGAGTTTGCCCTCGAACGCTTGCCGATAGAGGCGCTGCAGGTCAATCGCTCCGTGTTGGATATTGTGGGCAAGCGCCTTGCTGAGTATCCGACGGCGCGCTTGACATTGACTGGTACAACTGACGGGCGGCGCGAAGGGGGAAATTTGCAGTTGGCGCGCCAACGGGCTGAGTGGGTCAGGCAGTACCTTGTCACAACCTGGGGAATTGCCCCGGAGCGTCTTGTAGTCCAAGCACAGCGATACCCGAGTAAGCCTTCCGCCAGCCGCTCTACTGTTGCAGAGGATCGGCGGGATGGTGATGCTGAGAATCGCCGAGTCGAGCTGAGCGCGACACTCCCCGACGTGCTGGCTCCTGTACCTTTGACGGCCGACAATCAGCGCATTGCCCGCCCGGAGGTGCTCTCATGGGCCGTCCGTGTGGATGCGGAAGTGCCTATTGTCTCCTGGGAACTCAGCCTCAGCCAGGCCGGCGAAGTCGTGGAAGTGCTCCGGGGGCAGGGACAACCAGAGGCGTCGCTGCGGTGGCGCGTTGCTGCAGCTAAGTTGCGAGCTGGCGAACTGCCGCTTGAATATGTCGTGCGCATCACGGATGCCCGTGGCCGTACGGCACAGGCCGTTGGCTCAATTCCCGTCGATTACATCTCCAGCTTCCGCAAACAGAGCGAGAAGTTGCCTGACCGGACCGTAACCCGCTTCAGCCTGGTGCTGTTCGACTTCGATAGCGATGCCCTTACGCCGGAGAACCAGCGCGTTTTAGAGCAGCTTGTGCTACCCTTTGTTCAAGCTAACTCAACGGTGCGCATCACCGGTTATACGGATCGCATCGGCGAGCGGGAGTACAATAACGATCTCTCGCTGCGGCGTGCTCGGCGCGTGCGTGACTTCTTGGCTGCACGGGTGCCTGCGGCGCGGTATGAGGTAGCTGGCTACGGAGAGAGTGTGCTGCTCTTCGACAATGAAAGCCCTATCGGACGCCAGCTGTGTCGGACAGTGCAGATTACGATTGAGACACCTACTGGCAGTCCATGACCGATTGGAGCGGCTATCGATATTTGCCCTTTCTGAACGCGCCGGAGGATTTGCGGAAACTGCCCGAAAGCGCTCTCCGTGACGTCTGCGCAGAAGTGCGCCGTTACCTCATCGAGGTCATCACTCAGGTGGGGGGACATTTCGGGGCGGGTCTTGGCGTTGTGGAGTTGGCCGTTGCTCTCCACTACGTCTTCAATACCCCAGAGGACAAGCTGGTCTGGGACACAGGGCACCAAGGGTATCCGCACAAGATCCTGACGGGCCGCCGCGAGCTCCTGTGGACAATTCGCCAAAAGGGTGGCATTTCCGGCTTCCTCAAGCGCAGCGAGAGCCCGTACGACGTCTTCGGGGCTGGCCACGCTAGCACGAGTATTTCCGCCGCGCTCGGTATTGCCACCGCTCGTGATATGCTCGGCAAAGACTTTAAAGTCGTCGCCATCATTGGCGATGGCGCCATGACGGGTGGGCTGGCCTACGAGGCGATGAACAACTGCGGCCTCCAAAAGCGCGATCTCATCGTCATTTTGAACGACAATCGCATGTCGATTGCACCGAATGTATGGGCGCTATCGAATTACTTCACCCAGCTGTTTGCCTCACCCCTTGGCCTAAAGGCTCGCCGGGCGGCGTGGGAGCTCACCGAACGCATGGATGAGATCGGTGATCGGCTCCGTCGTCTGCTCTCCCGAGTGGAGAGCGGGGTTAAGGCGGTTATTACGCCGGGGATGCTCTTTGAGGCGCTCGGCTTCAAGTACTTTGGGCCCGTCAATGGGCACAATGTCACCCTGCTGGTGCGTCTCCTGCGGACGCTCAAGCAAATGAAGGGGCCCATACTGCTCCACGTCATCACGCAGAAGGGCAAAGGGTATGCCCCAGCCGAGCACGATAGACAGAACCTGCACGCCATTGGCAAAATTGACAAAATCACGGGCAAGCCCCTTGCAGGGAGCGCTCAGCCCACGGCACCGCTCTACCAGACGGTCTTCGGACGTACGATGGTTGAGCTCTGCGAACGGGATCCGCGCATTGTCGGCATTACGGCTGCTATGCCCGACGGCACGGGATTGAACATCTTGCAGGAGCGCTTCCCGGAGCGGGTCTTCGATGTGGGGATTGCTGAGGCCCATGCGGTTACCTTCGCTGCCGGTTTAGCTACGGAGGGGATGCTGCCGGTGTGCGCCATTTATTCGACCTTCTTGCAGCGGGCCTTCGACCAGATTGTGCATGACGTTGCGTTGCAGCACCTCCATGTTGTCTTCGCTCTCGATCGGGCAGGTGTAGTGGGGCAGGATGGTCCGACCCACCACGGGATGCTGGATTTGGCCTACCTGCGGATTATCCCAGGCATGGTCGTCATGGCGCCGAAGGATGAGCAAGAGCTGCGCGATATGCTCTATTCGGCCCTATACGGGTATGTGGATGGACCGGTTGCACTCCGATATCCCCGCGGCAGTGGGGTCGGGGTACCGTTGCGGCCAATGTCCCTGCTCCCGCTGGGTAAGGCAGAAGTGCTGCGCCACGGCGAGGATATAGCCATCCTGGCCATCGGCAAGCCAGTTCTGGAGGCTCTGAAAGCAGCAGAGATACTCCAGGAGCAGGGCATTCGTGCGGAAGTCGTTAATGCCCGTTTTGCCAAGCCGCTCGATACGGAGCTGCTCGATCAGATTAGCGAGCGCTTCTCGTACGTACTCACCGTCGAAGATGGGCAGATACTGGGTGGCTTTGGGTCGGCTGTCCTCGAGTATCTAGGGCAGCAGAGTAAGCAGAACGTGTGCGTGCGCCTGCATGGCATTCCAGATATCTTTGTCGAGCACGCCACGCCGGAGGAGCAGTACCGAGAGCTTCGGCTCGATGCTGAAGGCATTGCCAGCGTTGTGCTCGAGTTCCTCCAGCAGCAGAGCAGCCGTCGGTGGTGGACACGGCGCTTCTTCCGTATCGGCCGGTGAGCAATGACGTCACCACAGCCCCCGGTTGTCCTTCAACCAGATCATCAAACAGGGGAGGCTGTGCCGCCACCAGGGGCTCGATTCCTGCGCCTTGTGCTACAGCATTGGAAGTTCTTGCTGCTCAGCGTGGCGAGCACGACGGCAGGAGCCGTCGGGGTGAGCTTCCTCATACCAGATTGGTACGAGGCAACAGTCAGTGCTGTGCCACCGGCACGGAGTGTGCCGGGATTGGAAAGTATGTTGGGGGCTGCTGCTGGTATTTTGCGGGACATCGGTGCGCTACGGCTTGGCACGCTGGGGCAACAGGGATACAACTTCCTGGTCATTCTGGAGAGCCGGCGGTTGAAGGATTCCCTCATCCAGCGTTTTCGGCTCTGGGAGCTCTACGATGTGCCTGATACGGCACGGCACCGCCTGTATCGAAAGCTGGAGCGCGATCTTGAGGTCACCTACGAGCTCAATGGGAACTATACTGTCACAGCTCGCCATACCGACCCGGCCAAGGCTGCCGCAATGGCTAATGCAGCTATTGAGATTGCCAACGCCATCGCCGCCGAGGTCAGTCAACAGGAGAGTGGGCAGATACGGCGGTACTTGGAGTCGCGTCTGGCGCAGCTGGAGAGCACAATTGAACGCGTGGCAGATTCTCTGCGCCTCTTTTCCCGTCGGACGCTTCTGTTTTCGCCACTTGACCAAGCTCAGGCTGCTGCAAAGGCGCTGGCAGAGTTGAGGGCGCAGGTAACCTACCAGCAGATCCTTCTGGAAGCTCTCCGTTCGGCCTACGGGCCGGACGACCCGGCTGTAGCGGCCCAGCGCCGCCTGGTGGAGTACACTCAACAGCGGCTGCGTCAAGCTGAGCAGCAGCCAGGATTTGTTGGGGATTTCTCCTTGCGGGAAGCAGCTGGAGTGGGGCTCCACTTCCTGCGGCTCTACACCGAGCTGGAAGCCTACCAGCGAGTGCGGGCACTCCTTCTGCCAACTGTGGAGCAGGCGAAGCTCGATGAGCAGCGTTCTCGCCCGGCACTCTATGTGGTCGATCCGGCTGTTCCTCCCCAGCTGAAAGCCTATCCGAAGCGGGCCTTGATTGCAGTGGGAGCTCTGGTTGGATCGACGGTGCTCTCCCTGCTTGTACTCCTCCTGTGGCAGCGATGGCGGGATTGGGATGAGTTTATCCGGCGTCGGGGACCGGCGGACGAAGGGACTGCCTGAAACTCTGCCGAGGTGGGTTGTGTTCGGGGTCCTCGGATTACAAGTTGGGGGAGCAACCCTGGCGGTGGCCTTCCGTAGTGAGCTCATTGTGCTTGCTGTGGTGCTTGCCCTCGGATTGCTTGCCCTCATGATACGTTTCCCCCTCCTGTGGTTAGGTGCCGTGGTGCTGTCTCTGATCCCACTCTACCTGCTTCAGGGGCCAAAGGTTGAGGTGGGCGAGGTGGTGCTGGTGCTGGCTCTGTTGGCTATGCTTGGGGTGTGGTTGGTCTGGCAGAGTGTCGTGGTTCGTGTGCGCCTGACGGAGCATTGGGGAGATGTGCTGCTGCTGCTCTTCCTGGGCTTGTCGGCACTCAACATGCCGATTGCATTGCTCAACGACGTGCCACTGGAGGAGTGGCTGCGCCGGTGGTTGCCTATGTGGCTTGTGGCCTACTATATCCCGTTCCGTCACTATGTGCGGTATCCTCGCCAGCTTGGGCTCTTGCTGGGGCTATTGCTCCTGGTCGGGCTCGTTATTGCGGTCTTCACGCTCGAGCGCTATCGGACTGGCGTTGCCATTGCGGAGTATGCGTATCAGCTCCGTGCTCCGTTGGCCCGTACGCAGGGGGAGCATTTCTTGGCCTTTGCCCTGGTGGGCTGCTTATTGGGGGCGGCTTTTTTACGTTCGACCCTCTGGCGGTTTCTGCTCCTGGGGTGTGCTGTCGTAATGGGAGGGGCTGTCGTGGTAACCTTTTCTCGGACGGCGTGGATGTCGGCGCTTCTTGGGCTAGGTATTGCGCTCTTGCTGCTCAATTGGCGGCAGCGGATGCGCCTGATGCTGACCGGGGGTGTGCTCGTGGTGGCCGGTGGAGTAGCGCTGGGGGCCCTCTTTCCACAGATTGCCCCTGTCCTCTTTCGCCTTCTGGAGCAGCGCTTTGTCTCTATTGTCCAGGGGCGGCAGGATTTGGCGCTCCGGGGGCGTCTATTTCAGCTGGAAGGTGCTGTGCGGAGGCTCGGGCAGTATCCGCTGGGCGGACACGGTTTAGGGAAGGCATTTCCGTACTACGAGGTCGGAGTCTATCGGCACATCCACTACAGCTACATCCACAATGCGTACCTGGCAACAGCATACCGCTATGGGGTGCCAATGGCGGTATTGCTGCTGCTTGCTCTGGGGGCACATGCTCTCCAGGCTTTCCGCCGAATGGTGCGCCTATCCCCGGGATCTTTCCAGCGCATGGTAGCCGCGCTCGGGGTAGCTGGCGTAGTGGGAGCTCTGTGCTCGTTGATGATGACGGAGAATCCTCTCGACATGCGCCTGACGACGATAGTGCTGACGTGGTCTTTGGCAATGGCAAACATCCGGCTCGAAGGCTAATGGGGACGCAGGAGAAATCGACTCGGCTCTCTGTCGTCCGGGGTATCCTGCTGTTGACTTTTGGGGTGTTTGTTTTCCGCCTCGTGCAGCTGCAGTTATTGCAGAGCGAGCGCTATCGCGAACGCGCTGAAGCCCAGGCCATCAAGCGTTTGGTTGTCTACCCACCTCGAGGGACGATCTACGACAGGGCTGGTAGAGTGATTGTGGAGAATGCCCCGGCCTTCAGTGTTGTCCTGGTGCCGGCTGAATTTGCCCTAGAGCGAGCACCCTTATTGGCTAGCCTCATTGGAGTGGATAGCCTTTGGCTGCGTCAGCAGGTGAGCCGTCTGCGGCGGGAGGCACCATTTGTGCCGTTCCGGGTTCTGCGGGATGCTGATTTTCGGGTGGTTGCGGCCATAGAGGAGCACAGGGCGCTTTTACCTGGGGTCAGCATTGAGCTGGAGACGCGTCGGCTCTATCGAGGGATGGCGCGTCTGGCTCATGTTCTGGGGTATGTGCGAGAGGTCGGGCCGCAGCATTTGCAACGCATGGGTGATTACTACCGCATGGGGGATCCCATAGGCCATGCGGGCTTAGAGGCGAGCTTTGAACCCTTTCTGCGAGGGGAGAAGGGATATCGGTTTGTGGTCGTCGACGCACGAGGGCAACCCGTTGCAGCATTCCGAAACAAGCGCTATGACGTCCCCCCGCGGGAGGGATTCGATCTGTACCTGGACATCGATATGCAGCTGCAGACCGTCGCAGAGCACGCTCTTGCAGGACGGCGGGGCGCTCTCGTTGCCTTAGATCCCCAGACAGGGGGAATTTTAGCGCTCGTCAGTAAGCCCGACTATGAACCGGCACTATTGGCCCGGCGGGAGGTCGGCCAGTACTACGAAGAGCTTCTCACTGATCCGGAACGCCCTCTCTTCAACCGAGCGCTCCAGGCTCTCTATCCTCCGGGTTCGACATGGAAGATGCTCGTTGCCGTGGCAGCGTTGCACGATGGGCTCATCACTGAGCGGACCGAGTTGATCTGCACTGGGGGGTTTACCTACGGGGGTCGGATGTATCGGTGCCATCATGCGCATGGACGGGTCAATGTTGTTCGGGCGTTGCAGGTATCGTGCAACACGTTTTTCTATCAGCTAGGGCTCCGTGTGGGTCTGGAACGGATGCAGCGGTATGCGCATCTTTTCGGCTTTGGGCGTGTGACAGGCATTGACCTCCCGGGGGAGTCGGCTGGGATAGTTCCTTCGCGTGAGTTTTACGATCGGCGCTACGGCAAGAAGGGCTGGAGCGAGGGTGGGCGGTTAGTGAACTTGGGCATTGGGCAAGGAGAGCTTGGAGTCACCCCATTGCAAATGGCTGTCTACGCTGCTGCGCTGGCGACCGGGGTGGTACGTCAGCCGCACGTTGTACGTGCCATCTTTAACAAGCAGCTTGGAGAGCTTCAACCTGTGGCCTATGCTGAGCGCCCCCTTCCGATTGAGCGTAGCGTGTTGGAGATCATTCGTAGGGGAATGGAAGAGGCTGTGAATGCTCCCGGCGGGACAGCGCAGAGTGCGCAGGTAGCCGGTATCACCGTCTGCGGTAAGACAGGGACAGCGCAGAATCCTCATGGCAGGGATCATGCGTGGTTTATCGGCTTTGCGCCGCGGGAACACCCTCGGATAGCCTTTGCCGTCATTGTCGAAAATGCCGGCTTCGGCGGTGCAGTTGCAGCACCTATAGCGCGCCAGCTCCTCCAGGCGTTTTTCTTCGGGGCTGACAGAGCTGATTCCCTGCAGTTACGGCAGGCGTTGGCAGCCCGGGCCAATTGATTCGGCCCGTCTCTGATGGGGTGGCTTCGTAGCTTTGCGTGGCTTGTTGGTCTCCTAGAGTAGGCAGAGGTATGGTGCCGCGGTGGTGGTATTACGGTGGAGCAGTACTGGTTTTTGCCATCTCGCTTGCCACATATGTGGCAACCCTGCAGCCGTCGGTTCCTTTCTGGGATTGCGGAGAGTTCTCGGCCGCCATCGCTCTGCAACAAGTGCCCCATCCACCGGGAGCCCCTCTCTTCCTCATGTACGGGAAGCTTTTCCACTTGCTGCCCTTTGGCGATCCGGGGTGGCGGATGAATATGATTTCGGCTCTCGCCAGCGCTGGTGCATCAACGGTTCTCTATCTGCTCCTCGTACTGGTGATGGAGCACCTCTGGCACTTTCGGGTTGCTTCTCTTGCAGATGCGCTCCACGTATACGGTGCTGCTGCCGTCGGTGCCTTAGCGCTGACGTTTAGCGACACGGTCTGGTTCAATGCAGTTGAGTCAGAGGTCTATGCTTCCTCGCTCTTGTTCGTTGCGCTGGTGTTGTACTGTGGCTTCCTCTGGTATCTGCGGGCGGAACAGCCGGGGAGCGAACGCTATTTGCTATTGGCGGCGTATCTGGTGGGACTCTCCGTTGGCGTGCATCTGCTGAGCATTCTGGCGGTGCCGAGTATTCTGTATCTGGTGGTATACCGCAAGTACGGCGGGAGTGAGGAAGGGGCGCGAATACGTCATCCACGCTTTCTCCTCCTGTGGCTTGGGGTGCCCATTGTGGGCTTTGCCATAGTCTATTGGGGCATAACGCAGTGGTTGCCGGCTCTCTTGGCAGGTGATCTGCCATTTCGGACGGAGGCACGGGAGCATATCGTGGAGGATAGCCCGCTTGTGACGCTCCTGACGCTTGGTATACTGGGGGTCTTGGGATGGCAATTGCATCGAGCGTATCGGCGTCGTCAGGCAGTTGTAGCGCTAGGGCTGGCGTCTTTTTTTGCTATCGTGCTGGGTTTTACGACGTACGCTCACGTTCTGATCCGGGCCAATTCCTCTCCGCCGATGAATGAGAATGAGCCGACGACCCTGGCTCGGCTCATCAGTTACCTCGGTCGGGAGCAGTATGGAGAGACGCCGTGGTGGCCGCGGCGCTATCGCTATGATGACCCATACTATACGCAGCACTACTCCAAGTACGGTGCATGGTATCCTCCGCAGATTGAGCGTGTGGCGCGTCGGGATGGCTCTGCGGTGCCCGTTCCCCGATGGCGGCGGATCAATGTGGCCGGAGAGCTCAACTACTTGTGGAGTTACCAGATCAACCACATGTACCTGCGCTACTTTTTCTGGAACTATGTCGGGCGCATGAGCGACGTGCAGGATGCGCCCCCTGCTGGTCCGGCGGCGACGAAGCGGGATGCACTGCCCTACAACTATGACTCTGGCTATGCTGACGCCTTCCCAGTGCGCTTCTTTGGGCTGCCCCTCCTGGTGGGGCTCTTGGGACTTGGTTACCACTTCGGCCGCGATCGCCGTACAGCATGGGCAATGATCGTGGCATTCCTCCTGATGGGTGTGGCGGCTGCTATTGCACAGAATCAGCAGTTGCCGCAGCCTCGTGAGCGGGATTACTTCTACGTTGGCTCCTTCTTCGTGTTCTGCTTCTGGATAGGGCTAGGTGCTTACTGGGTGACGGAACAGCTCCGTTTCCGCCTTCGCGGTCGAATTCCATCCGTGGCAGCACTTCTCGGCATTGGAACAACAGCGCTGGCTGTGCCGGTGAATATGGCCGTGGGGGGATGGCGTATTCACGATCGGTCTGGTAACTACCTCCCCTTCGACCACTCTTACAACATTCTGCAGAGCTGCGAGCGCAACGCAATCCTCTTCACCAATGGGGACAACGATACCTTCCCCCTGTGGTACCTACAGGATGTGGCCGGCGTTCGGCGTGACATCCGTGTGGTGAATCTCTCGCTCGGTAACACACTCTGGTACATTCGCCAGCTGAAACATCAGGAGCCCCATGGGGCACAACGCATTCCGCTGAGTTTCCCCGACGAAGCGCTGGAATCGGAGGACTCTCCGCGAGCACTCCAGCCCGAGGTAGGGGAAGCCCGTGCAGTAGCTATTCCGGTCCGACGCGAGATTCTGGAGCGCTTCACCACGGATACGGCTCTCCTGCGGGATGGGCATATGCGCTTTACCTTCGTCGGTATGCCATGGCGGCAGGAGCAGAATCGCATGCTCTACCTCTTCCGCGTCCAGGATAAACTCATCCTCGACATCCTGCAACAGACCCGCTTCGAACGGCCTGTCTACTTTTCCATCACCGTTGGCTCAGATGCATATGCTGGCTTGGAACGCCATCTGCGGCTGGAGGGGATGGTTTACCGAGTCTGCCCAGTCCCACAGAATGCAGGGCGCCAGGGAGAGAGTCTCCAGCCCCACATCATGGAGGCTTGCTTACTGAATGTAGACAACAGCAACGCGTACCATACCGAACCGCACTACGGCTTTAAGTTCCGGAATCTCAACAATCCGCGGGTCTACTACGATGAGGTGCACCGGCGACTCATCAGCAACTACCGCATGCTGTACTTGCGCTACGCTACCTATCTCCTGGAGCAGGAACAGGACTCAAGCAAAGCGATAGCGGTTCTGGACACAATGGATCGCTTCATTTCCACTGAGCAGTTCCCGCTTCCCTATTGGCAGGCGTATAATGTGGCTCAGCTCTACCGCCGTGCCGGGGCGGCGGATCGGGCTCGTCACTTTGCCCTGCTGGCAGCCAAGGCAGCCGAACAGGTTGCAACTGTTCCCGAGATTGCACAGCGGGAGCTTGCAGTGCAATACTTCAACCCGCGCTGGATGGCTGCCGAAGCGTACCAGCTCGCAGGGGATTACGATCAGGCACGGTTGCTCCTCCAGCAGTTGCTCTTGGAATATCCCAATGATGCTACGCTACGCGCTCGATTCGATGAGGTCGAAATCGCACGCCTGGAAGCTCAAGGCAAGTACCGTGAGGCGCTGGATACGGCTCGGGCTATTGTCATGCGCTATGAGGCTTCTGCCGATACCACTTTGCGCATCTTAATTCCCCAGCTTCAAGCTTACATCGAGCGGCTGCAACGGAAGGTAGCCGATACAGGTGGTGGCATGCGCCAGCTGTAAACCCATTTTGGATGCACCAACCGTACCTTTCGCTGATTATCCCGGTCTACAACGAAGCTGAGCGCATTGGGGAGACACTTCAGCACGTGCTCGGCTACCTTCACAAGCAGCCTTATACGGCGGAGGTGCTGGTCGTCGATGATGGCTCCGAGGATGAGACCGCAGCTATTGTGGCTCGTCATCCGGTCGAACTCCTGCGCTTGCCTTCCAATCGGGGCAAAGGAGCGGCTGTGCGAGAGGGTATGCTCCGAGCACGCGGGCTCTATCGGGTCTTCACCGATGCCGATCTTTCTACCCCTATCGAGGAGCTTGAGCCTCTCCTCCGTGAACTTGAAGAAGGTGCCGATATTTGCATTGGGAGCCGGGAATTAGATCCAGACCGTCTGGTCCGTCCCCAACCCTCGTACCGACGGTGGATGGGCCGGCTCTTTCGCCGTCTGGTCCAGTGGATGGTATTCTTCGATCTGCCGCAGCTATGGGATATTGAGGATACCCAGTGTGGCTTCAAGGGCTTCCGTGCAGAAGTGGCTGACACGCTCTTCCGGCGTGCCCGCGTTGATGGCTTTGGCTTCGATGTCGAAGTGCTCTACTTAGCAGCTCGGGCTGGCTACCGCATTGTGCAGATCCCTGTCCGCTGGCGTAATGATCCCAGGAGTCGAGTGCGCCTGCTGCGCGACCCCTGGCGCATGCTCATAGAAATTGCTCGCATTCGTCGTATACACCGGGTGTGCTCGCAGATAGTGGCTCGATAAGACTCGATGTCCGAGGCATCGTTTCCCTCTTTCCCCCATTGGCGTTGGAATCTGCGCATTATGTGGATTGCGCAGTTGGTAGCCATGGCGGGTATGAGTGCCTTCCTGCCGTTTTTGCCCCTCTACGTGCGACAGCTAGGGCATCTGTCGGCAGGGCAGGCGCAGTGGTGGAGTGGACTGATCATGGCTGCTCCATTCTTTACGGCGATTGTGGCCACACCTCTCTGGGGTATGGTTGCCGATCGCTTTGGGCGAAAGCTGGTCGTTGTACGGGCAGCATTCGGGTTGGGGGTGACCGTATTCCTGATGGCCTTTGCGCGGGATGTGGAGACTTTGTTTGTGCTCCGTCTAGCGCAGGGAGCGCTCAGCGGGTTTATTGCAGCGACGACAGGATTTGTCGCGGCTGAGACACCACCGCAGCGGGTCGGGTATGCGCTCGGGCTTCTCCAAAGCGCAACGGCTGGGGGCAGTGTTCTGGGCCCCCTCCTGGGAGGAGTCATTTCTGATGTGCTCGACATGCGGTGGACGTTTGTGGTTGTGGGGGGACTCTGCGCCATCAGTGGCTTTACTGTGTGGGGCTTCGTGCGGGAGCACCAGAGGGCGCTCACGTCGGTCAGTGCTCCTTCTGGCACGGTGCCGTTCCGCCAGCTCTGGTCCACTATAGGGGTGCTCGGTATTCTCGGGGGAATTGTTCTGGGGCAGATGGCCCTGGTGATGCCGACGCCCATCTTTCCGATGTACCTGGAACAGCTTGGGGCACCTCGGGGGATGCTCTCAACGGTGACAGGTGTGTCAGTCAGTATCGCTGGTGCAGTGATGGCTATTGCTGCGCCGGCATGGACACGGTATGCAGACCGCGTCGGTTATGGCCGAGCCCTGCTGGGATGCACGGCAGGAGCGGCAATGCTCTCTATCGCCCAGGCTCTCGCCCCTCACTTCACTGTTGTGATGGTACTCCGGGCACTGCTCGGTGCTACCGCTGCGGGGATGTTGCCGTTGTTCTATACGCTGCTGAGTTCTCGCGCACCGAGCCCAATGCGCAGCAGCATTATGGGGATAGGCAGTAGTGCGACGCTGCTTGGGAATTTGCTCGGCCCTTTGGCGGGGAGTATGGTAGCAGCGTCTATGGGAATGCCATGGGTCTTCGTTGCCTCGGGGTGTCTACTGGGGGTGGTATTGGTGCTGAATCCCCGCACGCGGATGGTTCTCCGTTTACTCCCTCGTATGCTTTCAGGGCGAGGATGAGATTGTCGGGGGTGTAAGCGTTTCGTAGCGTCGGGGATAGCTCTGGCGGAAAGCCTGGAAAGCTTGGCGCTGGAGGTCAGGTGGTAACTGCACCCAAGCCCGTACGGTGTGGGTGTCTTCAACGAGTTTGCGGCGCTGTTGCAGGAGCTCAAGCAGCTGTGCAGGCTCCTCCCACGGTATTCGAGCCGGGGGTGGAGGTAGCTGGGACAGTGCTTGCATGAAAGGTTCTTCCGGTAGCCTGATCCCAGCCCATGCAGCAAAGTGGCGGGCGAGAGCACGTGAGCAGCCAATGCGTGCCTGCCATGTCAGGCCGGCAATATGGGGGGTGGCAAGCAAAGCTTGTGCTGCCAGTCTCGGATTGATGAGGGGTTCTCCCTCCCACACGTCGACTGCCAGAAAGAGGGGCTTTTGGGCCAGCACGGTCTCGAGAGCTGCTTCACTGAGGACGCCGCCACGGGAGGTTTGCACAATGAGGCTGTTGGGGGACAGGAGAGCCAATTCCTCTTCCTTGAGCAGATGCCATGTAGCGTCAGGGCCATGCCGTGTCAGTGGGACATGGAGCGTGATGGCAGAGCAGAGAGAGCACAGCGCGCGCAGGGATGGGCTGTAGGTAATCCAGTTGGGAAAGGCGAAGCCCGATCGAGCCAGCGGAGGATCGTAGACAGCCACGTGCATTCCCAATCGGGAAGCATACTGGGCGAGGCAACGGCCAATATGTCCAAAGCCGATAATCCCTAGCCAGCTCTCTGCAAGGGGGCGTTGCAGCTGAGCAGCCCACATGAGCAGGGCGATAACAACGAATTCAGCGACAGCGTTGGCGTTGCAGCCTGGAGTGTGGGCAATGGCAATCCCCTCTTGCCGGAGCTCCTCGACGGCGATGTGATCGATGCCCGAGCTCGGGGTTCCGACAAAGCGCACAGCGGTACCGGCAAGTAGCTGTGCATCTACTCGAGTACTTGCGCGAACGAAGAGAGCCTGACATCCGAGCTGTTCGAGAAGGCCCCGAGAGAGGGTCGTTCCTGGAAGGCAGTAGACGTCAGCAGCGGAGCTGAGCACCTCTGCCAGGAAAGGAATGCTTGGATCGACACAGCAGATGAGACGCTTCATGCATGCCAATACTGGCGATCCAAACTGCGATACTGGATGGCTTCGGCTAAATGGTGGGGTTGGATGTCTGGGCTGTCCTCCAGATCTGCGATGGTACGGGCTACCTTCAGGATGCGGTCGTAGGCACGGGCCGAGAGGCCAAGCCGTTGCATGGCCGTGCGGAGGAGCTCATGCCCACGAGCGTCGATCCGGCAGAAACGCCGGATCTCTGTTGTCCCCATGTCAGCGTTCTTGTAGAGACCGCGCAGGCCTCGGAAGCGTTCGGCTTGTCGTTGTCGGGCCCGGATGACACGCTCGCGAATCACCGCCGAAGGCTCCCCAGCGCGGTCACTGCTGAGCTCGTGGTACTTCACCGGCGGCACTTCGATGTGGATATCGATGCGGTCGAGCAAGGGGCCGGAGATCTTACCCAGGTACCGCTGAATCTGCTGCGGCGTGCACGTACATGGCTGATAGGGATTGCCGAAGTTCCCGCAAGGGCAAGGGTTCATTGAGCAGACGAGCATCACATTGCAGGGATACTCTACCGTCATCTTCGTACGAGAGATCGTAATGCGGCGCTCTTCCAGCGGTTGGCGCAGGACTTCGAGCGCATTACGGGCAAATTCAGGCAGCTCATCGAGGAAGAGCACCCCATGGTGTGCCAGTGAGATCTCACCGGGACGAATAGTGCCGACCCCACCTCCGACCAGTGCAGCATCGGAGATTGTATGGTGAGGGGCTCGGAAGGGGCGTGTGGTGACCAATGCTTGCCCGGGTTCCAGAAGCCCAGCAACGGAGTGGATTTTGGTCGTCTCGAGTGCTTCCTCCAAGGTCAGCGGTGGCAGAATGCTGGGGAGCCGCTTGGCCAGCATGGTCTTTCCTGAGCCAGGCGGCCCAATCATGAGGACGTTGTGGCCGCCGGCAGCAGCTACCTCGAGAGCGCGTTTGACATTTTCTTGGCCGCGGACGTCAGCGAAGTCGAGCACAACGTGGTGCCGCTCCTGCTCGAAGAGCTCTCGGACGTTGGTGGAGAATGGTTCGATGGAAGCTGTGCCGCAGAAGAACTGCACCGCTTGCTGTAGTGTCTCGACCGGCAAAACAGTGAGTCCATCGACGAGAGCAGCTTCGGCGGCATTGGCTCGCGGCAGCATCAGCCGCGGAATACCTTCCTGCCGGATCCGGAGGGCAATGGGTAAGACTCCATGCACCGGGCGCACTTCGCCATCGAGGGCAAGCTCTCCGAGCAGAACGATACCATTGAGCCGTTCTTGGGCAATCAGGCCAGCGGCGCTCAGAATACCGAGCGCCATTGGCAGATCGAAGGCGCTCCCTTCCTTCCGGACATCGGCCGGCGCAAGGTTGATGGTGATCTTCTTGCTGGGAAATCCGAAGCCGCTCGTTTTCAGCGCAGCCCAGATGCGCTCGCGGGCTTCCTTGACAGCCGAATCGGGCAGTCCAACGATGCTCACACCCGGAAGGGCATTCTCCAGATGCACTTCAATTTCGATGAGCAGTGCATCGATCCCGAAGAAGGCTGCCGAAAAGACGTGCGCATATGCCATGGTGGTGAGAGTTCGCTGTAGTACGACATACCAATTTACGCGCGTTCGGGCGGCCTTACGGCTGTAGCTCAGCGGCTCGAATCGTGCGCTCCCATAGGAGCTGTCCGCTAGCGGAGTAAATGCGGATGTGGAGGCGTCGGTCGGACGCAGGGCCGGTGAATTCGAGGAGGGCAAAATTGCGTTCGGTGACCAGTGTACCGGGCAGGCGCAGGGGATTGGCTTCGTCTGCGGCTTTGTGGAAGGGTGAGGCCGTCAGTGGGGAGACAGTGAGCTCGTAGAGTGGGTAGAGTCCCGGACGCTCCAAGCGGGAGAGCTCCGTAAAGTGCCGATCTCCGCTGAGGAAGAGGACGCCTGGAATGCGAGTGCTGGCAAGGAAGTGCAGGAGCTGTTCCCGCTCTTCTGGAGCGCAGCGTGCATAGGTTTCGAAAACGGGTAGGGGATTGAGCACTTGCCCGCCAATGGCGATGATCTTGAAGGTTGCGCGGCTACTCAGTAGTGCTTCACACAGCCACCGGAATTGCTCGGCCCCGAGCAGGGTTTGGCGCTCGAGGCCAGGGCGATTGGGAGTCCGCCAGAAGCGGTTGTCGAGCAGGAAAAAGTCCACATCGCCCCACTGGAAAGCTGTCGTAATGCCATGGTAGCCGTCCAGACCTACGGTGGGATTGCACCAGAAAAGCCGGAATACTTCCCGTGCGGTGTGCTTGTGCAGGAAGCTGCGATCGCTGTCATTGGGACCGTAATCGTGGTCGTCCCAAATGGCATAGTGGTGAACGGTGGCCAGTAAGCGCTGGAGCTGAGGGAGGGCACGGTCGTGCGTGTAGCGGGCGATCATCCCGGTGCGAGAATCCCAATCGAGTTCGCGGAAGTACACGTTGTCTCCCAGCCAGAGCATGAGGTGGGGTTCTAGCTGAGCGATGCTTTCGAAGATGGTATAGTCGCCCCCGTAGGGAGGCCCAGGGCGGTCTGCAAGGGAATCATTGATGTAAGCGCAACTTCCGGCAGCCACACGGAAGGTCGGGGGGTCAGTGCGCCATTGCCACAGTGGGGGCGTGCGGAAGCGCAGGGGATAGGTGAAGGGGACGGAGTCACCATTCAGGTAGAGCTGATAGCCATAGACCCGGCCGGGCATGAGATACTCAGCGCGCAGATGGGCTGTGTAGCCGGTGGTGCGGTCAGTTCGGACAGAGTCAGTCCACCATCGCTGGGCGGGAAAGGCCGTGTCCCAGTATGCAATGCGAACCCATGCTGGCTGTCGCGTCTGGACCCAGAAGCAGACCTCGCGCATAGTGGCCGCCCCCAGCATCGGTCCAGCATGGAGAAGGGGGTGTTGGGCCGAGAGGGTAGTGCAGCTGATGCTGCCGAGTACGAAAGCCCGATAGAGGAGCTTACCCATGGTTGTACGGGAGCAGGCGGATCCAACTCCACTGTTCTGGATTGCAGAAACGAGCAGCCAAAGCGTTGATGGTGTCGCAGGGAAGTTCGTCTAGGAGATGGAGCGTTGAGGTGAAGGGATCGGGGATGTGCTCGGTGGCTGCTCGAGCCAGGAGGGCGATACATTCCATTGGGTTGTCCAACGCCATGGCCAGGCGGGCCTGGAGGAAGCGGCGTGCACGGGCCAGCTCCGGCTTGCTGAGCCCTTCCTCGCTGAGGCGCTGAAGTTCGTGACGGATGAGCCGTTCGATGGTGGGGAGTGCCGACGTTGTCGCATGGAGAGCGATATTCCAGACGCCGCAGTCGGAGAACCATTCCAGCTCGGAGAAGATGGTATAGGCCAGACCGGAGCGTTCGCGAATGCACTGGTACAGCCTCGACCCCCAGCCTTCGCCGAGAATAAAGTCTACAATGGCCAACGCTACTCGATCGGGAAGCGCAAGCTTAGGGAGCAGTCGTGCACAGAGAACGTATGCTTGGTGGAGGTGGCGGTGAAGCGTTACCTCTTGGGTCTGCTCTGTCTCCGGCGGCAAGCGCACGGGTAGGGCTTGTCGTCGCTGTGGAATGCTTGCGAAGGTCTCGCTGACCAGCTCATAGACCTCCTCTGGTGCGATGTTGCCGGCTACGGTAATGAGCATCGCTTCGCCGACGTAGAAGCGAGCATGGAACGCGGTAGCGATATCCTCGGTCAGATGGCTCACTGTCTCCGGTGTACCGGCAATTGGGAGAGCAAGGGGGTGAGCGCGGAAGAGTACCCGCTCGGCATGGTCGTAGAGAACTTCTTCTGGGTCGTCGGCAGAAGCCAAAAGCTCGTCGAGAATGATACGGCGCTCACGGGCGACAGCCTGCCGTGTGATGCGTGGATGTTGGAGGAGTTCGGCCAAAAGGTGGAGTACCTGCGGCACGTACGGACGGAGAGTCTGGACAGCGTAGCAGGTGCTCTCCTTCGTTGTGTAGGCATGGAGCTCGGCTGCTAGACGTTCGAAGTGTGTGGCCAACTGTTGCGCGTTTCGGCGCTGCGAAGCACCTGAGACGAGATGTTCGACCAAGTGTGCAATACCATTGTGTGCGGCCTCCTCGTCGCGGCTACCCGCCAGGACCCATACGCCGATAGCTACCGAGTAAGCGGAGGGAATATACTCGGTCACCAGACGAATGCCATTGGGGAGCTGCCACTGCTGGCGGGTGCGGATAGGGATAGGAAAGGCACAGGCACGGTCACGGCGCCGCATCCCCATTAGGATTTGTCGGATGCCAGCACTAGTTCGACAAGCTCTACTCGGCGCTTGGACGTTTTCAGTATTCGGCACGTGTACTCCCCGAGCCGGCAAATGCTCTGTTCCGATGGGATTCCTCCCATGAGTGCTGTAATCATGCCGCCGACCGTGTCGTATTCCTGACCGCGGGGCAGTGGAACCGGAAGATGCTCGTTGACGTCATCGATGCTTGCTGTTGCTCGAACCAGAAAATGTCGCCGGTCGAGTGAATACACCGGTGGGGCTTCCTCATCGTATTCGTCCTGGATCTCCCCGACGAGCTCTTCGAGAATATCTTCCAGCGTCAGCAGGCCAGCCGTACCACCGAAGTCGTCCACGACAATGGCCATGTGCACGTGACGGTGTTGCATAGTGCGGAGAATCTGCTCGATGGAGTCGTTTTCATGCACGAAATAGGCTGGGCGGATGATGTCCTCCAGGATGACAAAATCCCGATGCCACAGCAGCCGGAGCACATCTCGGGCGTAGACGATTCCCACAATGGTGTCCAAGCTTCCCTCATAGACGGGCATGCGGGAGTACCCTTCTTCGAGGAAGAGTTCGATGATGCGTTCGCTCGGCATAGAGCGCTCGATGGCGACAATATCGGTCCGCGGCACCATGATTTGACGAGCCGTGATCTGAGGGAAGCGTAGAACCTTTTCCAGGAGCGCTCGCTGCCGGGGGTCAAGCTCTGCGTGCTCGCGCACTACATAGCGTAGTTCCTCCGCGCTGTGCACGTCGCTGGTGCTGGTGGGGCGCAACCCGAGTGCGCGCAAGAAAAGCCATGAGAGGGCGTTGAGGGCTCTGATGAGGGGCCGAAAGAGCACGAAGAAGGCATGCAGAAAGGGAGCTAAGGCAAGGCTGACCCGCCGGGGATACTGAATCGCCAGCGATTTCGGTGCAAGCTCACCGAGCACGATGTGGAGGGTCGTAATGAGCAGGAATGCGGTCGGTAGAGCAATGGTCCGGGCCACCTCCGGACTGAGTGGGAGGCCAAGCAATCCCAGCATTGTGACCAAGAGCTTGGCAACGACTGGCTCTCCGATCCACCCGAGCCCGAGGCTGGCGAAGGTGATGCCAAGCTGTGTGGCCGAGAGATAGGCATCCAGATGCTGCCGCATGTGAGCCACCATGCGCGTCAGGAAACCCCCGGGAGGGGAATGGAGCTGGCTGTCCCGGACTTTGACGAGCGCAAACTCAGCAGCTACAAAGCAGGCGTTGAGGAGCACAAGCAGGAGTGTCAGGAAGATACCGCCTAACATCGGCGTATGTCCAGATTAGCCTTTCAAATCGACGCTCCACAGCTTGAGGCTTCGGAGCACAAGCGGTCGCTCCAGGTGGTGCTCAAGGTAAGCAATCAGCTTGCGGATGAGCTTGAGAGCAAGCTCCTGCTGGAGTTCGGGTACGGACATGATCTCCAGTGACAGGGCTTGCATTGCTGCAAGCAGCCGTATTTCGGTCCCCGTGAAGGGAATCCCTGGACCGCTGTGTTGCTCTGCCGGTCTGAATGTCCCATTCTCGAGGACGTATGTCCGCTCTTCCTCGACGGCCTTGGCCGTTGCCAGGGGGAGTGCAAAACCCAGGATGCGTGCAAGCCGCAGCAGAAAGGCCACAGCGATGCTGAAGGGGGGGTGAGAACTCTCGTTAGCCTTGCGCAGAGCCTGCAGCAGAAGTCCGTAGAGGGCTGCGTTGGGTTCCCCCGGTGCTTGGGTCAAGAGCACGCTTTCGGCCATGAGGAGTGCCGTCGCCGCATGCTCAATGGAGTTCCGTGTGCGAGAAAAGCGCTCTACGACTTCGACCATCCGCACGAGGAAGATTTGACGTCGGGGGCTCTGGTAGAAGGCGATCCGGACATGGTTGGGAACCTCTAAGGCCGCACTATGCGGAGAACCTGGAGCACGTCCGCCCTTCGCCAGCACGGAACACATGCCAAACTGCTGTGTGTAGAGCGTCGCCACGAGGCTGGTGTCGCCGAAAGGATGGCGCCGGAGAACGAGAGCGTGACTCTCTACGAGCATCGTCGGATGAGATTCCCCGAGAGTCGCCCAGCAGAATAGACGTAGAGCACCTGCCAAATTGTTCGGCCTAGATAGAAAGGAGGGGAGGCCGCTGGAGACCTCCCCTCCTCTTGAGCTATCGTATGGCAGAGCTTAGCGTACGACAATGAGTGGCTGCGTCAGGATGATTCCACCGGTTTCCAAGCGTAGGCTGTATACCCCGGCTGCTATTCCAAGCCGCTCGGGCTGGAATATGAACTGCCGTTCCCCAGAGACGATTTCGTCAAGGAGAGTCGCTACGGCTCGGCCGTAGAGATCGTAGAGTATCAGCCGTACCGCGGAAGCCTCCGGTGTAGTAAAGCTTATAACTGCAGCGCTGGCCGTTGGGGTGGGGACAATACGGTGGAGGGAGTACCCTTCTCGAGCAGATACCTCAGGGACGCCAACGGTGATATCAACCGTTACCTCGCTCGTCCATACTTCGCCGCAGTCATTCCACACCCTGCACCGATAGCGTCCAGCATCCGCCTGGGTTGCTGATTGAATCACATACGTGTTGCTCGTTGCACCGGGGATGTCCTGACCGTTCTTCTGCCACTGGTAGTATAGTGGCAGTTTGCCTGTGGCTTCCACGCGCAACACAATACGCTCTCCCGGTTGCCAGCGTCCGCCTTGCGGTTGCAGGGTGATCTGTGGTGGGAGATAAGCCGTCACGGGGATGCGGCGCGATGTTACTTGTCCGCACTCATTGCTGACTACCACCCAGTACTCACCTTCGGTGGTCCGATCGATCGTAAAGCTGTACGAGGTCCCTGTCCCAACGGGAATCCCATTCCGATACCATTGATAGCTCAGCGGTGAGTAGCCTGTAGCTGCCACCGTCAGTGTCACCTGACGCCCAACGCACTCTGCTACGGGGCTTGGCTGTTGGGTGATCTGGGGCAGTTCTTTGACGAGTACTTGTACCTGCTGGGTCGTGAGAGTTCCGCAAGGCCCTGTAATCACGCACCACCACGTGCCATTGTGCCGGCTCACAGAGGCCACACTAGAGTAGGTGGAAGCATTAGCCCCCGCTACCGGCTGCCCATCCTTGTACCATTGGTAGCTGAGTCCCCCACCATCGGCAGAAACGCTCAGCGTCAGAAGCTGGCCTTCGCAACCCGACCAATTCTGCGGTTGGCTGATTATCGTAGGAGGTGGATACACTCGCAGCGTCGTGGCCGAGCGCTCCGTCCCTGTTACGACCGTCTGTCCACCGCCGGAGATGTAGTACGACTGGACCTCTACTTCGTAAATGCTCCAGTCATCCGCCAGCTGTGGGTTCCGGATGGTAAGGCATGGGCCCTCCTCGCCGGCGATGGGAGTCCCGTCCTTGTACCACCGGTAGCGAAGTTGATCTCCCACCACGAGGGGGTTGGCATAGACGCAGATAGTTGTGTCTTGCCCCACGCAGACTTCCACAACTTCCGGCAGGGGTGTCGTGATAATCTTGTTCGCCCATGCTACCACTGCACCGGCTATCCACAGGAGGACTCCGCTACTGCGTACCAAGCGCATTGTCGACCCTCTCTGCGTTAGACAACCTTAGCACGCCACAAAAATACACACCGGCAGGGGATTGGATGTCCCCTGCCGGTGTGGGGGTACCTTAGCGCACCACAAGCACCATTTGCTGCCCTCGGATCCTGCCGCCCTCCTCTAACTGCACCACATACACCCCACTGCCCT
>CALKEU010000008.1 GCA_938084565.1 Candidatus Kapaibacterium sp. | reverse complement strand
TGCGATAAGAGCGAGCCGGTGGGAGAGCCCCAACCCTGGTGGGGAGCCGGGGTTGGGGCTTTGTGTGTATGGGACCGATGAAGCAGCAGCTGCAGACGGCCTTCTTCCACACAAACCCCATCGCTATCGTCCGTACGGACCGCCGCGTGCCGAAGTATCTCTGGCGAATCTCTCTTGAGGCTCGGCGGAGAAAGCCCTCACCTCCCTAAGGACGTTGGGCCCTCTACGAGGTCGGTAGAGGTGCTTCGTGGGGTAATTCGTGTTCTGGACACAAGGGGCGCAGTGCAGCTATATCCAACGGGATTTCCAGGAGGGTGCAGAAGTAAGGCGATTGGTCCTCTGGGGCAATACGGAGGAAGCGGCAGGTAAGACAAGTGCGAGCAACATGCAGCATCCCTTCTTCATAAGCACTGGCAATCACTCGCAAGAGGAGGTAGAGCAGCTGAGTTTGCTCTTGGGGAGATAAACGCCCAACGGCTCTCTCAAAACGTTGACTTTGTTGTTGCCAAAGCCGACGGGCGGTAGCCTTTCCTTTGGGGGTGAGGACCAAAATCACAGCTCGGCGATCATCCTCGCGCTGGAGTTTTTGGATGAAACCCTTGCGTTGGAGAGTCGCCACAGCATCGCTTACAGTTGGCTGGGTCAACTCTAGCTCGTCTGCTAGTTCACTGATGCCATAGAGGCGTCCAGGCTGCAAGTAGCACTGGAGAAGGATCTGAGCTTGTGTGATGCTGAGCCCTTCGCTGAGAGCATCAGTCAGTAGAAGGCTCCGAAGCGCTTGTCCGAGGCGCTCTAGGGCAGCAACGATTTTCTGTGGTATTGTCATCGAGCACGAATATGCTGGCGTGAAGTAAGTCCGTGCTGGTGCAAAGATAGGGAAAAGCTGCAAAGCACGGTGTGAAGCCATTTCTAAATGCCGTTATTGCTACACGGACGAAGAAGGTGTGAGGGCATATCCCTCACCCCTTCTATCCCTCTCTTTAGGGGCGCCACTCACTGAAGACGTAATCTCGGTGAGCTTGTCCCATGTGGCAGTTGTGGCATGCTGACTTCATATCGGTAACAATCTGCTTTTTAGGATCGCCACCGGCAAAGGCGGCGTAGCCCCAGCCGTTGGTTTCTCGGAAGCGTTTACTGTCTTTCACCATCACTGCAAGTACCTTACGCTTGCCTTCCCCTGTGGCATTGTTTTCGGTTATGCTCTCCAGGAGATCGAAAACAAGCATAGCTCCCTCAGGGAAGGATGTGACACCTTTCTGAAGAGCCTGAGCCGCTTTCGTATTGGCGTAGACGTGGTGTATCCCACCGAAGTCATCATAGAGAGGGTGCCCAGGATGGAGGATGGCAGTTTTAACGTGCGTCCATGAGCGATATCCATCAGGGTAACGAATGGTATTTGCCGGGTTCTGTTGGGCGACGAGAAATACGGTTGCTACGGTGATGGTCAGAGCAGCGAGAAGGCCTATACCTTGCCAGCGCTTCATGGGAGTACCTCATTGTTTGTGGAACTTCGAGCACTATACATAGGACTCCGATGCAAATATACGGATTAGCCTTGCAACGGGAAGCTACACTTGAGGGGATTCGGAAGAGAGTCTCCCGATGCGGTCAAAGGTCAGGGGGGAGTTCAGCAGCGGAAGGCTCTGCGTTAGGGGGTACTCTCAGGGTCATCTACCCAGTCGGCGATGAAGATGTTTATCTCCCCGGGGTGGCGAGCATTGCGCGTGGAGCAGAAGATGAGCTTTGTCCCGTCGCGATTAAACATTGGGAAGCCGTCGAAGGTAGCACCGTAAGTGATGCGTGTGAGGCCAGTACCGTCTTCGTTGACGAGATAGAGGCTAAAGGTGCGTCCAGATGGGTCATGCATATTCGAACTGAAGATGATGCGCTTCCCGTCGGGATGGAAGAAGGGGGCGAAGTTTGCAGCACCGTTGTGCGTTATTTGGCGGATGGAGGAGCCATCAGCATTCATGACGAAGATCTCCGTGCGGCTTGGGCGGACGAGTTGTTGGCGGAGAAGGCGTTGGTAGTCTTCCAGATCAGGACCTGTCGGGTGGTAGGCACGATAGACGATCTTCGTACCGTCGAAGCTGAAGAAGGCACCACCATCGTATCCAGGCGTAAAGGTAAGGCGGCGGAGGTCTGTGCCATCGAGGCGGCAGGAGTAGAGCTCTAAATCGCCATCACGGGCGGAGGTGAACACGATGCGGTCGCCTCGAGGAGATACCGTTGCCTCAGCATCATAGCCCTCGGTAGTAGTCAGGCGGTGGAGGATGGCGCCTGTGGAGGTATCTACAATCACGATGTCGTAGGTGGCGTAAATGGGCCATACGTAGCCCTGGCGGCGATCAGGAGGCGGAGGACATGTGGTATCGTTGAGATGCGTTGTTGCATAGAGAAGACGCCCGTCGGGGAGGAAGTATGCACAGGTGGTGCGCCCGAGTCCGGGTGAGATGCGCTTGAGGCCTTGTCCAGCGGTGTCCATGATGAAGATTTGGTCGCACGGATCCGACAGAGAGCTGGCTTGGAAGCAGATCATGTCTTCGGCAAAAGAGAAGTATGCTTCGGCATTTTTTCCCCCGAAAGTGAGCTGGCGGATATTCCGGAGATGACGCTCTCGAGGGTCGTGGAGAGGCTCTTGTGCGTATCCGATATAGCAGAGGAGCAAGGACAGCAAGACCCATCTCATGAGAGTTCCTCCTCTGGCGGGGGAGTTTCATCTTCGGCTGTTCCCAATGTCGGTTCTGCAAGCTCGGTAGTTGCAGGAAGCTCGATGCGTCCGTGTTCGCGCAGCTGAGAGATCTCAGCCAGCGTAAGGGTTAAGGGGAGGCCTGTTTCAAGGAGTTGGAGGTAGAGGAGTTCCCGGAGGATATCGAGCTTAACGATCTTGGCTGGCCCCTGCTCAGTGTGCACGAGCGCATTGAGAGGGGGATAATGGCGGAGGGCATCGCGGTAGAACTCGAGTTCATAGAGGAGGCAGCATTTGAGGCGACCACAGAGGCCGCTGAGGCGCATGAGGTTGAACTGTAGCTGTTGTATGCGGGCGGCGCTGAGAGAGACCGGTTGGCAGGTGCGCAGAAAGGTAGAGCAGCAAAGTTCGCGCCCGCAGGGACCAAGGCCTCCGAGCCGACGGGCTTCATCACGGGCTTGAATTTGACGCAGCTCAATGCGCGTGCGGAAGTGCTGGTTCAAAAGGCGCAGGTACTGCCGGAAGTCAACTCGGTTGGGGGCGGTAAAGTAGAGGAACAGGCGGCGTCGATCCCACTGCCATTCAGCGTCGGTGAGCTTCATACCGTCAAGGCCTGGTACGGTCGTAGCAAGCTGGCGGGCCAGGCGGAGGACGTTGGGTTCTTCGTGGCGGTTGCTGAGGTAGCGCTCTCGGTCTGCCGGGGTTGCTTTCCGGAGGATTCTCTGATCGGGTTCAGCGCCGTTGTAGAAGAGTTGCTGTTTGCGCTGGGCGATCTGGCCGAGAGCACTGACGTGCCCGGCATCAATGCCAGAGGGCACAGAGACTAGGACTAGCTCTCCGCGCTGCAGGGGCAGCTGATGTGGATTTGAGAAGAGAGCCTTTCGATGTCCTTTGAACTCTACCTCCACAAGGGGGGAGGGCTGGGCAGCGGTATCGGTATCTGGGAGGTCAGGCTGCTGTGCAGTACAGGCCGTGCAGGCTTCCCGAGAGTGGAAGAGTGTAGGCGCAATGGAATCAGCAGCGCTCGGAGTCTCGGCTGGCGGAATGCTCACGTTATAGAGTGGCAGGAAGGGCATATGGGGCTCCGTGATGGAGAGACGGGTTTGCTGCACTACGGCATTGCAGGAGTGTTGTCAGCAGAAGGAGGGGAGCATTGACATAGCGGGGAAGGAGGGACAGAGCTGTATCCACGGCAGCCATCATAGCTGGAAGATCAGCTTGGGGAAAGCGTTGGAGGAAGCGTCGGAGAGTTTCGGTGTGATCTACGTTGGCAAGGGAGTTTGTACTGCCGGTATGTTGAAGGACGAAGGCGTCGCGCAGCCACAGGAGGAGGAGCTTCAGCAATTGTTCGACTCGAGTTCGGTCCTCTGTCCCGGCCAATTCCTCGATGCGGTGGAGCAATTCTTGACGGAAACGGCGGGGTTTGAGGGCAACCCGTAGCAGATCTAGTGCATGCTGGCGGAGGCTGGGAAGTTCTGTCTCGAGTGCGAGGAGCGCTTGGGCGTAACTGCCATGTGCCAGCGCAGCAATGATACGGGCTTCTGCTTCCGTAATGCCGTGGCGCTCGCACAGGGCTGGAATGAGTACTTCGTCAGGTAACGGAGGGCAGTAGAGCTGATAGCACCGTGACAGGATGGTCGAGGGCAGCAAGTCGCGGCGGGAGCTAGTGAGGATGAAGACCACATCATCCTGGGGTTCTTCCAGGGTTTTGAGGCATGCATTGGCTGCCTCGGCGGTCATGCGGTCAGCTTCGCTGAGGATAATGACGCGGCGTCCGTGGGCTGGCGGAGCCATTGCCAGGGTGCGTTGGATATCGCGGATGAGGCCGATAGAGATCTGGAGTGCGTTAGGAAGCCTGATGTTGTAGTACGGATTGTCCGCTTTGCGGCGGAGCTCTTCGCGGAGAATGCCGATCTGGTCGTCGCTCAGCCCGAGGAGCGGAGGGCCCTCGGTCCTGCTCTTCGGCGGTGGGAGGGCAAAGACGAAGCGTATGGCGGGGTGTTCGAGCCGGGAGGCTTGGCGACAGTCGGGGCAGGTGTCACAGGCTTCGAGGCCGCCATCAGTATGGCGCGGGGCACGACAGTTGAGAAGTTTTGCAAATTCAAGAGCGAGAGCATCCTTTCCCACTCCCTCGGGGCCCCAGAGGCAGTAGGCGGGGCTAATACGCTGCTGCCGGACCGCCTGTTGGAAGAATCGCTTGATGGCTTCCTGTCCGATGATGGAACTCCAGGCCATGGGGATATGGGAGGAACCTTGGGAGTGCAAAACTAGGAGAAAGCAGGCGCTTGAGGAGCCCGGCCGGTGCAATGGTAGGGCAGGTGGTGGCGTCTCTGTGCCCGCTGTCGGTGTGTCTGTGGGAAGTCAAGATGAATCGAGAGCACAAGGAATTCCGGCGGGAACTGCGCCTCTTCGATGCTACCATGCTCGTTGTCGGTTCAATGATTGGCTCCGGCATCTTCATTGTCAGCGCTGACATTGCTCGTACGGTTGGAGCACCGGGCTATATGCTACTGGTGTGGGGATTAACGGGTATCTTGACGCTGATTGCTGCCCTAAGCTACGGCGAGCTTGCAGCGCTCTTCCCATATGCCGGAGGGCAGTATGTGTACTTGCAGCGAGCCTACTCCCCCGTGGTGGGCTTTCTCTACGGGTGGACGCTCTTTGCGGTCGTACAGACAGGCTCTATTGCTGCCGTTGCGGTGGCGTTTGCTAAGTTTACTGCAGTCCTGGTCCCGTGGTTTGCCGAGAGCAATGTGCTCATGCGCTTCGGCGGGCTATCGGTCAATGCAGGACAGCTCTTGGCGATAGCGAGTATCGTGGTGTTAACGTTGCTCAATCTCCGTGGGGTTCGGTTGGGAAAGCTCGTGCAAGATGTCTTTACGGTGACGAAGACAGCGGCTCTCTTCGGAATCATCGTGGTGGGGTTGACCATTGGCCTGAATGCAGAGAGTGTCGCGCAGAATTGGGCAATATTATGGGAAGCTCAGCGAGTGCATGAGAGCGGGGTAGAACCGCTAGCGGGTGTAGGGTTGCTATCGGCTATGGGTGCGGCGATGGTAGGTTCGCTGTTTGCCTCCGATGCTTGGAACAATGTGACCTTTGCGGCGGCTGAGGTTGTCGAGCCACGGCGCACTATTCCGCGGAGTATGGCCCTCGGGGTGCTCATCGTGACAGTGCTCTATTTACTGGCAAATGTGGCCTATTTGGCGGTTCTCCCCCTCCGGGGCAATCCAGAGGGAGCGACGGCATGGGAGCGTGGGCTGCAGTTTGCTCTCCACGACCGTGTGGGAGCCGCTGTTGCGGAGGCAATCTTTGGCCCATGGGGTGCTGTGCTGATGGCCGTGCTCATCATGATTTCCACCTTTGGCTGCAACAATGGGTTGATTTTGGCAGGGGCCAGAGTGTACTATGCAATGGCTCGCGATGGACTCTTCTTCCGTGCAGCTGGGCAGCTCAACCGGCACGCTGTGCCCGGGGTTGCACTCGTATTGCAGGCAGTATGGGCCAGTCTGCTGTGCCTGTCGGGCCGGTATAGCGATCTGCTCGACTATATTGTCTTTGCCGTTCTGCTGTTCTACGCTGTCACGATCGGCGGGATCTTCGTGTTGCGGCGCACAATGCCTGAAGCCGAGCGCCCATACCGTGCGCCAGGATACCCAGTAGTGCCGGCCCTCTATATTGTTGCAGCGCTGGCCATTGCGATCGATTTGCTTGTGGTCAAGCCACGCTATACTGTGGCAGGTTTGCTCATTGTCGCCATGGGACTTCCCATCTACATCTTCTGGCAGTGGTGGCAACGGCGTCAACCAAGAGGGGACAAGCCATGGAACTCAGCGTCAATGTAGACCATGTTGCAACGGTGCGGGAAGCCCGCGGCGGAACGCAACCCGATCCAGTCTTTGCGGCAATGGTAGCAGAACTGGCCGGTGCGACAGGCGTTGTCTGCCATCTGCGAGAGGATCGGCGGCACATTAACGATCGGGATGTGCGTCTGCTGCGGGAGGTGGTCAAGACGCGCCTCAACCTCGAAATGGCTCCGACGGAAGAGATGGTAGCCATTGCGCGGGAGGTGCTTCCCGATATTGTCACGCTGGTTCCCGAACGGCGGCAGGAGCGGACAACCGAAGGGGGGTTGAACGTAGTGCACCAGCGTCACTACTTGCAGACAGTGGTCGAGATGTTGCACGAGGCCGACATTCGGGTGAGTCTCTTCGTCGAGCCGGTGCTTGAACAGATTGAGGCAGCTGCCGATATTGGGGCTGACATTGTGGAGCTGCACACGGGCCACTATGCCAATGCTACATCACCGGAAGCGGCTCGTCAGGAGCTCCAGCGGTTACACAATGCAGCGGAGTTTGCTCGCACGATGCGGCTGCGGGTAGCCGCTGGCCATGGCTTGACGTATGACAACATCGTGCCCATCTGCCGGATTCAAGCAATTGAGGACGTCAGTATTGGGCATGCCATCGTGGCGCGGGCCGTCTACGTCGGTTTCGAGCGCGCTGTGCGGCAGATGGTAGAACTCATCCGCTATGGGCGTCTGCTGCCGCCACTTGCTCTCTCGTGATGGAGTGTCTGTACGTCCCAGCGCTCAAATCGGGGCAGGACTACGTTGAGGTGGATGACCTCGAGGAGCTCCGCCATGTACGAGCTCTCCGGCTCCGGCAAGGAGAGACCGTAGCGTTGACGAATGGGCAAGGTCTCCTCGTTGTCGCGGAACTCTGCAGGATACGGGCCCATCCGCCTGCGGCACTCTTCCGAGTTCTGGGCCCCCTACCCAGTGGGGAACTTCCGGTGCCGATAGCGCTTGCGCTCGGAGTTGTTCGAGAACGGGAGCGGCTCGAATTTGCGGTCGAAAAAGCCGTTGAGTTAGGGGTGCGCGAGATCGTTCTCTTGCGCACCGAGCGCACGCAGCCCGTGGTACCGCGGCTCGAACGCTTACGAGCCAAAATACGTGCCGCCGTCAAGCAGGCTCATCGGGCATGGTTTCCTCTCCTCCATGGGCCGATGACGGTGCAGGAGTGTTGTAAGGACATCTTTCCCCGCTATCCTCGGCGATTGGTGGCGCAGGAAGGAGGAGAACCGCTCTGGAGTCATCCGCCAGTGCCGACTCTTGTGCTCGTGGGGCCCGAGGGGGATTGGTCCCCGCAGGAGGTACAGCTGCTGCAGAGAAATGGTGCTACCCTGTGGTCGCTCGGGAGTCGACGCTTGCGTAGCGAAACGGCAGCAATTCTTACCCTCGGGCTTGTAGGGATAGCCCTCCTTCAGCCGCAGTAGGACCCATAGCCGGATACACCTCGTTCAAGCACCCCTGCGGGGCAGCTTGGCTACATCTTTCCGCAGATGGTCTCCGAGCTCTTCGCCTGCCCGTTGGGCAGCGTGTTCCAGGACACGACGGATTTCGTCGGTTGAAAGCGACAGGAGGCGTGCAGCGTTCAGAACGCTCGCTACAGTAGCGGCTCCAGGTATGAGCCCTGCAGCCGTTGTGCGTTGCAGCGGGATGGTGGCTGTTTTCGACTGCTCCCACACCACTTCGGCGCTCGAGCGATGCAGAATACGAGAGCGCACAGCCACGCGAGCACTGAGGCCAAAGGCAGAGCTGACCAGGGTGTACTCCTCCAGCGTTGTCTCGACCAAGAAGGGGGGCTCTTGCTCGAGAGAACGAACGGGGCTAAGACGCAGATAGCGTTCGGCTGCCTGCTGGAAGCCACGTCCTGCTGCTGCAGCGAGCTCTTCCGGCACCAATGCCTCCTGGAGTTTGCGGGAAGCCTCTGCTTCGGTGAGGATTTCTCCCCCGATGCGCACAATCTCCACAATCCAGTCTACAGTCACAGGACGAGCTGTATCCGAGGGCAGAGGGGCAAGCCAAACATCCGTACCGAGAGCTTTCGGTGAGACTCGCGTTTCGTAGAGAGCGGTGGAATTGAAGATGGGGTATTTGCTCAACCGATTCGTACCGCAGCCTGAGAGAAGGGCAATGGCTGCCACGAGATACAGCACCATGGACAGTGGGGCAGTTGTAAGACTTGCACTGCAAAGTTAGCGCATGGGAGGGATGCTAGAGGGGTGTCGATACCTGAGCTGCGTGCTCCACACGACGGAGAAGCTCCACCCATTGGCGGCGGAGGTGAAATGGATGGAAGCGCTCCACAAAGAGCTGGCGTGCTGCACGGGCATGATTCCTCCAGAGGCCTGGTTCGTGCCAGTATCGGGCAACCGCGGCAGCAATCTGCTCTGGATCTTGGGGGACGAGAAAACCGTTCAGACCAGTGTGCACGAGCTCCGGCAACGTCGCATGCGGGGTGGTAATAACCGCACAGCCTGCGTTGAGGGCTTCGAGTATCGCCATTGGCTGAGTTTCGATGGGGTATGTCGTCGGGAGGAGCACGACATGGTGAGAGAGGTAGAGCTGGCGTAGTGTTTCCGCATCGCTGAGGCTTCCACGATGGGTGATACACTGTGTAAGGCCGAGCTCTGCCACCGTTTCAGCGAAGGCGGAGGCATCCTGTGGGCTCACCCACCCACCGACGTACGTTATGTGAAAGGGAACACCGGCGCGGTGGAGGAGAGCAGCAGCGCGGAGCAGGTGCCAGCCGCCTTTCTCGGGCAGCATATGGCCGACAAAGAGCAGCCGGAGCAGGGGGCGAGTATCCATATGGGCAAGCTTCCGCTCCACCTCTTCGGGCGCGCACAGGAGGGCTCGGCGGACAAAGTTTGGGATGATCGCCACGCGCTCTTCCGGGATGAGCTCTCGGAGGGGTTCATAGAGACGGTGCCCGGCAAAGACGATAGTATGGGCTCGGTGCGCCAGCCATCGCAGTGTACGGCGCCAGAGAGGGGAGCGCTGGAGCTGGAAGAGCGCATTGTGGGTCCACACTACCAAAGGGCGCTCCGGCGGGAGTGCCCAAGCAAAGGCGGCGCAATCCCGCAGATGGCCGAGCCATGTGCCGGACAGAAGAGCATACAGAATAGGGAAGGGATAGCGGCGCACGGTATACCGCAGGCGGTAGAGGTAACTTGCCACCTCCCGAAGACGGCCGAGGCGCAGCCGTCCGGGTGCAAAGATGCGCCCCTCGGGGGGGCGTGCGCTGGCGTTGAGGCAGAGGAAGGCAAACTCCGGTTTCAGAAGTTCAATGAGCTCCTGCGTGAGCAAAGACTGTCCGTCGGCAGGAGGCGGAAAGCGTCCGGCGCAGAGCCAATGGGAGACCTCCGGTGATGTCGGACCGATTCCGTAATTTTGCAAGTGAGCTGAGCGCTGCTCTCTCCCCTGAGCGGCGCGCCAGATGCTCGAGCCTGGGGGTCCCCCAACGCCGCCGGGCTCTTTTTTTGTTCCCCCCTTATGCATGCCCTGTGTAGCGCCGCCGGATGTCAGCAATAATTGGAATGGCGTGAGCGCGGCCATTCTCGATAAACACATTCCACGTCTCGCACCCACAGACCACAGAGCCAGCAACGTAGAGCCCAGGGACGGTTGTCTCGAAGGTTTCCGGGTGGTAGATCGGAACTAACGATGGCCGCTGCAGCTCAATGCCCATGGCCTCCAAGAAGGGAGCGTTGGGACGGTAGCCTGTATGGGCGATGACAAAGTCTACTTCCAGCACGATACGCCGTTCGGTGGGCAGCTCTCGTAGGAGGAGGCGCCCGGGCTGGATCTCTTCGACGACAGTCTGGAAAAAGGCGCGGATTTCTCCCCGGCGAATGCGGTTTTCGATGTCCGGCTTGAGCCAGTATTTGACAGATTCCCCAATCCACTCACGGCGATGGATGAGGAAGACGGTGGCACCGTGTCGATAGAGTTCCAGGGCTGTTTCGACGGCCGAGTTGCGTCCGCCGATGATGGCTACGCGGGTGTGCACATAGCCGTAGGGCTCGGTATAGTAGTGCGTCACGTGCGGCAGCTCTTCGCCTGGAACGTTGAGGGGGTTGGGATGGTCGAAGTAGCCCGTGGCTACAATGACGGTGCGGCTATGTAAGGTCTCCCCATACGCTGTTGTAACGGTGAAGAGCTCTCCTTCCCGGCGGACGGCCACTACCGGGGTGTAGAGCCGGATTGGGAGTCGGAAGTACTCGCTCACGCGGCGGTAGTACTGGAGAGCTTCTGCCCTGGTGGGACGGGGGTGAGTGGTGGTAAAGGGGATGCCTCCGAGTTCGAGATTCTCCGCCGTGGAGAAGAAGACCATCGTGGTAGGGAAGCGGCGGATGCTCTCCACGAGAGCCCCTTTCTCGAGGATGAGGAAGCGCAGGCCGGCACGCTGAGCCTCGATGCCGCAGGCAAGCCCGGTAGGACCAGCCCCGATGATGAGCGTATCCCAGACGTCCATGGTTACCGCAGGATGAGGATCGTTGCGAGCCAGCCGTTGCCGAGGCGTACGGTGTAGAGCCCAGAGGCGAGTGTACGCACGTCGCAGCGGAGGATTGTGCCATGGCCCGCGCTCGGTGTGGCATGAGCGGGGATACGGACCGAATGCCCGAGGAAAGTCACAACCTCAACATACGGCGGTGCAGGAAGGTCGGCTGGGAGTTCGATCCATACTTCCTCCGTGGCTGGCTGTGGGAAGGCGCGGAGGCGTGGGAGCGCTGCTTCGGCAACGTAGTCCGGTTCGGCAGCATCTAGGCGGACGTTATCGATGTACCAGCCGTCGTGGTTCCGGAGCGGGTTGGAGCGGAGTCGAAAGCGGATGTAGAGGGTATCGCCGATGAAGCGGCGCAGATCCCGATGCTCGGTCACCCATGTACTCTGGGCCACACTATCTCGAAATCCTGGAGAACGGCGGATATCGATGGCTTGCACAATGTGCCATGTGCGCCCGAAGTCAGGGGAAACTTCGGTGATGGCGGTATCCCCAACAGCTACGAGAGCAATGTTGTCGTAGCTCAGAGTTGGGGTTGCAGCGGAGACAACCACGGGGGCCAGCACAACCCACGTATTCGAACGATTGGGGTATGGTCCCTCGGGGGAATCGGTCAGCGAGTACGGTGGGGAAGCAGCAGCCTTGTCGGTGAGGCCCCAGGTGCCGTTGGTAAACATGGGTGGGGTTCCCAGACTGTCGTCGAATGTAGCCAACAGCTGCTGCAGTGGGGCACCAGCATAGGCGAGCACTGTGTCGGAGGATTGGCTAAGAGTGAGCTGGTTGGTCCGCAGCCCAGCTGCTCGGAGGTAGAGCTGGTAGAAGCGTCCTGTGGGTAGGCGGAGCAGATGAGAGCTGAAGACCCCGGCTTGCACGGCTGGGGGCTCCAGGCTATCGAGCACTGCACCGGTGGCGGCGTCGTAGATGAAGAGTCGTGCGAAGTCGTAGAACTCGCTGCTGTCAATATGCAGGGCTGGGTTACGCCAGCTGAGCAGGATCCCCTCCTGGTGAGGTCGAGCAACGATGTCGGTGGGGGGCATCGGTTCTCGCGCTCCTCCGACGAAGCCAGAAAGAGAGATGGGTTCGCTCTCAAGGCTATCGGGGGTGAAGGCAATCAGGGTATACGTGAACGGAGCTCCGTCGGGCAGGCCTGTGTCGGTATACTGTTGCACGCCCTTGGGCACGGTGGCGATAGGAGAGCCATTGCGGAGGATCCGGATATGGAAGTCCGCCAGTGGTTCACCCAGGAGATTTTCTACCGGGTCGCGCCACGACAGGCGGACCGACTCCACGGCTGGGAAGAAGACGCGAAGGCTGTCGGGTGGACGTGGGGCAGTACTGAGCCGGGCAACGTAGACATCGAGCGTGCTGTAAGAGCCATAGGGGGCATTGGGCATCCAGAAGCACGGATAGATTCGCCCACCATAGGCGGCAATACTGGTGTAGTCGCCCCAGTAGTAGTTACCCGGGCCTTGGTAGGAGACGTCTTCGGGTCCGTCGATGTAGAAAGTCCAGGGAGTCAGCCGTATATGGCGCCACGTCTGAGCATCTCGGGAAAGAGCAACGTAGGCGTCGACCCCTCGGTTCTGGGGGTCATGCTGCGAGCTGTAGTAGAGCACCGCAATGAGCCCGGTGACAGGATCAACCGCAATGGAGGGGAAGAAGAGATCGGTGCCGAGAGTGTTGTTATCGATGCGCTGGGAGGGCTCCCAGATGGTGCCCCCGTTGGTGGAGTAGGTGAAGAAGATACCAGGGCGTCCGAGGTTGTCTTTGCCCGCTTGCACAAGGTAGAGCCAGCCGCGACGAGGTCCCGGAGAGAGGTCAACCGCTATAGCTGGGTAAGCGCTAACCCGGATGTTCTGCTTGTCGGGGAGCACTTGGCGTCCGCTAGCCGAATGGATTGCCCCGAGGAGTGCGACAGTCTGTGCCACTATGGGTACTGGGCGCCACGAGCGGCCCCCGTCGGTGGAGATTTGCAAGAGGGCGTTTTCAAGAATGCCAACCCGTTGGCGCCATGCCACATAGAGCTCTCCCCGCGGGCCAATGGCGAGAATGGGGGCCTGTGTATCCCCACCGCTGCCTGGTAGCAGAATGGGAAGGCTCCAACTCTGCCCCCCGTCGGTACTTCGTGCCACATAAATGCCCGGTGTCCCTCCAAAGCGCCGCCATGCGACGTATATGGTGTTACGGTAAGGAGAATCGGCAACGGTGTCGATTACCAGCAGGCACTTGTCGTCAAAGGGGACATTGGTGCCCTGGTTGAGTGTTACGGGCACAACCTCTGTCCACGACTGTCCGCCGTTGGGGGAGATGGCCACAAACACCCCATTGGTGCCGGTGGGTTCACCGTTGATGAGTTGGGCCATAATGTGGGAGTAGTAGGCGTTCCCGCTGCGGTCGAAGGCAAGCCCGGGATCGGCAATAGCAGCGCCGGTAGCGGTGGGGACGAACAGGTTCGCAGGGGTGAGAGCAGCACTCCACGTGCGCCCGCCGTCAGTGCTGCGGTAGGAAACCATGCGGTAGTTGCCCCCGTAGTTGTAGCGGGAGTCGTTAGCTCCGGCAAGCACGATATTCGGATTGTGGGGGTGGATAGTAATCCACGTCTCCGACTGATCGAGTGGGTAGGGGGAGATGTTCACAAGCGGGATACCCCCAGGGCTCAGCAGCTGGAGCGGGCCTTCGTGCCTTTTGAATAAATCCTCGGGGCGGTAATCCTGGGGGTTGACTCGCCGTATGGCCCCCCAGCGTATGGAGCGAAATTCCATCTCGGCTTGCACACAGAGGGGCAGTTGCCGGGCGTCGTACTGCCCCCAGGCTACCTGCCCCAGAAGTAGGAGCAGGAGGAACATCTTATGTCGTTGCATTGTCGCGCAGGACTCTCTGGGCAACCGCCTCGAGAATGCGCCGGTGAACGGTTTCAATGTCCGCATTGCCGTCAACGCTTACCAGTTTACCTTGTTCGGCGTAGTAGTCGAGCACAGGTTGGGTCTGCTCACTGTAGACACGCAAGCGCTGTCGGATAACCGTTTCCGTATCATCTGGGCGCCCCCGTGAGAGGAGGCGGCGTACGATCTCATCTTCAGCGACGATGAGATTGATGACCAAATCGACACGTCGCCCCGAGCGCGCAAGGAGCTCATCCAGTGCCTGTGCTTGGGGCAGCGTGCGCGGGAAACCGTCGAGGATACACCCGTTCTGGTAAGTAGGTGCAGACAGTGCCTGTTCCACAATGGCGGTGACCAGCTCATCGGGTACCAGGAGGCCATTGTCTACATACGAGCGTACCTGTTGGCCCAGCGGTGACCCTTCGCGAATTGCTTGCCGGAAGGCCTCCCCGGTAGAGAGGGTCGGGATACCATAGCGTTCTGTCAGCAGCTGTGCTTGGGTACCCTTTCCTACACCGGGTGCGCCGAACAAGACGAGCACCATTCAAGCTCGAGTTCTGTAGTAGGGCATGCCGGTTTGGGCAAAAATACAAAAGCCTCAGAGGTCAGCTACGGCGAGGGCTGGCGGTAGAGGCGCCCTTTCCACTGCAGACGCCCTGTGATGCTCCAGCGGTAGGAGTTGAGAGCAATAGCCGTGATGACGAGCACAGCGATGGGTTGTAGCCACACCTGTGCTCGGGGAAGCCGAAAGGTTCGGCTGACTTGCCACCGCACCGCCGCTGCCAAGCCGTAGCCTAACAGACCCCATGCGCACCACAACAGATCCCCCACCATAAGCCCGAGAAGGGCCACAGACGGGGGAAAGACGAAGAAGAGGAACAAGTGCGCCAAGAAGGCTCCCAACAGCCAAGGACGATAGCCCGTGGCCGGGTACGTATTCTTGGAGAACCCAGCGAAGGCTTCTGCGGAGCTCTCGTACATTCGACATGCCACTACCTGCGTGCCATCGGCAACGGGTGCAGCGCCCAGCCGGCGGCCTATGAGCCGACCAAGTGCGAGATCTTCAACCAGCTCTGTGCGGACAGCTGCGTGGCCCCCAATGGCCCAATACAACTGGGCGCTGATGAGCAGTGCCTGACCACTGGCAGCGTGAAAGCTGGGCAGTAAACGCCGCCAGCTCTCTGGAATGTAGGCAAAGTAGAGCAAGAGCAGCTGCGGAATGACAAGGCGTTCGATGAATGTCGCCACAGCTTCTCTCGGCAGGATTGAGACAAAGTGCCATCCGTAGGAATCCCGTGCGCGCATAATCGAGGAGAGAGCGTGTGGGTGAAAGCTCGTATCGGCATCGACGAAGAGAAACCACTCGCCACGAGCAGCCTGTGCCAGTTGCCAGCATGCCCAGGATTTCCCAATCCATCCGCTGGGCAGCGGTGCACCGCGCAGGATGCGAAGTCGCTCGGGATAATGTGTTCGCATACGCTCCAGGATGGCTGGTGTAGCATCGGTGGACTCATCATCGAGCACGAGGACTTCGTAGTTGGGGTAGTCCTGGCGGCAGAGAGAGTGGAGGCACTCTTCGATGCGCCGTGCCTCATTGCGGGCTGGTACTAAGACGGAGATGAACGGAGCATGGTCGCTTCCCTCCCACCGCTGCTGCCGGAGGCGGGGAAGGCGACGCAGGTTGAGCCAGCAGGTCAGATTCGAAAGCAGCAGGGCGCTATCGACCAGCCCGAGCGCCCCCGTCAAGAGCTCTGTCACCATGAGAGAGAGGAAACCAATGCATGGGGCTGTAGCCCTCACGGAATGGTCCAGAAATTCCTCCCATGCAAGAGGCGTGCAAGATCGGGTACGGTCTCTTGCGCAAGACGTTGACGGCGTTCAGCTAAGAGCTCCCCGTAGGTGGGACGGCTGGGATCAGCATACAGGACACCGAAGGGGCGGGGAAATGCCGGTCCCAATGCTTCGGAGAGTTGGACCAGCAGAGCTGCCTTCCCGCGATCGGTCTCGTCGTGCACCCACACATTGGCAGGGAGCTCGTCCGTGAGGGCAGCTACGCGTGGTGCAGTCCCGTCGAGGACGAGAACTTTCTGCTCCCCAGAGCCGAAGCGCAGAGGCTTGCCGTGCTCGACGAAGAGCGCATTGTCAGGCTTTGTTTCCTTGTCCGTGTAGATGGCAAAAGCCCCGTCGTTGAAGACCGGGCAGTTTTGGTAAATCTCCACAAAAGCGGCTCCGCGGTGGAGGGCAGCACGGTGGAGGATCATACGGAGGTGGGGCTGATCGCGATCGAGTGTGCGGGCAACGAAGGTAGCCCCCGCTGCAAAAGCGAGCGCTGCGGGGTTGAAGGGGTACTCAAAAGATCCCCATGGCGTTGAAGGGGTCCGCTGGCCGGGGCGAGAGGTCGGGGAGATCTGTCCCTTGGTCAGACCATAGACTTCGTTGTTGAAGAGCAGGATGGTGACATCCAGGTTGCGGCGCAGGATGTGCAGGAAGTGATTGCCCCCGATGGAAAGCCCGTCGCCGTCGCCGGTGACAATCCAGATGTGGAGTTCTGGGCGTGTGATGGCTAAACCTGTGGCAATGGCCGGAGCGCGCCCGTGGATGCCATGTAAGCCGTACGTGCCCATGTAATAGGGGAAGCGCGACGAGCAGCCAATGCCGGAGATGAAAACGACGTTCTCCCGCGGGATGGCCAAATCTGCCAATACGGTCTGGACCTGCTTCAAAATGGCATAGTCCCCGCAGCCGGGGCACCAGCGAACCTCTTGGTCACTTGCGTAATCCTTTGCCGTCGGTGCCGTGGAAAGCGTGTCAGCCATGGTGGAGCTCTCTCTGGATGTATTCGACCAATTCCGAGACGCTCAAGGGACGCCCTTGGATCTTGCTGTAGGGGCGGGCATCTACGAGGTAGCGAGCACGGAGCACCTGTGTCAGATGCCCACTATTGAGTTCGGGGACCAAGATGCGGCGGAAGCCGCGGAGCACATCGCCGAGGTTCCGTGGAAGGGGGTTGAGATAGCGCAGATGGATATGGGAGACCGATAAGCCCTGGCGTCGGCATTCTTGGACGGCGCTCAGAACGGCCCCGTAAGAGGACCCCCAACTGACGAGAGCTAACTCCCCACTGGGCTCGCCGCAGGTGATCGTCTGAGGAGGGAGCTCATGGGCGATGTGCTCGATTTTAGCTGCTCGGAGGCTGACCATGCGTTCGTGGTTGGCCGGATCGTAGGAGACGTTGCCGGTGATGTGCTCCTTTTCCAGGCCGCCGATGCGGTGTTCGAAGCCTCGCATACCCGGGACAGCCCACGGGCGCACGCCACGCTCATCGCGTTCATACGGGGCAAAAGAGCCATTGTGCTTGTATCTGTCGGAAGCCCAGGGGGGAACTATCGGCGGCAGGGTGTCCAACTCCGGAATGCGCCATAGGTCAGTGCCGTTGGCAAGGAATGCGTCCGAGAGCACAACCACGGGGGTCATGTAGTGCACGGCAATACGAGCAGCCTCGTAGGCAGTGTGGAAGCAATCAGCCGGGGTGGCGGCGGCAAGGACCGGTAGCGGAGCCTCACCGTGGCGTCCATAGAGGGCTTGCAGTAGATCGGCCTGTTCAGGCTTGGTTGGCATCCCGGTGGCAGGGCCAGCACGCTGGATATCGCAGACAACAACGGGCAATTCCAGCATGACGGCCAGGCCAAGAGCTTCGCTCATGAGCGAGAAGCCCGGTCCTGAAGTGGCCGTTACACCCAGATGCCCACCGAAAGCCGCTCCTATGGCTGCGCACAGGGCGGCGATCTCATCCTCGGCTTGGAAGGGATAGACGTCGTAGGGCAGCAGCGTACTCATCTGGTGGAGAACTTCCGAGGCTGGGGTAATCGGGTAGCCGGCGTAGAAGAGCTTGAGTCCGGCCTTCTGGGCAGCGGTGACGAAGCCAAGGACGAGTGCCTCATTGCCCGAAATACTCCGGTATGTACCGGGAGGCAGTTGGGCCTGCGGGATCTCGTACCGGACAGCGAAGAGCTCCGATGTTTCCCCAAAGTTGTACCCTGCCCGCAAGAGGCGGAGGTTGGCTGCAGCTATCTCAGGGTTGCGGGCGGCAAACTTTGTCGTCACCAGTTGCTCGAGTGCTTCCAGAGGCCGGTCGAAAAGCCATGCCAGCAATCCCAGCACGAACATGTTCTTCATGCGTTCCTTCTCGCGGACGGAAAAGCCAGTGTCGGCCAGTGCGGCACTGACCAACTGTGAGATGTTGAGCACGATCAGCTGATAGCCTGACAGGCTTCCGTCGGTGAGAGGATTCTGCTCCTCGCTATACCCTGCCAGGCGGAGAGAGCGCCGATCGAAGCCTGGTTCGTTGGCGATGAGAATTCCCCCGGGTTTGAGCAAATGGAGGTGGGTCTTGAGCGCGGCAGCATTCATAGCCACCAGCACATCGCACTCGTCTCCTGGGGTGAGCACATCGAAGCTGCCGAAGCGGAGTTGAAAACTCGACACCCCTGCTAGCGTCCCCTGGGGAGCGCGGATTTCAGCCGGATAGTTCGGGAAGGTGGCAATGTCGTTGCCGCGCATAGCGCTGGCATGGGCAAACTGCATACCCGTCACTTGCATTCCCTCGCCCGAATCCCCCGCAAAGACGATCACTACGTCGGGAACGACGCGGCGCTGCCGGTTCATTGGGTCCACCTATCGGTACCGTGAGAGCTGTCCGGACAGCGTAGACGCACGAGCTCTTTGTGTGAGTGTGAAGGGGTGGCTATTTTTGTGAGGTCCTTCCTTCTCTGCGGTGAGGCGATGGAGCGCGGGCACTACGTCATCGTCGTCGGTGGAGCAGTTGCGGGTGCCGAAGCAGCTTTCCAGTTAGCTCGGCGGGGGATTCGGGTGGCAGTGCTCGAGCAGAATGCGCTGCCCTATGGCAAGATTGAATACGGGCTGCCGAAGTGGCATGTTAAGCTACGCAACAAGGAAGAGGCGGCCATTGATGCGAAGTTGCAACACCCGCTAGTGCGCTACGTGCCTAAAGTGCGGCTCGGACGCGATGTGCGCTTGCCTGAGCTCTTGCAGTGGGGGGTCAGCGCAGTGATTTTAGCCAACGGAGCCTGGCGCGACCGTCCCTTTCCGATACCGGAAGCCGATGCCTATGTTGGGCGCGGCTTCTACTACCAGAACGCTTTCATGTACTGGTTCAACCTGATGCACGACCCCGACAGCGGGGTTGACCCGTGCGAGGTTGCCGATGGCGCCATCATTGTCGGCGGAGGGCTCGCCTCCATTGACGTGGCCAAGGCTCTCATGATGCTCACAGTAGAGGAAGCGTTGCGGAAGCGGGGCATCACCACGCATGTGTTGGAGATGGAGCGCGGGATCGACCGTCTCCTGCAGCGGCATGGGCTGAGCTTGTCGGAGTTAGGCGTGCGCGGCTGCACGCTCTACTACCGCCGACGCGCTCAGGATATGCCGCTGACTCCGATGCCGACCGATACCCCCGAGCGGCTAGCCCGCGCACAAGCTGTGCGCTTGAAGGTGCTCCAGACAGCCCAGCGCCGTTACCTGTTCAACGTGCAAGAGCTCCATATGCCGGTGGACATCCTCGCCGAAGGGGGGCGTATGGTGGGGCTGGTCTTCTGTCGGACGCGCTTGGAGGGAGAACGTGTCGTACCCGTGGAGGGCAGCCATTACGAGGTGCGGGCGCCGGTAGTGATCTCCTCTATTGGCAGTGTCCCAGAGCCCTTGCCCGATGTCCCAATGCAGGGGGAAACATACGCCTTCTCCGACCCTGAACTCTGCCGCGTGGCCGGCTACGAGAATGTCTTCGCCGTCGGCAATGCTGTCACTGGACGGGGCAATATCCAAGAGAGCCTCCGCCACAGCCGGGAGGTGGTCGAACGGATTGTGGAACGCTATCTGGGATGGGATGCGCAGCTCTATGAGCTCCTCAATCGCCAACAGGAAAGCCGCGTGGCTGAGGAGGTTTCACGAATTGCCGAGCATCTGACGGGGAGACCGCTGCTGGAGGAGGAGCAGATTCGAGCTATTGAGGAGCAGCTGGATCGGCTGTGTCTGCAGGTAGGCTACGATGGGGCTTATTCGCACTGGATTCAGCGCCATCTGCCGAAGAGGTTGGAGGAATTACTGCAGCTGGAGCTCTCGGAGGAGGAAGAGGAGGCTGAGTGAGCTAGGGACTTTCCCAGATGAGGCGAACTTCGGGCGTAAAAGCTGAGCGGAGTGCCGTAGGGGCTCGCAACATCCACTGAGCTCCGGCGAGCATGTGCAGGAGGCCTCCCCAGTGTGCAAGGGGGAAGCTCGCCCCACCGAATAGCCCGAACCGAGGGGTGATGAGCTCAGCGCGGAAGTCTGCGCGCATACCCTCAGCTGCAGGTAAGCCAAAGGGGAAGGCCCATTCAACGGCAACTGTAGGCGTGGCCATGGGTCGGTGACGATAACGCAGGTTGAGAAGAAGCCTGTAGTGCAGCTCAGCCCACAGGAGGAACTCCTCGTGCCCCTCTCGATACAGACGTCCCCCGGCGAGCACAAGGTCGAGACTGAGCGCAGTCCAACTGCGCAGCCGCGCTCCTAAGCCTACGCCAACGGCTGGCTGAGGGGAGAGCTCCGCAATCGTGCTCGTTGCGAAACGGCAGGCGAGCGTCCCACAAGAGTGGAAATCCACGAAGAATTGCCCGCTCGCACTGGAGAAGGCCAGAACGTAGGCAGCGGCTTTCAGTAATTTTGTGCTCATTCGGAGCGGCTTCCCGTGGAAGACCAGCCTATGCACACGACGGCAGCAGCCGTACCGGAGCGAAGGCACAATGTCTGAGATGCCACAAACGGTGCTCGTAACGGGCGGGGCGGGCTTCATTGGTACCAATTTCGTCGAATACGTGCTGCGCCAGACCAAGGCTCGGGTTATTGTCCTCGATGCGCTCACATACGCAGGGCAGCGGCACAATCTGGCTGCCTGGGAGGGGCATGAACGCTATGTCTTTGTCCATGGGCGCATCGAGGATGCCGAGCTGGTATACTCCCTGTGCCAGCGCTACGAGGTTGACACGCTCCTCAATCTGGCTGCTCACACGCATGTGGATCGTTCCATCGTGCATGCTGAACCCTTCGTGGAGACGAACGTTCGCGGGACAGTGGTGCTATTAGAAGTTGCTCGGCGGCTGCGGCTGCGGCGTTTGGTGCAGATGTCGACCGATGAGGTCTACGGCGAGTGCCTTCGGGGAGCATGCGCCGAGGGAGCGCCTCTGGCACCGAGCTCCCCGTATGCGGCCTCCAAAGCAGCTGCTGATAGCTTTGTGCAGGCGTACGTGCGGACCTACGGGCTGGCAGCCTCCATTGTGCGGAGCTGCAACGTCTACGGTCCGTACCAGTTCCCGGAAAAGCTCATTCCGATGAGCATCCTGTGTGCTCTTCATGGGGAGCCAATTCCGCTCTACGGGGATGGCTCCCAACGACGGCAGTGGCTCTATGTGGAGGACGTATGCCGTGCTCTCTGGCTGGTGTGCTGTGTCGGAGAACCTGGGCGTATCTACCACATTGGCGGGGGGGTTGAGCTGAGCAATCGTCAGCTCCTGGAGCTCCTTCTCCAGCTGTTGGGACGCCCGACGACACTGCTACACTCAGTTCCGGATCGCCCTGGGCACGATCGGCGTTATGCTCTGCGGTGGCCTACGCTCCGCCGTCTGGGGTGGCGGCCGCAGGTGTCGCTGGTAGACGGTCTGGCGCAGACAGTGGCGTGGTATCAGCACAATCGCACCTGGTGGGAGCCCCTCTGGCAGGGAGAGTATGCACAGTACCGCCGACAGTGGTATGGCGAGTTTTTGCACTCCGTAGGGAGCTAGCAATGGCAAGCGAAACGGTAGAAAGGAGGCTGCGACGGCGTATTGAACGCCGAACCCTCACCGTTGGAGTCCTGGGTATGGGGTATGTAGGGTTGCCGCTGGCTGTTGAATTTGCTCGGGCGGGCGTCCGCACCCTCGGCTTCGACGTGAAGGCCGAAAAAATAGAGCACCTCCGCCGCGGGCAGTCCTACCTCCGGGATGTCCCGAGTGAGGCTGTGGCGGAACAACTCAAGGCCGGGCGCCTCATACCGACGCAGGATTTTCGCCGCTGCGGGGAATGCGATGCCCTCTTCATCTGCGTGCCTACCCCCTTTACGGCCCACAAGGATCCGGATATCTCCTTCATTCTCCAGGCAACCGAGAGCATCGCGCAGACACTCCGTCGTGGGCAGCTCATTGTGCTCAAGAGCACAACCTTTCCGGGCACGACGGAAGAGTATGTCCTCCCCCGTCTTGAGCGCAGTGGACTCCGTGTTGGGCAGGATTTCTTCTTGGCTTTCTCACCCGAGCGCGTGGATCCGGGGAACAAAGTGTGGACAACGGCTAACACGCCGATAGTGGTAGGCGGGGTTACCCCGCGCTGTACCGAGCTGGCAGCAGCTGTGCTCGGACTGGCCATCCAGACGGTCATTCCGGTCAGCTCTCCGCGGGTGGCCGAGATGGCAAAGTTGCTGGAGAACATCTTCCGGAGTGTCAACATTGCACTGGTCAATGAGCTGGCACAGCTGTGTGATCGGCTGGGCATCAACATGTGGGAGGTGGTAGAGGCGGCCGCAACAAAGCCCTTTGGCTTCCTGCCCTTCTATCCCGGCCCGGGTATTGGCGGACACTGCATCTTGATTGACCCGTACTACTTGGCCTGGGTAGCCCGCCGGTATGATTTTGTGACAAACTTCGTGATGCTGGCTGCCGAGGTCAATGAGGCAATGCCCTTCTACGTACGTGATATGGTGCTCGGCGAAATTGCGCGCTTGCCCGTGCGGTTAGATGCGGCACGGATTCTCTTCCTTGGGGTTGCCTTCAAACGTGACGTGGACGACCTACGGCATTCGCCGGCGCTGAAGGTCATGGAGCTGCTTTCCCAGGACGGCGTGCGCTCCCTGAGCTACTACGACCCCTACATCAGCTCCATCGAGCTTGCGGGACGACCATTGAGCTCGCTCCCTGAGCTGACCCCGCAGGTTTTACGGCATCACCACGTCGTGGTCATTACGACCGACCACAGCTGCATTGACTACGAGTTCGTGTGCCGGCACAGCCGTGTCGTAGTCGACACGCGTAATGCATGTCGCCACGTTGCTCGGCCTCGAGCGAGGGTCGTGCTCCTGGGAGGCGGGAAGCGATGAAGGCTCGGATTCTCTCCGTCGTCGGGGCGAGGCCGAATTACATGAAAGTGGCACCACTGCACCGGGCCTTTGCGCGCTACAATTGCCAGGTGGAGCACCTCATTGTCCACACTGGGCAACACTACGATGCAGAGATGTCGGAGATCTTCTTTGCCGAGCTGGAGCTTCCCGAACCGGCCGTCTTTCTCGGGGTAGGCTCGGGAACCCATGCACAGCAGACGGCGCGCATTATGCTGGCCTTCGAGCCCGTCTGTTTGGAGATGCGCCCGCGGCTGGTCGTGGTGGTCGGAGATGTCAATTCCACCCTCGCCTGCGCCCTCACAGCCGTCAAACTCGGAATTCCGGTTGCGCATGTAGAGGCCGGGCTTCGGAGCTTTGATCGAACAATGCCAGAGGAGATCAACCGCATCGCCACCGATGCGATCGCTGATTACTTCTTTGTGACTGAGCCGAGCGGTGTGGAGAACCTCCGACGCGAAGGGGTGCCCGCCGAGCGGATTTTCTTGGTTGGCAATCCGATGATTGATTCCCTCGTGCACGCTCTGCCCAAAGCCCGTCAACATCGAATTCGGGAGCAGCTAGGGGTGCGTCCGGGCCAGTACGTTGTCGTCACGCTCCACCGTCCCTCAAACGTTGATCATCCTGAGCAGTTGCGGGGACTTTTAGAGGTGCTGGCCGAGCTGGCGCAGTGGCGCACGGTTGTCTTCCCCTTGCATCCACGCACACAGCAAGCCATTGAGCGGTTCGGGCTTCGGGATTATTTGCGGCACATCTGTGCCTTGCCCCCCTTGGGGTATGTGGAGTTTCTGGCCCTGATGGTAGAGGCAGACTTCGTGCTGACCGATTCCGGGGGGATTCAGGAGGAGACCACGTACTTGGGCATTCCGTGTCTGACACTGCGGACGACGACGGAGCGCCCGATTACGTGCCAGCTGGGGACGAACCAGCTCGTACGGCCGGAGCCCGATGCAGTACGAGCCGCCATCGATGCGCTGCGGCGTGGGGAGCGCCGGAGCGGGCAAGTACCACCGTTGTGGGATGGACATGCAGCCGAGCGCATTGCGCAGATTGTTCTGCATCACTGTCTGGGGGTGGCTGTGGAGTAGCTCTGTGGTGGCCCAGGAGAGGGCGCTGCTGCCCCAGTCGCTGTGGCAGCAGTTGCAAAACCAAGAGCTCACCGGAGCTGCCCTGGGTCGGGAAGTGCTTCCGGAGACACCGCCGGCCGACCGTGTGATTGCAGCGCAGGATTATCGGCTGGGGCCTGGTGATGTACTCATGGTGCAGATTGTGGCGCCGGTGGTGCAGACCCACCGGGTGGTGGTCTCGGCCACGGGTGAGCTCTTCATTCCACGTCTTGCCGTGTTGTCTGTTCGGGGGATGAGCCTGGCGGAAGTGCGCCACAGCCTACAGCAGCTGGTGCAGCAGCGCAATGCTGCTGCTTCTGTGGAGCTTCATCTCTTGGTGCCACGTCAGGTTGTTGTGACCATTGGGGGCTATGTGCGAGCGCCGGGGATGTACATTCTGCCGGCGAATCTACGGGTGTCGACGGCTATTCAGTTGGCGCTGCAAACGGCTCCGCGCTCGGCTTCCGCCTCCCGGCAGCTAGCCGTGCCGAGCGGAGCCACCTCACTCCAGGAGCTGGAAGCCAGCCAATGGGAAGCTAGTGCCCTTTGGCCTCTGCCGAGCTACTGCACGCGGAACATTCTACTCCGGTTTGCCGATGGCCGTACGCAGACGGCCGATCTCGAATGGGGGCGAGCTATGGGGGATGGTGCTGCTGATCCGATGCTCAGCGAGGGGATGGAAATTTTAGTGCCTCCCCCACCGCCGGAGGGCTATCCTACGATTGCCATTGGTGGGGCTGTACGGCAGCCACTGCGAGTAGCCTATCGGCACGGGGATCGGCTTTCCTTCCTGCTGCGCTTGGCCGGTGGTGTCCGAGAGCGTGAGGCCGAACGAGTTGCGCTCCTCTATCCACCGGACCGGCCCGTACAACGGATCGAACTCGATACGGCTGGGGAACCGGTCTGGGATCCGGAGCTCCTTCCGGGCAGTGTTGTTGTGGTGCCGGAGCGGCCTCTGGCAGGGGTGTCTCGTCAGGGTATCGTTCGGATTGTCGGTAGCGTACACCGTCCTGGGGCATACGTGATCGAGCCTGGTCGAACGCGGCTGCGAGAGGTCATCGAACGCGCTGGCGGCTTTACCTCTGATGCAGCTCTGGCACAGGCCTATATCCGGCGCGTCCGGCCTCCTGCGCTGGTGAGCGCCGATCCGCGCTTGCCCGCCGAAGTTAGCCTCTACAGCCGCTTTCTCTACAGCGACTTGCGCCTGGAGGACACGGTCCGCTACGCTTTCGACATGCGCCTCCAGCGTTCGCTGGTTGCCTGTGATTTTGCTGCACTCTTCGAGCGTGGAGAGCTCCAGCATGATGTGCCTCTCGAGGATGGGGATCTCATCGTCGTTCCCCGAGCGATAGAGGGCATCTATATCTGGGGGCAGGTGCGTATGCCAGGGGTTGTCCCTTTTGAGCCGGGCAAGACGGTAGAGTGGTACATCCAGCGCGCCGGAGGCTACGGCGTTGGGGCCGATCGGAAGCGTGTTCGCGTCCTCCGTGGGCCGCAGCATATGTGGCTTTTGCCCGAAGAGGCGGGGGTGCTCGCCCCAGGGGATGAAATCTATGTCCCTCGGCGCTTGGATGTGCCAGCCTGGGCGCAGCAGCAGGCTGAACTCCAGCTCTACACGGTGTTGGTTGGGGCTGTCTCCACGCTGACCTTCGTCGTTACGACGATCTTCAACCTCTTGCGGCGCTGAGATGGGGAGGGGGCTGCGCCATCGAGAGCACCTCTGGCAGCGAGGGGGGGCGGCGTAGGAACTGCCCCAGACGGCGGAGGGGTTTGGCAATGGGGACAAGAAGGCCGTGAGCTGTCAGCCCATGCCGTTGCCAGGTCTGCCAGCATTCGCGATTGCCCTGAAAGATAGCCCGCAGCGAGGCATTGCTTGTGCCGCCGGCATCCATGCAGAGGAGGATGCGGGGAATGTAGCGCACGCGGATATTGCCCAGAAAGAGGAAGCGGAACATCAGCTCGTAGTCTGCAGCGATGGGGTAGGAGAGGTCGAAGTTCCCGAGGCGCTCGTAGAGATGGCGGCGAGCAAAGAAGGTGCCGTGTGGGGGCATCCAGCCCAGGTAGTACTTCCAGCGTCGGTAGTGGCCGGCGCGCCAGTAGCGCAGGATGCGGCCGCGACGTCGTGTCAGAAAGACGGCGTCCCCATAGCAGGCCTCAACCGTCGGATCGGCAAAGGCAGCGGCAATATCGCGGAGGGCGAACCGATCGGCGTACTGGTCATCGGCATTGAGGAAGCCAATGATATCACCGGTGGCATAGCGCAAGCCCTTGTTCATAGCGTCGTAGAGTCCGCGGTCGGGCTCGCTAATGAAGACAGCTAGACGCTCCCGATAGAGCTCAATGACCTGCAGCGTCTCCGGGCGGGAGCCTCCGTCGATGACGATAGATTCGATATCGGCTTCCACCTCCTGGCTGAAGAGCGAGTGGAGGGCCCGCCCGATGCGCGGGTCGTTGAGAACAACCGTGATGACGGAGATGCGCATGCAGGGGGAGCCGCTGTATGCGGCTGCAAAAATACGCTGCTCGGGTCCGAAGGGGGAAGAGCTCGGAGAGCGTCAGTAGTTTTGTGGACGACGATGGTAGCCGTGCGCATATCCGTACAGGAACCTCGACCGGTGGTTCGCCGCTGGAGGAGTGGGCGCTGGAGCCCACTGGTGTTCCAACTTGGGGCTGACCTGCTCAGTGTTGCAGCGGCGACCGCTCTGTATATGTGGGTGCGCTTTGCGAGCGGATGGTTTGAGTCTGTGGCAACCCCGCGCGGCTGGGAGGTGGGGGCCGTGCTCGGTGCGGTAACGGCGTACTGGGTTCTGCTATTCTGGCTGTTAGGGCTCTATCGTAACTGGTACATTCGCCCGCCGATGGAGGAGCTTGCTGCTGTGGTGCGGGCGCTCCTGATTGGTATGGCAATCCTGCTGTTGCTCGTTCTGGGGGATAGCGGGGAGTTCTACCGCGGCAATTTTCGAGCTGTGGCGGGCCTTTACGTAGGAATTCTCCTGGTCGCAGTTGGGGCAGGACGGCTGGGGGCACGCTCTGTGCAGCGCTGGTTGCGCCGTCGTGGGATGATTACCATTCCGGTGCTCCTCGTCGGGAATCAAGGGGGGATAGAGCGTCTCCAGCAGGAGCTGCAGCGTCTAGACCACTGGGGATATCGGCCGCTGGGGGTTGTACTCGAGGAGGGCCCGACCGAGGAACTTTCTGCAAAAGCAAATGGAGCCGTGCCCGTTGTCGGGGGGCTCGAGCAACTGCCGGAGCTAGTACGCCGACTCTGCCCCGAGGAGCTCGTGGTGGCTTTCCATCCGCCGCGGCTAGAGGCCTTCTGGCGAGCCGTCGGTGTTGCAACCGAGGCGGGAGTGGGGGTGAAGATGCTGCCCGAGCTCTACCGCCTAGCAATGGGGCAAGCCCGTATTCGGCGTCTGTACGGGACGCGACTTCTGGAGGTCAATCCCGAACTGCTGCGCCCCTGGCAGGCCTTTGTCAAGCGGGCTCTCGATGTCGGGATCAGTGTTCTCGTCCTCGTCGGGGGAGCCCCGGTGTGGCTTCTGGTGGCTTTGGCAATTTGGATCGATAGCGGTAGGCCGATCCTCTTCGTGCAAGAACGCGTCGGGAAGGATGGACGGCGATTCCGGCTCTATAAGTTCCGCACAATGGTTGCCAAAGAGGATGCAGACCGAGCCTGGCGGCACAGCCACGATCCCCGTATTACGCGCATTGGCCGGTGGCTACGCAAGACACACCTCGATGAAATCCCTCAGTTTTGGAACGTGCTCAAGGGGGAGATGAGCATCGTGGGCCCACGGCCGGAGCGCCCCTACTACGTTGAGCTCTTTACCGCTATGGTGCCTGAATACCCACGCCGGCACATCGTCAAGCCTGGTATTACGGGGTGGTGGCAGGTGTGTCGGCGGCGCGATCTAGACGATCCCACCCCGGAAGGCGTACGCCATCGGGTGGAGCTAGATTTCTACTACATCGAGAACCAGTCGCTGGCGCTCGACTTTGAGATTATGCTGCGGACTCTCTGGGTTATGCTGACCGGCAAAGGAGTCTGAAGGGTGCGAGTCCTCGTTGTCATTCCAACGTACAATGAGCGGGAGAACATCGCCGAATTAATTCCGGCGCTTCTCCGGTTAGAGCTCGGGGCAGAGGTGCTCATCGTAGATGATGCCTCGCCCGATGGCACGGCCGAGGAGGTACGTCAGTGGCAGGAGCAGTTTCCCGGACGGGTGCATCTCCTGCAGCGACCGGCTAAGCTCGGGCTTGGTTCGGCCTACTGTCAGGGGTTTCAGTGGGCACTCCAGCGAGGCTACGACATTGTGGTGCAGATGGATGCGGATTTCTCACACGATCCGGCCGATGTGCCCCGGCTTGTGGCAACACTCGACCAAGCCGATGTGGCTATCGGCTCCCGGTACGTCAGTGGGGTCAACGTAGTCAATTGGCCGATTGGACGGCTCCTTTTGAGCTGGTTTGCCAATCGCTATACCCGCTGCATTACTGGCATGCCCATAGCGGATGCCACGAGTGGCTTCAAGGCTTTCTGGGGCCGGGTTCTACGCCGCCTCCGATGGGAACGGATCCGCTCGAATGGGTATGCCTTTCAAATTGAGGTCACCTACCGGCTCTGGCGTTTGGGCTGCCGGATTGTGGAGGTGCCCATTATCTTTGTGGACCGCCGCAGCGGGCTGTCGAAGCTCAATCGAGGCATTGTCTACGAAGCAGCCTGGATGGTATGGCGACTACGCCTGTCGAGTCTGGTGCGGAATGAGCGCCGATACTACACAGACGGCTGAAGTCTTGGAGGCGGATTTCCTGGCTGAATCGCCCACGCTAGAGCTCTCTATTGTCATTGTCAGCCACAATGTGCAAGACGTGTTGGCGCAGTGTCTGCGCTCCGTCTTCCAAGCCTTGCAAGGGATCGAGGGTGAAGTGCTCGTAGTGGACAATGCTTCGGATGACGGTACTGTAGCCACCCTCATGCCGGCTTTTCCACAGGTTCGCTGGATACCCTTGCCGACTAATGTTGGTTTTGGGCGGGCAAACAATATCGGAATTGCGCAAGCTTGCGGGCGTTACATTCTGCTGCTGAACCCTGACACACTTGTCCATCCGGACACCTTTCGCACAATGCTGGCCTATATGGAGCGGCACCCCGAGGTCGGCATTGCAGGCTGCCGGGTGTTGAATCGGGATGGTTCCTTTCAGGAGACGTGCCGCCGGGGCTTTCCGACCCCATGGGTGGCCTTCACACGGCTATTTGGGTTGGAGCGGCTTTTCCCCCGCTCTCGGATCTTTGCCCGGTATTCGCAGGGTTTTCGGGATGAGCAGGAGATAGGCTATGCGGAGGTCATTTCGGGGGCTTTCATGTTCTGCCGTCGCGAAGTGCTGCGAGAGCTCCGGGGGTTCGATCCGGAGTACTTCCTCTACGGAGAGGACATTGACTTGTGCTACCGGGCGCATCTGGCTGGCTGGCGGATTGGGTATGTCGGAGCCGTCAGCATCTTGCACTTCAAGGGGGAGAGCACACGCCGTTCGACCACGGATGCGCTCTTTCACTTCTACGAGGCTATGCGCATCTTTGTGCGCCGCTATTACAAGGGGTCACCGCTTGTCCCCCTTTTGCAGATTGGCATCAAGTTGCGGGAGATCCTGGCTCGAGCGCTCCAGTATCCCAACCTCTGGCTGCTCGGGATAGCGGATTTGCTCGGGGTAACGGTGGCGCTGTTGGTGGCAACGCGTTTGCGTTTCGGGCATTTCCTGGGGTTGCCCGCCTACGCCTATCCAACCGTGTTTTTGGCCATCGGGAGTGTTGTCGTGGCTATGATGCTCTTCTGTGGGGATTACCTAGAGCGGCGGGTACAGCTGGCTCGGGCAGCCATGGCATATGCCTTGTCGATGCTTGCGGTGGCCGCGTTAGCCGCCTTCTTCAAGGATTACGCCTTCAGCCGCTGGGTCATGGTGGGAACGGCTGTTGGGGGTGCTCTCTGGGGGATAGGAGCCCGTGCTGCCATCCAGCAATTGCGTCGGCATGGCGTGCGGCCGCGCCGTGTTGCCGTACTTGGGAGGGGAGCTGTAGCCCATGCTCTGGCGGTAACTCTGCAGCGCCAGCAGGATGCAAGCGTTCTGTTCCTGGGTGTTGTCCGCTACGACGATGAGCCGTATGCGCACGATGACGGGATACCGGTGCTCGGGAGCTATGGAGAGCTGCCTGAACTGGTAGCGCAATGGCGCATTCACGAGCTCGTTGTTGCAACGCCGGAGCTGCCTCCCGGAGAGTTGGTGGCCGTGGCGGAACGATTGGCCCGCTGGCGTGTGCGGCTATCCCTGGCACAGAACTCCGACGAGCTCTGGGTACAACGCTTCGTGCGAGAGCTCTTGGGACATGAGCCGGCATGGGTTGAATACCCTCTGCTGCATCCGCGGCTACGACTGCTCAAGCGCACTCTCGATCTTATCTGCGCCGTCGTTGCCCTCAGTTTGGGGCTGCCACTTGTATTTTTGAGTGCCCACCGCTGGAGCTTGCTGCGGCGGTGGTGGCTCGTGCTTCGAGGTCATTGGAGTGTGGTCGGGATTGAGCCCCAGAGTGGGGAGCACTTACATGCAGTGGCCAAACCCGGATTGCTTACGTTGGCCCGTTTGGGGGGTGCGGAGGAGCTGTCGCCGGCCGTCGTGCGGCAGCTCAACCATTACTACATGCGCCACTACTCGCTTGGGCTTGATGTGGACATTGTGCTGACATACTGCATCCGGAGGCTCCGCCGTGAGATACGTCCTCGACTTTGAGAAACCCCTCATCGAACTGGAGCAGAAGGTGGCCGAACTGCGGGCCCTGTCGGACCAGCTCGAAATTGCTTCGGAGGTGGCCAAGCTTGAGCAACAGCTCGAGCAGTTGCGGCGGCACGTGTATGCGAATCTGACGCGGTGGCAGCGCGTCCAGATTGCACGCCATCCCGAGCGTCCCTCGACGCTGGACTACGTCCAGAATGTGTTCACGGATTTCGTCGAGCTGCACGGCGACCGATGCGGGGGGGATGACCCTGCCCTCATTGGCGGGCTGGCACGCTTTGAGGGAAAGACACTCGTTGTGGTCGGGCATCAGAAGGGCCGTACGACACAGGAGAATCTGCGCCGCAATTTCGGCATGCCCAATCCCGAAGGCTACCGTAAGGCCTTACGGCTCTTTCGGCTTGCGGAGAAGTTCCGTAAACCGGTTGTTTCCTTTCTGGATACTCCGGGTGCCTTTCCGGGCATTGAGGCGGAGGAACGAGGGCAAGCCGAGGCCATTGCCCGGAATCTGTTTGAGATGGCCCGTCTGCGTACGCCCATTCTCGTGGTAGTCATTGGCGAGGGGGGATCGGGTGGAGCGCTCGGGATCGGGGTGGGTGATCGAGTGCTCATGCTGCAGTATGCCTGGTATTCGGTCATTGCACCTGAGTCGTGTTCAAGCATTCTCTGGCGGAGTTGGGATTTCAAGGAGCAAGCGGCTGAAGAGTTAGAGCTGTGCGCTGAGGATCTGGTGCGGCTCGGAGTTGTCGATCGACTTGTTCCCGAGCCAGTCGGTGGGGCGCATCGGGATCCGGCGCAGATGTATGAGATCATGCGTGCGGTGCTGCGAGAGGAGTTAGAGGAACTGGCCCGGGTACCTGTGGAGGAGCTCGTGCAGCGCCGTCGGCAGAAGTTCTACCGCATGGGGGTGTGGGCTGAATGATTGGAGCGGTCCGTCAGTGGTTGTGGCGCGAGAAGGCCCGGCTGGAGGCGGCAGCGGCACGGCGAGAAGCTCTCTGGATACTCTTTGGTGTTGCTGCAGCCGAGGCGTCGGTCTTTCCCCTTCCGCCCGATGTGATGCTCATACCGCTGGTGCTCCTGCATCGCCAGAGAGCCTTTGTGGCTGCTGCTGTGTGTACTCTTGGCTCTGTGCTCGGGGGGCTGCTCGGCTATGCAATTGGGCACGGCTTCATGGACATAGTGGGGTATCGGATCGTGCACCTCTACCAAGCCCAGGCAGCGTGGCAGCATGTTGTGGAGCTCTACCGGGGTGAGGCTGGGGTGTGGTTCCTCTTTGCAGCGGCTTTTTCGCCCATCCCCTATAAGGTGGCAACCCTTGCTGCAGGGGCCGTTGCCTTGCCGCTCCTTCCCTTCATGGGGGTGTCGCTGGTAGGGCGTGCTCTGCGCTTCTTCGCCGTTGCAACACTTCTGTGGGCTTTTGGACCAGGAATCCAGCGCCTTATGGAGCGCTACTTCGATTGGCTGGCGTTGGGCTTTGTCATCCTCCTACTGCTCGGCTTTGTAGTCGTGCGCTCCATCGGCTGAGCGTAGTATGTTTCGCAGCCAAGCATGTTCCACAGTCGTCATGAAGGGGAGACGATGACACAACCACCGTGGAATGCCGCAGGGGGAAATGGCGGAAATACCGGTGGGGGACAGCGTCCGCAACGGTACTTCCGCCATCGGAAGAAGTTCCGTCGTGAAGCAGAACCGGCTTCTGGAGAGCGTGGAACACCGGCTGCCCGTAGGGCTGGTCCGCCGGTGTGGAAGCGGCGCGGGGATTTCCAAGCGCGTCGGAAACGGATGTACCGCCGGCGGCGTTTGACCACCCCTCAGCGAAGGCGCCCAAAGAAGGCCCCGCCCGAGCCACATCTGATGTCATTAGCTCGAGCTTTGAATCGGCTCAAGTACGCCTCTCACGCTGCCGCTCTGGCTCTCATCCGCCAGGGGCGTGTCCAAGTCAATGGAGTAACGGTTGTGGAACCCAATGTCCGGGTTCTCGTCCACCGAGATACTATCCTCGCCGATGGCATCGAGCTGCTCTTCCCGCCGGCGGAGCATTATACGCTGGTCTTCCATAAGCCGCGCCGTGTCGCAGCCTCCAAGGAGCTCGGGACTCCCACCGTCTACGAGTATCTCCCCAAGCGCAAAGGGGGCTATTTCCCCTGCGGACGGTTGACGAAGTTCGCCAGCGGGATAGTCATTTTCAGCACTGATCCCGCCTATCGGAATCCTGAGCGCTCGACCCTGAGCCTTGTGGAGAAGGAGTACCACATCAAAGTGCACCGCCATGTCACGCACCAGGAGTTGGAGCGCCTGACGCAGGAGCTGCGCCGTATGTCGCAGCATAACCTTGAGGCTCGCGTGGAGCTACTCCAGGAGAACGCGCACACGTGCTGGCTCCGTATCGTTGCACGCCAGCTTCCACTGGGCTTCCTCCACCGCCTTCTGAAGAAAGAAGGGCTAGAGATTCTGCACTTGCACCGCTATCGCTTGGGCTTCCTCACCAGTGATGAACTGCCCGTCGGGGCTTGGCGGCGTCTCCGTGCAGAGGAACTCGCAAAGCTCGAAGAGGAGACACCGCGGCTGCCGGAGGTGACGGCGCAGACCATGCCAGCCTGGCAGCAGTTTTCGCAGCGGTGGTTCCCCCGCTGAGCCCTTATGGTACAAGGAGTAGCCAGCGCCGGCAGAGGATCGGGCTGCGGAGCTCGGCAACATAAGTGCCTGCAGCCAGATGCTGGACTTCTATGCAGTGATCCCCTGCGGCAATCCATTGCTGGAGTAGAAGGTGGCCGGTAAGAGAGAAGAGGGAGAGCATCCCCGAACACGGTGCCTGCAGATGCCACTGCCGGCGGGGGAGGAGGAGAGATACGGTTGCCTCTTCTACGGTGGCAGATACCGGTACGCTGAGAGGGGAACGCCATGCGTAGAGACCGGCCTCGGTAGCAACATACAGAGTGCCCGAGGGCGCATAGCGCATGCGCCAGACTCGGCGCAGGAGGGGATCGGCAGGTCCCCAGGGAAGCACCGCATCGTGATTGAGCCAGGTGGAGCCTCCATCGGGAGAAGTTCGGACAATACCGGACCCTGGCACAAGGGGACGACCTACGGTGTCGGGATAGAGGGTGAAGCCTCCCACGGCTATCTCGAGGGCTGTTCCCCAACGATGGATAGCCACTGCCCAAAGGCTGGTGTCGGAGAAAGCCAACAGATGCCACGTTATACCGCCATCCGTTGTCCGGTACAGCCCGCCGTTGGGACGCCCAGCGATGGTGGTGTCGAAGAGAAAGGTAACGGCAAGGAAGCCGAGCTGGGGCTGGTCTGGAACGAAGAGTAGGTCAGGAATTTCCGACTCTTGCGGATAGCCTGGCAGGTGCAAGTGGCTCATGAGACGCCATGTCTGCCAATCGGCGGAAGCAAAGATGGCTCCATCGCAGCGGGCAACAACCACCCAGAGGCTGTCCCAGCGGATAGCCATAGCGCAGTTCGGGATGGCTTCGGTAAAAGGGACCAAGGTATCCCACGTCCGCCCTCCGTCAGTGCTGCGATAAAGTCGCGGCGGGTTCCAGCCCGGACCGATGTACTCGGTTACAAGGAGCGTGTCCGGATGGAGTGGATGCGCAATGATCGAGGCTCCACTGGGTAGGAGAAACGCATGTTCGGGTACGAGGACGTCCTGCCATGTCCCTCCACCATCCGAGCTCCGCACCAGCTTCCCAAAGCCCGAACCGCCAACCAGGAGGACAGAGGTGTCTCGGGGGTGAACGAAGACATCCAGAAACTGCGCTGCGCCCCCTGGGAAGTCGATGACAATGGTATCCCACGTCTCTCCGCCATCGAAGGAGCGATAGAGTCGGTGCCCGAGCCCTCCCGCATAGAGCGTTCGGGGATTTTGGGGGTTTGGAACAACTGTGAAGACTGGCTCCTCGAGGAGGCGCACCCACTGTCGTTCTTGCCCGAGCACGCAGATGGTAGCTGCGATAGCTGCTAGGGAGAGTGGACGCCACATGGAGGCAGAGGGGTTACTTGTACGCTGCAAAAATAGTCGCTTCAGCGGTCGTTTTTCGTGATGCGTAGTGCGGGTGTAGGTTTCGAGGGCCCTAATTTTGTGCCCTTCCGGTGTGGTGGGCATGCGCGCTGTGGTGCTGACCAATATTTTGAGCCCCTATCGAGTGTCCCTCTTCAATGCTGTTGCCGAACAGCTCCAAGGGGAGCTCACCGTGCTGTGCGCGGCACGGTCAGAGCCATTGCGCCTATGGGGTACACCTGAGGCCCGACAGCTGCGCTTCCGCTACCGCGTGCTTCCTGGGGTGCATTTCTCATGGATGCAACGGGAGTGGCACATACACCTCAACTGGGGTTTAGGGCGAGCCCTCCGCGCTCTGCGCCCCGATGTCCTCGTACTCGGTGGGTATGAGCAGCTGCTCTATTGGCAAGGACTCCACTATGCTCGCCGGCGAGGTATTCCGACAGTTCTGTGGTATGAATCCTGGGAGGGGAGTGCGCAGATACGGCGCGGAATGCTCTTTGCGCTCAAGCGCGCCTTCGTCCGGCAGGTTAGGCTGGGTTTAGCATATGGCAATCCTGCCGCACGGTGGCTCCAGCGCATCCACGGCGGGGAGTTGCCCACGGTAGTCATACCGAATACAGTGGACATGGAGTTCTTCCGACGCAGTGTGTGGCAAATTCGGCAGACGGCCGAGTTTGCAAGCCGGCGCGCTCAGTACCCGCCATTGTTGCTCTTGTATGTCGGGAGTCTGATTCCTCGGAAGAATGTGGTCCTTCTGCTCGAGGCACTCCGGCTCTTGCAGGATCCAGGCATTGGCCTCCTTGTGGTCGGCGAGGGTCCTGAGAGAGAAACCCTGGCCCGACTGAGTCGGGAGTATGGGCTGCAGGATGTAGTTGTATTCGAAGGCCATCGGCAGCCGGAGGAGCTCCCCTGGTGGTATGCTTTGGCCGATGTATTGGTGTTGCCCTCGCTGCGGGAGGTATGGGGATTGGTGGTCAACGAAGCTCTTGCAGCAGGGCTCTATGTGCTCTGCTCTACGGCTGTCGGGGCGGCCTACGATCTGCTCCAGCCAGGCTGGAATGGGGCACTGTTCGATCCCGGTGATGCAGAGGCTCTGGCTGCACTCATTCAGCAGGTCTCAGAACGGCATCTGGAACTCCGTCAGCGCCGCGAGGCGATCAGCGAACATGCTTGTCGCCACTTCGGCATTGAGCGGGCAGCAGAAGGCTTCCTAGAGGCGCTCCATCAGGCATATGCTTGCCGCGGCTGAGTGCATGCCCTCGGCACAGACACGAAAGCGGGGCGTCCTTCGTTTCGGTAAACCGAAATTCGGTAGCACTGCATGCGCAAGATCGATCGCTACCTCAAGCTCTTCTACGAGCTCCAGGAACACGGGCAGCCGGTGACGACGACAGCGGTGGCTGCACACCTTGGGCTGCGAGCGAGCACAGTGACGGAGATGTTTCAGCGTCTCGAGCAGCGTGGGTTAGTGCGGTATAGCCCCTATCGCGGTGTTGTACTGACGGCAGAAGGATGGCGACGAGCGCTCGAGGTTGTTCGCCATCATCGGCTTTTGGAGGCGTATCTCTACCACTGCTTGGGGTATCCCTTGGAGGGTGTCCATGCAGAGGCGGAGCGGCTGCAGAGCGCGATTTCCGAGGAGTTTGAGGATCGCATTGCGCAGCGCCTCGGGGAGCCGTTGTACGATCCGCACGGGGATCCGATCCCGAGCCGTAGTGGGTATGTGCCACCGCTGCGAGCAATTCCGCTGTTGTCGTTGGCCTTAGGGCAGAGAGCGGTGGTGCGGCGTGTGTGCGATCGCGATAGTGCTGTCGTCCGGCAGCTTGTTGCCTGTGGTTTGCTCCCGCAGGCTCACTGCTGGCTGTGTGGGCGCCGGCATGTCGGCGGAGAATACCTGATTGCCGTGTGCGGGGAGCTTTTCGCGCTGCCGGAAGCTGTGCTCGGGGCAGTGTATGTAGAGCCCCTGGAAGCGTAGAGATGCGAGGGATTGCTCTTGCTCTCTGTGTGCTCTGTAGCTGTTCGAGGCCTTCGGCAGGGGAAAGGGTGGAAATTGTTGTCACCACGAGCATTCTCGGAGATGCTGTGCGAGAGATTGTCCGGGAGGACGTGCCGGTGCGAGTCCTGATGGGGCCAGGAGTAGATCCGCATCTTTTCCGGCCGACGCCACAGGATGTCGAGGCTTTGCAGCAGGCCCGCTGCATCGTTGCCCATGGACTCCGTCTGGAGGGGAGAATGCAGGAGGTATTCCGAGCGATGGCCCATCGGAGGGCGTTAATATTTGCGGCAGAGCTCGTGCCGCCGGATGTGCTCCGGCAGCTTGGGGAGCGGCAGTACGATCCGCACCTCTGGCATAGCGTACGGCTGTGGCGAATGGTTGTAGAGCGCCTCTCTGATACGCTGGCTGTGTTGTTCCCCCACTGGGGGCAGCAGTGGCGACAGCGGGCTCAGGAGTATGGGCAGCGGTTGGAGAGGCTCGATGCATGGATTCGGGCGCAGGTCGAGCAGATACCCCAGGAGCAACGGGTGCTCGTGACCGTCCACGATGCCTTTGCCTACTTCGGACGAGAGTATGGGGTGGAAACACTCAGCCTGCAGGGTATTTCGACGGCCGCAGAGCTTGGCCTCCGTGATATGATGCGGGTTGCAGAGGTGATAGTCCGCCGGCGCCTTCCGGCTGTCTTTGTCGAGAGCACGATCCCGGCACGGTTCATGGAGAATGTCGTACAGATGGCACGTCAGCAGGGTGCATCGGTTCGTCTGGCCGGGGAGCTCTACTCCGATGCCCTAGGGGCTCCAGGCAGTGGGGCAGAGACGTACGAGGGGATGATGCGGGTGAATGTGCAACGCATTGTCGATGGCCTCCGCGGGGAGGTGCACCCATGATCGAGTGTCGAGGAGTCACAGTCAGCTACGGGCGTCGGATAGCGCTGTGGAACATTAGCTTTGAGCTTCCCTCGGGGGTGCTAGCAGCTATTGTGGGGCCGAATGGGGCAGGGAAATCGACCCTTCTACGGGCTATCATGGGGTTGGTTCCGCTGCAGCAAGGCGAGATACGTCTCTGGGGGCACCGCCTTGCGGCCGTTCGGCGGCGTATTAGCTACATGCCGCAGCGGGAGAGCGTGGATTGGGATTTTCCACTGACGGTGTTCGATGTTGTCCTCATGGGGCGCTATGGGCATGTAGGGCTCTTTCGGCGGCCGCGCCCATCCGATGAAGAACGTGCTTGGCAAGCGCTGGTACAGGTGGGGTTGGAGCATCTTGCACGACGGCAGCTCAATGAGCTCTCTGGGGGACAGCAGCAGAGGGTTTTCCTGGCCCGGGCTTTGGCACAGGATGCAGAACTTTACCTCATGGATGAGCCCTTTGCTGGCATCGATGCTGCAACGGAGGGAGTGCTGCTCGATGTGCTGCGACAGCTCCAAGAGGAAGGCAAAACGGTCGTGGTGGTCCACCATGATCTCTCTACCGTGGCGCGCTTGTTTGAGTGGGTGCTGCTGTTGAATCAGCGTCTGGTTGCAGCTGGCCCGGTTGAGGAGGTTTTGACGGCAGAGAGAGTGCGTGAGGCGTATGGGGGCCGCTCTGTGCTCGATGAGGTCGTGCAGCGTGCGCTCCTCGAGCGGAGGTCCATCGTGCGAGAGGGTCAGTGAATGGAAGTGCTTCTCCATCCGGTTGTGGGCGGAGTTGTGCTGGGCAATCTCCTGATCGCCGTAGGGAGTGCGCTCGTGGGGACGTTTGCGGTTTTGCGGCGTGAGGCTCTGGTGGGCGATGTCCTGGCACATGCGACGGTGCCGGGTATTGGGCTTGCGTATGCGCTCCTTTCTCGGACTGAACTCTCAGTGCTGCTATGGGGTGCTGTGCTCTCTGTGAGTGGAGCGCTCCTGGCCCTCAATGTCCTACGGCGGGAAGGGCGGGAGGATGCTCGGCTCGGCATCCTCCTTTCGATAGCCTTCGGTGCAGGGATTGTCCTGCTGACGGCCCTCCAGCGGGGCGGTGGGGTGCAGCAGGCGGGAATCTGGCGCATTCTCTTCGGACAAGCCGCGGCGATGACGTGGTCGGATGTAGCGCTGGTAGGAGGGGTTGTGGTACCGGCGAGCCTCTTCGTGGCAGTTGCCTTCAAGGAATTAGTGGCGCTGGCCTTCGATGCTGAATTTGTGCGAACTCTTCCGCTGCCACTACGCTGGGTTGAATTCGGCTATCGTGTGGTGCTTGCGGCCATTGTCATCGTGGGGGTTTACAGCGTTGGGGCGCTCCTCATGGGGGCCTTTGTGGTCTTGCCGCCTATGGCCGCACGACTCTTTGTCCGACGTGTGGGGGCAATGGCTGTCGGGGCGGTCCTGGTTGCTGTTGTTGCTGTCATGGCCGGGATTGCCTTCTCGGTGGCCTTCCCTCGAGTGGCGACGGGTCCAGCCATTGTAACTGCGGCGGCGGTGTTGGTGGTGTGTGCGCACCTATGTGCCCCACATCGAGGCCTATTGGCTCGCCTCTGGAGAGAGCTCCGGGTCAAGGTACGGCGCTGGGATGAGGATGCGCACAAGGTGCTCTATCGAGTTGCCGAGCGCTCTACGGGAGGACGCTGGGAGGACTGGTCCATCGAGGAGCTTGTGGCAGCCGAGGTTGGTAGCCGAGCGCGAGCGGTCGGTATTGTCCTCTGGCTGTGGATGGTAGGTTCTATCCGCCACAAGAGGCTCCAACGATGGTCGGTGACAGCTCGGGGACGGGAGAAGGCGTGTTACATCACACGGCGCCATCGACTCTGGGAGCTCTATCTAGAACGCTGCGTCGGGATTGCCCCAGAGCAGGTGCATGCTGAGGCAGAGCTCATCGAGCATGTCCTTACCCCTGAGCTCGAGGAGCGTCTGGAGGCACTGTTGGAGCATCCGCAGAAGGATCCTCACGGACGTCCCATTCCGCCAGGTCAGCCATGAGCGGTGGGGTGTGGATTGTCGCTACAGCTCTCCTGCTGGCAGTGGTGTGCTCATGGGTGGGCTCGTTGCTGCTCCTGCGCCGGATGGTGCTGCTTGGAGACGTTCTCTCCCATGCAGTGCTGCCGGGGATTGTCGTTGCGTTCCTCTGGAGCGGGGTACGGGAATTGCCGGTAATGTTTGCGGGGGCTTTGGTGAGTGCGCTACTGGCCATGGCAGCACTGTATGGACTGCAGCGTTGGTTTGGTTGGCCGAGTGAGACGGCGCTGGCGGCCGTCTTGAGCAGCTTCTTCGCCGTTGGGCTTCTCCTGCTGTCCTTTTTCGGGGACACGGTGGATCTGGATGTGGAATGCGTCCTCTATGGCGAGATTGCCTACGTTCCGCTACAGATGGTCCCGTTTCTCGGCATCATGCTCCCACAGGCGCTGCTTGTGTCAGCGGGGGTGCTCCTGGGAGTTGCTCTGCTGGGAATGGTAGCGTACAAAGAGCTGGTGGCCAGTGCCTTCGATCCAGCGTTTGCGGCAACCATTGGGCTTGCTCCGAATCTGTGGCAGGTGGTGCTGCTCGGTGTGACAGCGGTAGTGACGGTGGTGGGATTCGAGCTGGTCGGCGTTATTCTCATTGTGGCACTGCTAGTTCTACCAGCAGCAACGGCGCGCGTTTTCCGTATACGGCTGCCGGGAATGTTCCTGGTAGCCATGCTCTGTGGGATGGGGAGTGCCGTGGGAGGCTACGGTCTTGCCACCATTGTGCAGGGATCCATCGCCGGGTGGATGGCTCTGGTGGCGGGGATGCAGTATGTTCTAGCTGTTGGGTGGAAGCGCTTACGGGCTCACCTACAGCAGCTCCCACCGTCGGCGGAGGGTCCATTCAACGCTGAGGCTGACCAAGGCCAGGAGCAATAGCCAAAGGGAGTGCCAGAGGCGGAGTTCGCGGGTGAGTGTCGTCACAATCGGGCGCCAGTTCGGGAGGCGAGCGATCCAGGATTCCACCTCGTGGATGTGGTCGGCAGTGAAGAAGGCACCCCCGGTACGCTGAGCGATCGTGCGCAAGAGCTCAGCGTCGGCTCGCAGGGAGCGTTCCTCGAGTGAGACATCCCCGACACTGAAGAGACCGTAGTCCCGTCCGAGGAGCTGTTCCCCTCGGATAGCCTCGCCGGTGAAGGTATACTGGCCAGCTGGTAGGCCGGGGAGCTGGCCTCGGTAGATTCCCGCTTCAGCCGGGGAGAGTACAAGCTGGCGCACCTCTCCATCCGATGAGGTGACACGCAGCCGTACCACGGCTGCTTCGACAGGGTTTCCCGCTGCGTCTGTGACCGATGCCCAAATGTGAACGGGCTCTCCGGCGGCATAGAAGCGCCGCAGCGGGCGAATGCGCACACGGCGTTCCAGCGTCTTGGGCTCTAAGAGCCACTGCACAGTGGAGGTGACAAAGGTGGCAAGGTAATCAACTGGTGGGGTGGTCTGGCGCATCTGCTCGGCAGCGTATCCGATGAGTTTCCAGCGGTAGAGACCGTAGCCGAGCAGAGCTACACTGCGGACGGGATGCTGCTGTACGACTACCAAAGGCTCGCGCTGAGTGCCCGACACTCCCACGGCCAGTAGCTCTGCCGTAGGCTTGGGAAGTGCGGCATTGCGGAGAGCAAAGATCGGCGGTAATGTATGCCAGGCTTGGGCGCCCTGTTCGGCGGTGGAGCGCAGCAGCGCATGCAGAGCACCGCTCGGGGTAGGAGAGAATGTGGCCAGCACCTCCTGGACTGTGCTCGTGGGAGGCTGAGTAATGGGAAGCCAGGGCTCCAGGAGGCGGAGCTTTGTCCAATCGGTCTGTGGACCAAAGAGCACGGCGGCGGCACATCCTCGAGCAAGAGCTCCCGCTATGCTGCTGAGCACAGCCTCGGGGGTCGAACGCAGGGGAAAATCCAGCAGGATCACAGCATCGGCCTGCGCTAAGAGTGATGGAGGAGGGGCCCCCTCATAGAATGAGCTGGCATCCTTGTGGATGAAGGTGGAGAGCTCGAGGAGCGGATTGCGCTGTAGCTCGCGGCGCAGGAAGGCAAGGTCCGGACTGGGAGAGCCAGCAAAGAGCACAATGCGGTGTCGGAGGGAGACGGCCTCCACAACGGCTCGTGCTTCGTTATTGCGTAGGGACACTTCTCCCGGTACCGGATTGACCCGAACCTGGAGCTGGTGTATGCCCTCGGTTTGGGGCTGGTAGCGGAAGGAGACAGTGTAGAACCTCTGCGCTGGGGAGATGCGGAGGGCCTGCGTGCTGAGACGGCGTCCATCTTCCCAGAATTCAACCTGGAGCTGCTGCTCCGGGAGGGCTTCAGCCGAGAGCACGGCATGGACAGCGGTGGCACTGCCGAGAGGAATGCGCTCATTGACCAGTACGGTGTGGACAGCCAGATCGGGAAGAGCAGTTGTATCGCCAATGAGGACGGTTACGACAGGACGTCCGAGCGCTTCTGCCTCTGGCAAGGGGGATTCGCCCGTGGTGGCAACGCCGTCGCTGAGAAGAAGGACTGCAGCGATATTGCTCCGTTGTGCTTGCGAACTTACCCAGCGGAAGGCCTGGGCTAAGTCAGTAGCTGGGCCATCGAGTGTGAGGGAGTCGGGGCTCCACCGTTCCAAGGGCCGGAGTCGGGCGTCGAAGCGCAGGAGGCGTACCGAGGGGCTCGAGAGGAGCTCGGAGAGATAGCCGAGAGCTCTCCGGTATTGCTCATCTCGGGGGCCGGAGGCATCCCGGAGGCGCATGGAAGCGGAGTTGTCCAAGAGTACAGCCAGAAGCGGGGGCTCACGGTGGCTTGTGAACATGCCAATGACGGGCTGCCAGAGAGCCAGGATGAGGCTGCCGAGGGCCAAGAAGCGGAGAATGCCCAACAGAAGGCGCTGCCGAGCCGAAAGAGTCGGAAACGGACGCCCGTATGCCCAGAAGCTCACACCCACGGCGAGAGCAAGGCTGCAGAGGGCCATCCACCACGGTATGGCAATGTCAACAGTGTAAGCGTTCATCGGTCATGTTGGCAGGTTGTTCGCAACAGGCTTCCTATTTTTGCGGTACGTCGGGGTGTAGCTCAGCCTGGTAGAGCACTGTGTTCGGGACGCAGGGGCCGGAGGTTCGAATCCTCTCACCCCGACCTCAGAACGGGCATCCCGTGCGGGGGATGCCCGTTTGTATTTCCCTCTGGTGGACTCGGGAAGTGCACGGCACTTCGGGAGGCTGAACGGTGCAAGACCCCCTAGAGGCGATTTGGCGTGTCGCGGGAGGTGCTTCATCCTAGAGTGAGTGCTGCCACTGCTGCAGCTGAGCTGTCCGCTCGAGCAGCTTGAGCTGCTCGATGATGGGGTCGAGTTTGCCTTCGAGGACCTCACTCAAGGGGAAGTTCTTCTGCTCGCTGGGGAGGCGGTGATCGGTGACGCGATTTTGCGGGAAGTTGTAAGTGCGAATCTTTTCGGAGCGGTCACCGGTGCGGATCTGGCTGCGGCGCTGTTGGGCACGCTGTTCTTCCTGCTGGCGCCGCTGGAGCTGGTACAGACGGGCTCGGAGGACGGCAAGCGCCTTCTCCCGGTTTCGATGCTGGGAGCGCTCGTCCTGGCACTGGACGACGATACCCGTGGGGATATGCACAATGCGCACAGCTGTTTCCACTTTGTTGACATTCTGGCCCCCATGACCGCTAGCCCGGAAGACATCGATGCGGAGATCCTCTTCGCGGATTTCTACATCGATCTCCTCCGGCTGAGGCAGGACAGCAACGGTGGCAGCTGACGTGTGGATGCGTCCGCTCGATTCGGTGATAGGTACGCGCTGGACACGGTGTACGCCGCTTTCGTACTTCATCGTGCCGTAGACGTTCTCACCGCTGAGGGTGAAGATAATCTCCTTGAATCCCCCCAAGTCGCTGGGGCTGACGTCGACGAGCTCAACCGTCCAGCCTTTGCGCTCGGCATAGCGCTGGTAGATGCGGAAGAGGTCGGCAGCAAAGAGGGCTGCTTCCTCCCCTCCCGTTCCGGCTCGGATTTCCACAATGCAGTTTCGGCTATCATCCGGGTCAGATGGCAAGAGCGCCAGACGCAGTGCTTCAGCGGCTTGTTCTAACTGAGCTTCGAGGCGCTGGAGCTCTTCCGTAGCCAGCTGGAGTAAATCCGAATCGGACTCCGTGGCAATGAGCTCCTGCAGAGAGCGTTGTTCGCGGAATAGTCTGAGGTAGCGCTCGGCACACTCGACGACTGGCCGCAGCCGTTTCAGTTCACGGGCAAGCGCTGCAGCTTGCTGCGGATCGGCTGCACACTGCGGCTCGTTCAGTTGGGCATGGAGCTGCTGGAAATGCTCAATGACGGCCTGGGCTGCCTGCTCGAGAGTCGGCTCCATGGTGCTTCGTAATTTGCTACTTCCCTCAGGGCTCAAAGACGGATGAAGACGCTTCAGACGCATAGCGTACTGCTCTTTGTGGCAGGGCTGCTGGTAGGATGCCCTTCGGAGAATCCCCTGCTCGTACAGCCACCGGCGGTAGCAGATAGCATGGTTGTAGTGTGTCTCTCGGTAGTAGCCGATGGTCAGGGCCGGCGCATCGTGCTGGGGGATACGAGTGTAGAGGTGCAGCCGGGGGAGCGAACGGGCTGGCTGCTCCTGTCGCGAGATTCTGTGCATCTGCAGCTGTGGCGTGGTTCGGAGCTGAGGAAACGGTTTTCTCTTGGACTCTTGCGCCGAATGGTGCATGTCATCGTTGTTGCCAGTTACCGTGGGCAGGATACGGTGGCTGTGTTTCTGCAGCCCCTGGGTGAGCGGCGGCAGCATAGCACGATGCGTCTGCTGCACGTAGCCGATGATGATGCGCTCTACGGACTGCAGCTGGGCTGCCCTGCTCCAACCCCAACCTCTGGATGGGTGAGCCCTCTCCTGGAATCGGGTCCAATGGAGCTTCCCTCGGGTGAAGTGGTCTTCTCTGTCGTGCGCTCTGCAGGGGGAGAGGGGCAGCTTATGGGTAGCTGGCAACTGCTTGTTGAGGGGAGGGAAGCTCGATCGCTCCTCGTGTGGGGGCGTGCAGGGGCTTTGCGGATAGGCGTGCTCACCGAAGAGCAATCCGTAGGAGGGTACCTCGAAGAGCCCCAGCGTGTGGTCGATGCCACAGCGATGGTGCGTGTTGTTAATCTCAGCACCGAAGCGCTGATGCTCTTCCATGGGCAGGATATGGTTGCTGCCGATATTGCCCCTCGGTGGGTAGGGACCTATGAACGCCTGCGGGTATGCCAGGCCGCCTTCGGGGATACCCTGTACGTGCGCTCTGCATCAGGACATACGCTGACGCTTGTGACGAGCTTAGAGCCGTTTCGGCGCTACACGGTTATCGTCATGGACTCGGCAGGGAATCTCCGGGGGTGGGTCGGCACGACGGAGTCATCGGGGCAGGCGCGAGTGCGCTTGGTACATGCTGCACCGGACAAGCCGGCGGTGCGAGTTGTACTCGGAGCTATGGGAAGCGGGCGCTTGCGGAGCGGCTCCGTCCTTGCGGAGGGGATCTCCTTTGGCTATGTTACCGAGCCACAGGAGCTGCCTCTAGGGATGGTGCCTCTGATGGTGCAGACAGTCAGCTTTCCAAACCTCCTCCCGGCAGCAGCGCTATTGCAGGGGGGGCCCTCTACGAGTGGGCTCCTCTGCCTCTTGACAGAGCCGAGGTGGAGCTTCGGCCTTGGTCTGGCATGGATCGGTGACCGCGCTGAGGGCGTATCCGTAACGCTCCTGCCCGAGGCAATCCCGGTACAGCTCGTCCAGGGGCTTCCCGAGCAGGCGCCGGCAGTGACCCTAACGCCTGTTCTGACGACTGTGACTATGCCCTATCGGACAGTTCTGGCAACAGCTCTGCCGCAAGAGGGGGGAATCCTCCAACTTGGAGCACAGCAGTGGACGGTTGTCCCTCGGCCGGATTCGCTTGCACTCTTGGTGTTATCGGGTGGGGAAGCCGGTGTAGAGCTCTTTCGCTTCTCGGCTTCGCGCAACTGGGAGGGGCCATGGGGTGCACAGCGGCGCTTCATCAATGTGAGTGATGTTGCCGCTGTCGATGTCCTTCTGGACACCGTCATTGCAGGGCAGCGTAGCGAGTTTGTCCACATTGCCGGGCTCCCTCGAGGAGGGGCCTCGGACTTTGAAGTCCTTGCCCTGGAATACCGCTTCAGCTTTCGCTTTCGCGACAGCCGCACTGGGTCCATACTGGCGCGGGCGGACAATATCTCCCTTCCGCTCGGGCGACGGTATTCTGTTATTTTCGTGGGCACCCGTACATCGGGCTATGCTGTGCTGATCCATCAGGAGTTGTAGGACCGAGCGGTGGAAGGCAGATGGTTGCGCTTGGAATGCTGTTTGCCGCTATTGGTTTGCAGGCAGCTGTGCCTCCGGAACACCCGATAGACGATGGGCGGGGCTTACCCATCTTTATTGGGGCTCGAACGCTGCCGACAGGTATGACAACAGTGCCAGCAGTATTCTGGGTCCGTCGTGATCCAAGCCATACTGTACCGGGAGTTGTGCTGCTCAAGACGCGGCGGAGCTTCATCGTGCCGCAAGGTGCTCGAGGTTTTGCCTCCTCGGCTCTCATGCGGGTGCTGGAGCCGTTTCAGATTCGCTCCATCCGACAGGTTTTCCCAGAGTATGCGGCTGGGGCTATGCAAAGCCAGGATCTCTTCGGCCTTGGGCGGATCTACGAAGTCTCTTACGCTGCGCCGATTGATCCCTATGATGTATGCCGAGCCCTTTGGGACAACCCAGAGGTAGAATACGCTGAGCCGCTCTACTGGCGCTATCCTCTCTATACGCCCAACGATCCTCGATTTCCCAACCAGTGGCATCTGCCCCAAATAGCTGCACCGGGAGCCTGGGATATCACGAGAGGCGACACCACGGTAACCATCGCCATCATTGACACTGGAACCGATTGGGAGCATGAAGATCTTGCCGCAAACATCTGGACCAATCCACGCGAGATCCCTGGCAATGGGATTGATGACGACGGTAATGGCAAAATCGACGATGTCCGAGGCTGGGATTTCGTTGGCAATGTGAGTTTACAGGAGGCCCTTAACGGGCAGTTTCGGGAGGATAATGATCCGAAGGTGCGGCCGACAGCCTCTGGCGTCTTGGTGCACGGGACGCAGACGGCGGGTGCCGCCAGTGCTGTGACCAATAATGCTGTAGGTGTTGCTGCCCCTGGCTTCCGGTGTCGCATTATCCCCATCAAGTGTGCTTCCGACAACCCCCAGACGCCTGGGGTGTGGCGTGGCTACGAAGCTATCCTGTACGCTGCGCGTCTGGGTGCACACATCATCAACCTCAGTTGGGGGGGTGCTGGGGGGAGCGCAACGGAGTATCAGGTCATCCAGCAAGCTTTGGCGTTGGGCTCGGTGATTGTGGCCGGTGTCGGGAACGATGGGCGAGATATCGATGTCACCCCCTTCTACCCGGCTTCCTATCCTGGTGTGATCAGTGTCGGAGGGACCAATCAATCCGATCGCGTCGCCGGTTGGAGCAACTACGGAGTGACTGTGCAAGTGTATGCCCCGGGCGAGAGCATCCTCTCGACAGGGGCAGATAACCGCTACGGCGCAACCACGGGCACCTCATTTGCCTCCCCTCTTGTCGCAGGAGTGGCTGCCCTTGTCCGAACTCTCCATCCGGACTGGACTGTCCAGCAGATATTTCACCAGATCCGTAGCACGACGGACAATGTGTTGGCCACCGATGCGAGGTTGCGCCCCCTCTACTACGGACGGCTCAACGCACAACGGGCTGTGGCGATTAATCGGCGCTTCGACCAAGGTGTGCGCCTTCCCGGAATCGGTCTGGCTGAGAATGATGCCATTTTGATCAACTCTCCGAGCGGAGCGCTCAGTAGCTATGAGCCCCACACAGTTGTGCTACGGCTCAAGAACTACCTCGGGCCCGCCACAAATGTTACTGTGCAGGTCCAATCTGTCGATGGCTATGCCACGGTAGCTCCTGCAACGGTTGCGCTAGGAGCTTTGGGAAATGCAGAGACCAAAGAGGTTACTCTCACGGTTCAGCTCCGGCCGATAAATCCGTGGTATGCCGGAACGGCTGACTTCCTGGTGACGGTGCAGGATGGGGGGTCTGGCTACGTGAATTACTTCTACGTCGGCTTGCCTATCCAGCTGCCGAGCCAGAGCCAGTATACAGCCCTCTTTGGCGTACCGGGGGCGTATCTTTTCTCGTCTGCACATGCTCCGCAGCCGAACCTGCTCTGGGCTGCTGGGGTATACAACCGGCAGCAGGGGGTATTTCTCCGCTTGGTGTTGGGCAGCAACCCCGTGGTGGGCCAGATTGCTACGGTCCCGACCTACGCCATCTTTGCGCTAGATGATCAGCGCGCCTTTGCGGGGAGTGCTCCTTCGGACGGGCAAGCAGCCATATACCGCACCCAGAATGGGGGTGCCACCTGGCAGAGGATCTCGGTGGCTTCCATCACGCCTTTTGTCAACGAGATTCGCTTCTTTAGCGATGCCGAAGGGATCTTCCTGGGCGATCCGCTCGGTTCTGTTTGGGGCATCGGACGTACGAGCGATGGAGGCCAAACGTGGCAGCGTATCACGGCTGTCCCGCCCCCGCTCAGTGGCGAGGCTGGCCTTGTCGGATCTGTATGGTGGGTGGGGGATACTTGCTGGTTTGGTACCACGATGGGGCGGGTTTTCCGGAGTACGAATCGGGGGCAGAGTTGGGCGGTCAGTCAATTGCCGGGGGTATCGGGCTACGTCACGCAAGTTATCTTCTGCAACGGACGCGAAGGCATTGCGGTCTATCGCCCAACTACGGCCCGAGATGCACCTTACATGGTAGCCGCATCAACCGATGGTGGGGCGACATGGCGGACGAACGTAGCGAATCTGACAAGCCTTGGCATTGTGCCCGTCTACGGCTATGCTCCGCCGAATTCGTGGGAGATTTTTCTGCTGGGGGTCAACGGAGCTGTCGTTGGGACGGCCAATCTCGGACGGGACTGGCGTCCGGTCCTGACTCTAGAGACCGGGGCGCAGATAGCAACGGGGGCCGGTGTTGCGCTCGAGCCACGAGCACGGCTGTGGACGGTCGGCACTGTGGTGGGCTATCTTGACTTCGATTACGCCCGAACGAATGTTCGCAAGGAGCTGACGGCTCCGCCAGTAGTGGAGTTCGACAGTGTCGATGTGGGCTTTTCCCGAACGCGGTTGCTGACCCTGCAGAACACGGGTGACACCGTGCTCCAGCTGACCAACATAGAGCTTGTTCCAGGAACGGCAGCAACGGGCGAATATGAGCTTCTCAACCCTCCGACATTGCCGCTAGAGCTGCCGCCCAATGCGACGCTGACGCTGCGTATCCGCTTTACGCCGGCGCAGTCGGGAGAGCGTACGGCTGCGCTCCGCGTGCTCAGTACGGCTGCGAATTCACCGACGCAGGTCCTCCTACGGGGCATAGGTCGGCAGATCTCTTCGGTGGCGGGGTGGGCACATGAGCTCTCCGTGCGCTTTTCAGTGGTGGACGGGGCCGGACTTGTCGCGGACATCTCCATGCTACAGCCACAGTGGGTGGAGCTGGAGGTGTTCGATCTCTTGGGGCGCCGGCTCTTTTGGAGCCACATCTGGGCATCGGCGGGGATCTTGCGGCATTCTCTCGGCAGGGTTCCCCCGGGAGTTTATCTCTGGCGCGTGCGCACGCAGGGCTCTCGCCACAGCGGTTCGGTGGTCGTCCCGTAAGCTGCATGAGATAATGGACCCGACTCAGCGCGGGGGATCTGCCGGAAGACAAGCTGAAGGAGAGCGTCCACGACGGGTTACCACCCTTCGACTACGCCAGATGAAACAGGCGGGGCAAAAGATCGTGTGCCTGACCGCCTATGACGCTCTCATGGCCCGTATCTTCGACGAAGTCGGGGTGGATGTCATCCTTGTGGGGGATTCGCTCGGCAACGTGGTCCAGGGCCATGAAACGACGATCCCGGTCACACTTGAGGAGATGATCTATCACACGAAGGCTGTCGTCCGTGGTGTTCGCCGCGCCTTAGTGGTAACCGACATGCCGTTTATGAGCTACCAAGTCTCCACCGAAGAGGCATTCCGCAATGCTGGGTGGATTCTCAAAGAGGGAGGCGCAGCGGCAGTCAAAGTGGAGGGCGGTGCGCACATTGTTGAAACCGTTGCCCGCATGACGGCTGCTGGAATCCCTGTCATGGGACATCTCGGGTTAACCCCGCAGAGTATCCACCAATTTGGGTCCTATCGAGCGCGTGGAACAGATCCGAAGGAAGCAGAGCAGATCGTGCGCGATGCTCAGCTGTTGGAAGAAGCAGGTGCCTTTGCCATTGTCCTGGAGAAAATCCCTGCTGAACTGGCCCGCAGGGTGACCGAATCGGTTGCCATCCCGACTATTGGAATCGGAGCTGGTGTTCACTGCGACGGCCAGATTCTGGTTTACACCGATATGCTCGGGCTTACCGTTGAGTTCCAACCTCGCTTCGTCCGGCGTTACGAACATCTCTACGAACGAATTCGCGAGGCCGTGGCTCGTTATGCCGATGATGTCCGCATGCAGCGCTTTCCGTCGGAGGAAGAGAGCTATTGAGCTCAGCTGTGCGCTTGCCATTGGTGTGGTGCTGGGCGGGTGTGGGGGGAGTTTTGTGGAGCCAACCCCGCCATCGATTGTCTTCCCCGATAGCAATGTGAGCTTTCGGCTGCACGTACGCCCCTTCTTGCACCAGAGCTGTGCGCTAGCTGCTTGCCACAGTGGGGCAGCGCGGGCTGGCAATGTTGCGCTCGAGGAATATGGGCAGCTCTGGGAACGACCGGGCCTAATTGTGCCGGGCAACCCCGACGCCAGTGTGCTCCAGCAGATTCTCGAGGGGCGTCTCCTGCACCAGCCCGACCCGCGACAGCTCAGTACGGAGAACCAGCGTCGGGGCGTCCGGCGTTGGATTACCGAGGGCGCCCGGAATAACTAGGCCACGCACACGGTCTTGACGTTGACAAACTCCCGTATGCCAAACACCGACAGTTCTCGGCCCCAGCCGGAGTGCTTAATACCGCCGAAGGGCAAACGTGGGTCGGAGCGGACATACGCATTCACGAAACAGGAGCCAGCGTGCAGAAGCTCCCGTGCTATCTGCTCGCCCCGGTCTCGATCACGTGTGAAGACAGCCGCCCCCAACCCGTAGGGAGACTCATTGGCCAGCGCGATGGCTTCCCGCTCATCTCGTGCTGGAACAATGGCTGCAACAGGACCAAAGGTCTCTTCATCGAAGACCGGCATGCCGGGTCGAACGTCAGTGAGCACCGTCGGGGGATAAAACCATCCGGGCAGATCCGGGACTTCTCCACCCAAGAGGAGCCGAGCTCCGAGCCGGAGACTGGTATGGACTTGCTCGTGGAGCTTCTGCCGGAGGTCTTCTCGGGCAAGGGGGCCAAGAGTAGCTGAGCGATCATGAGGAGCGCCCATGACTTGGCGACGCATAGCCTCTACAAATGCCTCCTCGAAAGCCGGCCGGAGAGCCTCACAGACAATGAAGCGCTTGGCGGCAATGCAGCTCTGTCCACTGTTGATAAGGCGTGCAGCCACACACGTCTCAACCGCCGCTTCCAGCTCGGCATCCTCCAGCACTATGTATGGATCGCTCCCCCCGAGTTCAAGCACGGTTTTCTTGAGTGCAGCCCCTGCGCGGGCAGCTACAGCACGGCCGGCCTGCGTGCTGCCAGTAAAAGTCACCGCAGCGATGGCCGGGTGGTCGATGACAGCCCCAATCCGCTCAACGGGAACAAGAAGTACTTGGAAGACCCCTTCAGGGAACGACAGCTCTCGGAAAAGACCTTCGAGAGCGAGAGCTGTGGCAGTCACGTTAGGCGCGTGCTTCAGCACGATCACGTTACCCGCCATCAGTGCGGCGGCTGCAAAGCGAAAAACCTGCCAGAAGGGAAAATTCCATGGCATGATGGCCAGAATACATCCGAGAGGTTGGAAGGCAACGTAGCTACGAGTAAACTCCGTTGCAACTGGCTCTGGCGCCAGGAAGTGCTCAGCGTTATCGGCATAGTAATCGCAGACCCACGCACATTTCTCCACTTCCGCTACTCCCTGTGGAAGCAACTTCCCCATCTCCTCGGCAAAGAGCTCGGCATACTCTTGAGCACGCTCTCGTAGGTGCATAGCGAGGTGGCGTAGGAGGGTAGCCCGCTCGGCATAGCTCATCGCTGCCCATAAGGGTTGGACCCGGACAGCCTGCTGGAGACGCCGCTCCACTTCCGCAGGGGGATGCTCTGTATACTGCCGCAGCACCTTTCCTGTTAATGGGGAGATGCTGACAAACTCCATCGATTCTGCTCCGCTCTGCTACCGGTCCAGAGACGAACAGGGGAATGAGGTAGTAGGAAGAGTTCGGCGGTGTATTTTTGCATTAGCAGGGTGTCTCGGGGAGCAAGGAGGGGTAGATTACCGCAGACGTTGTAAGTTTGCATATGCTTCAGTGCATCTGCGGTGGATGGTGTGTATGTACCAGTAGCCCAACGGAGGGAGAGTCCCATGCAACGTGTCGTCGCTATTGGGCTCTTTGTATTTTCCGCCACAGCATTTGGAGGGCAAAAGATTTGGTCTCCACCCGTTCTCAACGAGGTCCGTCCCGAATTCCAACAGTGGCATGATCCAGCTAATTGGCGTCCGTACGGTGTTCCCACACGAGACGATGACGTTGTCGTCCACACCTGGATCTTCATCACGCAACCAGCCGAATGCCGTCACTTGACCGTATCCCGGGCCACTGTGACATTGGATGCTCCCTTAACTGTCTGGGGGGATGCAGTACTGACGAATTTCGCCCTCATCCATCCCCACTCGGCCAGCTCCTATTTTGAGGTTCGTGGCACGACGGAGCTCAATGGAACCCTCCTCGTGCCGGAAGAGCGCCCGTTTGAGGCATGCTACCGCATTGCTCCTAATCGCTTGGTCGTGGGTGATCTGGGGGTTGTCTTCTCTGCCGCCGATGGGGGTGAATATGCTGGTATCCCCGGGTATGCCCCGTTGAAAGATTGGCGCAAAGTTCGCATCTCTGAAGGAATCGCTACGTTGCGCACGTGGGACGGTGGAGCTGGAACAAACAACTGGAATGATGCTGCTAATTGGAATCCTGATGGTGTGCCCATCAATGGCGATAACATCACTATTAACACGAGCGTAACCATTAATGTCAACCTGGCAGCTACTGTCTCTCTCAACGGTGGAGCCAACAACATCGCTACTGCTAACAATGTAAACGTGACCCTCAGTATGGACGCTACGGACAATTACTTCCTCATGTTCAATGCTGGGGGTACTGCCCACAACTATGGTACCGGCACAAACTCCTCTGTCACCTTTACCCAAGCAGCGGACAACGCTTTAGGACGCTTTACGTTCGGCGGCAACAACGCAACGCATAACTTCGGCACGGTGACCTTTGAGGTTCGGGGGACAACCTTCTACAATGTCGCGGGCAGCAACTATGTCTTCAATGCGAGCTCAACCTATACGTATAGCTCAACTACGGTCTGGTATCGCCGGAATGGAAACCAGTCCGTCGCCACAGGATTCTTCGATGGTGCCAGTTACCAGACTCTGCGCTTCAGTGGATCGGGGACGAAGACATTAGCATCTGGCACGGCTCCGGTGACCACTCTCGTACTCGATAACGACAATTTCGCGCTGGATATGGCAATCAACAACGGTGGCTTCAGCGTGACAAATACTCCCACGACCCAGCCGAATAATACGTACATCGTTCGCGGTTGGATTGGCACTAACTACAATGGCTTTCCCACAACGTGGGATGGCACCGTACGTTTTATTGCCTCTAACGCAAATCAGAACTTGCCGAGCGGCTATACATTCAACGGGACGGTCACGCTGGAGGGGAACAACACAACTAAGATAATGACAGGCGACTTTTCGGCCGCAACAGTTATTGTTGGGACAGGCACGGACAACCCCGTGCTGAACATGAATGGATACAAGATCAACCCCGTCGGCGGCTCAAATAGCGTCACCGTCAAATCAGGAGCGACCCTCAGAATTCCCAATGCTCCTGCTGCAGCCCCGGATTTGCCGGGTGTTGGCTTTACCAGCTTGACTGCGGAGCCAAATTCGACGGTGATCTACAACCGCAACGGCAATCAGAATATCTTCAATACCACCTACTACAACCTGCAGCTGACTACCGGTGGAACCAAGACCTTTCCCCAAGCTGATGTTACGGTCAAGGGTACGCTCACCGTAGGTACCGGTGCCAAGGGTACCACCCAAGGATCGTACAAGGTCATCCTCGATCGCACAACGGGTGCTACGCTTGATGAGACCGTCTCTGACGATGACGGAAAACTCTACGGTACGGTGGAGGCAACGGAGAATATCAACGCAGCCAGTACAACATACTCGTTCGGCAATATAGGGCTGAGCATTACGACGACTGCAAACGCCACGAACTTCCTGGGCTCAACGACGGTGACGCGGTACCTCGGCGCACCCTTCGTGCGGGATTTCTCAAATGTGCTCGGTCCTGGTGTCCCCGGCAACGTATTGCGAGGGTATAAACTGATAGCGACGAACCAGGGAAACACTGCCGAGCACAACATCACGCTGAGTTATAATCCTGCCAATAGCGTAGAGCTCAACGGTCAGAATAGCAATGCCATGCGGGTCTACCGATGGGTAGGGCATGGCTTCACCGATCTCTTCCCCCGTGCGAGTGATCTGAGTTCGTTTGGGTATCCCATGGGGTCAGCGAGCTCGGTGACGGTTGCGCTGTCCACTTTCCAGGGCGTCGGGCAGACACCGATCGATGCGGCCTACGGTAACATCAACGGTGAGTTCTACTTCTCCAACGGTCGCAGTGGGGATTTTGCTCTGCCAGTGCAGTTGGAGTTCTTCCGAGTCCAACCTTTGCGCGGGGCCGTGCTGCTGACATGGCGTACGGCTTCCGAATATCAGAATCTCGGCTTCCGGCTCTGGCGCCGAGATGATACCATGGGGGATGATCCTTTCCTCTTGCTGGATTCATACGAGACGCAGCCGGAATTGCGGGGAGCCGGATCTTCCCCGATCGGGCGCGACTACTCCTACAGTGACCGCCGGGAACTCCAACGAGGGCATACGTACACGTACGTCCTGGAGAGCGTCGATGAGGATGGAACTGTCCACTTCTTACGCTCGGTAACCGTGCTCTATGACTACGAGGATGCTGTTCGAGCACTCGTTCTTCCTACTGTCTCCGACGGCAGGGAAGTGTCTTTGCATGTATCGGTTCCATTGCATGCGACAGTGGAGCTGCGGCTCTACGACGCTATAGGGCGTGAGGTATGGCGCTCCCACCCACGGGTAGTCCTTGGGCAGGAGGAGATTAGGATCCCAGTAGCGGCTCATATTGCCGAGGGCGGGTACTCGTATGTGGTCTACCTCCGCACCGAGGATGGACAATGGCTGCGGTCGGAAGGCCGCCTGATCTTGCTTCGGTAGGTGTGGTATAACTCCCCCTCTGAATGCCGTTCTCCTCGAGTAGGAGGACGGCATTTTTGTGTAGAAAGCAGATGGCAGCAAGTCGTATCCTCCACATTGGTCTGGCACAGGGGCTTTTCTGGATAGCGGCGGCTGTGGGAGCTGCTGAAGGCGCCCACGGTGACTCCTCGGTGACGAAATCAACCATGAGACGAACGTTGCATGCCGGCTGGACCCTGTGGAGAGATACCCTTGTACGGGTGCTGGCCAAGGACGAAATTCCCTGGGAACCTTTCATCGGGCTCTCGGAGCTGCTGTTGCGTACGCCGCTCTTCACATTTTTTCATACCGGCGAGGCTGCTGGCTGGCACCAGCTGGGGTTTGGAAGAGTTCCTCCCTACGGGGTGGGGAAGAGCCTGAGTGGCCATCCGTGGCAAGAGCTCACAGTCGGGGTGGTACCGCTGGAATTCTATCCCCCGGAGTGGGTAGAGTCTGTCGAGCTTTTACGGGGGACAGAGGCTGCTGTCTTAGGCTGGGACGCCCTTGGAGCTGCTCTGAACTGCGTTGAACCCCTCTGGCGGACGGAAGCCGTCTATTCTCGGCTGTGGTACTTGAATGCCACTTCTGGGGTGGGGGGATCGAGTGGCCTGGTGTCCTTCAGTCCGCAGGCAGCGTGGGAGTTTAGTGGAGGGTACCGACGTCTCAGCTCAGATGGGCGTTTTCGCAATGGGTGGAGTAATGGATGGAATGCGTGGGGACGGCTACAGTGGGCGCCCTCGGCTCAGATGCTTGTGTCTGTGAGCGACCTCTTTACGCATTGGGTTGCGGGGCTCAATGGAGGCATTGATGTCCGTGCGACCCCGATGTGGTGGGATGAACTCAATGCGCGCCCTGTGTGGGAGGAGTTTGATGGACGATGCTACCGGCATGATGTGACGCTCACAGCCATGTGGCAGCCGGATTCTACACGGTTGCTCTCAGTACAAGTCTGGTATGCCCCCGTGCTGTGGGAATACCACATAGGGGAAGCCATACGCCAGAGCCTGGAAGCTCCCGCACATGTTCAATGGCGCAGTTGGAGTGGGGGAATACGACTCCGTGGCGAGCTCCAAGGGCGTACAGGATTGTGGGCTGGAGGGCTTGCTGCGCTCGGTGGGGAAGGGCCTGAGACAGCACTTGCACCTGCTGGACAGCAGAGAGCAGCGGTGGGGTATCTCTTCCATCGGTTCTCCATCGGAGGGATTCGGGCCTGGTTGGGTGGGCGTGTGATCGCGCAAGGGGGACGAGTGTACGGTAGTGGCGGTGCTGGGGCATGCGGACTACTGTGGGGAGCCCAGTGGTGGGCCGATCTGTCGCGCAGTGTTCGAGTCCGGCAGGCAGGGCAGTCTACGTTGGTAGAGGGGCTTGTACAGTTCTGGGGGGAGCTAGGGTGGCAGGGGGAGCAGTATCAGGCAAGGATAGGCATAGTCGGGCAGCGATTGGATAGTGCCGTTATTGCAAACTCCTCTCAACCCTCCCACACGCCATACCGACAAGCACTCCTCAGCTACCTCACTCTTGGCTATCGTACCCGTAAAGAGTGGATGGAATTGTCGGCTATAGGAACGCCACTGGCGGAGGCTCCTTGGCGGCATGTGCGGCTCATTATTGCCTTCGGCGGTGAGCGGCGGTTAGGGAGAGGTGACGTTCGGGGGGAAGTTCGATGGGAGGTCCTCCGAGCACCAGCACTTCGAATCTCGCCGGTGCGATGGGAGCTTCAGGCACTTCAGGACGTTCCACCCTTCCAGCATTCGGGTGGGGAGCTGCGTCTGGCTGCTCAACTTGGGGCAGCCTACGTTCGGATAAGTTTTCGCAATCTACTCAATACGGCATGGTACCGCATGCCCTGGTATCCCCAGCCTGGGCGGGGTATTGTCTTTGCTGTGACGTGGAGTTTCACTGACTGATGCATTAGCGGCTGAGGCCGCGTTCGTAGTCAGTACCGTGTTTCGGATCGAGTGTGCGGAGGCGCTGGAGGAGGGTTGGCGAGGGCCAGTTGCGGAAGAGCTCTATGAGCTCCTGGTACTTGGCGTCGAAGAAGAGCTGAAGTGCAAGGCTCGGTGTGCCGAGTTGTTGGGCGAAAGATAGGAGCTCAGCAAGGAGGCTATCAAGTGTGTGGAGTGCCTGTAGACGGTGCTCGGCCAGTTGTTCAAGGCCATCAACATGGTAGGCAAAGAGGAACCGGCGAAAGGGCTCAAGCCGAGGATGGAGCAATTCAGCGCTGAGGGCAAAGCAGCTAAATTGCCCAGGTTCAGTGAAGGGCTCAAAGCCGGGAGCATTCTGAGCGGCCGCCAATTGGGCTAGCTGATGGGCCTTCCGAAAGTAGGGAGTACCACCGAGTTCCTCGTAAGTATCCACATCAAGTCCGATAGCCAACAGGGCGTAGAAATCGATAGGAGTCAACAGGGGGTCGTAGCGGAGGGATTGGTAGGTCAGGAGAGCCCCGTGGGTGTAAGAGAATCGCCAGGCGGGGTCAATGATCCGCAGTAAGGGAGTGGTACCACCGGAGAGCAGGCGGCGGGAGGATTGAAAGATGAGGCGGGCTGAGTACCAGGCCCCACTTTTACCCGTGACGACGATGGTGACCTCCACGGGGATCCGATCTCCTTCCCACTCCCGATCGCCGAAGCGTTGGGTATTGAGATACCGTTCCAGCTCCTGCTGCAGCGTGGCAATATCGTGACGGTGTTCTGCTGGCACAGCATCGGTAACCACTGTTACCCGTGCATCGAGTTCTTGGCCTATTGCGGTAGAGACATAGGCAGCGGCAGCAAGCACAAGGACTTGTATCTTTGTCATCGCCACTTGGGGCTACGAGCATGTTTCACCCGCTCTCAAAAATACGGTCTCTCGGCGTTGCGGTGGGATTTCTCAGCGGGCTGTGCTGCGTGGAAGCCCAGTACAGTGGGGTTGGAGTCTCCACACCTGTGCGCCTTGCTAATCCTGCTTTTCTGGTCGAGAGGCTGTGTGAGTGTTTGTGGGCGGGCTATGAGCCGAACCGATTTGGGCTTCCGGAGCTCTCGTGGGTGCATATAGGTGGGGCTATAGCACTAGCTCGGGCATGGTGGGGAGCTGTGGAATTCGGGGGACGGAGCACAGAGGTGTTTTCTCAGGTGCACCTTCGCTGCCTTGGTGCAAGGCCGATTACGGACTTCTTCGCTGTGGGTATCGCAGTGGAGGGATATCGGTTTGCCGTCTCTGGTCTGCCTACACGGTGGTGGGGGACGGTGGATGTAGGTGTTGCTATCGATGGAGGAAGCCTTCGCGGGGGAGTCACGCTACACAATGTTCTCCCAGCGCTGGGGAATCTAGAGGTACTCCCAGTCCGGCTGGGGGTGGGCGTGGGATGGAGGAGCCAGGGATGGGGTGTGGGTGTTGATGCGGTGCTGTCAGATCTTATGCCTGCAGAGGGCTTTCTTTCCTTCTCTGCCTCCGTGTCGGATTTCATTGTTGCCACCGTTCGGCTCGGCGGGGTACTCCCACAGGTGCATCTATGTGTCGTAGGGCAGCTTGGAGATATCGGGTTGGAGCTTGCAGTGCGCTTCCATACTGTACTCGGATGGCGATATGCTGTAACGGTACTCTACCGCTGGAGGTAAGATGTGGAGGTGGATTGCAGGTATCGGGATAGTCTTCTCGCTGGCCGAGGCACAGGTGTGGGAGGAGATGGAGCTCCTCTGGGAAGAGGCAGAGGATGGGGAGGCCCCGTTGACACGGCTGGAGTATTTTGAATACTATCGCAGCCATCCGCTCTGCCTCCAGCAAGCTTCGGTCGCTGAGTTAGGTCGTCTTCCTGGCATGACGATAAGCATAGCGCGGGCTCTTCGGGAGCTCCTACGGCGGTATCCTCAGCTCTCGTATGCAGAGATGTGCGACAGCATTGGGCTGACACCGGAGCAATGCTGGGTATTGCAACAGGCGACTACGCTGCACTGCTTACCGCAGCTGGACTACAGCGGATATGTGCGCTCCTCGTTGACCGCGCCGCTGCTCACTCGAGTGGAAGACAGTGGGTACGTAGGAGGATTCATTCGCCATCGCGGATGGGGAGAGGTACGGTGGCGGGGAGTGCAGCTTGGAGCTGTATGGGACAAAGATGCAGGGGAGCCACGAGTTGCAGATTTTGTGAGCATGTCGCTCCTGGCGCTACCCTGGCGCGGAGTGCGCTGTATTATAGGCGATTTTCGTGTGTATGCGGCCATGGGGCTCCTGAGCTGGGGCGGAGGGGGGTGGCGCTATCCTAGCTTCGGGCTCGGTGAAGCATTGCAGTGGAGAACGGAGCTTGCGCCGTGGTTATCGACTTCCGAATATGGCTTTCTCCGTGGTATAGGGCTCCAGTGGGAGCCGCAGTGGCTGGGTCTTCGGGGGCGTGTGGTAGGCTGGATTTCCTCGGTACCACGCAGTGGGAGAGTTGACACAGCTGGAGTGGTACGGAGCGTTATTACCGATGGGATTTTCGCTACAGTTCTGCAGCGGTCTACTCGGGATCGCTTTCGAGAGTTTGCTTCCGGTGGTATCGCCGAGCTGGAATGGGCAGCAGGGCGGGTAGCCATTGGTGCGCTGGGATTGAGGTATTCGAATCCGCTCATGACGCAGAGTCGTCGACAGTTTATCGGCAGGGAGGGCGTTCTCGTTGCTGCCGCGGCCCGGTGGGAACTTCAGGATGGGGCGATAGCGTTCGAGTGTGCCCGCGATGCTCGTGGCTGGTGGGCGTGGCATGGGGGAGTTGGACTCCGTTGGGAGGGGCTGCAGCTGACGTGGGCATTCCGGAGCCTGCCGGATAGTTTTCGCTCTCCTTACGGGAGTATTGTCAGCCGTGGTGTGGCTCCCAGCAATGAGGCGGGGATCTTTCTCGGGCTTGCATGGGGCAGGCGGGGGCATCGCTGGCAAGTCTATGGGGATCTCTTCCGGACGCAGGTGGCTCCGTATGGTATGCCGGTGCCACGTTACGGCACTGAGATCGCTGCGCGATGGTTGTGGCGTCTGCAGAAGGGCTGGGAGGTTTGGTTCCATAGCGCGTATCGGAGCTGGCTGGAAGCAGAGCGCTCCGAAGGGGGCTGGCAGATCCTTGAGCACCCTATTATCCGTTTGCGTACCGATCTCCTCATTGGGCTCAATCAGCGCTGGCGCTGGCGATTGCGCTGTGATATGCGCCGCCGTGGCGCTCCGGCTACACCCGCCTCCGCTGTACTCCTTGCCACAGGCATTGAAGGAAGAGAGCGGCAGTGGCGGATGCGGGCGTGGTTTGGCGTGTATGGAGTTCCTACAGCCGCTTTGGGATTTTGGGTCTATGAAACAGTCGCTGCACGACTGCCGCAGCTCCATTTCATAGCGGGCTCCGGTAACTATGGAACCCTCTACATGCGGTGGGAGCCCATAGAAGGGCGGGCCTTAGAAGTGGCGCTAACCCGTCTGCAACGGCGTAGGCCTTCGCCTCTTGAGCTATGGGGAGCTCCAATCCGGGGGACAGCAATAGGGACTGTAAGCATAACGGCCGAGTGGCGCCTTTGAGCTTTTCCGTACTTTTGTAGCTGTTGGTGTAGTCACGGCGAAGGGACGGTTTTTCCCGCTCAATGGTCGCATGGAGCCTCTTCTCGAGCGATATCGCAATTGACTTGGGAACAGCGAATACGCTGATCTGGGCGAAAGGGCATGGTATTGTATTGAATGAGCCATCGGTTGTCGCCTACGATCGGACGACGCGTCAACTCATTGCCCTTGGGCATGAAGCCCACGCGATGATTGGAAAGACACACCGTGACATCCGGGTTGTTCGCCCCCTCAAGGATGGTGTCATTGCCGATTTCGAGATTGCTGAGAGCATGTTGCGGGCTTTCATCCGCCGGGTCACCAATGGGATGCTTCCGCCTCGGCGGGTGATTGTCTGCGTTCCCGTTGGTATTACCGAAGTTGAGAAGCGGGCTGTCCGGGACAGCGCCGAGCAAGCTGGAGCCAAAGATGTCTATTTGCTAGCAGAGCCTATGGCGGCGGCCATTGGGGTTGGTATCGATGTGCATGAACCGACGGGGAATATGATTGTGGACATTGGGGGAGGCACAACGGAAATTGCTGTTATTGCACTCTCCGGCATCGTCGCTGAAGAATCCGTCCGCATCGCAGGCGACGAAATGACCAACGCCATTATCCAGTACTTTCGCCGTCAGCACAACATGCTCATCGGTGAGCGCACAGCGGAAACGATTAAGTGCCAGATCGGCTCAGCGGTACCTCTGGAGGAAGAATATGAAATCGAAGTGCGCGGGCGCAACTTGGTGACTGGCATTCCTCAGATGATTCGGGTAACGTCGGAAGAAATTCGGCACGCACTTGAGGAGCCTATTACCGTGATTGTGCAGGCTGTGTTGTCTCTCTTAGAGCGAACGCCACCGGAGTTAGCTGCTGACATATACGATCGCGGCATTGTGCTCACTGGCGGAGGGGCTCTCTTGAAGGGGTTGGACCGGCGTCTTGAAGAAGCTACGGAGCTACCCGTTCACGTTGCCGAGGATCCTCTGACGGCTGTCGTCCGCGGTGGGGGAAAAGTGCTTGAAGAGTTCGAGGCGTATCAATCTGTGCTCCTCAAGCCTCGGCGGCTCTAGAAATCCAGACCGAGCGAGAAAACATAGGCGGGCTTAGAAAAGCTTTCCCCCAAGTAGCGCCACGCAACGTCGAACCGGAAGGGAAAACCGAAGAGTACTAAGCGTAGCCCTGCTCCTGTACTGAGCAGAAGGTCTCGAGCCTGTCGAGCTCCCGAAACAGTTGTGACGAACGGTTGGGGCTTTGTCGACCAGAGGAGGCCGGCATCGAGGAACACCACCGGAGTGATAGCCTGTACCAACAGGGGGGTGGGAGAGGTCCACAGAGCGAAGAGAATAGGCAAGCGCAGCTCAGTGTTGCAGAGCAAGAACCGTGACCCAATACGCTCGGAGACGCCACTACCGCGGAGAGGAAAGACAGCCTGAGCGAAGAGGAAGTCTTCTGGTAGGTCGTAAGGCAACTGTCGGGTTGGGAAGGAGGGGTTAAGCCAGTTGTCCGTACTCAGGGCAAAGAACTTCTGGGGATTGGGGCCTAGACTGGCGCCTCCGGCAACCCGCACGGCAAGGCTACTCCAACGACCCAACCGAAAATAGCGACGGTAATCCCCCTGGAGGGTGACGAAGCCGATGCCGCTCTGGGAGAACTTGGGGACGAGTTGAACACCGATGTAGTAACGGCTCCCGTCTACAGGTGAGAGAAAGCCCCAGAGCACATCATCGTGAACGTAGCGCACACTAGGTACGAGCAGCGTTCGCCCCATCGGAGATTCAAAAGGGGGTTCGAGATTGTCGAGATTTTCTCGCGTTGCTCGCAACAGGCCCAGCCCCCACTCAAGCCGGTTAAAGCGGTCGAAGGGATAAAACGCATCACCCCAGAGGCCGTAGGCGCGGAAGCGATACAGAGAGTCGTTGCTGCGGATGACATACCCAACCTGGTGGAAGACGGTTGCCTGATAGTCGATCAACTCGGGGAGGTAGGCGTATGTGAGCACGAAATTGCTGTTTTTGAGATCCAGCACGAGGTTGGCTTCTACGTAGATTTGGTGGTCGCCGAGAACGTCGCTGAAGAGCATTTGGGTAATACCCTGCAGCCCGAAGAAGGTACTGTAGCCGGCGCTGCCAATGACAATGTCGGGGGAGAAGGTGAGTCGGTATGGGCGTGGCCCGAGGGGGGTGTCAGCGCCTGGAGATTCAGAGTCGCGTGCGGGCATGGTAAAAGCATCTGGGTTTGGCAGGACCATGCGTTGGTTATGGAAGTGGAGGGCAAAAGTTGCGTACGGCTGTTCCATGGCTGGGGTGTCGACAGGTGTAGGGGGCTGAGGAAGATCCCGCTGGCGTTGTTCTCGGCGGAGGGCGGTCAGAGGGAGTGTATCGCTCAAGCGCCGCTCTAGAGGGAAGCGGAGGAGGAAAAGATCGTAGCCCCCCTGGATTTGAACAGCCATAGCCAAGAGAGAGCCATCGGTTGAGAGCGAAATCTGGAGAATGCCGTAGGCAGAATTTGTCAGTGGGCGAATGTGACCAGTACGCAGGTCCAGGGCGTAGACGTTACCAATGCCGTTGGCGTCGGAGACAAAGAGGAGCTGGGAGCCATCGGGGGAGACAGCCAGAGAGGTCTTCACGGCCTCTGGGGTATAGGTCAGGCGGCGGAGGGTACGTGTGCTCAGCTCGAGTTCGTAAATGTCACTGCTCGGCAGGGGATGTTCCCACATCCGGGGTTGCGTTTGGAGCCCCAGCTGGATCACGTCGGCTCGGTCAGAGACAAAGTAGATGCGCTGTCCATCAGGCGACCATATTGGGACAAGATCGGTGAAGACGTCATCGGTGAGATTCTCTAGACGTCCGCTCTGCAAATCATACAGCCACACGTCAGGGCATGCAGTACGAGTGGCGCTGAATAGGAGTCGGGAGCCATCGGGGGACCATGCGATCGAAGAGAGAGTCTTGAAGCCTAAGAGCAAACGCCGGTATGCGCCAGTGGTGACATCCAAGATGTAAATGGCGGTTTCTCCCCCTGCTTTAGCAGCTACGGCAAGCTGCTTCCCTTGGGGATCCCAGGCGATACTTGGAGTGAGAAGGTTGAGCTCCTCGAAATCTCGTTCTCGTCCACTCGTAACCAGGAGGCGAGGACGTTGCCGAGGCCGTTGCAGATCCATGACGTAGAGGGCAAACGTACCCGTCCGATCGGAGATGAATGCAAGTTTTGAGCCGTCAGGGGAGAGGGCTGGGGAGGTGTTGTAGAAATAATCCTCTCGGCTTCGATCGGTAAGGCGCTGGGCAAAAGTGCGTACGTCCTCAAAACGCCCAATATCGGGCCAGTAGAACTTTTTCATCTCCCAGGCCCACTCTCGAGAGAAGTCCTCGAAGCTCATTTTAAAAGCGCTCTGAAAGGCTGCATCCAAACTGCGTTGGTTTTTCAGCCGCTGGAGGAGTTCTGCGATTTTCTCACGACCGTACTTGCGCGCGACATACCAGTAGAATGCTTGCCCGCCGCGATAGGCCAGATAGCCCTCTAAGGCTTCAAGACCGCGCAGCTCCTCGCTCAGCGCCAAGTCGCGCATGAACATGTCCGTCCGCGTATCATAGCCCCCCAGGCTCTCGAACTCGCAGAGCCCTTCGTTCATCCACAGAGGGAGCTCAATGCTCACCCCTCGCATGAGGGCGTTCTGCAGACTTCCTCCGTAGAACATATCGTTGAGCACAGCATGGACGAGCTCATGGTGGATGACATGGCGAAATTGTTCGTAGTTCCCTTCGAAAGGGACAACGACGCGATTCTTAAAGAGCTCCGTCACTCCGCCGACTCCCTGTGGGAGGAGTTCCCAGATGACGTTAGTCTGCTGGAATTCCGAGTGGGAATTATAGACAATGAGGGCAATCCGCCGTGTTATGCGGTGTCCTACTGTCTGCTGGATGGAGCGAAGCGCTCGTTCGCCCACCAGAGCAGCAAAGCGAGCAAGGTACTCACCTCCGTCGCTGAAGTAGACATCCAGGTGGCGAGACTGGAAGTACTGCCACTTGAAGCGTTGGTATTGCACTTTGTTCTTGCCGAACTGGGCGTACGCTACTGGAGAGGTCAAAGCCACGCTCAAGCAAAGAACGGTGGTCAACGTTCGCCGAGGCATTGCACAGCATAGAGCGAAGTGGACTAGGCAGGCAAGACGAATGGCAGTGGGATTCCGTTTAGGTTGGGATCTGGGTCACGGTTTCGGCCGCTGTGAATTTCGTAAGTTGCGTGCTGGGTGTGTAGAGCGGCTAGCTAGAATGGTATTATGCGGGTCGATGTTGTGATGCCGAAGATGGGGGAATCGGTGCAAGAGGGGAAGATCATCCGGTGGGTGAAGCGGGTTGGGGAGCGCGTTGAGCAGGACGAGACATTGCTGGAGATTTCCACGGACAAGGTCGACACAGAGATCCCGG
>CALKEU010000007.1 GCA_938084565.1 Candidatus Kapaibacterium sp. | reverse complement strand
GAACGCCATCGTGCAGGCAGGAGCTCGCGTGGAGGCTGTCTTGCTTGAGGATTCAGTTGTCGGTGCCAATGCGATTGTGCAGGGCTACTTCCACCGCCTCAATCTCTCCGATGACAGCGAAGTGATCATTGGGCGCTGAGGTCTTGCAGCGTGGCTGGAGTTACGGGGCAGAACACATTCAGGCAGCAACTCTGCAAATAGGTCCGGTTGCTCCCTACGGCAGTCGCGTTGCGCACTGGTGGCTCGTCTGCGGGGGTAATGGCCATATGGGTCTATGCGCTAGTGCTTTGGCGGCGGAGAGGGGAGAGATGGTGGATTCCTTGGCCGATATACCGAGGCTTGGTGTAGGGGGTATCTGGCTGATTGGGACGGCCGTTAGGAGATGCCAGCAACAGGATCCCCCATCTGCGAGGAGTACAAGCTGAACGGGCAGAGCCGAAAATATGGCGCTGCCCAGTGTATCGCGTGCGGGGAATGGTGCGATGGAGAGGGAAGATCGGTGGATGAACGGGCACTCCGGCTAGACAGAGCTGATAACGACGGAGTCCGGGAGTGTGGGAGGTGTAGGACTAAAACGATATGCTTGCCGGAGGAGCTCAGCAGCGGGGGTGTGAGATGCAGCTCTCTGAGAGAAGAGTTCAGCCAGGAGCTCTCCACGACTGACGGGATCACCGGGCTTCTTGGAGAGGAGAATGCCGGCGGCGGGGTCGACAGTGTCGTCCTCTCTCTGGCGGCCAGCACCTAAGAGGAGGGCAGCTAATCCGACGGTTCGGGCTTCGAGGGTAGCCACATAGCCATCTTCCCAGGCATGGAGCCGGTATGGCTGGAGACGCTCGTACGTTCGGTAGCTTTCCTCCCAACGCCCACCTTGAGCTCGTACGAAGGCGTGGAAACGCTCCCACGCAGCGCCGCTCTGCCAGACCGAGCGGATTTGCTGGAGAGCATGTTCGTACGAGCCAGCACGACCGGCAAGGAGTACCATATGAGCAGCCAGATGCTCGGTCAGCTCGCGAACATCCGATGGTGTGCTGGCGTAATCTCGGAGCGCCTGCTCTGCTTCCAATACTTCCCACCAGTTGCCGACGGCATAGCCTAAGGGGGTATCCATGCGGGAGAAGGTAATCCGCACCTGCAGTCCCAGTTCAGTGGCAACGGCCTTCATTGTCTGAGCCAGCTCGTGCGCTGCCTCGAGGGTTGGTAGAAAGGCACCACTGCCGACCTTGATGTCGAGGACCAGTCCATCGAGGTCTTCGACGAGTTTCTTGCTCAGGATGGAGGCTGTAATGAGTCCGACGGACTCTACCGTTGCCGTCACATCCCGCAGTCGGTAAAAGATGCGATCGGCAGGGACAATGTCTGCCGATTGCCCGACGATGAATCCTCCTACTGTGCGGAGGAGCGCTTCCAATTCGGAAGGGGCAAACATTGTACGCAGCCCCTGAATGGATTCCAGCTTGTCTACGGTCCCACCTGTGTGTCCCAGGGCTCGTCCAGAAATCATGGGCACTAGCACATCGCATGCAGACACCAAGGGCACCAGGAGGAGGGAGATCTTATCGCCGACACCCCCTGTGGAATGTTTGTCAATGACCGGTTTGCCGAGGTGATGCCAAGAAAAACGGTGGCCCGAATCTCGCATGGCTGCTGTCAGCGTGGTAATCTCCCGAAGGCTCAAACCACGAATGCAAGCAGCCATGAGAAAAGCAGCCAGCTGCACATCGGTGATGGTGCCCTGGACGCTCTGTTCAACGAGCCAGCGAATATGCTCGGGCTGGAGCTCGCCACCATCGCGCTTAGTACGCAGAAGTTCCACGACCAGGGGCATTGCTTGCTGGGATTGGTGTAACGGGATGCAGCTGTGTAGACGAGCAGAGGGTAGGCTTGTCGTATGCGGTAGGCCGGATGCCTGATCAGTGTCATGGTGGTAATTGATGAGACGTAGCGCGCTTCTGACGCATCCGTTTAGTAATTTGGCGGCGTCAAACTAGAGGGTGAGGTGCCATGGAGCAGAAGGACTTCAAGCCGTATGGGGCGGTAGCTTTCTTCGTATTGATGCTGCTCTTCTACGGTGTGCTGTGGGCATCGGTATACTTCCAAGTTCTCGGAAGGAGGTGAGCCATGGAACGGATGGAACGCTTGACACTCGGGCTCGGGGTAGCTGTTATGGCCATATTCTTCCTTGCTGTGCTCGTTCTGGCAACGGGGTTTGGCGTGGATGTTCCTGGCTGTGTGACTGATGTGAAGCCATTCGAGCGAGATACATTTTTCCAGAGGGCAGACGGGCGCTATGAACTGCATGTCATTGCGCGCATGTGGTCGTATCAGATGCCATCGGTGGTACTGCCGGCCGGAGCCGAAGTGGACGTTTACCTGACGGCGGGGGACGTCCTGCATGGTTTTCACATTGATGGGACCAATCTCAATCTCATGGCGGTGCCAGGGACAGTGACGTATGGACGGGTGCGCTTTCCGAAGGCAGGTGAGTACCTGATTGTCTGCCACGAATATTGTGGCATTGGACACCAGCAAATGATGGGCGTCATCCGGGTTGTACAACAGTAGGACAGGGGAGGGCCATGGAACTGACGCGCTCGTATCGGAACTTGATTCGGACTGAATTGGTGGTGCCCCTCGTGTTACTCGTAATCGGCATTTACGGAGGGCTGATGCAGGTGCTCTTTCGGGCGGGGGTGTTACACTATGATCCGCTCTTGAAGGTGCTGATGAGCACCATTGGCAATCTCTTTGGGATTGAGGCCTTGAGGAATATCGACTGGCAGAGCTCGATTATGTACTACTGGGGCTTGACCCTGCATGGCGTGCTCAATGCAATTGTGTTGACCACCTTTTTCGCTATAGCATTTGGCAACGTCGTCGTTCCCTACTTTCTGAAGCTGCCCTTGAACACGCGCGTGGGGTGGTTGTCAGCCATCATCATGCTCGTGGGGGTTGCTTTAGCAGCCTTTGCAATGTTTACGGGGCAGGCGTCGGTACTCTATACCTTTTATCCGCCCCTCAAGGCGCATCCGACATTTTACCTTGGAGCGGCTTTGCTCATTGTGGGGTCATGGATTGGTGGGGCTAATTGGATTCCGCTGTACCGACGGTGGCGTCGCGAACACCCTGGCGAGAAAGTCCCCTTAGCCGTTATGGGAATGTTGGTTACCTTTATCGTGTGGCTCATTGCTACGCTGGCGGTAGCAGTGGAGGTACTGTTCCTCTTGCTACCGTGGTCGCTGGGGTGGACAGAGGGCGTGGATGTGCCACTAGCCCGGGCGCTCTTCTGGTTCTTTGGGCATCCGTTGGTGTACTTCTGGTTGTTACCTGCATACGTGATGTACTACGTCATGCTTCCCAAGGTAGCGGGGGGGAAGCTTTTCAGCGATGCAGCGGGGCGTCTGGTGTTCGTGATGTTTATCCTGTTTTCCATCCCGGTGGGGGCGCATCATCAGTTCGCTGATCCAGGGATTGGAACGCAGTGGAAGCTTGTGCATACTTTTCTGACGTATGCCGTTGCGCTTCCGAGCTTAATTACGGCCTTCACTGTCGCTGCCTCGCTTGAGTATGCCGCCCGGCAACGGGGGGCACGGGGGCTCTTTGGATGGATGTTTCGGCTTCCCTACTTTGATCGGGAGCGCTGGGTGTTTGGTTACTGGATTGCAGGGCTCATCATTTTCATCTTCGGTGGGATTTCGGGCATTGTGAATGCCTCGTACAATTTGAATTTGGCAGTGCACAACACATCGTGGGTACCGGGACACTTCCACCTGACGGTAGGAAGCCCAGTGTTCTTGGCTATTTTAGGCATGAGCCTGTTTTTGGTTGCGCAGCTCAGTGGGAAGGAAGTTCGTCTCAAGTCTCTCGTCGTGGCTGTGCCCTACCTTTGGTTGATTGGGGTTTTGATCTTCTCGTGGGGAATGATGCGCGGTGGGCTGCAGGGCATGCCACGGCGAACCTATCTTGGAGCTGGCGCGTTGAATCCGGACATGCAGGGGACGGCCTTCTTCCGTGCAGACTGGGCACCATATGCGGACATTGCCATGGTTGGTGGCATAATCATGTTTAGTGCGGCGGTGCTGTATTTCGTGGCCTTCTTTGCCACGCTGGTGTCTCGGCGAGTGAAGGAGGCGCAAGTAGAGCTCCCTGTCGCTGAAGCATACCATGATGAGCCAGTGCGAGCACTCAATCGCTTGGCCCCATGGATTGCGGCTGCAGTTGTGCTCATCGTGGTCTCCTATACGCCTGTACTCTACGATGTAACACGCAGCAGCTTTAAGCCAGCACCGGCCTATTTGCCGGAGTACAATATTCCGGAAAAGCAGCTGAAGGAATCAGCCGAGTAGGGCGAGTGCGGGAGGAGAGTGATAGCGGTTAAAGGGACTAATATGCCCTTGTCCAGCAGGATAGGGGCAGTGGTGGTTATATCGGCGCTTCTCGGCTGCCAGGCAGAGCAGGGCGTGGTGCAAGGCTCCCATTATCTCTGGACTCAACAGGGGAAGCTCATCAACTTCCCGCAGGATTTGCGTGGCGAAGTCCTGCTGGTGGCATTCTTCTATGTGCAGTGCCCCGATATCTGCCCCCTGATTGCCCAGCGTATGGTGCAGATTTGGCAAGCTCTGCCGGAGACCCGTGGAGTTCGGGCCGTGATGATTTCCTTCGATCCGGAGCGGGATAGCCCTGAGCGCTTGCGGGAATTTGCCGAGGCGCACCAGCTTCCTGAGCCGGGTTTTGTCCTCTGTAGTGGCAAGCCGGAGGTGGTGGAGCAGTTGGTCCAGCAGTTCGGTGTCGTGGTGCAGCGGACCCCAACGGAGTTTACCGACGGAGGTGTTTCGTACTTTTTTGCCCACTCCGACGTTTTATTTCTGGTCGATGGGGCAGGTCGGATTCGCAAGCGGTATACGGGTACGGATGCTCCGATTGCACAGGTGGTACGAGATGTCCAACAGTTGAGGCATCAGCAATGAGGGGATGGCAGGTGCTGTGTTTGGTGAGTGTACTCAGTGGTGGAAGTCTTGCGGCAGTGGAGTCAGTGCTGCAGTTCAGAGATTTCTGGGCGCGTCCGGCCGGAAGGGCGATTCCCAGCGCAGCCTATGGAGTCATTGTCAACAACGGGGCGAAGGCGGACACGCTCTTGGAAGTTACCTCGGCACAGGCGGCTCGGGTTGAACTCCATGAAACCGTACGAGATCCCCAGGGACGGATGCAGATGCGGAAGGTCGAGCGTATAGTGATTGGAGGGCGTGATTCTGTCATCTTGCGTCCCGGCGGATTGCACATTATGCTGTACGATCTGCAGCAAGTGTTGCGGCCAGGCGATACCATAGAGCTGCGTCTGCGATTTGCGCAGGCAGGCTGGCAGCAAATAGCATGTCCGGTAGGCCGGTCTCAGCAGCCAAGACGACGGCCGACACTGCCAGAGCATCACCATTGAGCCCGTGGCTGAGGGAGGAGCTGTAATTTTGTAATGCTCCTGGAGAGGTGCCGGAGTGGTTGAACGGGGCGGTCTCGAAAACCGTTGTGCCCTTTCTGGGGCACCGTGGGTTCGAATCCCACCCTCTCCGCACTGCCCGGCTGGCGGAAGTGGTAGACGCGCTACATTCAGGGTGTAGTGCCCGCAAGGGCGTGCAGGTTCGAGTCCTGCGCCGGGCACATCGTGCGCAGAGGGGACGACTGCTGATTTGCGTGCTCAGTCTCGTCGTCGTGGGGGTGGCAAGAGCGCACGCAGAGGAAGCAGTTCCAGCAGCCGATTCAATAGCCAGGAAATCCCCCTTCGGTGCGGTGTTGCGTTCGCTGCTCCTTCCCGGTTGGGGGCAGCTCTACGTGGAGGCATATTGGAAGGCGCCTATCTTCGCGGTGGGCAATGCTGTAGGGGCGTACTTGACAGTGCTCAACCAGCGGCGCTATATACACTATCAGCGGCAGCTGGAACAAGCGCTCGCGCAGGGAGAACCGGCGCAGACGATTGCCCTTCTCCGGGCATACCGTACGATGTTCGTGGAACGGCGGGATATGGCCCTTGCTGTGTGGATAGCCGCATACGTGCTGGCGGCCATCGATGCATATGTGGAGGCTCATCTTGCGGCTTTCGAGGTTGGGGAGCGTTTGAGTCTGCTACCTTCGCCATCGGGGGTGCTTGTGAGTGTCCGATGGTGATTACTCCACCGTAACGCTCTTGGCTAGGTGCCGCGGCATATCCACGTTGCATCCTCGTTCGACGGCGGCGTAGTAAGCTAGAAGCTGGAGGGGAAGGACGGTCAAAAAGGGCGTCAGCAATGGGAGAGTTTCCGGGATTGGGATAACGTGGGTTGCGTGGCGTGCAATGTCGGGATCGTTGTCGTTGGCAATGGCAATAATTTGCCCGCGCCGAGCACGGATTTCCTCCATGTTGGAGAGCACCTTTTCGTAGAGTTCATCTCGAGGAGCGATGATTACCACGGGCATGTTCTCATCGATGAGTGCAATGGGGCCGTGCTTCATCTCGGCAGCTGGGTAACCCTCGGCGTGGATGTACGAAATTTCCTTCATCTTGAGCGCTCCTTCCAGGGCAATGGGGAAGTTGACCCCGCGGCCGAGATAGAGGAAGTGCTGGGCGTGGGCATACTGGCAGGCGATCGAGTGGATGGATTGGCTCCGTTCCAGGATGCTCCGCATCTTATCCGGGAGCCGGAGCATTTCTTCGGCAATCTCGCGAGCTTGGGTGGCCGAAAGGTGGCGCATTCGACCCAGATAGAGAGCCAGTAGCATCAGGACGACAAGTTGGGAGGTGAAAGCTTTCGTGGATGCAACCCCGATCTCTGGGCCGGCGTGGATGTAGACGCCGGCGTGGGTTTCGCGAGCAATCGAGCTTCCGACAACATTGACGATTCCAAGGACTGTTGCGCCACGCAGTTTGGCCTCGCGAACAGCAGCCAAGGTATCGGCTGTTTCTCCGCTCTGGGAGATGGCGATGACGATATCGTCAGAGGAGAGGACGGGGTTGCGGTAGCGGAATTCAGAGGCGTACTCGACCTCCACGGGTATGCGCGCAAGCTCCTCGATCCAGTATTCTCCCACAAGTGCTGCGTGCCAGGAGGTCCCACAGCCGGTCAGGATGAGGCGTCGGGCTCGGCGCAATGTATCCTCGACGCTGCGGAGGCCACCGAGTTTGATGTTCCCTTCCAGAGCCAGCAGCCGGCCGCGACAGGCGTCCCAGAATGTCTGCGGTTGCTCGTGGATCTCCTTGAGCATGAAGTGAGGAAAGCCCCCCTTCTCGATGCGCTCCAGGTCGAACTCAAGCTCGAGCAGTTGAGCTGAGGTGGGAATGTCATCGATGGTCTTTGTCTGGCAGCCTGAACGGGTCAGGAGCGCCATTTCATCATCGGTGAGGTAGAAGACCGAGCGAGTGTATTCGACAATGGCGGTGGCGTCGGAGGCAACGATGTATTCGCCATCCCCAATCCCGATCACAATAGGACTGCCACGCCGGGCTGCGATCAGGATGTCAGGGTGATCGGCCGAGAGCACCACCAGACCAAATGTGCCACGAACTTCCGAGAGAGCTGCGCGGACGGCCAGCTCCAGATCCCCGTACTGCTCATAGAGAGCCCCAATGAAGACGGCCAGGACTTCGGTATCGGTATCCGAATGGAAGGTGTAGCCGTCTTGCTGGAGTTTAGCCTTGAGAGTAGCGTAGTTTTCGATGATGCCGTTGTGGACGATGGCAATCCGTCTGGAAGCGTCGGTGTGCGGATGGGCATTGCGGTCGCTGGGTTCTCCATGGGTTGCCCAGCGCGTATGGCCGATGCCCATCGTAGCGGGTAGATCGAGCGAATCAACCATAGCCGCTAGTTGGGCAACTGTGCCGGCACGCTTAGCAATGTAGAGGCCATGGCCATGCGGTACTGCGATGCCGGCTGAGTCGTAGCCGCGATATTCCAGCCGCTTGAGCCCGTTCAGGAGAAGGGGGAGAGCCCGCCGGTGGCCGATATAGCCAATGATACCACACATGGTCTGCGCTTCCGCCGGGGAACACAGACAAAAATAGGAGCTCCATCGAGGAAGCAGGGCCGGGGGAGATGGAGCAGGGTGTAATTTGACATTCCTGTGTCGGAGGGAGTCATGCCGGCTGGGTGGACAGCGACAGTGCCTATAGTGCTATGGTTGGTGGGGTTGAGCTACCTCTATCTACCGGTCTGGCACGGGGATGCGGCAATTTACCTCCCGTATGTGCGGGCGTTGGTGGAGGAGGGAAGGTGGATGAACTTCAACCCTGGGGAGCTTTCCTCGGGGGCAACCAGCCCGCTCTGGGTGGTGTGGGTAGCGCCGTGGTGGGCGATCGTGGGGGTGCACGGACTGAAAATTGCCGGTGGGATTGCTACTATCGTGGCGGTGGTGGCTGCCTTCATCTGGGCACAGCATCGAGGGGCTCGGCCAGAGGAAGCCTTACTCCCAGCCCTGGCAGTGGCCTACTGTGTTGCTCCAGCTGGATTCCTGGGATACGAAACGCCGCTTGCTGCCTTAGGAGGTATGGCGTGGACATACGTCTTCCCACCAGGGAGCCATCCAGAGGGAGGTCGGAAATGGCTTCTTGCGCTCCTGAGTGCGGTGACACCTCTCATACGGCCGGAAATGGGGCTGCTGGTGGTGGCCGCCGGAGCCGTTTTGCTACTCCAGCGGCGATGGAGAGCGTTTTTCTGCTTGCTTGCTGGAGCTGCTGTACCGATAGCCTACTACGGTGCTATGCAGGTGCTGACAGGGAATTTCTCAGCCTCGAGCTACTGTCGTTCCTTTGCGCTGCGGGAGATGGCGGAATTCCGGATTGGGGCATTCGTTCATCTGTCTGGCTCCTTTCTGCTGGAGTTTATCCGCAGCGGATTCGTTCTCATCGCTGCGGCGGCCAGTGGAGCTCTCCTGCGCTCCTGGCGTCGGTGGGATGCAGAGCAGTGGTTTTCTGGACTTGCTGTGCTGCTCTACCTCCTGTTCTTCGTCGTTGTGGCACCGCTCAACTCAGCCCGTTACATGGCCCCGATTGCTCCTCTCCTTGCGTCTTTAGCGCTACGGGAGATGCAACGATGGGGTATGCACAGGAGGTCGATGCAGATTGTTCCCACGATTGTGATAGTGCTCCTTGTGGCGAACGTGCTGTTAAAGGCTTGGGATGACCGGCGTCGGGGATATGACTTCGCCGTAGTGACCGAACGCCCGTGTGCGGAATTCCTCAATGCACTTGCAGAGCCAGGAGCGTGGGTGTTAGCCTACGAGGTACAGATTCGGTTCTGGCTTCGGCCAGACCTGCGGGTGTTGAGTTTGGATGGGGTAACCGATGGCAAGATTGCCCCGTATCTGAAAACGGCTGATGTGACGAGCTTCCTCTGGCGCTGGCGTCCTCGGTATTGGGTAGCCAACGAGGCGGTTTGGAGGCGTCCTTTTCTGCGGCAAAGTCTGCTGGCCGAGGTGCTCCAGCGTACCGAGCCTGTGGTAGTTGTCGGGGGGATTCGCTTTGAGCGTCTTGGTCAGTGGGCGGCTGAACGGCTGCCACGTGGGTTTTATGGCTGTACGGCTGTTTACCGGCTGCACTATGGAGCAGAGACGCTGCCGTAGCAAAAGCACCGTGGAGGAGAGCGTATTTTTGCCTCTCCCAGAGGTGTTCCGGAGGAAGGGCTGAATGGAGCTGGAAGAGCAGGTGAAGCGCTTTCTGGCTGCCTTGCAGCAGCGCGGATATAGTCGCCAAAGTGTGCGAGCGTATACGATTGCGCTTCGGCAGTTTCAGCAGTATCTGCGCGACAGCGTCCAGGCAGAAGGGGGTCTTGAGCAGCTGACGGTCCGGCTGGTGCGACAGTTTCCCGGGTGGTTACATGACGGTGGACTTCAGCGCCGCTCGATACAGTTGAAGGTAGCGGCCGTCAGAGCATTTTTGCGCTTCGCTGCCCAGCAGGGGTGGGTCTCGAGGGATCTGGCTCGATATCTTCCAACCCCGCGGGCAGACAAGCCTCTTATGAGCATCGTTCCGCAGGAGCAGCTCTGCGAGGCATTAGACAGGCTACCACGAGAAACCCCAAGCGACCGTCTTCGTGCTGCCGTGCTGGAGGTGCTCTACGGCTGTGGGCTTCGGGTCAGTGAGCTCATCGCTCTGCGGCTCAGCGACGTGCTATGGGAGCGCGGGCTTTTGCGGGTTTTGGGCAAGGGGGGCAAAGAACGCCTTGTCCCCATAGCGGGAAAGGCTGTGGAGGCACTCCGGCAGTACATAGAGGTACGGCCGCAGTTGGCTCCGCGCCATGAGGAGCTCTTCGTAGGGCTACGGGGTGGGCGATTGAGCCAGAGTGTCGTGTACCGCTGGGTACGTCAGGTTCTGGAACAGCTCCCCATAGGGCATCAGAAGGGGCCTCATGTGCTGCGCCATAGCTTTGCGACGCACCTCTGGGAACGGGGAGCCGACATGGTAGCGGTAAGCCAGATGCTGGGACATGTCTCGCTGGCCAGTACGCAAAAGTATACGCACGTTTCTCTCGAGCACGTGCGCCGGGCTTATCGGCAAGCACATCCTCGGGCTGAGGAGCCGTGATTCGGGTTGCTGTCATCGGTGTTGGCCACATGGGCACACTGCACCTGCAGAAGTGGTGCCGTCACGAGGGTGTGCGCGTGGTGGGGATTTACGATATCGATCGAGAGCGGCTGCAGCGCCGTGCAGCTGAATATGGGGTGCGGGCCTTCAGGGAGCTTGAGGAACTTTTGGCTGCTGCGGATGCCGTCACGATTGCAACACCAAGCCGTACCCATGCTGCTCTGGCCAGTCAAGCGCTCGACGCAGGCTGCCATTGTCTGGTGGAGAAGCCATTGGCGGTCTCGGCTGCAGAAGCTGAGGAGCTTGTGCGGAAGGCTCGCCAGCAGGGGCGCGTGCTGATGGCAGGGCATGTTGAGCGCTTCAATGCGGCGTTCAGTTGGCTGCAGCAGCAGGCAGTAGCTCCACGGTTTGTGGAGATCCACCGCTTGCATCCTTTCCGTCCGCGCTCGACGGATGTATCGGTCGTGCTAGATGTGATGATCCACGACCTGGATTTGCTGTTAGCGCTCTTGCAGCGCCCTGTCGAGCACTTTGAGGTCCATGGAGTAGCAGTGCTGACCTCGATGCCGGACATTGCGAACGCTCGGCTCCGGTTTGCTGATGGGTGCATTGCGAATGTGACGGCGTCGAGGATTTCGGCGAAATTCCTGCGCAAGATGCGTCTCTTCCAGGCCTCAAGCTATGTGGCGGTGGATTTTGCCGAGCAGTCGGTCGAACAGGTAGTGATGCGCTGGGGTTCCCATACGCTTGCTGAAGGTGAGGAGTACCTTGCCGAGTGGGTGGCCGAAGATGGCCTGCGGCGGATGATCGTACGGCGTCGCTGTCTCGTGCCGGCAGGAGATCCACTCTGGGAGGAACAGCGTGCCTTCGTGCGCTCTATTCTCGGGGAAGCTCCCCCGGCCATACCGAGTGAGCAGACCCTTGAGGTACTGCGCTTAGCGGAGCAGATTGAGCAACAGCTACGGCTTCTGTCCGTATGAGCGGGAAGGCGTACGGTGTGATGGTGCTCGGCGTGCTCCTGCTGTGCTGCCGAGCTGAACGGAAGGAGGTAGGGATGCCCGTGTTGGAGTGGAAGCTGCAGACAACCGATACGGGGGTGCGGTTGAGCCTGTGGGCAGGGGCGCATCGGGAGGCGGAGCGCCAGGCTCTGCGCTCGGTGCAGCGCATCCATGTAGCACTTCGCTCGCCTGAAGGGGAACTGCTCGGGGAAGCCACTCTTGTGCCCAATGTGGGCGGTATGGCTCATGAATCCGGGGAAGCTTCGCTTGTGCTCCAGGGGGAGGCCTTGCTGCAGCGGGCACCGGCTACGATCCCGGCACGGGTCCTGCTGGATTACGAGCTAGAGAGCTCCAGCAGAGTTGTCCGGCAGAAGAGGTGGGTACAGCGATGGCACATCGATGGTGCGCTCGAGCTGGCCCCCGAGCTGGAGGTAGATAGCCAAGGGGTGCTCTTCCGAGTGCGTGCACGTCGGCTTCGGCCTGTTGAGGGGGAGTACTTCCCGAGCTCGGAGCGCCTCCGGGTCGAGCTCTTTGCGGGAGGCAAGCGGTTGTGGGGGTCGCAGGATGGAGTTGCATTCCTGCAGGTCATTGGGGCCGTTGAGCCGACGGAGGTCGGTGCTGAGCATGTCTATGAATACCGCTGGCATGGTCGTCTGGGAACAGGTCAGCGGCCATCTCCGGGAGTGTATGAGGTACATCTGAGCTTGCCGGTCCGGCCGCGCTCGTACAGCGTGGTAGTTCCATTGCAATGGCACTCGAAGCCATGACTGACGAGCATGCGATGCGCCGTGCCCTGGAGCTTGCACTCCGGGGAACGGGGCGGGTCAGCCCGAATCCGCGGGTCGGGTGTGTTATTGTCAAGGAAGGGCGCATTGTGGCTGAAGGGTGGCACGCTGCTTACGGTGCACCACATGCTGAGATTATGGCGCTCGAGCAAGCCGGCCAGGAAGCTCGGGGGGCTACTCTGGTGGTGACTCTGGAGCCGTGTGTGCACGAAGGGAAGACCCCGCCATGTGTTCCGCGTATTCTGGCCAGCGGGGTTGCACGAGTCGTCATCGGCATGCTCGATCCCAACCCCTTGGTTGCTGGCAAAGGGGTGGAGCAGTTACGGCAGGCTGGCGTCGAAGTCCGCATAGGGGTGTTGGAGCGGGAGTGTTGGTGGCTGAATCGGTACTTTGCCAAGCACATCGTCAGCGGGATGCCGTACGTTGTGGGCAAAGTTGCCCAGTCGCTCGATGGCTGCATTGCCCTGCCCAATGGAGAGTCACGGTGGATTACGGGCGAGGAGAGTCGGCGCCGGGTCCATGCTCTGCGGACAGAGCTGGATGCTGTCCTAGTAGGCAAGAATACGGTCTTCCGTGACAACCCACACCTGACCGTCCGAGCCGTGCCGGGGCGCCAGCCCTGGCGTGTTGTGTTGGATACGCAGCTGCAGCTGCCGATGATGAGTTTTGTCTTTGCCGACGAGTATCGTGAGCGCACGATTCTGTGCACCTCCCCAGCAGCGCTTCAGACCCGGAAGGCAGAGACGCTGCGGCACAGTGGGGTTCAGCTCCTGGAGGTTCCCATCGATGAGGAGGGGCATTTGCATCTGCCGACGGTCTTTCGGCGGCTGTCGGAGCAATTCCAGATTGCCTCCGTGTTGGTCGAAGGGGGTGCAGCGGTCCTCTCCTCTTGCTTGCGCCACCGGCTGCTCGATGAGCTCCATGTATTCATTGCTCCGCTAGTGATTGGCCGCGGACGCCATCCCTTCGAGGGATGGGCAGTGGAGTCGTTGGAGCAAGCATGGCGCTTCTCCGTGCAGGCAGTCTTGCACAGTGGAGACGATATACACGTGATTCTGCTGCGGGAGCAACCGGTGTTTGCTGAGCGGGAGCGTGGTAATGGAGGGACAGGCGATGCATAGGGGTATACTTGTTGCATTGGGCCTTGCCGCGGTGGTTCAGGCTCAGGAACTACGGCCGGAGGCTCTGCGTGTCATAGATTCTGCGCTGGCACTCCTGGGCATGGCCCGGCACGATCTGTGGCTGCCCGGCGATATTACCCCAGCCGATAGTCATCGGCTTGCCGAGATAGCAGCGCTCTTTCAGCATCCTCTGCAGGTGTTCTCGATGCTTTCTCACGAAGCTAGACACCTTCTGCAACTGCGCCCAGCTGTGCTCGATGAAGCGGCGCGACGGTGGTTTCGGTCTCTGGCCATGGAGGACTATAGCCCGCGCTACTACGAACAGCAGCTCTCAGCGCGCCAGCTCGACAGTCTGTTGGGGGTAAACTTGGAGCAGCGCGTTGGGTTGATTGCTGCAACCTCGCTCCGGCAGTATCTAGGGCCGCTGGTGCTGGCATGGAAGGACATCGAGGCGATTCGCCGTAGTATACGAGAGCTCCCCTTCTTGGTGGAGGTTGCTGACACGTTGCTCCTGCTCTCCGAAGAGGATGCCGAGGCATCACTCTTCGAACTGAAGGCTCGCGAGGAAGCTGCTCGAAAGCGGGCAGAGCGCTTTTTTGCCGCTGCGGCTGCTGTTCCGTGGGGGCGTCTCTTGGCGCCCATGGTTTCTCTCTGGCGGGCTCTCTGGGCAACGGTAGAGCGGAACAGCCCACCCCTGGATCGGTATCGGGATAGCATCCGCACAACTGTGTTCGAGACCCCCTTTGGCCGTATTGCCATTGGGGGCCCGGGCGATGATGTGTACGTTGGCGACTTCACCTTCATCTTGGACGTGGGTGGCAATGATCGCTATATGCTACCACCGTTGACGAAGGCAGAAGCGCTGGCTCGACCTGTCCGAGTTATCATCGATCTCAGCGGAGACGACCTCTACGTGGGGGATGACTTTGCTTTCGGGGCTGGATTCTTCGGGTGCGGCTTCCTTATCGATCTGCAGGGCAACGATCTCTACCGGGCGCGGCACTTCTCCCAGGGTGCGGCAATTGCCGGACTCGGTGTGCTCTGGGATGGGGCCGGATATGACCGATACGTGGGCGGAATCCACGTTCAAGGTGCGGCTGCCTTTGGGCTTGGAATGCTCATCGATAGGGGTGGCCACGATCTCTACCAGTGTCAGGCGCAGGGGCAGGGGTTTGGTTTTGTTCGTGGTTACGGAGCGCTTGTAGATCATTCGGGCAACGATGTCTATCTTGCCCAGAGTCCCTATGTCGATGTCCTCCGTTACGAGCACCGCTTTGTGACCTTTGCCCAAGGGGCGGCACTGGGCTATCGCCCTCTGGCCTCCGGCGGTATAGGGCTGCTGCTCGATAGTGCCGGCAATGATACCTATCTGTGCGACATCTACGGGCAGGGAACCGGCTACTGGTATGGACTCGGTGCGGTGCTCGATTGGGCTGGTCACGATCGCTACGTCGCCTATCAATACGCCCAAGGAGCTGGCGTACATCTGGCCTTCGGGCTGCTGTGGGACGAGGAGGGGGAGGATATCTATAGCGCTCACGGGGTCTCGCAAGGGTGCGGGCATGATTTTGCGGTGGGCATCCTCTATGATGCTGCCGGAGACGATCACTATCTCTGTGAAAGCCTCTCGCAGGGGGCAGCCAGTGCTAATGGCCTAGCCCTTTTGGTGGATTTGCATGGGAACGATACCTATGCGGCTCGCCGTCCGAATACGATGGGCTTTGGGGACTATCGGCGCCACTTCGGTAGTCTTGGGCTCTTCTTAGATGCTGAGGGCACAGACTGGTACGCTGACACGGTCGGGAATCGGTGGATGAGGCTGCAGTCTACCTATGGGGTGTTGTTCGATGGAGACCTTGTACCGCCGCTGCCGCCACCCCCGCGACTTGGCATTGATGTGCCCGATACGGCGCGGATGCCCTTGGCGGAGAGTTTGGACAGTTTGTTCGTTCAAGCATCGGCAGCTCCGCAGAAGTTTCAATACATTGTCCAGCCAGCCCGCGAGCGCATAGCCGCTCTTGGTGCTGCAGCTATACCGTTTCTGGCACGCAAGCTCGCTACAGAATCGGCTCGTGAGCGACTTGCCTTGGAGGAGATCCTTCCGCGGCTGGATGCCGTCGATAGCGCTGCGTTGCGACGCCTTGTGCTCGATTCGCTGCGTTCGGACAATGAGCGCACACTGGCTCTGATGGCTACAGTTGCAGGGAGACTGCGTCTGCGAGAAGCCGTACCAGCCTTACAGATCCTCTTGCAGGACCGGCGGTGGACCGTCCGTGCGATGGCTGCCCTTCGTCTTGGAGAGATTGGGGATTCGGCCGTTCAAGAGCAATTGCGGCAGTGTCTGGAAGATCCGCATCCGCTGGTGCGGGCTCGGGCAGCTCATGCCCTTGTGCGGTTACAGCCGCGGCAGCCTCTTGCGGTCTGGGCCCGCATGCTGGGGGATAGCTGTGCCATCGTGCGTGCAGCCGCTCTGCAAGGGGCACAGCAGCGCGGGAACTTGCCCATAGCCCTTGTGGAAGAGCTCTGGCGCTTGCCTCTGCAGCCCTCCGTCCGTGGAATGCTCGGCTGGATTGTGAATGCGCTGGATACGACTGTGTCGCTTGCGCGGCTGGAGCGGCTCCTTGCTCGGCAGCCCTCTGCTCTGCGTCGGACTGCGTATGCGGCTCTTGCGGCTCAGCCGTCTACGTCATGGGCCGGGAGAGTTCTCCGTGCCTGCTTACGACGGGAGTCCGATCCCTCTGTCGTACCGTTCCGCTATCGTCGGCCATGAGTGCCTCTGTGCCCTTTGTCCATTTGCATAACCACACGCACTACTCCATTCTCGATGGGGCTTGCACGCCGCGGCAGCTCGTGCAGGCCGTCGCGGCCGATGAGCAACCAGCCGTGGCGCTGACGGATCACGGCGTCATGTTCGGGTGCCTGGAGTTCTACAAAGAGGCGAAGGCCGCCGGTATCAAGCCCATCATCGGATGTGAGGTCTATATGGCCGTGGGGAGTCGCTTCGACCGCCCCCTGCCGAAACAGCGCAACTACTATCATCTGGTGCTGTTGGCCAAGAACGAACAGGGCTACCGGAATCTCATCAAACTGGTGACCCTCGCCCACCTAGAGGGCTATTACTACCGGCCGCGGATTGATTGGGAACTGCTCGAGCGCTATCACGAAGGACTCATTGCGCTCTCGGGCTGCTTGGTTGGGGTTGTCAACGCCCATCTGGTAGCCGGGGACTACCAAAGTGCCTATCGGGCGGCGGCCCAGTATCGGGAGCTCTTCGGCGAGGACTTCTATCTCGAGTTGCAGTGGCACAATTTGCCCGAAGATGAGGCAGTGCTGACCTATGTGCCCCGCATTGCTCGGGAACTGGGCATTCCAATGGTGGTGACAAACGATTGCCATTACATCCGCAGAGAGCATGCGCTGGCACACAATGTGCTGCTTCACATCCGCGATGTAAGCTCCCTGCGGCGGGCGGTCGACATTACGCAGCTACGCTATCGCCAGCCGGAAATGTACGTGAAGACGGCCGCTGAAATGGCCCGACTATTCCCGCAGCACTGGGATGCTCTTGCGCAAACGCTGGAGGTGGCAGAAAAATGCACTCTTGAGCTGACTCCTACACTGCACATGCCCCACTTCCCCATTCCGCCCGATGCAGGGGTCAGCACGCTGGAGGAGTACTTAACCCAGCTCGTCTGGCGTGGATTGCGAGAGCGCTATGGGGACCCCATCCCGGTAGATGTGGCTGAACGAGCCCGTTACGAGCTCGAGGTCATCACGCGTATGGGCTTTGCTGGCTACTTCCTCATTGTACAGGACTTCATTGCTGCTGCTCGCCGAATGGGGATACGGGTTGGGCCTGGACGGGGCTCTGTGGTGGGGAGCCTTGTGGCATATGCACTCGGTATCACCAGTATTGACCCGCTGCCGTATGGCTTGCTCTTCGAGCGCTTCCTGAACCCTGAGCGGGTCTCGCTTCCCGATATCGATGTAGACTTCAGCGATGACAAGCGTGACTTGGTCATCGAGTATGTCCGCCGGCGCTACGGGGAGGAATCGGTTGCCCAGATTATCACCTTTGGCACGCTTTCGAGCCGGGCCGTGATCAAGGATGTAGGGCGGGTCCTCGGGCTTCCGATCTCGCTGCTGAACTCCATCACCGAGAAGATCCCTGTAGTGCTCGGCAAGCCCATTCCCTTAGAGGAGGCGCTTCAGCTGCCCGATCTGCAGTGGGTGCGGGAGGCAGAGGATCCCAAACTGCGTCAGTTGGTGGAGTTCTCGCTTGCTCTGGAAGGCTTTTGCCGCAATATTTCTGTGCATGCAGCCGGTGTTGTCATTGCCCCAGGGCCAGTCAGCGACTACGTTCCGCTGTGCCGTGCCCCCAGCGGGGAAGTTGTCACCCAATATGCCATGCGTGAGCTCGAAGATGCCGGCTTGCTCAAGATGGATTTCCTCGGGCTGAGGACGCTCTCAATCATTGACAACACTGTCGAGATGGTACGTCGCACGCGCGGCGTTGAGGTAGCCATCGACACGGTGGATTTGCACGATGCCACAACGTACGAGTTCCTAAGCAGTGGGCGCACGCTGGGCATTTTCCAATTTGAATCCGAGACCATGCAGGAGGCTCTTCGGCAGTTGCGGCCGAATTCGCTCGAGGATTTAGTGGCTCTCAATGCTCTCAACCGCCCGGGGCCGATGGAGTACATCCCCGAGTTCATCGCCCGCAAACATGGGCGCAAGCCGATAGAGTATCTGCATCCACTCATGGAGCCCCTTCTGCGGACGACTTACGGCATCATCATCTACCAAGAGCAGGTTATGCAGCTGGCGCAGGTCATAGCTGGCTTTTCGCTGGCGCAGGCCGATCTGATGCGCCGTGCCATGGGCAAGAAAGACCAGCAGCTCATGCAGCAGCAGCGGCAGGCCTTCATCGATGGGGCTGTGCGCAGAGGCATCCCGCCGGAGGTTGCCGAGGCGATCTTCGCCCTCATCGAGCGCTTTGCCTCCTATGGCTTCAACAAGTCCCATGCGCTCGCTTACGCTTACCTGGCTTATCAGACGGCCTATCTGAAGGCCCACTTTACGGCTGAATTCCTCGCTGCCACCATGACGGCGGAGATAGCGCACCAGGAGAAGTTGGTGCAATTTGTGCGTGAGGCCAAAGCTTTCGGCATCACGGTGTTAGCTCCGGATGTAAACAGCTCGCAGGCAACCTTTCAAGCACTGGATGCGCAGCGGATCTCCTTCGGGTTAGCGGGTATCAAGAACGTTGGGATGGCAGCGGCGGAGGAGCTTGTGCGGGCGCGGCAGCAGGGGCCCTTCCGCTCCCTCTTCGATCTGGTGCGCCGGACCGATCCGCGCATCCTCAATCGGCGAGCGCTGGAAGCTCTGATTGCTGCAGGGGCTTTCGATGGGCTCCGCTGTGGACACCGAGCACAGCTGATGGCCGCCGTCGGGCAAGCTCTGGAATATGCCCGCAATAGTGAGAGCTCTCCTTCGATGGAGAATCTCTTCGGTGCGCCAGAGATTGCCCTGACAGAGCCCGAGCTCCCATCGGTTGCTCCATGGAGCTTACGAGAGCAGCTGCAGCGCGAACGCGAGGTGCTCGGTTTCTACCTGAGCGCCCATCCACTGCAGGAATACGAGCCGCTCCTGGAAGGAGTGGTCGTGCCTATTGCACAACTCCAGCAGATGGGAGAGGTCTCCAATGGAGGCCCACTCTCGGTAGCGGCTGTTATTGTGTCGGTAGAGCGTCGCCGCGACCGGCAGCGACGCCCCATTGCCTTTGCTCTCGTTGAGGATTGGAGCGGGCAGGCCGAGGCGGTCTTCTGGCATACGGTGCTGAATCAGGCCGAATCGTGTCTGCAGGAGGGGGAACTTGTGCTTCTGAGCGGTCGGCTGGAAACCCGTGAAGGGATCCCACGCTTGATCGTAGCCCAGGCAGAGCCGCTCGAGCGAGGGCTCCGGCGTCTGGCTCAGGGATTCCGCATTGAGCTTCCCCTGACGAAAGAGGTGGTGGAGAGCATTCAGCGCCTGCATCGTCTCCGGGAGCGCGGACTTGGGGGATGTCCGGTGCTGATCTGCCTGTATGAGCAAGGAGCTCCTGTACGTGCCTACCGTGTGCCGCACGTCGGGGTTGAGCTTTCTCTGGAGGGCTTTCGTGAACTTGCGCAAGCGGTTCCAGAGGGGCGGGTTCGTCTGTGGCTTCAGGCTTGAAGTGTTCGATGGACTCGCACGGTGTCCGGATTCTGCTGATCCTGTGTAGCCTCAGTGGACTTGGGTGTAGCTCACTGGAGCTTCCCCGTCCGCTTGCTCGAGAATTTGCGCCGGAGAGCGCCCGGCAGTATGTAGAGTTTCTCGCCTCCGACGAACTTCGCGGGCGTGCTACACCGAGCCCTGAGCTTCTCCGAGCCGCTCAATACATTGCCGATGCCTTCCAGCGTTGGGGACTTCAACCCGTGGGGAAAAGCTACTGGTACGAATATGAGCTGGTACGCCGGGATCTGGCTCCAGACAGCCTCTTCGTGCGTATCCGGAAGGGGCCTGCCTCCTGGGAGGCAAGAATTCCGCAGCAGGCCGTTCCGCACAGCATGACGGGAGCTGGACGGCAGGAGAATGCCCCACTCATCCTCATAGGAGGAGAGAGGCTGGATACGGCCTACCTTGAGGGCTGGGCTTCATACCTACAGGGCAGTGTTGTCCTCCTCATCCGCAGTCGGCGTACCGATACTATGCGAACGACAGGCTGGTACGCGCCTCTGAGAACTATTGCACGGCAGTTGCGTCGATACGGTGTCGTGGGGATTCTCTTGAGCGACCACCCCGAGGCGCAGCGAGGTTTGCGCCCTCAGCGATTTCCGTGGCCTGCTTTGAGCTCGAGCCCTCTGGTGCAGAGCTTGCCCTGGCAGCTTGCCATCCCTGATACGATGGTTCCAGTCATGTACAGCGTTGGGCAGGAAGTCATTGAGGCAGCGTTAGGCAGTATTGAAGCCCTGCGTGAGCGCCTCCGTCGGGCCGATACTCTTACGCATCCCCTCGTAGAGCCAATTCCGGATGTGCGGGTGGACCTTGCTGTCGCTTTTGAAGAAAGGGAGCGAGTGTCGGTCCCCAACGTTGTTGCTCTCCTGCCGGGGCGGCGCTTTCCGGGGGAGTATGTACTCGTTGGAGCGCACTTCGACCATGTTGGCGTCATGGCTTCTGCGAACAGTGCAGATTCGATTTACAACGGAGCCGATGACAATGCATCGGGAACGGCTGGACTATTGCTCATGGCTCGTGCTCTAAGCCAATGGAGGCGGGCACCAGAGCGGAGCATTGTCTTTGTTGCCTTTAGCGGCGAAGAGAGGGGATTGCTGGGATCGCGTGCTTTCGTTGCGGCTCCACCGCTCCCGTTGGACAGCTGTTTGGCTATGGTGAACTTGGACATGATCGGGCGCAATCATCCCGATTCCCTCTCGGTAGGCGTCTCGGAGGAGTGGTTGCGGCGACTCGTCGAGCAGGAGAACCAGCGACTTACTCTTCCCTTCCTGCTAGGGCAGGAGGCGCAGAGGGATGTGTGGGGAGCTAGCGACCATGCCGTATTTGTCAGCCGCGGTATCCCTGCGGCCTTCTTCTTTACAGGGCTCCACGAGGACTACCACCGTCCGAGCGATCATGCCGATCGGCTCAATTACGACAAGCTTTCTCGGGTTGCGCTCCTGGCAGCTCGTGTGGTTTGGCGAATTGCTCAACAGGGGCGCAAACTGCAGTCGATGGCCGTTCCGTAAGTAGAAGGCCTTCGGGGAAGGAGGGGGGATGCGGGGTGTGGAAGAGGGAGAGTTATTCGTCTTTTGGCCCAAGCAAAGGAGGGGTTTTGCGATGGTGCTCATAGCGCTGCTGCTCTTCGGCGGGGGTGTGCTCAGCGCCCGAGCGCAGTGGGTGCTCATGCGGGAGGATGCCGACAGCCTCGTGCGGCAGGGCATTTTTTACATCTACAACTTGCAGTTCGACAGTGCCGAGACCTACTTTCGAGAGCTCATCGCCCGCTACCCTGCGCATCCGGCAGGGTACTTCATGGAAGCCATGGTAGCGTGGTGGAAGATTCTGACGAACCGGCGGTCGCGAGCCTACGATGAGGAGTTTCTCGACAAGATCCAGCGTGTGCTCGAGGTCTGCAAGCCCCTGTTGGAGCAGAATCCCTACGACATCGTTGGACTCTTCTTCCGAGGAGGGGCACTGGGCTACCGAGGGCGCTTCTATGCAATGCGGGAAAGTTGGATCCGTGCCGCAAATGATGGACGAGAGGGCTTCGATATTCTCATGCGTGTTCAGCGTCTAGCGCCGACAAACTACGATGTGCTGCTCGGGACGGGTCTTTACAACTACTATGCCGTCAAACTGCCGGAGATGTATCCGATTCTGCGCCCGCTGCTGCTCTTCTTGCCGCCGGGGGATAAGGAATTAGGCATTGCTCAATTACGAGCTTCTGCTCGCCATGCCCGTTACGCTGCTACGGAAGCTCGGGTGGTACTGCTCCAGATCCTCTACGACTTCGAGCAGAATATCCCTGAAGCGCTTGCGGTCGCTGAAGAGCTCATGCAGCAATACCCACGTAACCCGTACTTCCATCGCTATCTGGGGCGGTGCTATGTCCGCCTGGGTGTTCAAGAGAAGATGGAGGAGACGTGGCGGGAAATTCTGCGCCGCTCCATTGAAAAGTGGCCAGGCTACGAAGAGCTGACCGCGCGTGAGGCGCTCTACTACGTCGGGCTTGCTCTCATGCAACGTGGAGAGTACGAGGAGGCTCTACGCTACTTTTACAAGTGTGACGAGCTCAGCCGGGTGCTCGATGAGGATCCCTCCGGCTTTATGGTCAAGGTCAATCTCAAGATTGGCAACATCTACGATCTGCAGGGCAAGCGCGAGCTGGCACTGATGCAATATCGCAAGGTCCTCTCGTGGCGGAATGTACAGAATTCGCACGAAGAGGCCCGTCGCTACATGGAGAAGCCCTATGGGAGCCCGTGATGGAGGCTGTCTGCAGGTGGCACGGAGCTTGCACGTAGTACGGTCGTGATGGTGTGGTATTGGGTACTGGTGGTGGGTGTTGGGGCTCTAGGCTGTGGGTCCATGCGCCCGATGGAACGGGCGGTACCACCGCTGATGGTATTGGAGCAGCAATTGGCGGGCCTGCAGCCTCAGATGCGCGAGGCAGGGGATAGCCTAGGACGTACAGCCGCAGACACGGCGGTTGCTGGGCTCCCAGCCCGGCGGCTTCCGACCTTGCGAGAAGCCCTAGACCAACTTTCGACAGAGCAGAACAAGATGCGAGAGACACTGGAGCAGATGCAGCAAGATATTCAACGCATGGGGCTCATGGTAGCAGAGCTGGCCGAGCTGGCTCAAGGGCTGAATGCTCTGCGCTCGGACACGCCCTCGACTGCATTGACTCGCCGAGAGTATCGGGGGACAAGGGGAAGAGGTAAGACCGTCCGTACACGTGCGCATGCGACTGCTGGCGAGAAAACGAGTGCAAAAACAGTGGCAGAGCATCCTCCTGAAGGCAAGGCAACTGCTGGAGGTGCTCTCTCCAATGCGGCTGTGCTGCAGCAGTACACGAAAGCATTACAGCACATTGCGCGCCAGGAGTACGGCAATGCATGGGAGCTGCTCGAGCGTGTTGTCAAGGAAGCTAAGGATCCGGTGTTGCTGAGCAACGCCCATTACTGGCGTGGAGATATTGCTTTCCGGCAAGGCCAATACGGGCAAGCCATTACAGAGCTCCAGGCGGTCATTCAGCACTCGGCGGCCCCGAAGGCGGCAGCAGCATATGCTCTATTGGCCGAGAGCTACCTCCGGCAGGGTGACCGCGAACGCGCACGACAGTACTTCCAGACCCTCGTCCAGCGCTTTCCAACGAGCGAATTTGCCCCTCGGGCACTCAAGCGCCTTCAGCAGCTCTAACTCTGCTTGGAATGGTGTCCTTCATTGAGGGCGAAATTGTCCGATGCGGTGAAGGGGAGGTGGTACTCAACTGCGGTGGGATTGGACTACGTGTCATGGTGCCCGAGAGCACACGGCAGCGCCTGTCAAGCTCCGGGCAGCGCATCCGCCTGTGGACAGTGCTGGAGCTGTACCAAGGCCCTGGGGGACGGATTGAGGCGGTGCTCTTTGGCTTCCTGACGGAGGCCGAGAGTACGCTGTTTGAGCTGTTGCGGAGTGTCTCAGGCATTGGGGCGAAGACGGCACTTGGGCTCCTCTCTGCTGCTTCCATTGCTGAACTCCGGGAGAGTATTCTCCGGGGGGATGTTGCAGCGCTCCAGCGGCTTCCCGGGATAGGGCGCAAGACGGCCGAGCGCATGGTCGTGGAGCTCCGAGAGCGGATTCGGCTCGTCGAGGAAGAGGAGATCAGCAGCATTCCATCCCTGATGCGGCGAGAAGCTCTCTCTGCACTGATGGCCTTGGGCTATAGCCGGAGCGAAGCAGAGAAAATGCTCCGTGAAGCGCTCGCACAGCACGGAGCCGAGCATATTCATACGACGGAAGAGCTCCTCAAAGTGGCTCTGCACCATGCACGACGCTGAGGGGTTAGCCATGTGAGGAGAGCTTCCTATTTTTGCGCACCATTGGTTGTGCAGCGGTGCTGAGAGCATGAAGTACACAGGTCCCAAGGTCAAGCTTTCGCGCAAGCTCGGAATTGCACTGACGCCCAAGGCGCAGAAGTACATGGAACGGAAGCCGTACCCGCCAGGGCAGCATGGGCCCGAGAAGCGGCGGGCAAAGCTTTCCGACTACGGGCGTCAGCTCTTGGAGAAGCAGCGTTTGCGCTTTCAGTACAACATTCACGAGCGGCAGCTCCGACGCTACTACGAGGAGGCAAGTCGTATGCCTGGCAATACGGCTGACAATCTGATTCAGCTGCTCGAACGGCGGCTTGATGCTTTTGTGCTGAGAGCTGGTTTTGCGCGAACCATCTATGCTGCTCGCCAATACGTTCGCCATGGCCACATTGAGGTCAATGGGCGGCGGGTTAATATCCCGTCGTACCAGCTCTCGGTCGGGGATGTGGTTCGGGTACGGGAGAAGAGTCGGCGTATTCCTGACATTCAAGAAGCCCTACGGCAAGCGGGGCAGGCCCCGCCGTATATTGAGGTCTCCAAAGCGGAGTTTTCCGCTCGTCTGCTCTACCTTCCACCGCGGGAGGAAATTCCCGTCATCTGCGAAGTACCGATGGTGGTGGAGTTCTACTCGCGGTAGCCGTCTTGCGAATGGTCGTCGGGGATGGCGGCATTGTCCTCCGGGGCAGGCCGCCATTTGTATTTCTCAGCACGGTGAGGGGGAACCATGCGCGTGCTCATCATTGGTAGCGGTGGTCGAGAGCATGCGCTAGCGTGGGCGCTCATTCGCTCGCCGGAGCGTCCGCGCTTGTTTGTTGCCCCTGGGAATCCGGGGATTTGGGAGATTGCCGAACCGGTGGATATCCCGGTGGCAGATCAGCGGGAGATTGTGCGCTTTTGTACGGCAGAGCGTATTCGTCTGGTGGTCGTTGGCCCGGAGGAACTGTTGAGTCAGGGCATTGCTGATGTCTTGCGAGACAATGGCATTGCTGTCTTTGGCCCTTCCCGGAAGGCTGCGCAACTGGAGGCTTCCAAGGCGTTTGCGAAGCGTTTCATGGAGGACAATGGGATCCCAACGGCGCAATATCGGGTTTTCTCCGTCGCTGAGCGTGAAGCAGCGCTGCGTTATGTGGAAAACCATCCCCTGCCACTCGTCATTAAGGCGAGTGGACTCGCTGCGGGGAAGGGGGTAACGGTAGCACAGACCCGGGAGGAGGCTCTTGCGGCTCTGGAGGGGCTCTTTGGGGGAGTTCTCGGTCAGGCGGGGGAGACGGTAGTGGTCGAGGAGTATTTAGCCGGGGAAGAGCTCTCGATATTGGCACTCTGCGATGGGGCAGAATATGTTGTTCTGGCGCCTGCGCGTGATTACAAGCGGGCGCTGGAAGGCGACCGTGGCAAAAATACCGGCGGTATGGGCGCATATGCTCCCGTTCCGTGGGTAGGGCCGTCCCTATTGGAGCGCATTCACCACCGTATTCTGCAGCCGACCATACAAGCCCTGCAGCGATACGGGACCCCCTTCGTAGGATGCCTCTATGCAGGGCTTATGATCGTCGGGGACGAGCCGTATGTCCTGGAATTCAACGTGCGCTTTGGGGATCCGGAAGCTCAGGTGGTTCTGCCGATAGCGGAAGCTGATTGGCTGACATTGTTGGGGAGTGCGGCTGTAGGAAGGCTTGCCCGGAGCGCTCTCCGCGCGCCTTCAAGGCAGCATGCCTGCTGTGTTGTACTTGCCTCGGCAGGGTATCCGGAGGCTTATCGGACGGGATTTCGGATCACGGGGGTGGAGGAGGCTATGCAGCACGGTGTGCTGCTGTTCCATGCTGGAACACGGTGGGAGAACGGGGCTCTCTGGACAGCGGGGGGACGGGTGCTCCACGTGGTTGCCGTTGCGCCGACCCTGGAGGAGGCACGGCAGCGCTGCTATGCGGCTGCCGAGTGCATTCAGTTCGAGGGGAAGACCTATCGGCGTGACATCGCCACATGAGGATTGCTGTCACGGGAGGCGCCGGCTTTATTGGCTCCCATGTCGTGGAAGCCTATCTCCGAGCAGGGCACGAGGTCGTTGTGGTGGACAATCTCTCGACGGGACGCCGCGAACATGTGCCGGCGGGAGCCGCCTTTGTGCTGATGGATGTGTGCGATCGAGCTCTTGTGGAGGTGCTGGCTGATTACCGCATCGAGGTTGTCAATCACCATGCTGCGCAGATTGCCGTCAGCGTATCGGTCGAGGACCCCCTCCGCGATGCTCAGCACAACGTTCTCGGCAGTCTCAACGTGTACGAGGCCGCACGGCGAGCTGGCGTACGACGGGTCATCTTGGCTTCCTCGGGAGGCACCATATACGGCGAGCAGCAGGTCTTCCCGGCTTCGGAGGAGCATCCACTCCAGCCGCTGGCACCCTACGGTGTGGCAAAGCTTGCAGCCGAGCAGTATCTGCTCTGCTATAGCCGTCTCTACGGAATCGAAGCGGTGGTTCTGCGCTATACGAACGTCTACGGGCCACGGCAGAATCCCCATGGAGAGGCTGGAGTTGTAGCGATTTTCGCCGAGCGACTCCTTCGGGGCGAACAGCCAGTCATCTATGGGGATGGGGAGCAGAAGCGGGATTATGTGTATGTCGGGGATATTGCCGAGGCCAATCTCTGTGCGTTGCGGCCACAGGCTCGGGGGATCTACCACTGTAGCAGTGGTGTGGAGCTCAGTGTCAATGCCTTGCTTGAGCTCCTGCAACAAGTGGTGGGTGTGCGTACAAGGCCACGCTTTGCCCCACCCCGTCTTGGAGAGGTGCGGCGGAGTGTCTGCTCCTCTGCACGGATTGAGCGAGAGCTGGGATGGAGGGCTCGGACACCGCTTCCTGAAGGCCTCGTGCACACGGTGGCAGCCTTTCGGAACGCACAACGATGAGCCTGGCTGCAGAGGATTGGGTGGTTGTGGCCGTCTATGGGGTTGTGCTACTGCTGATTGGCTTCGGTATTGCCCCTCGGCTGCGAGGTGAACGGGCCAGCGAGGCGGAAGAGTACCTCCTCGCTGGGCGCCGTCTGACATTGCCGTTGTTCGTTGCTACACTGGTAGCGACGTGGTATGGAGCCATCCTGGGTGTGGGGGAGTTTGTCTATCGCTACGGTATCGTCGCCTGGCTCTGTCTTGGGGTACCATACTATGGGGCAGCGCTAATCTTTGCGGCGGCTATCGCAGGGAGGATCCGAGCATCACAGACCTTGACAATCCCACAGCAGATGCAGCTCTTCTATGGGGAGCGAGCTGGAAAAACAGCGGCACTGGTGGTCCTCCTCATTACGATCCCTGCCTCGTATCTGCTGATGCTGGCCACTTTTATCAGAGCCTTGACAGGGTGGCCGCTGGGCATTGCGCTTGTGGTAGGGGCGGTATTCTCCGTGGCCTATCTCTACACAGGGGGCTTCCGAGCTGATGTACTGACCAATGCAGCGCAGTTCGTCCTGATGTATGTGGGCTTTGCTGTGTTGCTCGGCTTCTGTATCGATCACTGGGGGATGCCATGGCAGATGTGGCAGGTGTTGCCGGCAACACATCGAGAGATACCGGGGCTCTTGGGCTGGTCAGGGATAGCGGTATGGTTTGTCATTGCTCTGCAGACCTTCATCGATCCGAGCTTCTACCAGCGCTGTGCGGCTGCTCAGTCGGTGCGGACGGCGCGCTGGGGGATCGTGCTGTCGGTCCTCTTCTGGCTTGTATTCGATACGATGAGCATCATGGCGGCGCTGTATGCCCGAGCCTTTGTGCCGACGGAGCCGCTGTCGGCCTACCTTACGCTCGCCGAGACCGTGTTGCCTGTCGGGTGGAAGGGGATTTTCGCCGTAGCGCTGTTTGCTACGGTGATGTCGACTCTTGAGAGCTACACTTTCCTGAGCGCTGCCACCGTGGGATACGATATTCTGGGACGCTGTCGGCTGCTGGCAGGGCGTTACCCTGTACGACGTCTGACCCAATGGGGGCTTGTGGTAACCATGGCAATAGCCATGGGGATGGCGTGGGCTATCCCGTCGGTAGTGGAGCTGATTGTGCGGACAGCTTCTCTGGCTGTACCGGCCTTGCTCTTTCCCTTTGTGTTGGGATATGTGCAGCGTGTGTACATACCAAGCTCCCGTGTCGGCATGCTCATGGGGATAACGGTAGGCGCTGGGGCGGGATGGATGGGGCTGCAGGTCACGCAGCTCTTACCGGTGCCGGGGCATATAGAGCCCGCCTTCGTGGGTATGCTCGTTGGTCTGGGTGGCAGTCTCCTCTGGATGAGGCGAAGAAATGGAGGGATCGGTGTGGACAATCCCTAACGTACTGAGCCTGCTGCGCTTGCTGACAGCTCTCCCTCTAGCGTGGGCGCTTCTGGCCGAAGCAACACCGTGGGTGGTGGCGTTGGGGCTATGGGCTGTACTCTCCGACGTGGCAGATGGAGAGCTTGCTCGACGGCAGCGGCGCATCAGTGAGGTGGGCAAAGCACTGGATCCGCTGGCAGACAAAATCGTTGCGGCAGTGGCCGCGCTCATTCTAGCGGGGCAGCAGAAATTGCCACTCTGGTTTGTGCTGCTTGTGCTGGCGCGGGATGCCCTGCTGCTCCTCGGTGGTGTCCTGGCGTGGCGCTGGAGTGGACAGATACTGCCCTCGCTGCCTCCGGGGAAGTGGACGGCTCTTGCCATTGCCGGAACTCTCTTTGCTGCCTATTTGGGCTGGGAGGACTGGTTAGCAGTCGGCATCGCTCTGAGCATTTTGGGCATCATTTCTTCTACGGGCACCTATGCTCGGCGATGGTGGGCCGTGAGGCAGAAGGGGACCGTTGCTCTCGAAGGCAAAAATTCGTAAGTTGGAGCGTAGGTCCCACAGCGGCAGGGCACGTCCGATGCAACGGCGGGAATTCCTCAGCTCTATAGCTGAGCCCTTCCGGCAAGGATTGGCTGTGCTGGAGCAGATCATGGCTGGAGTCCCAAAACGAGTTCAGGCGGGACTGGAGCCATACGTTCCCTCGCCAGAGGTGCCTTGGGATGAGCGCAGCGCGGGGCATTTGCTGCACCGGGCGGGATTTCAGTTTACGAAGGCCGAGCTGGAGTGGGCGTTGTCGCGCTCGCCCCAGGAAGTCGTCGAAGCTCTCTTGCAGGATCTCCCGCTTCCGGAGCCGCCGGGGACCTGGGTGGGGGAAGAGCCTCGCTATCCGCCGGATAGAGTGCTCGATGCCCAGCGAATGGCCGAACTGCAGCAGTGGTGGTTCAGGCTTATGGTCGAGCGTGAGCGCTCACTGCGGGAGAAGATGGTCTTCTTCTGGCATAACCATTTCACGACGGACAAGGACAAAGTCTACACTCCACAGTACCACTACATCCAGAACGACACCTTCCGTCGGATGGTCTGGGGCAACCTTCGGGCATTGACCCGCTCGATGGTTTCCGATCCGGCTATGCTCCTCTACTTGGACAATAACGACAACATGGCAGGCAAGCCGAACGAGAACTTTGCTCGTGAACTTTTGGAGCTCTTCACGTTGGGGGTGGGCAACTATACGGAGTGGGATGTCGTGGCTGCAACACGAGCGCTCACAGGCTGGCGCGTTGTTGGCTTGCGCTCGATCTTTGTGCCACAGCGTTTCGACGATGGGGTAAAGACATTTCTGGGGCAGACAGGGCGTTGGGGGACAGAGGATGTAATCCGCATCATTTTCGAGCAGCCAGCCTGCCCGCGCTTTTTTGCCCGTAAGCTGTATCGTTTCTTCGTCTATGCCGTTCCGGATGAGAACATTGTGGAGCAATTGGCTCAGGCACTGGTAGCGCACAACTTTGAGCTCAAGCCGGTACTTCGTATACTCTTGGGGAGTGCCCACTTCTTCGACCCGCGCTTCTACGCCGCGCAGATCAAGTCCCCGTTGGATTTCATCGTTGGGCTCTTACGGCAGCTCGGGATTCGGCATCCGGCCGCATATGCATACGGGGTTCGTGCGGCCGCAGCACTCCAGCTTGAGCTCTTCAATCCGCCGACGGTAGAGGGTTGGAAGGGGCATCGGCTGTGGCTGACGAGTATGACGCTGCCGCTGCGCCAGCGCATTGCCGAAGCTCTCCTCGAGGGGCGTACGGTTGAAGGGGCACAGTTGCCCTTTACCGTCGATGTACTCGGCTTTGCCCGTCAGTTCGCCTCCCATGGGCAGGCGCGGGCGTTCGTGCGTGAAGTTGCCCGCTTTCTCTTGGCCTATCCAATAGCGGCAGAGCAAGAGGAGTGGCTCGTGAGCGAACTCTTGCAGGGAGCCCCTGAGTATGAGTGGAGTCTGGAAGCTCCCAATGCCGATGTTCGGATTCGCCTCTTGCTGAAGGCGATTGTGCGCCTGCCAGAATATCAGCTGACGTAGCACATGGAGGAGAAGGCCATGCAGCGGCGGCATTTCCTCAAGCAGACACTCAAAGCTGGCGTAGTGCTCTCGGCGCTGCCAGCGCTAGGTCGGTTTTCGGCTCAGGCCCTTGCTCATGCTCCAGCCCTTGGACATCTCCGGAAGCTGACTGAGCAGAGCGATCGTGTCTTCGTCTTAATCCAGCTCCAAGGGGGCAATGATGGACTCAATACGCTGGTTCCCATTGAGAACCCCCTCTACTATGCTGCTCGGCCTACCATTGCTATCCCGAAGGAACAGACCCTGCCGTTGACCCCAACGTTAGGGTGGCATCCCGCACTGGTGGGCTTCAAGGAGCTCTACGACCGGGGAGAGTTGGCCATTGTGCAGGGGGTTATCTATCCAAATCCGGATCGCTCGCACTTCCGTGGGACAGATATTTGGGTGACAGCAACCGACGCCGATGTCTTTCTCGGCACGGGGTGGCTCGGGCGCTACTTAGAGACGCTGGTAGCCGACCTTCCGCCGGGAGAGATCCCCTCGGAACCTTTAGCGGTCCAGATTGGTGCGGCCTCCTCCCTCGTCGTGCAGGGTGAGCGGGGGCTGTTAGGGCTCTCCTTCCGCGATCCCCGGGACTTCTATCGACTGGTTTCCCAAGGCGCAGAAGGTGTTGGGGGCGAAGTGCCAAATACACTGGCTGGGCAGGAACTACGCTTTGTCCGCTCCATTGCGCAAGCGGCGCAGCGCTATGCAGAGCTTGTACGCCGAGCATCCGAGCAGGGGACCAATCGCATAGCCTATCCGGATACCGATCTTGGGCAGAAGTTGCGCATTGTAGCACGCCTCATCAGCGGGGGTTTGGGAGCGAAGGTGTACGTAGTAGGCATCGAGCGCAATAGTTTCGACACCCATGCCTATCAAGGAGGGGTTACCGGCATCCATGCGTCGCTCTTGCGTGAGCTCTCCGACGCCGTCAAAGCATTTCTGGATGATCTGCGGGCGCTCGGTCTGGCTGATCGTGTGGCTGGCATGACCTTTTCCGAGTTTGGGCGACGTGTCCAAGAGAATGCCTCCAAGGGTACCGATCACGGGACTGCAGCGCCTCTCTTCGTCTTTGGAGGGCAGGTGCTCGGTGGGCGCCTCCACGGGCAGGATCCCGATCTGGCCAACTTAGACCCGCGGGGTGATCTGCTCATGCAGTACGACTACCGCCAGGTGTATGCTGCTGCATTGTTGCAGTGGTTTGGAGCCCCGCAGACACAAGTGCAGCGGATTCTGTTGCGCGAGTTTGCTCCCCTACCACTGTTTGCGGTTCAGACCTGGGTCGAGGAAGCGCCTCCGGAGGTATTCCGGTTCGAAATCTCTCCGAACCCTGCCTCTTCAATGGCAACACTGTCCTTTGCTCTGCCAGACCAGGCCTCCGTAGAGCTCCTGCTCTTAGACCTGCAGGGCCGGCTGGTTGGCAATCTCCTTCAGGGGGAATACCCTGCGGGGGACCACCGTGTGTCAGTGCGCTTGGGGCCGATAAGTTCGGGCTTCTATTTGTGCCGTTTGCGTGTTGGACGCCGAGCGACGACGAGGGTCCTGCAGGTGCTCCGCTGACCTTCTTCAGAGCTCTTCCAAGGGGAGTACTTCCAGAGCGCGCTCTAAACCTGCACCGCGTCGGAGGATGCGCGGTATGTCTTCGGTGAGATCGATGATTGTGGAAGGGCCCTGAAAGCTGTACGTTTCGGTCTCCACCACGATGTCTACCTGTGCGGCAAAGCGCTCAATGAGCGCGGTGGGCTCGATAGCTTCTTCCTCGTTGCTGAGAGCACTGATGGAGATGAGAGGAGCGCCAAAGGCCTGGAGCAGTGCCAGGCAGATGGGGGAATCGGGGATGCGGATGCCAGCAGTTTTGCGCTTCAAGTCTTGGGCGTAGTAAGGGACAGCCTTCGTTGCCGGCAGGATGAAGGTGTACGGCCCCGGTGTGAGACGCTTCAGGATGCGGTAAGCCGAGGTGGAGACATGCGCAAACTCAGCAAGGTGCTTGAGCGAATTGCATAGGAAGGTCAATGGCTTCTCGGAGGGGAGCTGGCGAATGAGCCGCAGTCGTTCGATAGCGCTCTTGTTCGCAAGCTGGCAGCCGAGTGCAAAACCGGTATCGGTCGGGTAGAGGATGATGGCCCCATAGTGGAGTGCGTCACTGATGCGCTGTAGTTTGTGCCGTTCCGGCGTGGTCGGATGGAGGCGGAAGCGGATGGCTTTCATGAGGGGCTCGAGATGGCAGATACATGCGTGGGGAAGCAAATGGTGACAGTTGTCCCAGCACCTTTCCCAGCAGAGATGATGTCAACGGAAGCATGGTGCAGTTGAGCAATCTGGCGGATGATCTTCCATCCGAGACCTGTGGAGGATTCGCCAGCAGTTGGATGGACCGAGGGCTTGCCAGAGCCGGAGAGGAGCATGGAGAGTTCCTCAGCATGCAATCCGACGCCGGTGTCCTGTACTTGCAGCTCGAGTCGATCCTCGTGGGACTGCAGCCTTACGGTTACAGTCCCCCCAGCCGGCGTGTATTTGAGAGCATTGTCGAGGAGGTTTATCAGGAGGCGCTCCAGGAGAGCCTGATTGCCGAAGAGAAGAGGGAGCTTCCGGTGGGGAAGTTGAAGACAAAGCTGGATGGACTTGGCGTGGGCACGTGGACGGAAGAGCGCTATACACCGTTCCGAAAGCTCTGCCAGATCGATAGGGGTGGGGTGCGAGAGGGGGAGCGTAGCATCTGCTGTAACAGTGGCAGCCATGGTGGCCGCAAGCTGCTCGAGAGTATGCACGATGTCCCTACCTAAAGCTAACAGTTCACCGGCTTGCGTATCGGCAGGTACGAGCTGCATGAGCTCGTTCCAGAGCAGGCGCAGGTTCGAGAGAGGAGCTCGCAGATCGTGGAGCAAGAAGCGCAGGAGTTGATCCCTCTGCTCCGTGAGATGACGAAGCTCATCGTAGGCATGCTGCAGAGTACGGGTGCGCTTAGCAATGCGCTCTTCCAGCTCTTGATAGTAAGCTCGAAGTTGCGCCTGCAGCTCCTGCTGAGAGCGACGGAGGATGAGCAAATACCAGAGCTGCTGTAGCAGAAGTTGCAGCTGGGGAAGTTCGACAGGTTTGGCAATGTAGTAGGCAATGCGCAGTTCGTTGATGGCGCGCTGGAGGATGTCTGAGTCCGTATGCGCAGTGATGAGGACCCGCGCGCTCTCCGGACAACTCTTCAGCGCTAACTCAAGAAGTTCAACCCCCTCACCATCGGGAAGGTAGTGGTCGGCTAGAAGGATGTCTGGACAGCGCTGCTGCAGAAGCCGACGTCCTTCCGAGTAGGTCAGAGCGTAGCGCACAGAGGCCCACGATTGCATGTACTGAGCAACGGCTGTGCAGAAGGCTTCTTCATCGTCGACCAACAGTATGTCCGGGATGGCATCCATCATGGCGAAGGCGTTGTCGTTGGTGGAGCTGCAGAAGGTCGGTAGCGTAGCAGGAAGTACAGAGGGATGCCGACGGCAACGAGTCCAAGGCCGAGCACTGTACGCATGAAGGGGAGCTCACCGCGAGCGTACGCAGTGATATCTTCTATGAGGCTGAGCACTACGAAGGCTGTGGCAAACATGACGAAGAGGAAGGGGATCACGGGGTAGCCCGGGACGCGCCAGGGGCGGGGTGCGTCGGGAAGCTTGCGGCGCAAGATCACAATGCCTGCAGCACCAAGGGCATAAAATCCCCAGCTGACGACAATGAGCATGTCGGTGAGAGTGTCGAAAGTGCCGCTCAGGACGAGTATACTTGCCCAGAGCCCCTGCAGAACGAGAGCTCCCGCAGGCGTGTGGTAGCGTGGATGAACATACCGGAAGGGAGAGGGCAAAGAGCCCCGATCAGCCATGGCATAGAACAGACGGGCACTGCTGAGAATAGTTCCATTCGTGGTACCCAGCGTTGAGAGCATGACAGCAATGGCAATGAAAGCAGCCCCGCCTGTACCGAGTACAGCTTGTGCCGCTTCGACGCCAACCAACTGTGAGCGGGCCATGACCTCAATGGGTAAGGCTGCTATGTAGCTCAAATTGACGAGCAGGTAAATGACCGTCACCCCTATCATGCCTAGGACGAGTGCGCGCGGAACCATCCGTTCGGCTGCGCGGATCTCTCCGGCGACGTATGTGACATTATTCCACCCGTCGTATGCCCAGAATGCCCCTGCCAGGGCTACAGCAAAGGAGCTCAGCCATCCCCAGCCCATTGAGCTGCTGGCGGGGGTCTGACTGCCTTGAGGAAGATGCCATCCGTGTGCCAATGTCGAGAGCCCCAGAGCAACGAGTACGAGAATGGCACCGACCTTGGCCAGGGTTAGAACAATCTGGATACCGCCGCCGATATGGACACCCCGTATATTCGCTACCGTCAGGACTCCAATGGTGGCAATGCTGAGGAGCTTCACGCCGAGATTATCCAGCGGGTAGAATGTCCCAATGCCTGGAAGGTAGAGCGCAAGGGAGCGTTCCATTCCTTCTGGTAGTCGGGGTAGCGGTACGAAGTACTGCATGTGCTCGGCGAATACGTAAGCGATGGAGGCAATTGAACCTGTCTGGACAACGCTGACCATCGCCCAGCCGTAGAGGTAAGCGGGAAAGTCGCCATACATGGTGCGGAAGAAAACATACTGACCCCCCGTAAGAGGGAGGAGGCCTGCAATCTCGGCGTTCGTCAGGACTCCACAGAGGGTAATCGCCCCTGCCACAGCCCATGCCAGGAGCAGAAGCTCGGCCGAACCGAGTTGAGCTGCCATGGTAGAGGATTTCTTGAAGATTCCCGAGCCAATCACACTGCCAACGACCAGAGTGAACGTGCTCCACCACCCAAGACGCTGTGATAGTGGTGGCGAAGGCTGTCCAGAAGTTGTCTGCTCCATCGGCAGCAGATGGGTTAAGATGGCTGCAAAAATACAGACTGCTGCGCCATGGGGTATACACATGCCCGTAATTTTGCAGCGGTTTGAGTAACCTACCAAGATGGCGATGGAGGCATATGTGCCTGTTCTCCTCATGATCACTGCTGGCGTCCTCTTTGGACTGACCAACATTGCTGCTGCCGAGCTGCTCGGGCCGCGCCGGCCGACATGGCGAAAGTTGACAACATACGAGAGCGGTATGGAACCTATCCGCACGGCGCGGGAACGCTTCTCGGTCAAGTTCTATATGGTCGCCATGGTCTTCATCGTGTTCGACGTGGAAATTGTGTTCATGTATCCGTGGGCAGTGCAGTTTCGGCAGCTCGGTACTCTCGGGCTGGTCGGGATGGGGCTCTTCATCGCTGTGCTTCTAGTTGGGTTGGTCTATGTCTGGCGGAAAGGAATTCTGCAGTGGAGTAAGTGAAAAGCCGTCCCTCTTCGTCTATACTCTCGAGTGGAATAGACTGCAGGGGTTCAATGACAGCTCTCCAGAAGGCACTCCAGCGCGATGGATTCCTGACCACAACAGTTGAAGCACTCGCCAAGTGGGCGCAGCGCAATGCGCTATGGCCAATGCCGTTGGGAATTTCCTGTTGTGCTATCGAGATGATGGCCTTTGCAGGACCACGTTTCGACGTGGCTCGCTTTGGGGCCGAGGTCTTTCGTTTTTCGCCACGCCAATCCGATCTGCTGATTGTTGCGGGAACAGTCACCTACAAAATGGCCTGGGTTGTGCGCAAGATCTACGATCAGATGCCGGAGCCGAAGTGGGTGATTTCTATGGGGGTCTGCGCCTCCACAGGGGGGATGTTTCGGAGTTATTCGGTTGTCCAGGGCATCGATCAGTTTCTGCCCGTGGATGTCTACGTCTCAGGGTGTCCACCGCGCCCGGAGGCACTCCTCAAAGCCCTCATGACCATTCAGGAGAAGATCAAACGCCCGGAGTATCGTCCGGTGCTCATCGATGAGCGGGGCCGTGCGCAGGAGCTGCCTGCCCGAAGTCCCCAGCGGTGGGTACTTGAGCCAGAGCGCCTCCTGGCCAGAACGTAGAAGAACTGCAGCCCACCCCGAGGGCTACAGCGCCGGCTGAGGAGCAGGGGCAGCAAGATCGGAGAGTTCTCCGAGAGCGGTAGGGGGACGGTAGGGCAACTGGATCGTAAAGCAGGTACCGACACCGACGGTACTCGTGACGGTAATACTGCCTCCATGCAGCTCCACGAAGGCCTTGATGATAGGTAATCCAAGGCCAGTACCTCGCTCACCGCCAGTACCGGGGCGTTGGTGGGGGCCAAATTTCTGGAAGAGATGGGGCAGAAACTCTTCCGGGATTCCAATACCTGTGTCTTCAACCTGAATGCTAATGGCATCATGTTCGGCCAGGGTCTGGATCCGCACAGTGACCGAGCCTCCATGGTGGGTAAACTTGATGGCGTTGCTCAGCAGATTGTTGAGGGCTTGGGTGAGTTTCGGGGCATCGACCAGGGTGACCAAAGGGGTGTCTGGGCATTCGAGCACGAGCCGGATGTTCTTCGAGCGAGCCATACCCTCCATGGTGCGGAATGCCGAGCGCGCAAGTTCACAGAGATCGGTAGGGGCAAGCCGGAGCTGGAGTGCACCACGCTCGAAACGAGTAACTTCGAGCAAGTCATTGATTAGCGCTAGCATGTGGTCAGCGGTTTCGTGGATGAGCTTGGCAAATTCCTGGACGAGTGCTGGGTCTTTGGCATCCTCAGTCTGCAGAATTTCAGCCAGGCCGCGAATGCCACTCAGAGGCGATCGGAGGTCGTGGGAGACGATGGCCATGATGCGGTCCTTCTCTGCGTTACGCTCCTGAAGCTCTTCATTCGCCTTCCGCAGTTCTTCGGCGTAGGATTCCAACAGAGTGCGAGCTTGGAGCAGGTCTTCCGCAAAGCGCTGGAGCTCTCGATAGGCATGCGTACGGTCGAAGGCGGAGAGAAGATTTGCTGCGGTGCTCTCCAAGGCTGTGCGCTCCGTTGGGCTCCACAGACGTGGCTGTCGCCAGTCTTCTGTTCCAATAAAGCCCCAGAGGTGTCCATGGCGTGTGAGTGGACTCCAGAGGAGCGCACGAACGTTGCGAGCCGCAAGGCAGTTTTCTGAAGAGCTCTCCGGAGAGGGGAGCTCCTCGGCCGTGGCTTCGACCACAGCAACAGCGCCTAGCCGCTCCTGGAAGGGGCGCAATGACTCCCAGCAGGGAGACTCAAAGGTTGCAAGGACAAGGGGCCGCTTGTCTTCCTCGCGTACCCAGAGCGCTACTACCTGTGGGCTACCTTCTGGAAGGGCGACCAGATAAACGGTGTCCGTGTTGAGGGTTTCCCCAAGCTGTCCAAGAACTGCGGGAGCAAGCGTTTCAGGGGCAAGAGTTGCAAGCAGCTGTTGTGCAATCCGAGCTACTGTGTTGGCAAGTGCTTCCTGGTATTGGAGTAGCTGGAGCTGTCGCTTCTGTGCGGTCACGTCGCGGAAAAGGGCTCGGGTGACGGGACGTCCTGTCAGGGGGTCAGGGCGTACGGTGATGTTGCCGCTGACGTGCAACTCCTCGCCATGCTTGGTAAGAAAGACCGTCTCGACACCATGGAGCGACTGCTCCCGGAAAACTTTCTCAAAGAGGAGCTGGCATTTGGGCAGTTGGTCAGGGCGCAGGATATCCCAGATGCGGAGTCGCGAGAGATCCTCGTCGCTGTAACCCATGACCTGGCGCCAATAGCGGTTGACGTAGACGAAGCGGCCCTCAGCATCGACCGATTGAATAAGGTCAGGCATATGTTCGACCAGCTCTCGATAGTGCACCTCGCTTGCCTGTAGTTTTGTCAGCAGATCCAGACGTTGACGGGCTAATCGGTGGTAGAGGAGCAACAGAGGGATCAAGAGCAAAGTCACAGAGAGGACCCCTGCGAAGACGAGGGTTTGCACAGTATCGAGCTGCTCAATGCGCTTGAAGAGGCTACTTTGGTAGCGCCCAAGCATGCGTAATTCAGAGCGGCTGTGGTGCAGGAAGGCTTCAGCAGACCAGAGCCCAAGGGAGTCCACGAATGCTAGTGAGCCACGGTAGGGGGTGGGACGGGAGCGCAGGAGTTGGAGTCGTAGCGAGCGTTGGTGGTACAGCGAGTGGTTAGGATCTTGGAGTGTGGAATCGCGATAAGCTGCCAGTAGCATCATATCCGTGCCATTGGTGCGCAGCTCTGCTTCCATGGTACGCTTGTTCCAGGAGATAAGCACTGCTGCGCCTACGAGCAGGCCGATAGAAGCGATAGCGATACCAAGCAGCCACCGCCGCTGCATTGACTGCTCCCTTCGGTGTAGGGATAGTTCGGCAGATGCTGATGGAACTTTAGCCAATCTTTTCGCTGACGCTCTTGCCCTGCAGGAAGAGCAGCAAGTAATCTGGCCCTCCTGCTTTGGAATCCGTCCCGCTCATGTTGAAGCCTCCGAAGGGATGTCCGCCAACAAGGGCACCGGTGCATTTGCGGTTGAAGTACAGATTGCCAACGTGGAACTCCTCGCGAGCCTGGCGGAGTTTGTCGGGATTGCGGGAATACACCGAGCCGGTAAGTCCATAGATGGTTCCGTTGGCAATGCGTAGGGCATCAGTGAAGCTGTTGGCTTTCAGGACTGCAAGCACGGGGCCGAAGATTTCTTCCTGTGCGATGCGAGCTCGGGGAGACACATTAGTGAAAACGGTTGGCTCGATGTAGTATCCGTCAAGATCGCCGACAGGATTGCCACCGAGGAGGAGTTTGCCCTCCTTCTGGCCAATGCTGATGTAGTGGAGGATGCTCTCCCGCGCACGAGCGGAGATGACGGGTCCTACGTCAAAGTTCTCAGCCGGATCGCCGATTCGGAGGGCTCGGACGGCATCCTTGAGCTTGCGGATGAACAATGAGTGGAGGCTCTTGTCAACGATGACCCGGGAGCATGCCGAACATTTCTGCCCTTGGTAGCCGAAGGCGGAGACGACGACGCCTTCGACGGCGGCGTCCAGGTCTGCTTCGGCGTCCACGATGATGGCATCCTTGCCACCCATCTCCAGGATGGTGCGCTTGATCCAAATCTGCCCCGGTTGCGGTTTGGCTGCCAACTCGTGGATACGGAGTCCAACCTCCATGGAGCCCGTGAAAGCGATGAAGCGTGTGCGCGGATGAGCTACCAAGAAGTCCCCAACTTCGCTGCCACTGCCAATGACGAGATTGAAGACCCCCTCGGGCAGTCCGATACTCCGGAAGATATCGGCCAGCAGCCATCCCATCATCGGTGACTCAGAGGAGGGTTTGACGACCACCGTATTCCCTGCAGCAATGGCTGCTGAGGCCATGCCGGTGAGAATGGCCAATGGGAAGTTCCAGGGCGGAATGATAATGCCAGCCCCGAGCGGGATGTAGAAGTACTCGTTCTTCTCTCCCGGCACGGGGGTAACGGGCTGTGGTTGTGCATAGCGCAACGCCTCACGCGCGTAGTATTCCAGGAAGTCGATGGCCTCGCACGTATCTGCGTCGGCTTCCCAATAGTTTTTGCCCACCTCGTAGATCATCCATGCGTTGAGCTCGAGCCGGCGCCGGCGCATCTCTTGAGCAGCTTTCAGGAGGTACTGTGCACGCTCCTCGGCCGGCGTCCGCTTCCATTCCTCAAAGGCTTTCCAGGCTGCTGTCAGAGCTGCTTCAGCTTCTCGGCGTCGGGCCTTTTGAAAGAGCCCAATGACCTGACTCGGATGGGCTGGATTGATAGAGCTAAGCTTCTGCGAGGAATAGACCTCTTTGCCGTCGATGAGGTTCGGGTATTCCTGCCCGAACTGGCGCTGTACGGCCTCGAGGGCACGACGTTGCTTGCGAGCAACTTCAGGATTGTTGAAATCCAGCCGGGGTTCGTTCTGAAAAGGCTTCAGACGTAGTGCCATGGAGCTCAGCCTATGGAATGGGACATGTCCTGTCGTTCGAGGAGCTCGGCGGTGTATCCGCGTTGGCGGAGGGCGGAGATAACAGCAGCAACGACATCGCGATCGGCTTCGACTACAAGACGCTTGTCGGGATGCTCAAGCTCAACGTGCCACCGATGTAGTCCCTGAATGCTAGCCAGCGCTGAGCTGATGGCAGTAACACAGCCGTGGCAGTGCAGAGAGGTACGGAAAACGTATCGTTGCATGGGTGCATACTGTCTTGGGGCGACAAAGCGCAGACGCAAACTACTGAGAACCACCGAGATAGAGCTCAGCGCCATGGCTGTACCGGCCAGCATCGGGGTCAGCAACATGCCGGTGATAGGGTAGAGAAGCCCAGCCGCAATGGGGAGTGCTAGGAGATTGTAGCCGAAGGCCCAGGCGAGGTTCTGGACAATGACACGGCCAAGCTTGCGCGACAGCTCCCATGCGAAGACCAGCCGGTGGATGTTCCCTCCGGCCAGAATGAGCATAGCGCTTTCGAGGGCTACGTCAATGCCACTGCCCATGGCAATCCCGACATCGGCAATGGCGAGAGCTGGGGCATCGTTGATGCCGTCACCGACGACGGCAACACGATGCCCCTTCTGTTGGAGCTGGCGTATGTAGTCGGCTTTCTGCTGCGGAGAGGCGTGGGCACAGACGTGCTCTATCCCAAGCACTCGGGCGATGTGCTCGGCCGCCTGCTGGTGGTCCCCAGTGAGGAGATGGAGTTCAACTCCATGGCGTCGGAAGAACGCAATAGCCTCAGCCGTATGAGGTCGAAGGGTATCGGCCAGAGCAAACGCTGCGACAACTGTCGTTCCCGCTGCAGCGCAGACGGTGGAGTAGCCCTGCTGGTGCCACGTAGCCAAGAGTTGCCATAGCTGTTGCGGGAGTTCAATTCCAACCCGCTGCAGAAAGCTCGGGGTTCCCAGGTGGTAGAGCGTTCCGTGGACATAGCCGGAAACGCCCTGAGCGGGTGTGCTGGAAAAGTTCTCGACCTCTGGCAAAGCATCTGTCTGCTGCACGAGAGCCCGGACAAGGGCACCGGCAATAGGATGGGCAGAGCGCACTTCTACAGCTGCCAAAGCATAGCGCACTTCAGGGCTATCCTGGAGCCAGTGTTGGGCAACAACGTGTGGTTGGCCTGTGGTCAGGGTACCCGTTTTGTCGAGTACAAGCGCCGTGCACTGCCAGAGTTGTTCTAGCGCGGTGGGATCTCGGACAAGCAGCCCTTCTTCGGCGGCTCGCCCAACCCCGAGCAGGATGGCCAGTGGTGTGGCTAGCCCTAGGGCGCACGGGCAGGCAATCAGGAGTACGGAGATGGAGGCAAGCAGAGCATAAGAGAGGCGGGGTTCCGGTCCGAAGGTGAGCCAGCCGAAAGCGCTCAGGAGCGCAATGCCGAGCACAATCGGGACGAAGAGCGCAGCAATGCGATCTACCAGGCGTTGAACCGGTGCTTTGTGCGTCTGCGCAGCGCGAACAAGTTCAGTGATCTGTGCCAGCACCGTAGCACTCCCGGTCTGCTCGACACGGAGGACAAGGCTGCCGTCTCTGACCAGTGTCCCTGCCCATACCCGCATGCCAGGAAGCTTTTCAACGGGAAACGATTCGCCTGTGAGAGCGCTCTCGTCCAGCGCGGCGCTTCCTGCAACGACGATACCGTCGACGGGAACGCGCTCGCCAGGTCGGATGCGGACACTATCCCCAGGCTGGAGGTGCTCGATGGGAACCTCTTCTTCGGTATCCTGGCGAAGTCGGCGGGCGGTTCGGGGTTGGAGCGATAGTAAGCGTTCGATGGCTTGCGATCCGCGGAGGCGGACGCGCTCTTCGGCGTAGCGCCCCAGGAGCACAATGGCAAGCACAACCGCTGTGGCCTCGTAGTAGAGCGGGAGTGGGATGCCCAGCCGGGTGAAGGTGTCAGGGGTCAGAGTTGCCCAGAGGCTTGCCGCAAAGGCTGCTCCTGTTCCTAGAGCCACAAGCGTATCCATGCTTGCTTGAGCGTGGCGGGCAAGCTTCCAAGCATTGAGAAATATTTCCGAACCGGCCCAGAGTACAGGCAGCGTCAGGACAAGTAGGAGGACGGCTGGAATCTTCTCGTGGAAACCCATCGAGAGGACCACGACGGGCGCGGCGCAAGCCAGTGCAATCCAGCAGCGGCGGCGCAGACGGCGCAGACGTTCCGTGCGTGCAATATGCACCTGCTCGGTGTCGAGCACAAGGTCGTAGCCTAGCTGCTGGACGAGACGCCGGAGATCCTCCGGATGGTATTGCTGCCGGTTGTAGGTAAGGGTCACCGTCTGAGCGGCGAAGTTTACCTCAGCCGAGACGATACCGGGTTGCGCACGGAGGAAACTCTGAATGCTCTGTGCACACGCTGCACAGTGCATACCGCTGACAGGATAGATGGCGGTGATCTCCTCACAGGCGGAAGAGCTCAGCCTGGAGTCGGGCACAGTAGCTTCAAGGGGAACGGTATCGGCAGCACTTGGGGAGTTTGCCGTAGGCTTCATCGGGAGCGGTGTACTCTTCTGTGTCGTGCCCTCCTGCTGCGAGCTCCTCTTGAATCTGGGCTCGGCTGACATGCTCGGGATCATAGGTGACGGTCAAAAGCTTGCTCGTGCGGTCCCACTGGGCGCTCTGCACACCGGGCAACTCTCGCACAAGCTTTTCAATCCGCTCCTTGCAGTGGTTGCAGCGCCCGGCGACAGCAAGGGTATCGGTCACAAGCGTGGGGGAGTGCATAGGGGATGGCTCTGCAACAGGGGCCTCCACAGCGGTTTGCGCCGATGCAACCACAGCTCCAAAAAACAGAGCGAGCAGACTCCTACCGCGCATGGGACTGTCCGAGAGTAGGCAAGACATGCAGACTACGCTTGCTGCGACGAGCCTTGGGAGCATTTAGTGTAGCCGCGCACGAAAGCTGTGCACCGTTTTGTCCTAATTTTGCCGCCTCAGCGCATTTGTCAGAAAGGAGCAGCCAGACCATGGATGTCTTTGAGCTCATGGCTACCTACGGGCACGAGCAAGTGCTCTTTTGCTGGGAGCCTCATGTTGCCTTGCGCGCTATCATTGCTATCCACGACACAACTCTCGGCCCGGCACTGGGTGGAGTGCGGATGTGGATGTATCCGAGCGAGCAAGAAGCACTCGAGGATTGTCTGCGGCTCTCACGGGCAATGACGTACAAGGCCGCCGTTGCTGGCCTGAATTTGGGCGGGGGCAAAGCCGTCATTATTGGCGATCCGCAGAAGCAGAAGAGCGAGCCCCTCTTTCGAGCCTTCGGACGCTTTGTGGACACGCTCGCGGGGCGCTACATTACAGCCGAAGACGTAGGCACGACAGTTGCCGATATGGAGTGGATTCGCATGGAGACGCGGTACGTCACGGGTAGTCCAGAGGGTAGTGGAGATCCGTCCCCTTTTACAGCACATGGGGTCTACTGGGGTATGAAGGCTTGTGCAAAGGTTGTCTTTGGTTCCGATTCCCTGGCCAACCGAATCGTCGTCGTGCAGGGAGCTGGCAATGTGGCCCGCCACTTGGTTGAGTATTTAGTGCGGGAGGACGTCCGGGTCTACGTTGCTGATCTCTTTCCCGAAAAGGCTCAGCGGCTCTGCGACGAGATCGGTGGAACACCGGTCGGAGCTGAAGAGGTCTACGATATCCCGTGTGACATCTTTTCCCCGAACGCCCTGGGTGGGGTGCTGAATGAGACAACAATTCCTCGGCTGCGCTGTGCTATTGTGGCAGGAGCTGCCAACAATCAGCTGCAGGACGAATACGCCGATGCTAAACGGCTCCACGAGCGTGGTATCCTCTATGCCCCGGATTACGTCATCAATGCCGGCGGTCTGATGAATGTTGCCGCTGAATTAGAAGGCAACTATAACCCCAAGCGTGTGCTGGATAAGACAGCGGGCATCTACGATACGCTCATCCGCCTCTTCCGTATGGCTCACGAGCGGGGCATACTGCCGACGGAGGCTGCCGCTGCATTGGCCGAGGAACGACTGGCTAGCGTTGCTTCACTACGGCGACTGGCTACACACAGCAGAGGAGGCACACCATGAGTCCGCGCCGGAAACGGGTATCGGAGAGCTCTCGCGCAGAGATCTTTCCACTGCGCCGACATAAAATGCTGCGTGGCAGCCGTCGGCTGGCGCGGGAAAAGATGCTGCAAGTCTTGGCTGCTGCTAGCGCGGCACAGATACCTTGGGAGAGCGTGTTCGAACACATCTTCTATCGCGACTTCACCGCCGATGTGCCAAGCATCGATCGCCCGTTGCTGACGCAGGAAGAGATTCTCGAACTGGAAGCCGATACCCCCATTAGCTGGGAGGAGGCTGATGTTGCATTTGCTCGGCAACTCCTAGGGGCAGCCGAACACTATCGGGAGACCGTTCTGGCTCTTCTCCGGCATATCCTTCAGCATTGGGACATTGAGCGCTTGGTGCCCGTGGATCGGATTATTCTGCTGCTTGGTATGGCGGAGATGCTGGCGTGCCCGCAGACGCCCGTTCCCGTCATCATTGACGAGGCTGTCGAATTGGCCAAGAAGTACTCCACCGAGCACAGCGGGTCTTTTGTCAATGGGGTCTTAGAGGCGGCCTACTACCACATGGTGCGGCAGGGGCTTCGTCCGGCTTGCTCTGACATGCAGCCGCTGTCGGATGAGCATATGGAGCGCTTGCCTGAGATGCCGGAGGGGTATCGGGCTGCCCTGTGCCAGAGTAGGGAGGGGGCCGAAGGTGGAGCAGAGGCCCTGCCACGGACTCAGCTACAGTAGAGCTCCCAAGCGGCTTGGGGGAGAATGAGGACTTCCGGTTCGAGAGCAATGCCAAAGCGCTCGTAGACGGAGCGCCGGAGCAATGCAGCAAACCGGAGAATTTCCTCCCCTGTTGCCCTGCCGTAGGTAACCACCACGAGCGCATGTTGGGGCCAGACCCCTACGTTGCCCAGGCGTTTGCCTCGCCATCCGCACTGCTCCAGAAGCCAGCCGGCCGGGATCTTCGCGTGATCAGGGCCGTGCGGGAAGAGAGGAAGTTGAGGATGGTGCTTCCGAAGCTCTTCGGCAACGGAGAGCGGTAGTACGGGGTTTTTGAAGAAGCTGCCGGCGTTCGGGAGGCGCCTCGGATTGGGCAGCTTCTGCTGCCGCAGTCTGCAGACGGCACGGAAGATATCCTCCGGTGTCGGAGTTCGAGAAGACTCAGCGGCAAGGGAGCGGGCTAACTCGGGGTAGTCCCAGCGAGCCTGAGGGGAGCGCAGGAGCCGAAAGCGGACGTGTGTGATGAGCACGCGCCCCAAGAGGCTGGTACGGAGTTTGCTGCTACGATACTCCAGACCGAGCTCTTGGGCAGCAATCCAGCGGAATTCCGCTGTTGCGAAATCCCAAACGCAAATTGCCTGCAGGAATTGGGATACCTCAACGCCGTAGGCCCCAATGTTGTGGACGGGGGCTGCCCCGACGGTTCCCGGAATGAGAGCAAGGTTTTCCAAGCCGTACCAGTGGTTCCGGAGACATGTCCGGACGAATCCATGCCATGGTTCTCCGGCAGCAACCTCAACAATGACGCTGTCGTCTGTCTGCTCCACCAGGTGGATCCCCCGGAAGAGGGGGCGGATGAGGATACCGGGGTAGTCTGCAGCGAAGAGAATATTGCTGCCGGTGCCTACTACCAGGCGGGGGAGCTCATTGAGCGGGAGAAGCTTCTGCAGCTGTGGGAGCTCGTGGGGATGATGGCAAAAGGCAGCATAAGCGGCACGGCCCGGGGTACGGAAGCTCGTCCACCGCCGTAGGGAGACCCGTTCCTGGTACTGCATCCGGTTTAGGAGTCGGCCTCAGAAGAGGGCTGTGCCTCAGTCTGGCGCCGCTGAAGGCGCTCCCGCAGCTGTGCTTCCATAGCAAGCAACAAGCGGCGCCATGCTCCTTCGGAGCCGTCGAGCCGGATATGGAGGGCATGGGCCGCCTCATCGACGCTTCGGTATCCAAGCCAGTAGAGGAGATTGTGCACGGCTTCCTGCAGCTCGGCTAGCGACATCGTTGTGAGCCGTCGCTGTTGTTGGAGCTCTTGCTGGAGATGACTGATCAGCTCCGTCCAGGCCTTGTGCTGTAGCTGATCCTGCAAGTACTGCCACAGTTCCCGCCAGGCGTGCTCATCGCCATCGGTGAGCTGGATGCCTGCGGTGCGAGCAGCCTGATGCACGCTCGAGAAGCCCGCTCGGAGAGCAAGCTCAGTGGTCTGCGTTTGCAATTCGTTCACTGTAGTCGGTGCTGGAGAGGGAGAGAGAGGCAGCTTGAGCCGTTGATGAGCGAACGTGAGCGCATCGGTATAGCCGAGCTGATGTGCGAGCTGGTCTGCCAGTTGGCGTAGTTCGACCAAAGCAAAGTGTTGGTCCGGGAAAGTCGGGCTGGAGAGGGGCTCAGCCGTGGGGGAGGTAGGTATGTGGATCGGTGCACCGTCGTGGATGGGGCCAGGGGCTGCGGGATCGGAGGAGGTGGTGGTGCGGAGGAGGCGCTCGAGATCTTCGCCCGTTAGAACCTCGCGCTCGAGCAGTGCCTGTGCGATACGGTGGAGCGCATCCAAATGCTCCCGCAGTAGACGCTCGGCTTTCTCCATAGCCTCAGTCACGATCCGGCGCACCTCCGCGTCGATGAGCCGTGCAGTTTCTTCACTGTACTCCCGCGGCTGGACAATTTCCCGGCCGAGGAAGACCTCCTCGTGTCGATTGCTGAGAGCCACGGGGCCGAGTACCTCGCTCATTCCCCATTCGCAGACCATCTTCCGCGCCAGCCGCGTGGCATGTTCCAGGTCATTGGCAGCGCCTGTGGTGATGCGATTGAAGACAACCTTTTCAGCTGCCCGCCCGCCCAGCGTCATGACGATGCGGTCTTCGATGTACTCTTTGGCGAGCGTGTAACGATCCTCTTCCGGCAATTGAGCGGTCAGGCCGAGTGCGCGCCCACGTGGAATAATTGTGACCTTGTGGATGGGGTCGGCCGTTGGGAGGAGTTTGGCTACTAAGGCGTGGCCGGCTTCGTGGTATGCTGTAATACGGCGCTCCTCTTCCGAGAGTACGAGGCTGCGCCGTTCAATGCCCATGAGGATCTTGTCACGGGCGTCTTCGAAGTCCTGCATTGTCACAAAGCGGCTATTGCGTCGAGCCGCCAAGAGGGCTGCCTCATTGACCAGGTTTGCCAGGTCTGCGCCTGAGAATCCGGGAGTGCTTTTGGCCAACTGTGCAAGATCCACATCGGGAGCAAGCGGAGTGCGGCGGGTATGGACACGGAGGATCTGCTCACGGCCGCGAACATCGGGCAAGTCTACCACAATACGCCGATCGAAACGACCGGGACGCAGCAGTGCTGGATCGAGGATATCGGGGCGGTTGGTAGCCGCTAGCACCACAATGCCGCTATTCTGTTCGAAGCCATCCATTTCGACCAGGAGCTGGTTGAGTGTCTGCTCCCGCTCGTCGTGGCCTCCCCCCAGACCCGCCCCACGTTGGCGTCCGACAGCATCGAGCTCGTCGATGAAGACAATACAGGGGGCATGGCGTTTAGCTTGCTCGAAGAGATCCCGGACTCGAGCGGCTCCAACGCCGACGAACATCTCCACGAAGTCGGCCCCAGAAATGGAGAAGAAGGGGACTCCCGCTTCTCCAGCAACAGCCCGGGCCAGCAGCGTCTTCCCAGTCCCCGGAGGGCCGACCAGCAATACTCCCTTCGGGATTTTGGCCCCAAGGGTGCGGAAACGCTCGGGATGGCGCAGGAACTCGATGATCTCACGGAGTTCCTCCTTGGCTTCTTCTGCGCCAGCCACGTCGTCGAAGGTTACCCGCGGCTGTGAGGGATCGTTGAGGCGGACGCGAGCTTTACCGAACGAAAAGATATTGCGCGTAGCCCCCACCTGCATGCGTTGCAGCAGCAGGAAGTAAATGGCAATCAGAGCTACCCAGGGGAGGATAGACAGGAGGCTCTCCCACCACGGGTTATCGCCGGATTCGTAGGTCCAGGTAATCCCTTTTTCGGCCCACAGCCGCTCTGTCTCGGCATCGAGTACACCGAGCTTGGTGACGATGTAGCGGACTTGGCGGGGACGTCCATCGCGGATGAGTGTGATGGGCTCTTTGAGGACGCCGTGGAATTCGTAGTCGTTGAAGCGTGACTTGACGATGGTAGCCGATTCAATTTTCCCCTCTTCCAGCAACTGCCGGTACTCCGTGTAGCTGATGGGCCACTCTGGCCGGTCGGTCCCGCGCAGCACGAGGTAGAAGAGAAAAATGCCCATCAACAGCAGCATCCAGCCTACTAGGGTGCGGAACAGTCGCCCCAAGGGGGTTGGCTCATGGGATGGCATACGCGTGTTGGGCTGATGCATGAGTATACGGCGACTTTGACACAGCAATGGACGTACGTTTCTGGACGGGATTGCCCTCAGCTGAGGTGTTCGTCTACGGCGTAGATATCCGGCAGTGTGCGCCCAGCTTCGGCATAATCCATCCCGTAGCCGATGACGAAAACAGGGGGGATGTGCTTGCCTACGTATGTCAGCGGCACGGAGAGTGTCTGTGCAGGCGGCTTTGCAAGAAGTGCAACAATGTGGAGTGAGGCTGGGTGCTGGGCGTGCAGCTGCGCAACCAGAGCTTGAAGGGTTAGCCCTGTATCGACAATGTCTTCGATGACCAGTACGTGGCGATTGCGGAGATCGAGCTGGGCCGGTTCGAGGTGGATAGTCCCGGAGGAGTGCATCTGCATGCCGTAGCTCTGGGCGCGCACCATCTCAACGCGGCAGGGAAGGGAGAGTTCCCGGAGCAGATCCGCAGCAAAGATAAAGGCCCCTTTGAGGACGACGACACAGGTCAGCTCCTTACCGGCGTAGTCAGCCTGGATGCGTTCGGCCAGATGGCGGACGCAGCGCGCGATCTCATGGCGCGGCAGGAAGAGCCGGAAGCGCTTCCCGTGCACCTCAAGCTGTTGTGCGGGCATGAGCCGGAGTGCCTGCAGGTGGGACATGGCGAAGGTGGAGACGGAGAATACGCCGTGTGCGCTCAGTGAGCTTGACCGTCTCACTGAGGCGGAGGCCACAGACCCAGAGGATACGGGAGCCGACGGCCAGCACCGTCAGAGAGCGACGGCGCCAGTACGGTAAGCGCTGGTTCGTCAGGAAATCCCCTAGCTTCATCTCCCGTGGCATACCCAGCGGGTGGAAGCGATCGCCTGCGCGTGGGGGACGCCAGCAGAGGGTATCGGGGAGGCAGTCGGCGTCGACGAAGGCGATAGAGGCATCGGCGCTGAAATCAACCTCGGAGGCAGTCACGGCCGAAAACTCCAGCTCCCACATCCCGAGCCGATAGCGTCCGCGGGGGTGCACGAGGAGTTCCGGCAGTGCTGGGGTGAGCGGTAAGAGGCTCAAGCCAGTGCGTTCGCGCACGAGTGTGGCATCGCGAGTCAGCATGCAGCGTTTGCCCGTAGAGGCTGTGCGGAGAGCCAGAGCACGAGTGAGTCGGTCGAATGGAGGCCCATATGGCGAGCCCAAGCGCCGCAGCGCAGCTCGCAGGAGCTCAGCCCGGAAGAAGGGGGGGAGGGCGTCCCAGTCTGCTTCGCGAAAGAAGAACCCCCCGTCGGGCAAGGCTGCCCGTTGCAGATAAGGCTCCACGACCTGAGCAATCCCCTCCAGGGCTTGCCGGAGCAAGGTGCCAGCGCGGCAGATACTGAGCACAGCCTGTGGGACAATAGCCTCAGCACAGGGCAGGAGTTCCCAGCGGATGCGATTGCGCCGGAAGCGCCGATCGCGGTTGCTCGTATCTTCGCACCACTGGAGTCTGCGAGCATGAGCATAGGCATAGAGCTGCTGCTTCCGGAAAGCAAGAAGTGGCCGAATGAGCTGACAGCCGGGCAGGAGCTCTCGCTGTGGGGGTATTCCTGCCAAGCCCTCAAGCCCTGCTCCCCGCAAGAGATTGAGGAGAATGGTCTCGGCGTTGTCGTCGGCCGTATGGGCTAGCGCAAGGTGTGTGGCGCTGAATTGCTGAGCTGCCCGAGCGAAAAAATCGTACCGGAGACGGCGGGCGGCGAGCTCAATGCTGCAACGATGCTGGCGAGCATATTGCCGGACTGGGAGCACCTCCAGGAGGATGGGAAGCCCATGCTCGACGGCAAGCTGTTCGACAAAGCTTGCCTCCCGGCGCGACTGTTCTCCTCGGAGGCTGTGGTCAGCGTGTGCAATCCCGAGTGCAAAGCCCAAAGAAGAGGACAGCTGTCGCAGGAGGTCGAGAAGCACTACTGAGTCTACCCCTCCGCTGACGGCACACAGAAGGCGCGATGACGCACAGACACCGGCCTGCTGCAGCCATTGGCGGACATGGTCGAGAAGTTCCTCAACAATGGCCATCTGCCGCAGGACTTACAAATCCACGGGCCGAGCACTTCCTGTTGAGGAGTCGGGCGGACATATAGCAGACACCGTAGCGGTAGTACGTCTTTTGACCCCGCTGGTAGACACCGGCTTAAGACGATGACGGCAATGGCGCTGTTTGTTGTCGAGCCAGAGCGTGCATTTCCGTGCGCTTTTTTCCGACGTCCGACCGTGGAAGTTGCTCGGGCTCTGCTCGGGGCGCTTCTAGTCAAGCGGGAGGCTGAAGGCTGGTGTGCAGCTCGGCTCGTTGAGGTAGAGGCGTATCTCCCGGAGGCGGATCCGGCCAACCATGCATATCGAGGAAAGACGCGGCGCAATGCCGCTATGTTTGAGCCCGGAGGAGTGCTCTACGTGTACGCCATCTATGGGAAGCACCACTGTGTCAACGTGGTCACAGAAGAAGCCGGACGTGGGGCAGCAGTGCTGTTGCGAGCAGCCGAGCCCGTGCTCGGTCATGAGCTCTTTCGGCGGCGCCGTGGGGCGGTGGCTGATGTTGAGCTCTGTCGGGGTCCGGCAAACTTAGCTCGTGCCTTCGGCTTGACGCTCTCGCACAATGGCCGCTCGGTCTGCACTCCGGAGCTGTTCCTCCAGGCTCCGGCAGAGCCCATTCCAGAAGAAGACATCGAGCAGAGCCCGCGTATTGGGGTTCGACGGGGACGTGAGCTCCTGCTGCGCTTCTTCCTGCGGACATCTCCGTGTGTCTCTGCACGCCAGCCGAGCATGCTGTAGCTCGGCTAACTTTTTCAGATATTTGCAGCCGTTGACCAGTGGGAAGTAGCATTACGGCAGGAGGACAAGCGTGGATCTCTTCGAGCGTTGCTACGCCTTCACACGCGCTGATGAAGTCAAAGCCCAAGGGCTCTACCCGTACTTCCACCCCATCCAGGAGAACGAGGGGCCGGTGGTGACCATCGGGGGACGAAAGGTCATCATGGCCGGTTCCAATAACTACTTGGGGTTGACGACGCACCCAAAGGTGAAGGAGGCCGCTATTGCGGCCATCCGTAAGTATGGGACGGGGTGTTCCGGATCTCGATATTTGACCGGCACGTTGGATTTGCACATTGAGCTCGAGGAGCGTCTGGCCCGGTTTCTCGGCTACGAAGCAGTACTGCTCTTCAGCACAGGCTTCCAGACGGCGTTAGGTACTATTGCCGGCTTGGTGCAGAAGGGCGATTACGTCATCAGCGACCGTGAAAACCACGCCTCGATCGTGACCGGAGCCCTGATTGCGAAAGGGATGGGGGCCGAATTCGTGCGCTATCGGCACAATGACATGGAGGACCTAGAGCGGGTGCTCGTGCGTCTGCCGGAAGGGGCCAACAAACTGGTTGTCTCCGACGGGGTCTTCTCTGTGACGGGCGAAATTGTAGATCTGCCCCGTCTGCTAGAGATTGCGCATCGGTATGGTGCGCGCGTCCTCATCGACGATGCCCACGCCATTGGAGTCATCGGCGTTGGGGGGCGTGGAACGGCGAGCTTCTTTGGGCTGACCGAGCAGACGGATTTGACGATGGGCACCTTCTCGAAAACTTTTGCTTCACTGGGAGGATTTGTGGCAGGGCCTGAGCGGGTGATCAACTACCTCAAGCACCACTCAGCGGCGCTCATCTTCAGCGCCAGTCCGACCCCTGCCTCTTGTGCAGCGGCATTAGCGGCGCTGGAGATTCTCGAACAGCAGCCCGAACTGGTCGACCGGCTCATTCGAAACGCTGCCAAGATGCGCCAGGGCTTTCGGGAGCTGGGCTTCCATACGCTGGACGGGCAGACGGCGATTGTGCCCGTCATTGTTGGCGATGTAGAGACAGCGTTGCTCTTCTGGCGCAAGCTCTTCGATGCTGGGGTCTATGTGAATACCTTTATCCCGCCCGGGGTGCCGCCGAACATGAGCATGCTGCGCACAAGTTACATGGCTACTCACGAGGACGAGCATCTGGAGCGCATTCTGGAGGTTTTCGCCCGCGTTGGAAAGGAGCTCGGCTTACTGACACCGGAGGCGCGGGAGCGTATTGCGGCCGGGCTTGCGCAGAATCATTGGGGACAGGTTCCAGCTTCGGAGCAGCGCCAGCCGTGAGGGGATGCAAATCCACCGTTTCGAGCACGGACTGCAGGGGCGTGTGGCCCTGGTCACAGGCGCAGCCGTGGGAAATGGCCGTGCCTTCTGCGAGCGTTTGGCCGAAGAGGGTGCCCGCATTGTCATTGCCGATATTGCCGATGCTAGCCAGACGGCCGAAGCGGTTCGCCAGCTCGGGGGTGAAGTGCTGACCGTCCAGGCTGATCTGACACAGCCGGCCGATGTCGAGCGTATGATGGCCTCTATCGTTGCGCACTGGGGTGGGGTGGATATCCTGGTGCACAACGTGGGACTCTACGAGGAGGAGCCCTTTGAGCTGCTCAGCTTCGAACAGTGGCAGCGGATGCTGGAGGTGACCCTCAACAGCCTCTTCTTAACCGTCAAAGCCGTATTGCCATCGATGAAGCAGCGGGGCTTCGGGCGCATCATTGTGCTGTCCTCTGACACGGTGTGGCTGGGGACACCCTATCTGGTGCACTACGTCACTGCGAAGATGGGCATCATTGGTTTTGTGCGGTCATTGGCAGCCGAAGTGGGCCGGTATGGTATTACGGTCAATGCTATCACCGTGGGGCTGACGGCAACGCAGCGGCCCAATGCGTCGGCGCTTTCGCAGACCATTCTGCAGCACATTCTGCCGACGCAGGCAGTTCATCGGGCCGATGAACCAGAGGATATCGCCAATGTTGTGGCATTTCTTGCACTGCCGGCCTCGGGCATTATCACGGGGCAGACCATTAATGTCGATGGCGGGGTAGCACGGCACTGATGGGTTGGAGAGTTCTGCTCGGCAGTTTATGCCTGTGGATGACGCTCTGTGCACAAGTGCTGCCGCGATTTGGCGAAGAGCGTCTGGGGATTTCAACCGCAGTTGCACTGCAATTGCTCGGGAGCGCTCGGGATGCAGCGCTTGCAAGGGCTGCGCTGGCCATGCCTGATGTCACAGGGGTGTGGAGCAATCCCGCCCTCGGAGGTGGGCCCCACGGAGCATACGGATTGGGACTTCTCAGCCACCGCTTCGTGGCCGAACTCTGGTACCATGCAGCCTGCTTCAGCTATCACATAGCGGACCCGAGCACAATACTTGTCTCGGCCTCCGCCCTTGTTGTTCCGCCCATTGAGGAGACAACGGAGTTCCGTCCTTACGGGACAGGTCGTCAGGTCCGCTTCGGTCACTGGACTGTTGGGATTGGATATGCTCACCAGCTCACAGAGCAATTTACAGCGGGGATAGCTCTGCGCTATCTCCATGAGCGTTGGGCTGAGGCAGTCCTACAGGGGCTCCTCTGGGATGCCGGAACGCTCTACTGGACAGGCATCGGCAGCTTGCGCTTAGCGGTTGCCATCTCTCATTTCGGCTTTCCCTTGAAGGGCCGGGGAACAGTCTCGGTCCGCCGTCCACCTACCTATGTGGAGGAGCCACATCAGGGTTTCCAGGAATTTGCCCCGCCGACGGTTGTTCGGCTTGGTGCAGCAGGGGAAGTAGTGCAGACGCAGGCGCAACGGTGGAGCTGGATGGTAGCCATCGAGCACCCGAGTGATGCGGCTGAAAGCTACGCTCTGGCCAGCGAGTATGCCTTCCGCTTCTCGGCTGCTTTCCCGGCAGAGCTGTCTCTGCGGGCAGGCCTGCGAGCATATGCTCGGCAGTGGTGGTCTGCGGGTGTCGGTATTGCACTCCCTGTGTCGCCACTGAAGATACGGCTGGATTGGGCCCTGTCGGCGCAAAAGCCGCTTGGGCTTGTCTGGTATCTGGGCTGTGTGCTGGAACCGTTGCAACTGCCATGAGATGGGCTCTTCTCCCCGCCTTCATCTGTAGCGTGCTGAGTGGCTGCTTGCCTGAACCTCCTCCACTACCGACCTCCCCAGCTTCCGATACAAGCCGCATTGGCGATACCGCCTACATCCCGCTAGAGCCTATCTGGGGCAACTTTCGCAATCCCTCCGACGTACTAGTGGGCCGAGAGCCTTTCATCTATGTGGCCGATACGGACAACGATCGCATCGTCATGCTCGATCTGGCTGGCCGACCCATTGGGGTATCAGCTCCAATTCGGCGTCCGGTTGCATTAGCCCAAGATGGGCACTTTGATTTGCTCGTGTGTGGGCAGTTGGATACCCTATTGCCGGGTGGGCCTGCGCGCATTGGAGCGGTCTTCCGTATCCGATTGCGGGAGGCACAGCACGATATCAGTCGTGCCCGTATCGTTGTAGCCTATAGTGAACCCGAGCGTCCGTGGCGCCGTTTTACCGGGATTGCTGTGCTGCCGGACAATAGCTATCTCTTGGCCCGGACTGGACCGCAGAATACTTCGCCCATTGACCCAGACGAAGCGATCTTGCACATTGGCCCGGATGATCGGCTGCGCTCTCCTCTTCCGATTGTGCGCCCAATCGGTGTGGCTCTCAACGCCATCGAGCAGCTCAGCTCCCTGGCTCTCTCGGCTGATGGCCGGGAGCTCGTCTTTACCCAAAGGGGAGTCTCGATGCAGTATCGGGTGCAGTGGCTGACTTACGTAACAGGGGAAGGAGCGGGATGGCGGCAGAAATTCGATCCGACGCAGCAGAGCAACACCGTGCTCCAGCCAGGGCGCTTCCAAGCCCCCGAAGGAGCTACCTTCGGACCCGATCGGAGTGTCTACGTAGTTGATGCCGAGACCGATAGCCTCTATGTCCTCTCGCCGGCGGGAATGCTCGTGCGGGGATATCGGGGCGAAGGACCCTACCGGCTCCGAGCCCCGGCAGGGGTAGCAGTCTACAATCGCACGGTCTACATTGCTGATGCCGGCAATGGGCGCATCATCCGCCTGCGCCTTTCGACCGATATGTAGCTTCAGCGGAGGAGCACCTATGGTGAGGTCCTTTCTCGTGCTCGCAATGGCAACAGTGGCAGGCTGTAGCAGAGCAGACTCGGAGGCTCCCGTCGTTGGTGAGTTCCTCCTCGGACGGGGTGGCGGTTTTACGGGCTTATATACTGGACATCTGGTGCGCTCCGATGGACGGGTCTTTCGCTGGAGTCAAATGCCGGGACAGGCTGAGCGAATGGAGGAGGTAGGACATGTGCCGGCAGACAGCCTGCAACCATTCTTCCGACAGCTTGTGGCCTGGGAGCAGAAGAAGTTGACAATTGCCGGAAGTGGGAATCTGACCGAATTCATAGAGTTTCGCCACGGGCAGCACCGCTATCGCCTCCAGTGGGGTATTGGAGACGATGTCCCTGAGGAAGTGCAAGCATTCGTAACGGTTGTTCACACATTTCTGCGGCGCCACCTGCCCTAGTTCTGCAGCAAGTGCCGAAGGGTGTCGGCATCCAGAATACGCATGCGGTTGCCGTTGATGCTGATAAGGTGACGACGCTCTAGCGACAGCAAAATTCGACGTACGGCAGAGACCGAGCTCTGCAGGAGATCGGCAATAGTGTTCGGGTTCACCGGGAAACGGATGTATCCGTGCTCGTCTGTGCCATAGGTCCGAGAAAGCAGAAGCAATAAGTGCAGGACACGTTCACGGATGGACCGTCGGTGGAGGAGCAGGAGTTGCTCTTCGAGAGCTTCAATCTCACGGACGAGGAGTTGCGCTACTTGAATCCAGAACTGGGGGTACTGGCGGGCGTAGCGTTCGATGAGGGCGGCCGGGAGCACGCAGGCCTGGATCTCCTCAAGGGCAACCACATTGACTGTGTGGCGGCGCTCTCCGAAGAGATCTCGCAACCCGATGATGTTGCCTGCTTTGAGAAGAGCGATGAGAAGCTCGGCCGACTCGGAGCGCCCCGAGTATGGGAGGACCGCTTTTGCCGTTCCTCGAGAGATGCAGTATAGGGAATTGACGGGCTCCCCGTAGCGAACAATAGTGGTGCGGGGTGGGAAAAGCTCTACACGCCGTTCCTGTGCTAAAGCCTGCTGCGCCTCGCTGTCGAGTTCCCTGAGAGGATTCAGCCAACTGTGGGGACAGTAGCTGCAGAATTGGGTGGTGGCTGTCATGCTAGCTCCTGGAGTCATTGGCTCAGACGAGTGCAAAGCTATTGCCGGTAGGGAGGCGAAACAATGATTTGCGTTAGCGGCCGATATGATTAGCCCTCCGAAGTATTTGCCGCCAAGCTTGTGGGAACACCTCCTTGCCGAGGATAGGGGTGCTGCTATAGGCGGCATAGTGGTGGCTATTTTTGCGGTGTCTACACTGGTGCGGTTTTGTGAGAGGAGTGTTCATGCGTGCGCTCGTCTTTATTCCAATGTTCCTCGGGGCTATGGGCATCTTCGCTTACAACGTGAGCCGTCTGTTGCAGTTTCTCTGGCTGGCGCGTCCGGAGCCCCGTTGGGACCAGCTTCCCCGACGGATATGGCAGACACTACTCGTTGCGCTGGCGCAGCAACGGCTGCTGCGGGATCGGACGGCCGGCCTACTCCATGCGGCCATCTTTTGGGGCTTCCTGATTCTGTTGACCTCGGCGGTAGAGGCCGTCTTAGAAGGCTTTCACCCACGCTGGTCGCTGAGCTTTCTCGGGCCAGTGTACACAGCGAGCACTGTCCTGGTGGACCTCTTCTGTGTCTTTGTTCTGCTGGGGGTTATAGCAGCAGCCTGGCGGCGATGGGTACAGCGTGTTACCCGACTCCAGGGGCCCCCGAGTGAGCAGCGGGATGCGGCCGTGATTCTGGGACTCATCACCGTGATTGTCTCTGCACTGCTTGTGCAAAATGGCGCCCGGGTTGCTCTCGGAGTTGACCACGATGGAGCTGTTCGCCCAGTGGCTTGGCTCCTGGCTGGCTTATTCCCAGTGGCTGAGCAGACTCGCTTCCTCTTCGAAGTGGCATGGTGGCTTCACATCGGCTGCATCCTCATCTTCCTGAACTACCTGCCCTTTTCCAAACATCTGCATGTGCTCACCTCGATCCCCAATGTTTTCTTCGCCCGCGTCGGGCCGGTCAATACCCTTGAGCCGCTTGACTTCACGCAGGCGGATGCCCCCACGTTTGGAGCAACCGATGTCGAGCATCTGTCGTGGAAGAGCATACTGGATGGGTACTCATGTACGCACTGTGGGCGCTGCACGAGTGTCTGTCCTGCACAGCAGACAGGCAAGGTGCTCGATCCACGAGCCATTATTGTCGCTGTACGGCAGCGAACGCTCGATCGCATGCCGTTGCTCCTCAAGCAGCGCCGTGGACAGACATTGACCCCACAGGAGCAGGCTCTTCTGCAGAAGCGCTTTGTGGGGGATTACATTCCCCCCGAGGCCCTATGGCAGTGCACGACCTGCGGGGCGTGCATGCAGGAGTGCCCTGTCATGATTGAGCACGTCCCGGTGATTGTCGAGCTGCGTCGCGGCTTGGTCATGATGGAGGCGAACTTCCCAGGGGAGTTGCAGTCTGCGTACGGAAATCTCGAAATCAATGCAACCCCGTGGGCCTTTGCTGCTGCCGATCGGGCGGCCTGGGCAGCCGGCTTGCCGATCAAGACACTCGCTGACGACCACACCGATTACGAGCTCCTCTTCTGGGTGGGCTGTGCAGCAAGCTATGACCAGCGCGCCCAGCGCGTTGCACGAGCGCTCGTAGAACTCCTCGCTGCCGCTGGGATCCGCTTCCGCATCTTGGGGGCTGAAGAGCGCTGTACAGGTGATCCGGCGCGGCGCACAGGCCATGAGTATCTTGCCGATATGCTCATCCGCACCAATGTGGAGACCTTGAACCGCTACGGCGTGCATACAATCCTTACCCTCTGCCCTCACTGCTACAACACCCTCAAGAACGAATACCCTCGCTTCGGTGGGCGCTACACCGTCTACCACCACACACAGTATCTCCGCCGTCTGCTGGAGGAAGGGCGTCTCCGGCTGAACCAGTCAACGCTCCCGACGCTGCTGGAGACGGTCGTCTATCACGACTCCTGTTACCTCGGGCGCTACAATGACGAGTACGAGGCTCCACGCTTCCTCCTGGAAATTCTTCCCGGCCTCGAGGTGCGCTATCCCGAACGGGCGGCCGATCGCGGCTTCTGTTGCGGTGCCGGAGGTGGGCGCATGTTCATGGAAGAGCGTGAAGGCAAAAGAGTCAATCTCGAGCGTACGGAAGAGCTGCTGCGCACCGGAGCAGGAGTCATCGCTGTCAACTGCCCCTTCTGTATGACCATGCTGACCGATGGGGTCAAGGTTCACGGCCAGGCCGAAACTGTGCGGGTCCGCGATATTGCCGAGCTCCTCGCAGAGCACCTCCCTCCGGCAGATCCCCCAAGCGCCCCGTGAGAGTATTTTTGCTCTGGCAACTGTCGGACTGAGGGAGACGAATGGCATGTTGCTCTACCTGATGCGGCATGCCCTGGCAGAGCCGGGCACTCCGGAGACCGATCTCCTGCGACAGCTCAGCCCCGAGGGGCGCCAATACGTGCAGCATCTTCTCAGACTCCTCCCGATGTTCCAGGTTCGCCCTGAGTGGATTCTCAGCAGCCCCTATCGACGGGCAGTTGAGACGGCACAGCTCATAGCTGAAGGACTCGGCTATCAGGGGGATATCCTAACCGATGCAGCTCTCTCGCCTTCAGGTTCAACGGTCGGAGTTCAGGCCTTATTGGTGGCTTTCCGAGAGTGTGAGCAATTGCTCCTGGTGGGGCATGCGCCGAGTATGCCGGCTTGGATTGCTGAGCTGTGCGGAGCTCCACAGTTGCGCTTTGAATTTCCCGCGGGAGCTATCTGCTGCGTCGTCGTGCCTGAACCGCGACAGTGGAGGGGACGGCTGCGATGGTTGATCAACGGGATTGCTGGCTGATGAGCTGTCTCTCCAGCTGCGCTTGTGCCCGCTGGAGTGCGTCTCGGGGTGAGGCCATTCCGTAGAGGACTTCAACGACGGCATGTTCGAGTGCAGCTTCCACCTCGAGCCAGTGAGGATGGACGGGGGTCATCCGGGCGTGCCGAAGCTGTTCAGCAAAGCTATGTCGGTAGGGGACCTGTAGGAGGAGCGAATCCGCATGGAAGCGTCTATCGGCCGGGAAACCCGCCTCGGGCACGCGACGGCAGAAACGAATGGCTTGCTCCCCAGCGGTCAGAAAGCGCAGCAGATGGAGAGCTAGCTCTTTGCGAGGCGATGCAGCACTGATGGCCAAATATTGCCCACCGGCAAAACTAATGCCGGGCTGCTGAGCAGCAATGCCAGGTAGCGGTGCTAGGGCATAGTCCCACGAAGGCTGTTGCTGTCGCAGCTTCTCGGCAAGCCAGGCCCCGGAGATCCAAAAGCCAACTTTCCCCTGGAGGAAGAGCTCATCGAGCTGGCGCTGCGTCTCGACAATGCCAACGCGAGCCAGCTGGCTGTAGAAATCAAGCGCCGCAACGACAGAGGGATGGGTCAGTGTAGGCCGGCCAGCGCTATCGAGTACATCGCCACCGAAGCTCCAAATAAGCGGCAGCACTTTCTTGTAGAGCCGATGGGGATCGGCTCCATTGACAGCGCAGCCATAGACATCCGGTGGGGAATGTAGCCGTTCGGCGGTACGGAGGAGATCGCTCCAGCTACGGGGTGGCTCGTCTGGCAAGCCCGCCCGGCGGAGCGCCGTCCGATTGAGGAAGAGTAGCCGCGTGTCCACAATCCAAGGAAGCGCATAGAGGCTATCCCGCCAGTAGCAGGCGGGAAGGGCAAAGGGGACAAAGTGAGCAAGCTCGATGCTATCGACTGGAATTGCCCAGAGAACTCCGGCGCTGGAGAATTGGGCCACCCAATCTGAGCCCAGCTCGACCACATCGGGAGGTGTGCCAGCATGGAAGGCGGCAAACAGCTTGGTTTTCCCCTCGTTCCAGGTCAGTTCCGTCAGCTCTACGCGGCAGTTGAAGCGGCGCTCGAACTCCGCAATCAGCTCATGGAGGGCAGCGCGATGGGAAGGTTCTCCCCAGAAGTGCCAAAAACGGAGGGTAGGTTCCCTCGAGGGCCCCGAGCAACTCAACGATAGCAATAGCAAAAGAGCAACGAGCTGCTTCATCGACCGCCTCGGAAGAAGAGCGCTAATGTGATGGCAGCTTGGAGGATGAGCAGGACGTCGCGGACGACCCCGACGACGACTTCTAGCGTGCTCAACGCTCCACCGGGCACGATGACGGTATCCCCAGGGTAGAGGAGGGGATTCTGGCTGGGATCACCCGTCCGTTGGTACAGCTCCAAGTTGTACACTAGGACGCGCTCGACAATGGTGGTGTCAACCCGCACATCGCGAATGATCCGCACGTCGGTCAGCCGCGCATATTCCGTGGGCCCACCCCCGAAGGAGATGAGCTGGACCAGCGTTGTCGAGCTCGGGACTAAGTAGCGGCCGGGAACGCGCACATATCCCCAGAGGTTGACCGGTATAGTCAGTCCGGCTCCGAAGCTCAGATCGTAATAGGCGGCTCCTCCCAGCCCCGTGTAGGGCAGCGGGCGCTGCGGGGGGGTTCCTTCGCGGGGAAAGAGCTCGCGCGGCGGCTGGGACCACACAAGTGCCAGAGGGACAAGGTAGAGACAGAGGCGCCACATTGGCAGTACACCTTATTGTCGAAGCCAGAAAGTTTGCCAGAAGGAGGTTGCTCCCCGGTCGGGACGGCCAACCGTTATGCGGCTAATACGCCAGCGGTAGAGCTTGCCTGCTTGCAGCGGCTCAGCTCGCCCATCGGCATTGTAGGGGATGCGGGGATTTGAGTAATCGCGCGGAGGCCCGGCAAAGACCCATACTGGGCGCCCGGGTAGCTCGGGAGCCGTAGAGTCTACTTCGAAGACCCGTAGGACGACGTAGCCGACATTGTTGCTCCAACGGAAGACGACAGAATCGGGATGGACGGCGCCGACTGGGGACAATGGGATAGGAGGCGGCTCCAGCGTGAAGTGTATAATGGCCGAAGGAGGACCTTCGCGGCGCTGTGGGGAACGGTCGAGAGCATGGAGCCGATAGTAGTACGTCCGCCAGTGCGTCACGGCTTCATCCACGAAAGCGGTGTCTTCTGCCGTTGTGCCATACTCTATCGTGGCAAGCTCCCGGAAATTGATCGGGATGCCTGCCGAATCGGTTGTATCTGCCCGATAGAGGCGGTAGCCACCGATTTGCAGGGGGTCAAGAGCATACCATTCGAGTCGGATACCCCCAACTCCGTTGAGAGCTGCATCGGGCCAGGGTCGGATTCCAGTTTCGAAAGGGGCTGTGTCGGGACTCTGCGGCACCCACTGTGGAACAAGGGTCAGCGAAGGCGGGGGGGCGGTGGGAGTCCCACAGCTCAAAAGACCTATGGCTACCAGCCCCGTGAGGTGGACTCGCATTACAAGCGCTCCAGAAGGCGTTGCAGCCGGACGCTCACGCTTAAACGGTGGATATTGCCCAGTTGGACATCCGATTCAGCCATGAAGGCATAGTCTGCCGTAAGGAACCCAGCATCGATGCCGGCACCGAGGGTCAAGACGCCCGTATACCAGCCCAGCCGGAGGGCAAAACTACGACGGTAGAGTACTTCGAAGCCAATGTGATGAGCGGTGCCATAGCGGCTGTCGCGGTCATAGGCGGCTGTTAGCTCTGTGTGCCACATTTCCAGAGGTTGTGTCACGGCAACGCCCCAGCGAGTGGAGGAGGGGATACGGTGTGGACGTTGTGTTGTCCACAAGAGCCGTGTGCCACCGAGGTCACGAATGAAGAGCCCAAGAGCCAAACGCGGCCATCGCTCATCGAAGGCGATATCCTTGAGGTTTACTCGCACGATGAGGCCGAGATCGGCGCCGATGCCGGAGGCGCTGTGTTCTGCAATCCGTTCGTGGATGAGCTTGAGGTTGACTCCGGCCGGGACTTCTACCGGTACGGCAAATCGGAGCCAGCCGAAATCGAGTCGCAGGATGAAAAGTCGTGCAAGGGTCAACCAGAGCGCATCGGCTGCATTCGGGATGAACTCCCCGCTGCTGGCACGGCGGACAAGCTCTTCGCGCTCTTGCGGGGAGAGCACCCGTGTTAGATCCGGATAGCGTCGCAAATCGGGCACAGTCAGCCGCATCCAATTCCCTGCTACTTGGAGTCCGGAGAAAGAGAGGGTCACGCCGGTGTGGAAGTAATGTGCCAGCGGGGAACCGAGCGGCCCGTACTGTGAGCTGTACATACCCGAGAGGAGAATCCCCTCGGGCAAGAGCCCCAGTCCAGCAGCGTTCCAAAAGAATCCCCAGGCGTCATCGGCTATAGCTGTTGCGGCAGCACCCATACCGAGCGCGCGAGCCCCGAGCGGAATTTCAAGAAATGCCCCAGCGTAGCGCTCCTCTTGCGCCCAGAGACACAGTGGAATGCAGAACCATTTAACGAAGGCGCGCCACACTGCCTCGCCGCTCCAGCGTTGTTTCACCGGCCCGTACTCGGAGTCGGTAGAAGTAGATCCCGTTCGCCACAGGGCGACCATCCTCATCGGTACCATCCCACCAGATTTCGTGGTATCCTGGTGCTGTCGGTAGTCCTGTCCCACCCCGCAGAAAGCCAAAGGCCTCCACGGGAGAGGTAGTCGGGAAGAGCATCCGGCGGATGGACCGCCCCGATGCAGTATAGAAGCGCAGCTCTACCTCATCGACGTTGCTCGTCCCCAGCAGCTCATATGCCACGAACATCTCCTCGGCGAAGGGATTAGGAAAGGTCCCAAGGAGGCGAAGCTCTAGCTGGGTGGAGACCTCGAACTGGATGCAGGTGCGCTCACTCCGATTGCCGTTACAGTCGGTCAAGGTTGCGCAGAGGATGTGCGTTCCGCTTTCCAGTCGTGGGCGGTAGCTAATGCTTGTGGCGGTTGGAGTCTGTGCAGTGTCGACGACCGTATAATTGGCCGCCGGGATAGATTGGCCGTTGAGGGTCAGCTCAATGGAGGCTGTGTCGGTAGAAATGCCGTTGTCATCGATGCCGACGATACCGATGCGGGGGTAGGCCGACAGTACTGTGCGGGCCGGGATGCTGCGCCCTTCGGCTGTAATGCGCACCTGAGGGGGACGCTTGTCAGTGGTGGTTCCTACGGCAAAGGTGCCCGGAAGCACGACGTCGGCTTCGAGGATGCCGGGTTCGCTCTCTCGCGTGGGAATCCGTTGCCAGAGGTCTAGCCGTGGATGCTTCCGGTAGAGGGCAGGCGCCCCATGGCGCAGATTGGTGTCCCGGGGATCATACCAGAGCCGGAGAGTGGCTGGCACATGCTGAGGCGTAAGCAGCCTCACGGAGACAGCAGCGGAGCTATCGGCTAGGCGGACAAAGTGAACATCCGGCTGGACAGTCCGGGCGCTGGGCTGTGTCTGGAGGCAGAGCAGACTCAGTGCCGGCGGTGCCTGTGGAGCCGAGACGATGAGCATAACGCTGCCCTGAGTGCCAACCCAGGCCGTCTGTGTCCCGTCCAGCGTTGTGCCAATTCCAGGTACCAGAGCAAAGCAGGCAAGCAGGAGGCTGTCCTCTGCGTAGTTATTGCTCCGGAGACGGTCTCCACCACGGGAGAGGCTGTCGCTGATGACCTCCAGTGCAAGCCGTTGCTGAGTCAAAAGGCTAGGCGGCCGTAGAAACCAATCGCTGAAGCCATTCCCGGGAATATCCAGCCGTTGTTCGGCCAGAAGTGTTGGAACCCCGTCGGGCCGGAAGATCCACAGACGTGCCAGCACGTTGCCGGCGGGCGTCTCCGTCCAGTTGAAGAGGCGAGCATGCAAGAGCGCCCCGCTGGGTGTCGGTTCCATCTTCAACCAGGGGAGGGCCGTGCGTAGGCTATCCCCGGCCAATGGCACTACAACAGCCGGATCGGCGATACCAGGGATGCGAATGGTTGCCAGTGGAGAGCTAATGCTCTGCCCATCGGCGAGCACAACGGTGAAGAGAACTCGAACTTCTGCCCCTGCCACGACTGACGCTGCCGGAATGGGAGATTGGGTCTGGTACGTTTCCGGACCGACCCTCTGGCAGGGCATAGTCCCGAGCGAGCGTGTGCTGCCATCGGGCAAGAGGAGGCTCACAATGGCCATGACGCTCTGGACTGGAGTCCGGCTGTGGAGCGTTATGCTCAGCGTGAGCGCTTGCCCCGGTACGGGAGGTGAAGGAATAGAGCCAATGGAGCCAAAGATGACCGCGCCGGTGCTCAGCCGTATCCCCCCTCGGACAGCTCGTTGGCCGGAGACATCAACGGCGTAGAAGCGCACAGCAATGGCAGAGCCAGTGTAGGAAGGCGGAATAGTCACCGAAAAGCGGACATTGGGCCCCGAAAGACTCAGGACGGTCTCACTTCCGGGCAGGTCATTACCGTACGCATCAGCGATGGAAATCCGCGCCAGCCCAGAGCCGAAGGGGAGCGACGTCCCCACAGTGATGGATTCCCCCGGTGCGGCAGCCCACCGTTCGGGCTGAAGCGAGACCGTATCGGCTGGCAAACGTACAAGCATGGCCGGATCGCCAATGAGGGTCGATTGGAGGAGCATTGAGAGCACAATCTCATTCTGCAGGCCGTATGCACGGCTAGCGTAGAGTAGCTTGCCAGCACGAAAGACATCCCCGAGACGGAGCGGAACACGCTCGGTTGTTGTAAGGGCTTCTAGAAGCGCTGCCGAGAGCAGGAAGCTGTTCTCCAGCCATCCATATCCAGAATTGCCCCAGGCAGCCACAGCTCCACGGTCAGGCGCCAGAACGAGGGTCGTCAGCAATCCTCGGCGAGTCCCCCGTTGTTCGAAAGCCCCAGTGAAGCAGGTCAGGCTGGAGACAATTGGATATCGTCCCCGATTGCGCAGGAGTTCGACATCTTCATCCCGCAGCAGCCCTGCATCTTCCCAGATGCCACCACCCCCGTGGCCGAGGAAGTTGACAACTCCGGCGCCTTCTTGGAAGAGCTGGAGGAGTTCGGCAGTATGTCCCGAGTAGGGAGTGCCAGGCGTCACATAGAGCCGCCGCTGGGAAATGGAGCTGGGTAAATACTGCGCCAGGAGTTCCGTCTGCTGGAGAAAGCCATTGATACCCGCCACGAGGAGGACCCGAGGTTGGAAGAAGTCAGTGGCAAAGCCCTGTTCGTACTCTTCCAACTTCCTGACAACAGAGCGAGCTTCCGCCACGGTCTCTACAGGGATGCGCCCGACGGCAATCTCAGCGATGGGGTCGTCGACGAGTATATCGGTCGGTGTGCGGTATATCCCTTCCACGCAGCCATAAGGGTAATCAGTTGGTGTCATGCCCCAGCGCCGTGTTTGCCACAGCTGTGGCGGTATCACCGTGGCCGAGCCAAGCAAGAGGACGTACCGTGGAGGTAGAGCCCAGCTCTGCCATGCATAGCGCAGGAAGCGCCAGAGAGCCTCACGCGAGGCAATGCCGTCATTGAATTCGTCGTAGATATCCTCGATGTCAACAGCAAGCGGTCGCAGCCCCTGCTGTTGGCGTAGGCGCAGGAGGCGTTCGACAGGGTGCTCTGGCCCCACGGGCATGCTGCGATCCCAAAGCCCCTTGTGGGTGATGAGGATATAGTCGGCTGCCGTGGCTGGGTTGGCCAGATCGGAGGGCAGATCGCGGAGCATTCGCACCGGTGCTCGGAGGCTGTCGGCTGCGACGGCATAGAAGAGCTCCTCAGGGGAAGCTACGTAGGCCTGGAAGCGGACCGTATACTGCACGCCTCCGCCATAGGGGAGGATGACCCGTTCGATGCTGAAGTTGACAATGCGCGAGATCCCAACCCGAAAGAGCACGATGTTCGGGGTGCGGAAGCCCTCAAGAGCAAAGGTATAAACGCCAGCCGGAGAGCCCGGAGGCGTATGGAACCAGAGCTCATCATCGGTAGCTCGGTAGAGGCGCGGATACCGAATGCGTACCCAGTTGACGTAGAAACTCGGAGCTCGGTCGCCAGCCTCAGGGCAGTTGAAGATGTTGGTAACCGTCAGCGTGCTGCTATCGGCATCGGCTAGAAGGGTAGCAGAAATCGGGGCGATTTGGTCCCTGGGGGATTGCATCAGGAAGGGGCGTGCCCCGGACCAAGCGGCGCGCAAGATACGGCGGCGGTTCAGGTAGACTTCGGCCGTGTGTTCTGGGATGGGGCACGGCAAAGGGCGGCTGAGGCTCCCACAGAGCATGACCTCTACCTGCACAGGGAGGTCGGCCCAAACGGCTGGGGCCGGCAATGGCACAGAGAGAGTCACACTGGTGTTGGCGGGGACCCGTGCCCAGAATCGCTGATCTCCCTGAAAGCTCGGTTGCAGCAGATCTCGATCTAGCTCTTCGACCCCACCGAAGCGTTCCTCAACACGGTTTTGCTCGAGGATAACTGTGCTCAGGAAGGCTTTGCCGCGCAGTTCCGTGGCCCGCCGTGGGTCGGTAATACGCAAATCGCCAGACTCTTCGACCATGCGCTGCCCAAGGCCCTCTGCCCATGTCAGCACGTAGACATTGTCGTCAGTTTCGGGATCTCGGTACAGATCCCCATCCCGGTTGCGGAAGAGCGCACGATTGGGCTCTCCGAAGAAGGCGAGGTAATCGGGCTCGGAGGCCCCATCGTCGAGAAAACCGTTGTTATTGCGGTCGTACACGTATAACGGAACTTCCCGCCCGCGGTTCCAGAGACGGAACGCCTGAACGGGAATCTGCCCGATGGGAATCCCGAGCTGACGCAGCTGGGAGGCTGTGACGACGAAGAGCCCATCTCGGTTGACGATGAACTTGTACTGGTAACCGTCGGGAGCTGTCGGAATGCGGTGGAGGAGGCTCTGTACAGGGCCAGCCTGGAGGGTCGTCCCTTTCGCTCGGAGACGCTCTGGGAGGGCGTGGAGTTCCAGGAGAGGATTGCCGACCGTGATGGGGATCGAGCTTAGCAGGCGTAAGCGCAGCTCCCGGGCAATACGGACACGCTTGCCGCCATCAAGGGGGCGGTAGGGGAAGAGGCGGAGTATGGTCACGGGCACATCTCCCTGAGAGCCTAAGTGGACAACCTGTGCCAGTGGCAACTCCTCTGCGCGGCACTCCTGACATGCGCGCCGTGCCAGCGGAAATTCGAGAGTGAGCTCCTGCCACTGGAGCACATGCGTTTCGAGCTGAACTCCACCGGCCAAACGCAGCGGCAGGGCAAATCCGTAGAGAGCCACATCCGGCAGTAGGAATGCTCGGGAAGAGGTGGGTGCTACCTGTTGCATTCCTTCGGAGGTCCGGACAAACGCCGGTACCGGGAACTGGGCAGAGAGAAGGAGTTCCGTGGGGCTTACTCGTTCCCAGCGCAGCTGAACCTCTTCGGCTATGAGGCTCATGCAGACAAGGAGCAGCAGTGGGAAGGAGCCTCGGTGCATGGTGCTATGATGTGCGAATGGTTTGCAGCACGCAATATTACGGCACCCCTGCAGACGGGGAGGCGCTCGAGCAGAATTCCTCGTAAAGGCAGAGGAGCTCGCTCAGGATCATTGCTGTAGCCCCCCAGAGGGGAACGCGGGGCAGAATAGGCCAGACGGGAGCGGTCAAGGAACGTCCATTGCGTTGCCACGTCTGCGTTATAGGCTCTGAGCGGCGGAGCTCCTCCAGCGACAGCAGTACTATGGCGTCCACCTCAGCAGGATTGGGCTGTAGTGGCGTGCGTTGCAGGAAAGCTGCTACAACTGGCACAACGGCAGCGTGCGAGGTGGGTACGTAGATCGGTGTTGCAGTCCCGAGCAGCTCGACGCTCTCGGGATGGAGACCGATTTCTTCAGCAGCTTCCCGGAGGGCTGCTGCAGTAGGCGTTTCCCCTGGCTGGAGCATGCCACCGGGGAAGCTCCATTCGCCCCGATGGTGAGGCAACCGAGAGCTCCGCAGAGTGAGAAGACAGCTCGGAAGGGGGGCCTCACGGGAGAAGGCAACCAAGACAGCTGCGGGACGGCAGCCCTGTGGTGGTTCCAGGGGACGTTCCTCCCCCTGTAAGCGGGGCACCATCTGCCGGTGGGCAGTATGGCCGGGAAGAGGCACCCGGAGTCGGTGCCGCAGGAAGATAATCCACTGCTCGGTCAGCGAGGTCGGCTCCATAGCGGGGAAAGAGACGAACCAGATGCTGTAGACAGAGGCGTGCTGAAATGCCGTAAATTCGCTCCCCCACGGTGGAGCAGCTGAGCATGCGGATTCTGCTCTGGGGAGCCATACCGCTTCCGGTATGGGCCTTCTGGTGCGGGGTTCTCATCGAGCCGGATACCCTCGATTTCGGCACGAGTTTTCTCGGGGAAGAGCCCCGGCGGCAGGTGTGGATAGTCAATACGGGTGCAGAAGAGCTCCTGTTGCGGGACGTGCGAATCCAGCAATGGACATGGGGAGGTTTTCGTGTGCGTGCTTCCGTACCGCAGTCTGTGCCCCCGGGCGGGCGCATTGCACTGGAAGTGACAGCAAAGTGCCAGCACAATGTAACCACCGAGGCCTTACTGCTTTTGCGCCTGCAGTGTGCCGAGGCCGAGTGGACCTATCCCTGCCTCCTGCGCGTACGGGTGCGGGATCCCGATACCCTGTACCAGGGGACGGAAGATCTCTGGGGAGAAGCTCTCCGGGCCTTCTTGCGGCAGGTAGTCTCTACCCAGCGCGTCTTTCCGTACGACAGCGCGCGGCGCCTTCTGTTCCTCGATGTGGATAACCGTGATGGGCAGGTGGAGTGTGTCTACACGGGCTACAGAGTGCGTGTACCGCCGATACCTCCGGCTTCGCTCATGAATGTTGAGCATACCTGGCCGCGGAGTCGTGGAGCAGATACTCTCCCGCCTCTGAGCGACCTACACCATCTCTTTCCCACCCTTGCCGAAGCTAACACGCAGCGTCGGGATCTTCCCTTCGGTATCGTGCGCCAAGTGTGGTGGGCATCAGGAGGGTCACGCCATGGGCTCGATTCAACGGGAGCTGAGGTCTTTGAGCCCCGGGATAGTCACAAAGGGGATGCAGCGCGGGCGCTCTTCTACGTAGCCCTCCGATATGGCAACATGAGGGGCTTTCTGACCGCAGAGCGTGAAGCTGTGCTCCGTCGGTGGCATTGGCAGGATACGGTCGATGAGTGGGAGCGAGAGCGGAGTCGGAGAATTGCTCGGCTGCAGGGGCAGGGCAATCCTTTTGTGGAACGCCCTCAGTTGATCGAGCGCCTCTTTAGCATTGCCGGTTCGGCCGATGCAGTGGCAGTCCCCGTTGTGATGCTCTCGGATTCCTTGCTCGAGTACCGAGGGTATGAGCGGCGCTGGCGGCTCCGGCTGGCTTATCTGAACAGCGGGTGGGTGCCTGTTGAACTCCGCGGGATTGATCCGCTTGCCCTTCCGGAAGGTGTGACATTGCTTGAACTCACAGCCGATAGCCTCGTGTACCCTGGTCGGGTTGGCTGGGCTACCCTTGTCCTCCAGGCGCAGGGGGAAGTCAGTGGGAGGGCACGGTTCCGTTTCCGCTTTGCGGCGGGGATTCGTCCGCTCGAGGTAGAGTTCCGGCTCTCTTCCCCCAGTGGCATCCCCGAGAAGCTTCCGATGCTACAGGATGGGGAGCTCCTTTTCCTGCGCTGGTTGCTGGGGCCCCGGGCAGAGGGTGCGCAGCTGTGCCTCTATACTCTGCTCGGGCACGAGCAAGATCTCAGCCCATATCTGCGGCAGACGTCGGCAGGAGTAGAAGCTTCCATCCCACGGGAGCGGTTGCCGCGTGGCTGGCTGCTCTTTCGCCTGCGAGTAGGTCAGCACCTGCTGTGGACATGGACCCTGAATCCGTGAAACCGGGTACGCTCTATGTGGTCGGCACCCCCATCGGCAATGTCGACGATATCACCGTACGAGCTCTGCGAGTCTTGAAGAGCTGCTCGGTGGTCTTCTGCGAGGAGTTCAAGGTAGGAGCGCGCTTGCTTCGCGCTCACCGCATCGACCGGCCGCTTGAAAGCCTCAACGAACACAATGAGGTTGAGGCAACAGAGCGTGTTCTGGAGTATCTCCGGCAGGGCAAAGACGTTGCACTCATCTCGGATGCCGGGATGCCCGCCATAGCCGATCCGGGGCTCTTCCTCATTCGCCGTATCCTGCAGGAAGAATTGCCCCTGGTGGTCGTGCCCGGTCCGTCAAGTATTCTGACCGCTCTAGTGCGGAGCGGTTTCTCTACGGATCAGTTCCTCTTTGCAGGGCTCTTAAGTCGGAAACCAGAGGAGCGGCGCCGTCAGCTGCAGGCATTGGCGGAGGAGCCTCGAACGGTTATTCTCCTGGAGACTCCCTACCGGCTGCGCCAACTTCTGGCCGATGCCGCCGCCGTCATGCCTCATCGGCGTGCTTATCTGGGCTGCAACTTGACCTTGCCTTATGAGACCCATCATTACGGCACTTTTGCCGAATTATGGGAGCGCTTCCGCCACAGCCGCTTCCGCGGGGAGTTTGTTCTCTGCTTTGAAGGGCGTCCCATTCTCTCTGCGCCGGACAGAAAGCCTCGGCGGCAGTGGGGCCGACGTTAGCCAAGGGGGAGTCGTAGTGTATTTTTGTGAGCCTCAAAGCTCCGTGGAGTGTGAATGGCGCGTATTCTGATCACAGCAGCACTTCCTTACGCCAATGGGTACATCCATTTAGGCCACTGTGCGGGAGCATACGTGCCGGCCGATCTCTATGCTCGTTATGCTCGCCTGCGAGGGCATGAGGTGCTCTTCCTCTGCGGCTCTGACGAACATGGAGCCCCGATTACGATCGCTGCCGAACAGGAGGGGGTATCCCCGAGAGAGCTCGTCGAGCGCTACCACCAGGCAAATGCCGATGCCTTTGCCCGACTCGGGATGAGCTTCGACTACTACGGTCGCACGACAGATCCATTGCACTATGAGTTTGCACAGCGCTTCTTCCTTGCCTTGTTGCACAAAGGCTATCTCGAAGCCCGGCAGGAGGAGCAGTTCTACGATCCCGAGGCGAACATCTTCCTTCCTGACCGCTATGTCGAGGGCATCTGCCCGAACTGTGGCTATGAGGCAGCTCGTGGCGATCAATGTGAGCGCTGTGGAGCCTACTACAATCAGCTGGAGCTGCGCCAGCCACGAAGCCGCATTACGGGGAAACCTCCTGTGGTGCGCCGCACGCAGCACTGGTACTTCCTGCTGAGTCGCTTTCAGGCGCTTCTCGAGGAGTACGTGGCCAGTAGAAGCAGCACATGGAAGGAGAACGTTCTGCAACAGACCTGGAGCTGGCTCCGCCAGGGCTTATCAGATCGGCCCATTACGCGAGATCTGGAATGGGGCGTACCGGTTCCGTTGCCGGAAGCCCGCGGTAAGGTTCTCTACGTCTGGTTCGAAGCTCTTCTCGGCTACATTTCCATTGCCCAGCGCTGGGCTTTCGAGCGCGGTGAGCCAGAGCTCTGGCGCCTCTGGTGGACCGATCCCCAAACGCGCTACATTGCCTTCATCGGCAAAGACAACATTGTTTTCCACACCCTCATGTTCCCCGCCATGCTCATGGCCCATGGCGGATATGTGCTGCCGGAGAATGTGCCAGCCAATGAGTTTCTCAATCTCGAAGGGCAGAAGTTCTCGAAATCTCGACATTGGAGCATTGACGTGCGAGACTTCTTGGCCGATTTTCCGGAAGAGCACGCTGTTGACGCTCTTCGCTACACGCTGGCGGCGAATCTGCCAGAGACGCGCGACGCCGACTTTACCTGGCACGACTTCGCTGCCCGTACTAACAATGAACTAGTGGCTGCTTTCGGCAACTTCGTGCATCGCACACTGCAGTTTCTCTACCGCTACTGGGATGGACGTATTCCCGAGGTGCCGGCCGAGCTCAGCCAACAGTGGCATCGGCTGGCCGAAGCGGTCTGGCAGGGAGAGGGGCTCCAGTGGGGAGAGGGTTGGCATACCGAAGAGCGAGCCTTTGTCGAAGCATTGCTGAGCTATCCTGTGCAGATAGCCTCACTCTACGAGCGGTTCCGTTTCCGGGAGGCTATTGCCGAGACGATGGCGCTGGTGCGGTTGGCCAATAAATTCTTCAATGATATGGCCCCGTGGCGTACGGTGGTGGAAGCCCCGGAACTCTGCGCCCGAACATTGTTCATCTGCGCGCAGGCTGTTGCAGCTTTTGCCATTCTCTTTGCGCCAGTAATCCCGTTGGCAGCTCGCCGTCTGTCGAGTCTCCTGCGGCTCCCTGCTTCTGTGGGGGATCCGGGAGAAGCCGGGGCAGGGGATCGGTGGAGCCGTGCTGGACGACCCCTCCTTGGCTCGGGCCATTGCGTAGAAGAGCCCCGGCTGCTGTTTGCCAAATTTCCGGAGCAGCGCATTGAACTCCAACGGCAGAAGCTGTATGCACTTGCTTCATCGGCGGCTGCGCCTTCTCAGACAGAGGATGCCTATGCAACGGTTGAAGATCTCCAGCGGCTTGGACTCCGGGTTGGGCGTATTGTGGCTGCCGAAGCAATTGTGGGTACGCAGAAGCTCTTGCGACTCGAGATCGATCTGGGCTCCGAGCAGCGCCAGGTTGTAGCGGGGCTAGCACAACACTATCGCCCCGAGGAACTCATTGGGCAAAAGGTGATTGTGGCTACGCGCCTCAAACCAGTGGTCATCCGGGGGGTGGAATCCCAGGGTATGCTCTTGGCGGCCATGGCAGCCGATGGTAGCCCAGTACTGGTAGCCCCAATAGCGGAGGTCCCAGCTGGAGCTCACGTGCGATGATGTCAAGCCGTCGGCGTACGCAGTGGACTACCTTTGGGCTGCTGCTGGTGGGCTCGATAGGGCTCATCGGTTACGTGCACAATGTCATCACCATAGAAGAACGGCTGCGTCATATTGCAGCACTCCGCCGGGCATGTGATTCGATGGAAGCTGTCTTGGCCGCGCGGCGGCAGATCTTGGCTCAGCTGGAAGCCCCCGAGCGGATTATTCCAGCTGCGCAAAAGCTGGGATTTGAAATCGCAACAACCGTCCGCTACGCTGTGCCTACCCCTCTGTCAGGCCCCTAAGATGCTTCCGGTGGCTCAGCGGACCTTTGCCGAGAAAATTTACACGGCTGAGCGCTACGAGCGCTTTCGCAGAGCTCTCGAAGAAGCTGTCGGCTGCTCTATTGAGTTCCGCATATGCGAATGCCCCATCTTCGTCTCGCACGCCTTCCGACAACAGTTAGAGCAGGCGGCCCAAGAGCTGGTGCAGCAGTGTGCGAGCGCATCGTATCGCCAACTGACTGACGCAGCGATTCCAGCGCCATACCGGGTCCCCAATGAGCCGGACCGACCACTCTTTGCCGTTGTGGACTTCGCCGTCGTCGAGCAAGAGGACGCTTCCTGGGGGATCCGTCTGGTTGAGCTGCAGGGCTTCCCCTCGCTGTTCGGATATCAGTACTTCTATGCCCGCCTTGCTCGGGAGATCTATCAGCTCGGTGAGTGCTGGAGCTATACGTTCGGCCAGCTGTCCGATGCAGCTTACTGGGAGCTTCTGCGGCAAGCCATGTTGGCTGGCCATGAGCCTTGTGAGGTTGTCCTCTTGGAGTATCGTCCCGAGCAGCAGAAGACGCGACCGGATTTCACGGCCTTGGAGCGACAACTTGGGATTGAGACGGTGGATATCTGCAGCGTCCGGAAGGTGGGCTCTCGTCTTTATCGTCTGCGCAATGGGCGCTGGATTCCTATCCGGCGCATTGTCAATCGAGCCATTGTCGAGGAGCTGGAGCAACACCGGGTTCGGCTGCCTTTCAGCTGGAATGAGGAACTCGATGTCGAATGGGCAGGCCACCCGAATTGGTACTTTCGCATGAGCAAGCTGGCCCTGCCGTATCTGGACCATCCTACAGTGCCGCGAGCTTATCGCCTCTCAGAGCTTTCGGAACTGCCGGAATCCCTGGAGAAGTACGTCCTCAAGCCGCTTTTCTCCTTTGCCGGCCGGGGGGTGATACTGCATCCGACGTTGGAACACATCCGGGCCATACCGGAGGCAGAGCGTCACTTGTACATCCTGCAGGAACGGGTGACCTACGCCCCCTGTGTTTACACCCCTGTTGGGATGAACCGGGTAGAGCTGCGAGTGATGCTGGTATGGCTGCCGGAGGCAAGTGCACCACAACCCGTTATGTCCATGGCTCGGACGGGCAGGGCAGCGATGATGGGAGTGCGCTACAACGATATGCCCTGGGCGGGCTCGTCGGGCTGCCTCTTCGGTGAAAACGGGCGTGGGGTGTAAATTTGTACGCTTGTTCCACCATTCCTCCGCTGGAGCTCATGGCAGGCCACAGCAAATGGGCAAATATCCGCCATCGTAAAGCAGCCGTTGATGCTCGCCGGGGGAAGCTCTTTACCCGTCTGGCACGGGAAATCACCATTGCAGCCCGACTCGGGGGTGGAGATCCTGAAGCAAACCCACGACTGCGGCTGGCTATTGAAAACGCCCGTGCAGCCAATATGCCGATGGAGAATATCCGACGCGCTATTCAGCGCGGTACCGGCGAGCTCCAAAGCGAAGGGGGGCAGCTAGAGGAGGTACTCTACGAGGGGTATGCTCCTTTTGGAGTTGCTCTGCTCATCGAAGTGGTCACGGACAACCGGAATCGGACGGTCTCTCAGCTCCGCTCGACGCTGACCCGCCTTGGGGGAAGTTTGGGGGAGACAGGGTCCGTGCTCTGGAACTTCGAGCGGCGGGGAGTCCTCTACGTAGAGGCAGCCGCTGTATCGGAGGAGCAGATGCTGGAATATGCTCTGGAAGCTGGTGCGGAGGACGTCGTCCAGAGCGAGGGCGAGTACATCGTCTATTGCGCTCCCTCGGCATTGGCACAATGCCAACGCTTCTTCCTCCAACAAGGCTTGCACGTACGAGAGGCAAAACTAGAGTGGGCACCCAAGAGCTCTGTACGCATTGAGCAGCGGGAGCAAGCTGAACGGCTGCTGAAGTTCTTGGAGGCCATTGAAGAGCTCGACGACGTGCAGAACGTCTACTCCAATTTCGAGATGGACGACGCCCTTCTGGAGTCTCTCCAGCATGCCTGAGCGCATTATCGGGATTGATCCTGGCAGTCTCCGCTGTGGGTATGGTGTCATCGACTGGCAGGGGGGACGCATACGCCTGGTAGAGCATGGGGTCATTCGCGTGCAGGGCTCAGGCCAAGCTCTGCCGAAACGGCTCCGGTGTATCTTCGAGCAGCTCAGCGCCATCGTCGGCCGTCTCGGCCCAGATGAGGCGGCGGTCGAAAGCGTCTTCTACGCCCGTAACGCTCAATCTCTGGCTAAACTTGCCCAGGCACGGGGTGTGGCTCTTCTGGCTCTTGAACTAGCAGGAGTCCCTGTTGTGGAGTATGCTCCACGAGCCATCAAGCAAGCCGTTACCGGGCGTGGCCACGCCACCAAGGAGCAGGTACGTTACATGGTCAGCACACTTTTAGGGCTGCAGCTCTCTCCCCGCATGTACGATAGCTCGGATGCTCTCGCTGCTGCTCTCTGCCATGCATTCCGGCGTCTGCAATTGCCTATGAGGTCAGTTCCCAAGTCATGGAAGGCCTTTCTCGAGCGCTTTCCCGAGCGGGTCCTCAATCCGTAGTGTCGTAGGCCGTGATGTTCAGGACTTCTCCGATTGCAAAGCCCTTAGCTGTTGGCTGGAGGGTGGCTGCTTGGACATAGGCGTCATGCTCGAAGCAGAGAATCCAGCCCTCTTCATAGGCTTGGGGAAGCAGGCGTTTTTTCTCTGCTAGGGTCGTCAGCGGAAAATTGTCGTAGGCCATGATGTAGGGATAGGCTACGTGGGCTGCCGTTGGGCAGAGGTCAGCACAGTAGAGGAGACCGCGCCCACCGTCTTGCACGAGTACAAGCTGCATGGCCCGTGTATGCCCGTGTACGACAAGCAGCCGAATGCCGGGGAAGAGTTCCCCTTCTCCATCGAGGGTTTCCAGAAGCCCGGCAGAAGCGAGGGGTTCGAAGTCCTCAGGGATGAAAGAGGCGCGGTCCTTTTCCGTCGGCTGTCGCGCCCAGCGGAGATGTTCATGTTGGACGTAGTAGCGGGCCTTTGGGAAGGTCGGAACGAGCTCTCCGTGCTCGTCGTAACGAGTACTGCCGCCGGCATGGTCAAAGTGTAAATGGGTCAGGATGACGGCGGTGACATCCTCTGGACGTACCCCAAGGCGGTGGAGGGAGCTCTCGAGGGAGTACCGTGAGGTGTCGAGGGCGTAAATCTGGCGCTGCTTTTCGGACATTTTCATCCCATTGCCCGTATCGACTACGAGAGTACCCCCGGGCCATCGAATCAGGAGAGCTCGGGCTGCCATGGGGATGCGATTAGCAGCATCGGCGGGATGGTAAGCCCGTTCCCAGAGTGGTTTGGGAACCACTCCAAACATTGCTCCGCCGTCGAGTCCAAAGCGTCCGGTTTCGAGTACCTCCAGCTCAAAGCGTCCGATTCGCAGCATCGCATACCTCTCAGCTTTCGACGACAAACGTAGGTTCGGGATAGTACCGGAGACGACAGTGACGTAAGCGCTCTTGCCACCACTGTTGGAACCACTGGCGCTGTACCTCGAGCGGAGCAGGGCGCCGGAGTTCATCGAGGGGAATATCGACGTGGAGGAGCCGCCCCGCGACGATATGTCGCGTAATGCCTGCGGGGAGAGGATCGCCGCGGAGAGCCAATGCACGAATCTCCTCCGGGGTCAACGGCGGGAAGGCAATCGAGAGAGCCGCTGTCCATCCACGATGGCGCAGGAACAGCTCCTGCTCCTGATGGCTGATACGCTCATACGGAGCCACTTGCCGGTAACGGTGGACAAAGGCGCGGAGGAGCATAGGAAATCCTGCGTCGGCAGGGGAAGGCTCGAGGATGAAGCCACGTGACTGCAAATTCCTAACCGACGCGAGGGCACGCCGCTGCGCCAATGCCTCCTGTGCCTCTTCTGCCGACATCTCCCGCGGAATGAGGCCGCACTCGAGAGCGAGCTGAGCAAGTTGCTCCAGCGACAGATGCGGTAAAAGATGGATCCACGTCTGCAGCTGTACCTGCGCGCTGGGATAGGCAACGAGCTGAGCTACAATCGTCGGGATTCCCAGGTGCACAAAGGCCATCACCCGTGTTGCCCCATCCAATACGAGATAGCGCTCCGCATCTAGAGGGGCCACAATCGGAGGGTTACGGAGCAGACCACTGTGGCGCAGGAGCTCTACCAGAAGGGCAACACGCTGCGGCTCACTCTCTTCGTGGAGTACGAGCCTCTCCACGGGGACAAGTTGGAGTTGGATTCGCTGTTCGAGCATGAGCGGGACCTCGGCGTACTTATTTTGCAGCTGTTGACGGATAAACGGCTCCCGTGCGGTAAGCCTGTGCGGCTCAGCAAGGCGGCCTATTGGAGGGTGACTTCGTAAGTTTGTGCGCTTTCGTGATTATGTACCTGTGGCATCGCAGACGTCATGGGCGTCATTTCACGCATGCGGGAAGTCTCTCCGTACCTTCTGGCGCTCTTTGCCATCGTTTTCATAGGCTTCATGGTGGCAACGGATGCTGATATCCAAACGGTTCTCCACATGGGGGAGAATCCGGCTACGGCGGTCATCGGGGAGGTTAACGGGGAGAAGATTCGGTATGCTGAGTTCAATGAGCGGCTAGAGCAGCAGCTGGAGCAGCAGCGTCGGATGGCTGGGAACGATGCCCAGCTCGATGAGGCCGGCATTCGGCAGAGCCTCTGGGATGCAATGGTGGAAGAAATTCTGCTACGACAAGAGGCTACCAAGGCTGGCTTTCCGGTCAGCCGCGGAGAGTTGCTCGATATTCTGCTGGACAACCCTCCGGACTATATGAGGCAGCCCTTCACAGACTCTGCGGGACGCTTTCACCGTGAGCGCTATATTGAGCTTGTGACCCAACCCGAGCGGCTCGCCGATTACATCGATCCTGCCAGTGGCGTTGACCCTGTGGAAGCAATTGAGCGATGGAAGCAGGACCTGGTACGCATAGAGGATTTCCTCCGGCAAAGCCGGACTCGAGAACACATGCGTTCGCTGGTCAGTGCAATCGGCAGCATTGTCTCACCGGGTTACTTGCGGCGCCAGTACATCGTGGAGAATAGCTCTGCCGAAGTGACCTACGTTGCTTACACTATCGATCGTGTGCCGGACCGGGACGTTACGATTACTGACGCAGAAATCGAGCGCTACTACCGGCAGAATCGAGAGGCTTTCCGCCAGAAGAAGCCAATGCGGAAGCTCAAGTACGTGATCTTCCCCTTGGAACCGACGGCACAAGACACAGCCAATTTCCGGAAGCGGCTCGAGCGCATCCAGCGGGAGCTGGAATCGGTGCCCGAGACACAGCGCGATTCTGTCTTTGCCCTCTTGATGGCTGAGTACCAGGGACGAACGGTCGGTTTGACATCAGTTGCGGCGCTCGACCCGCAGCGCGTTCCTTTTCTGGTGGGCAAACCAGTCGGCAGCATCGTTGGTCCGGTTGAGATCTTGGGCAAGTTCTACTTCTTCCGGATTGACCAACGGGAGAGTGGGGATACAACGGTCGTCCATGCGAGCCATATCCTGATAGGCTTTGGCTCCAATAAGGATAGCGCTCGGGCGGAGGCTCGGAGGCTCCTCCAGCGAGCCCGTGCAGGGGAGGATTTCGCACAGCTGGCTCGCCAGTACTCTCAGGATCGGGGTACAGCTCAGCGTGGTGGGGATCTGGGATGGTTCCCACGAGGGCGGATGGTCAAACCGTTCGAGGAGGCGGCTTTCGCTGCGGAGCCGGGAGCTATTGTCGGCCCCGTTGAGAGCCCCTTTGGCTTTCACATTATCGCTGTTCACAGCAAGACAAACGAGCGCATTGCCTACAGTGAAATTGAGTTGAGCGTGACGTTGGGGACAACCGGACGGAATCAGATCTTCCGGGAAGCCTATAGCTTCAAGCAGCAGGTCCAGAAAGGGGTACCCTTTGACACACTTGCCCGCCGTCTCAATCGCAGTGCAGTGGAGACGGCCTTCTTCGAAGCTACAACACCTGTGCTAGGCTCTCGTGCTCTTACGGAATTTGCCTTCCATAATCCCGTCGGGGCTGTCTCGGATCCTCTCGAGCTAAAGCCATACGGGGTTATCATAGCGCAAGTTATCGATGAACGCAAGCCAGGCTATAAGCCGCTCGGCGATGTCCGTGCAGAGATTACCGAAAAGCTTCGGCGCATCAAAAAGCTCGATCTCCTCCGCAGCCACGTCGATAGCGTGTACCAGCGGCTTCGTGGAGCGGATATCTTGGCGCGCATTGTCGACATCGATCCCAGCGTACAGGTCCAGACTGCTACGATGGTAAAAGATAACGGCTTCCTGCAGGGGTATGGCAACGATCCAATTGTGACAACCCTCATCTACCAGGTGCCCGTGGGGATCATTGCTCCGCCCATACGAGGGGAGAGGGCCTACTTTCTTGTCCAGGTGACGAAGCGGGAAGAAGCAGAACTGAAGGGACTGGATAAGCAGCGGTTTGTGGAACTCTATCGGCGGCTCTACAATATGGGCAAGGCATCGGCGTACTACTACTGGTACACTGCTCTGCGAGAGCGTGCCGCCGTTGAAGACCGCCGCAGTAAGTTCTATCGGGAATTTTAAGCGCCCGTAGCTCAGCGGGATAGAGCATCGGCCTTCTAAGCCGAGGGTCGCAGGTTCAAATCCTGCCGGGCGCGCGGCAATGATTGCTCATCGGGAGACGCTGCGCCGTGTAGTGCATGAGCTCATACCCGAAGTCGTAGGGGCGCAGCTCGTCGATGTGCACCACGACAGGCACCGCCGACTGATTTTCCGCCTGCACTTAGCCTCTGGGGAGCTAGTCCTCATTGAGGTATGGCTCCGTGCTGGTTTGGCCACCCTCTTCCGGCGCCCGGCTCGATGGGGAATGCCGGAAGGGCTCGTCCCCTGGGCCGAGGAACTTTGGGGAGCATCTCTGAACAGTGTGCTGCTTCATCCCAGTGACCGTCGGGTAGACGTATACACTCACAGAGGCGATCGACTCTCTCTATTTCTCTTCGGGACAGCCCAGAGCGGAGCCCTTCTCGTCAGCGCTGAAGGAAGTGTGCGGGCGTTGCCACCGACGGTACAGCAAGTTCTGGAATCCCTCTGGAGAGGCGAACCGCTACAGCGAGTAGAATGGAGAGCTTTCAGGCCTGAGACCCCACTGTACCGAGCACTTGCCCGGAGTGTTCTCCAGCTCGGTGTCTTCTATGCTCGAGAGATATGTTTACGCTGTGGAATTACACCTGAACGACCGCTTGGAGAGCTGTCCGAGGGTGAGCAGGAGCGAATCGAGACAGAAATACACCGCCTCCTGGAAGAACTAGAGCAGAGCTCAGAGGTGCTTCTCCTCAAGCGTTCGGATGCTCCGCCTTTACTGTCGTTGCTGCCGCTGCGAGAGTATCCTGAGCTTATTGCCCGCTTTTCCTCAATGAACGAGGCAGTGGCAGAGCGTGTACGACGCACCCTCATTCTTGAGGCCTTCCAGTGTGAGCGTGATGAAGTCCGGCAGCAGCTTGAGCGTTATCGGCGGCGGATTTCCCAGCACCTGGCTGACATTCAGGAGCATCTTCAGCAGGCCTCTCGCATTGAGCTCTACAGGCTCTGGGGATATATGTTGCTCAGCCAGCCTGAGCTTCGGCAGCGCGGGCTTACAGAACTCGAGGTGCAGGATTGGGAAGGAAAGCGTCATTGGATTCCTCTGGAACCTGCTCTGACAGTCTACGAGAATGCTAACAGCTACTTCCAGCGAGCGCGCCGTATGGAGGCTTCTCTTGAACGAGCACGGCAACAGATGCCACTTCTCCAACGACGGTACAGTGAGCTGCTGGAGCTCGATGGTCGGCTGCTGCGCGCAGTCTCCCGTCGAGACGTACGGGCTGTAGCTCAGCGCTTGGAAGAGCTTTTCCCACCACGAGAAATGCAATTACGGAAGGGGGAACGTGTACGTGTGTTCGTGCTCGGCAACGGTTTCCGGCTCTATGTGGGGAAAGATGCTCGGAGCAATGATATGCTGACCTTTGGCTTTGCTCGACCCCATGATCTGTTCTTGCACGTTCGCGGTGGAGCGGGAAGCCACGGTCTCCTGCGAGGGCAGCGAAAAGGGGAACTTCCTCCGTTGGAACTTCTGCGCCATGCTGCCGCCATAGTTGCGTATTACTCGGAGTTGCGAAGCGCATCAAGTGTGCCCGTAGCCTATACATGGCGCAAGTACGTTCGCAAGGTCAAGGGCACTCCAGGTGCTGTCCGTCTTGAACGGGAGGAAGTCCTCTGGGTTCGACCAATGGCGCCTATGGGCTGGGAAAGCTGGTAAATTTGTGTACGGTGCGCCCGTAGCTCAAGTGGAAAGAGCACCAGACTTCGGATCTGGGGGTTGCGGGTTCGAGTCCTGCCGGGCGCGCACGGCCAATGAGAAAGTTTATATGCCGTTATTGCATTTCTTCCCCGCAGAAACGCTCTGCCTGCCCTGTAAGAGCACAAGCAATCTCAGGGCTATCAGAGTGCATGCGAGAGAGTACGTAAGGGGGTAGCTCGGCATGCGCGTTGCCCTCGTCTGTGGGCATTTCATGCCGGAGGTTGGATACCAAGAGGTATGGATTGCTCAGACATTGGCACGTTTAGGAATTGCTGTGCGCGTTGTGACTTCGACAGCTGTATCCAGCAGTGCCCGGCGTATACGCCGCTTTCCCTATCCAGCAGGGATAGAAGAACGACCGGAAGGGTATGAGGTGCTCCGCCTTCCGGTCCGCTTCCGCTTTCGGTCAGCAGTTATTTCAGCCGGGTTAGTTGAAGCAGTTGCAGAGTGGCGTCCCGATGTCATTGTGCTGATAGGGATTGGAAAGCTTTTTGGAGCACCGGTATTGCAGTCGGCTGCGCTGCAGTCTATTCCAATTGTCTGTTTTTTGAGCGAGTTAGCCGAATACCGGCAGCGCCATTCTCTAGTGGCGCGCTCTATAGCATGGTTGCAAGATCGCGGTTTCGAGCTGGTCAAGAGGGAAATCTATCGGCAAGCAATCCATCGAGCACAGTTATTGGTCTGCAATAGTCCCGGAACGTTGGAATGGCTCCAGAGTTATTGCTGTCGTACCCACGAAGATCGATCGGCTGTGAATGCAAAGGCCAGAGTCCTCACGCTGGGGTATGACAGTAGTCTCTTTTTCTTTCAAGCGGAAGAGCGTGCCGTAGTACGCCGGCACCTAGAGTGTGGAGAGGATGTCATAGCACTGACAGTGACACGAGTTGTTCCTCACAAAGGGTTGGAGCGTATCATCGATGCAGTAGGCGAACTGCAGCGCCATGGACATCGGGTGCGTTACCTCCTGGTCGGAGCCCTGGGGGATAAGTATGAGGAGATGTTGCGTCGACGCATTGAGGCTCAGCCACGGCCCCACCATTTCTACGTGTTTCCTTTTCAGCCACCGGAACAGACGCGTCGTTTTGCCGCTGCTGCCGATGTGGGAATTTGGATGCAGATAGCCATTTCAGCTACGGAGGCTTTGGGAACGGGACTTCCCCTCTTATTGCCACGGCGGCACTCATTGAGCCATCTCGTCCGTGACGGCATCAATGGGTGGTACTGGGAGGAGCCACATGGATTTGAGAACTCTTTGGAAATCATTGTGCAAAGGCTCCTCAAACTACCGGAAGAGTCGCGCTGTCAGTGGCGACAAGCATTAGCGGCGGAGAATCGAGGTCGCTTTTCTTACGAGGCTATTGTGGGACAGGTTCTCAGAGAAGTAGGATTTTCGGTTCTATGTCCGGGCACGTGTGGAGGGACTTTGTTGCCCTGATGAATCGTTCGCCTGGAGCCCTCATTAGCGGAATGGGGGTAGGATGGGCGGTGGTTGCCTGGGTTGGGCAGAGTTGGAATTTCATCTATGCTGACGATGCGCTGCCATTTGTTGTGAGGATTCATCAGGGGGCGGTGCATCCTCATCATTTGATTGTCGGCGTTCTCGGAATGTTGAATCACTGGTTAGGGTGGGTGCGCCCTGAGGACTTCAGGAGTACCTTGGAGATGGTGCGGGCCTTCGTGGTAGGGATGAGCAGCCTAGGGCTTGCGGGAGTTGGATACCTTGCGTGGCTATGGTTTCGGAGGCATCGGGCTGTCATGGCAGCGATGGTATTGACAGCGGTCAGTTATGGGTTTTGGGCCTACAGTATCGTACCTGACTTCTACGTTCCTGGTATTGCGGCTATTTTGTGGGCGGCTATTGCCCTGGAGCGATATCAGCAGTCGGAGAAGGGGAGGTGGATTGCGATAGCGATTGGGGCAATTTTCGTAGCAGCCCTCTGTCATCAAAGCTATGCAGTTTATGCCGTTATTGCAATTGGAACACTCCTCCTCAACAACCGCCCCCGAGCCGCTCTCCAACTCCTCACCAGCTGTACGATTCTTCTCGTAGTGTCATACACTGTGGCTTTTTCACTGCAGCAGGAGTACCAGAATTTCTGGCGGTTTGTGCTGGGCTATACGCCCCACATGCAGTTTACGCCCTACGATCGGCTCCAGATCCTGACCCCGCTGTATGCTCTTGTGGGGGTTGCGCGAGCTTGGACCTTTCCAGAGTACTTAGTGCGAGTGGAGGCAATTGGAGAATGGGTTGAGCAGCATTGGCCAATGAAACTCTTTCTCGATGAGCGTTTCTTGTTGCGGAATATGTCTGAAGCAGTTGCTGGTGTCTTGGGAAGCGTTGGGTTAGTGGGTGCGGGTCTTGTGGTTTTCTTGCTTATTCTGCGGGTACAGTGGGTACACAAACAGCTCTTTCCCCGATGGAGTTACTGGAGCCTTCTCGGGTGGGCAGGAAGCTTGCTTGTCTTAGCGGTTGTATGGGAGCCAAGTTCGAACGAGTTCTGGCTGTGGTGCCTTCCCTTAGTAGCGCTAGGGCTATCAGAGGCTCGGTCTCTATGGGAAAGAAGGATGTGGGTGACAGCGGTAGTCGCATTAGCAGTGGCCACGATACCGGTCATTTGGTTGTACCACTGGCCGGACAATGATATTTACAGTGTCAACAAGCGCTATCGGCTCCGCTTGCATCCGGAGGATGTGGTCATTGCAGGAGATTTTCAGCAGACACTTGCGCTCAATTGGCTGTATCCGACTCGGGCGCGTGTTCTGCAGTATGAGCTCGGGCGTATCCAGTGGGATTCGGTACTACAGGATGCACTCCACAGACTTGCGCGGCCGAGTTCGCAGGGACGGTTAGTTTTGGATCCACTCATCGTTATGCCTCACCGATCCGAGATCGCACTCCGGCAGAAACTTCCTGGCTGGAGCGAAGAGCGCATCACAGCCCTTCTACAGCAGATTGTGGACTTCTGCAGGGGAGGAGAGGCAGAGGTAAGGGAAAGGGTTCACGATCGGATAGGAGAGCACTGGATGGCACACCGACAGAGTGAGATCCTACGAGAAGGCACTGGGAGATCTTCGGCCCACCATGGATGGGAAGAGCAGGAGTACAAACAGCATCTGGGGGTACAGGAGCGTCGTCGTATCCCTGTTGTTGGGATTCGGCGGGAAGGAGGGGGAATTGTCCACTTCATTGAGCGTAGACTTCCAGGACTCGAATGGACAGGCCAGTGAGACTCTTGGTGGCTGTGCCGACGCCACCGCCCTATGCAGGCCCTGAAGTTGGCATGGAGGCGTTGCTTCGGCATTGGAGCTCGAAGCGGGTACAGTTATTCCACGTCCGGACGACACTCCGGGAGAGCAATGCGGAAAAGGGCCGTCTGGATTGGAAGGGGGTAGGAAAGTTTATCCGTGTCTGGTGGCGGTATTGGCGTGCTCTGTGGCGTTGGTGTCCTCAGGTGGTATTTCTTCTCCTTTCCTCGAGTTGGGTAGGCTTCTTCAGAGATGTTCTTCTCATAGTGACAGCCCGACTATGCCGGAGCCGAATCTTCGTGCAGTATCGAGGAGGGAACTTTTCTGATTTCTACCGCTCGCGGTCCCGATGGCAACAAGGGATTATTCGGTGGGGGCTGCAGCATGTCAGGCGAGTCTTCGTGCAGAGTGAGGGATTACGGGAGCAGTTCAGAGGGATTGTTCCATGGGAGCGTCTCGGAGTACTGCCCAACGGTATCTGCATAGCAGCGTTTCCAGAGCGTCGGCGTAAGGTTGCTGAAAGGACTCCATACCGACTGCTCTTCGTAGGGCACATTGCCTTTGCCAAAGGGTTTCGAGAGCTCTCTCGTGCATATCGGCAGCTCGTGCAGGAATTTCCGCTGGAGCTTCGAGTTGTTGGAACACGCATTACCCATCGCCAAGTTGCTCGAAGTTTTCTCCCGTTGCCTTGGCGAGAATACTACGACACGCATGCTGACGAAATCGAGGCAGAAATTGACCGCTTCCTCAGCCAAGCTGCAGTGCACAATGTCCGCCTCCTGGGGATCGTCTCCCCCAGTGCAGTATACGAGCAGATGGTGGAAGCAGACCTACTCGTTCTGCCGTCGTATAGTGAGGGTTTTTCTATGGCTGTATTGGAGGCGATGGCGGCAGGGCTCCCAGTTGTAGTTACTCCTGTTGGAGCGCTCAAGGAGCTCGTTGTCGATGGTGTTCACGGGAAGATTGTCCCGGTCGGGGATGAAGAGAAGTTAGCAGCTGCTCTTCGGGCGTGCTTACAACAGCCTGAATGGATGCAGCAGGTTGGGGAGCATAACCGCCGCGTAGTTGCAGAGCGCTATACGCTCGAGCGTGTTCTTGCGAGGTTGGAGGAGGAAGTATGGAGGGCAGTGTGGGGTGATGAAAGCCCATGATTGAGCGGGCGTTGTTATTTGGCTTGGGTTTCTTCTTGGTGAGCCGTTTTTTGACAGAGAAGCTACGCCTGCTACCCAAATGGGTCGATGTGCTCGATATGCCTGTAGCGATCATCATCATTGCATTGGGCTTTCTCCTTCGCCCTGCTCTAGGCACGGAGGCTGATGCTGACGATCGGAAGATTACGCGGTTGAGTTTTACGCTCGTGTTAGCCATTGCACTCTCCGTACTGGCGAATGCCGATCGGGTTTTTCTTCCGGCGGTTGCACTGTTCACCGTTGGCTTTGCAGGGGGGCCGCTGTTGTTTTTGGCATTAAGTCGTTGGGTGACTCAACCCCGGGTTTTTGCTAGAGCTGTTTTGAGGATGTTTCTCGGCCTCTTGCTGCTCAACTTATGGGTCGTCCTTGTGTGGGATTTCCCTCAGTTCTTTGCCTATGCCGATCCGGATAGGCTGTCGGGTACGTTTGGCAACAATGCTTATCAGTTCTCTTTTCTGCTGGTCATAGCGGCGGGTCTACTGCTTGGCCTCGGTGTATACCGGAGGCTCCCGCGTGTGCTTCTTATTGGTTCTCAAGGGATAATCTTTGTGCTGTACTACCTTCTGCAGTTTCGGGCTGGTCTGCCCTTCTTCCTCGTCGCATATGGTGTTCTCTTGGTCGCTCTCTATGGGCGACGTGTTGCGCGAGGGGTTGTGGTGAGTATGATGGCCCTATTCTTGAGCGTTTTCCTCATTGACAAAGCGCTTGAGGAGCTCGCAGGGCGCTCGCAGCAACGGTTTACCGATGTGACCTCGCGTGCTGCTCGTGGCGATCTGGGCTATGGGGATTTGCTCCTCCTGCTCATGAACCCGACGGACTATCTCCATTACGCAAAGTTCCAGGCTTTCCCTGCGACAGCGCGCATGCTGTGGGAACATCCGTGGGTCTTGGTTGTCGGAGTTGGCCCTGGCAACTATATAAGCCGGGCATACTACACGTTTAGCGTCGAGCTCGGTTCGGCCGAACTCAAAGGGAAGGGGGTCGGAAGCGTAGTGCAGCAGTTCTTTGGGGTTACAAGACCATGGGCTACTGAATTCAGCGAACGCTACTTGGGCACACTGCCGCGTGAGATAGCTTTCGGATCGTACATCTTTGCTAATCCTTACTCTAGCTATCTAGCGCCTATAGCAGAGGTAGGGCTCTTAGGAGCGGTTGCCGTCTTTGGGCTCTATGGTTACATGATCCGACGCTCATTTCAGCTAGTGCGGTCATCGCAGCTCTTTGCCTCAGAGGCACTCCCATTAGCAGCAGCGGCACTTGTAGGGAGTGTGTATCTGTTTGGTCTGGGCTTTGTAGATAATTGGTGGGAGGTGACGCGCTTGGTCTTCCCCTTGTGGCTCCTGTTCTGGGCAGCTAAGGCAGCTGTCAAGGCTGCAGAACAAGAGGAAGAGGAATCGGAAGAAGGCAGTGCAATTGCTGAGGCTACCTAATGTGCGGCATTGCTGGTGTTGTCGGTGCAGGAGATGCTCAGCTTCTGGAACGTATGGTGCAGCGCCTGGCTCACCGGGGGCCCGATGATTGGGGGGTGCAGTGGTTTCCTGAGCATAGGGTAGGGCTAGGGCACCGTCGGCTGGCAATTCTGGATTTGAGTCCGGCAGGGCATCAACCGATGGCGAATGCTCGGGGGACACGGTGGATTACCTACAACGGGGAAATCTACAATTTCCGCGAGCTTCGAGCTGAACTAGAACGGCGAGGGCACCGGTTTCGTTCACGCAGTGACACAGAGGTTGTCTTAGCTGCATACGATGAGTGGGGGGCAGAATGCCTGAAGTACTTCAATGGCATGTTTGCCTTTGCACTCTACGACGTAGAACAACGAGAGCTCTTCCTTGCACGCGATCCTCTAGGAATCAAGCCTCTCTACTATGTGCATCGGGGGGAGATGTTCGCGTTTGCTTCGGAGGCGAAGGCGCTCTTTGCTCTTCCGGGCTTTGAGGTAGAGCCGGACGAGGAAGCGCTCCTGAGTATGCTCATCTTGATGTGGGTACCAGAGCCGAAAACAGGGTTTGTAGGCGTTAGCAAGCTCCTAGCTGGGCACTATGCTTACTTCCGTGATGGGCGACTGCAAGTGTATCAGTACTGGGACATTCCTCTATCAGCCTCCGAGAGGTATCACTACTGGCACGAGAGAGAGTACGTGGAGCATCTCCGCAGAATTCTGGAGCAGGCTGTCGCACGGCAGATGGTGGCTGATGTGCCTGTTGGAGCTTTCCTCTCTGGTGGGGTGGACTCCTCACTAGTAGTGGCGCTCATGCGCCGAGCACTACCGGAGGGGGAAATTGCAACGTACACCATTGCCTTCACTCCGGAGGATCGTCGCATGGAGGCGCAGGTAGACGATGCAGCGTATGCGCGTTTAGTTGCCGAGCAGGTTAGAACGAGGCATCACCAAATCTGCATTCGCCCCAATATCAATGTCCTCCTCCCGAAGGTGCTCTGGCATTTGGAAGACCCGCTTGCTGACGGAGCGGCTCTCAATACGTATCTGATTGCTCGTCATGCGAAGCAGCATGGTACTACGGTGCTGCTCAACGGGATGGGGGGTGATGAGATCTTTGCGGGGTATCGTAAACAGCTAGCGACTCTCCTCCTTTACCGTTATCACCACCTGCCCTCGTGGTTGCGGAAGGGGGTTGTAGAGCCACTTCTCCAGGCACTCCCATCGGCTTGGATTCGCTCCCGGATACCTCTGCTACGATGGCTCAAGAGAATGCTGTTTCCGATGCAGCTGAGCCCGTTGGAGGCCTTCATGTATGGTTTCGCATACTGTTCCCCCGAGCTCTTGCGTCGACTGTGGCTGAGGCCCATCCCTCCGTATAGCGAACTCTATCCCATCAGACTCTATCGAGAGTATGCCGAACGTGTGCGGGGGGCCTCGCCCGTGCAGCAGCTGACTTATCTCGATACGAAGCTGTTTCTGACGGGCTTGAATCTGCTCTACTCCGATAAAGCAGCAATGGCAACAGCAGTGGAGACGCGGCCCCCATTGCTGGATAGGGAGGTAGTTGAGTTTGCCTTTTCGCTGCCAGATCACTACCGCATTCGTGGCCTCCAGCAGAAATACCTCCTCAAGCGAGCGGCAGAAGCATATCTTCCAAAGGCGGTGCTGGAGCGTCCCAAAGCGCCCTTTATGACACCCCTGGTCGCGTGGATGGCGGGGTCGGTGGGGCAGCGCCTTCGATGGTGGTATACCGAGCAGGAGGGCCCACACCGTGAGTACCTCAATACCACCGAAGTTCTTCGCCTCTTGGAGGAGCATCGCCGGGGGGTCGCCAATCATGCCCATCTCCTCTGGGCGTGTCTTGTGTTAGCGGAGTGGTTCGCCTTATGGCTCGGAACTAGCTCCTACGATGGAGTCCCCGAAGAGGTGCTCGAGCTTGAGATTTCGTAATTTGGCTTGCTGCAGGTAGTGCTTATCAAGGGTTGAAGGCATGTTCAGCTTGGAACTGAACGAAGAGCAGCGACTCATTCAGCAGACGGCTCGTGAGTTCGCTCAGGCAGAAATCGAGCCGACAGCTATCGAACGCGATCAGACAGGCGAATTCCCCGCTGAGATTGTACGAAAGCTCGGAGAGCTGGGCTTCATGGGGATGATGGTCTCACCTGAATGGGGAGGCAGTGGACTTGACACGCTCAGCTACGTTCTGGCACTGGTGGAGATCTCGAAAGCTGATGCCAGTGTTGGAGTGATCATGTCGGTCAACAATTCACTCGTCTGCTGGCCTCTGGAAGTCTACGGCACGCTGGAACAGAAGGAACGCTACTTGCGTGATCTGGCTGCTGGCCGTAAGCTGGGGGCTTTCTGTTTGAGTGAACCCGAGGCCGGTTCGGATGCAACGCGGCAGAGTACAATGGCTGTCCGCGGAGATGGAGGCTGGATTCTCAATGGTACGAAGAACTGGATTACCAACGGGACGACAGCCAACCTTTACATCGTCTTTGCACAGATGGACGCCTCGAAGGGGCATCGGGGGATTACTGCGTTTCTCATCGAGCGTGGGACTGAAGGTTTTGTGCCGGGCAAAAAAGAGGACAAGCTTGGCATCCGTTCCAGCGACACCTGTTCCATTGGACTGACGAACGTCTTTGTCCCTGACAGCAACGTTCTCGGAGATATCGGTGAGGGTTTTCGGATTGCCATGAATACGCTCAATGGAGGTCGCATTGGCATTGCAGCACAAGCGGTCGGTATTGCTGAAGCTGCTTTCGAAGCTGCGCTGAGGTATTCGCAACAGCGCAAGACCTTTGGTCAACCCATCTGCGAGCATCAGGCTATTCAGATGAAGTTAGCCGATATGTCCGTCAAGCTTGAAGCTGCACGCTTGTTACTGTGGAAAGCGGCCTGGCTGCGTGATCGCGGTGAGCGCTACATCAAGGCAGCCTCGCATGCCAAACTCTTTGCCTCGCGAACGGCGGTTGAATTGGCCTTAGAGGCCATCCAGATTCATGGGGGCTATGGCTACGTGCGCGAGTACAAGGTTGAGCGCTACCTCCGTGACGCCAAGATTACGGAAATCTACGAGGGTACCTCAGAGATTCAGCATATCATCATTGCCCGCGAGCTCCTGCGTGAGGTTGGATACATCTCGCCCCGCACGGTAGCTGCTTAAGCAGCCATGGTGCGGATCCCGATCCGACGGACGAACCCCAGCTTTGCTGATTTGCCGCTGCCTAGCTATGCCACCGAAGGGGCAGCCGGTATGGACGTGTGCGCGGCTGTCGAAGAGCCTGTGGAGCTTCCTCCGGGGGGCATTGTGGTGATTCCAACGGCGCTTGCAATGGCGCTGCCGCCAGGGTATGAGTGCCAGGTGCGCTCCCGCAGCGGTCTCGCCGCACAGTATGGGGTCTTTGCTCTCAATGCTCCAGGCACTATCGATAGCGACTACCGAGGAGAAATTCGGATTATCCTGGCAAACTTTGGGAAGGAGAGCTTTTGGATCCGGCGCGGCGATCGGATTGCGCAACTTGTGGTGACCCGTTATGAGCGAGTTAGCTGGGAGCTTGTTCTCGAGCTTCCCCCGACGGAACGTGGAGACGGTGGCTTTGGCAGTACCGGTATCGAGGGTGTACGGCCTGGACCTCGATGACATGCCATGTTGGAGCTTCAGGACTGGGGGTGTATCCCGTATGAGGAGGCATGGAAGCGGCAGAAGGAGCTGCTTGAGGGAGTTCTACATCGCAGAATTCCTAACACGCTCGTTCTATGCGAGCACCCGACAGTTATCACCATCGGGCGTACGGGTTCGCGTCGCCATATCCTGCTCCCATTGGAATGGCTGCGTGAGCGCGGTGTCTCGGTCTTCGAAGTGGAACGGGGAGGCGATGTCACCCTCCACAATCCCGGTCAGCTAGTCGGCTATCCGATCATCCGGCTCTCGGAGTACCGCGAAGATCTACACTGGTTTGTCCGAGAGCTCGAGCAGTGTATCATTGAGCTGCTGGCGTGTTTCGGTATCGAAGGACATCGCATTCCTGGGTTGACAGGGGTGTGGGTGGGGGGCGACCGTAAGATTTGTGCCATTGGGCTCCACGTCACACGGTGGGTGAGTTGGCATGGCTTTGCGCTCAATGTCAAGAACCGGCTGGAGGAGTTCAGCTACATTGTGCCGTGTGGCATTGCCGATCGGGGAGTTACCTCAATGGAGCGGGAGCTACAGAGAACTGTCTCCATGGAGGAGGTAAAAGCCCGCTGCGTAGAGATTTTCCGCCAGCACTTCCCTTGAGCTCTCAGTTCCCGTAGCTGCAGTTCAACCGCCTCAGGCTATTGGTTGGCGGTACAGCGTGGTCAGGAATAGCTCTTAGAAGCCTGGCACTCTGAGCTTGCTAGGCGTTTGGATTTGTCGGATCAAAGCGACGGCGTAAACCTTCCCATGCCTTGTAGTAGTCCTGCTGTAGCAGTGGAGTCTCCAGCGCCCAGCGGGTGGGACGACACACAAAGCGCATCTCAAACATGAAGGCAAGAGTATTGGCAAGGTATTCCGGTTTGAGCTCAGCCACACTAGCTTTCTCGAATGTGGCCGTATCAGGACCGTGACCCGTCATGGCGTTGTGGAGACTTGCCCCGCCGGGGAGGAAGCCCTCTTCTTTTGCGTCGTATTTGCCAAACACAAGCCCCATGAATTCGCTCATGAAATTGCGGTGGAACCACGGGGGACGAAACGTGTGCTCGGCAACACTCCACCGCTCAGGGAAGATGACAAAGTCTACGTTGGCCGTCCCGGGGAGCTCGGACGGTGAAGTCAAGACAGTGTAGATTGACGGATCGCAGTGGTCGAACGAGACTGTGTTGATGCACATGAAGGTGCGCAGGTCATACTTGTAAGGGGCGTAATTACCTGCCCACGCAACAACGTCGAGCGGAGAATGGTCAAGCGTTGTTGCCCAAAAGTGGCCCTGGAATTTGGCAATGAGCTCGCACTCTTCTTCCTTGTCTTCGTAGGCAGCAACCGGGGTTAGGAAGAAGCGCGGATTGGCAAGGCCATTAGCACCGATGGGCCCCAAGTCGGGCAGACGGAACAGGGCACCATAATTCTCGCAGATGTAGCCACGGGCATGGCCATCGGGGAGTTCAACGCGAAACTTAATACCGCGCTGGATGACAGCAATTTCACCCGGGGAGACCTCCATAATGCCCATCTCTGTGTGGATGCGCAACCGACCCAGTTGGGGGACAATGAGGAGTTCCCCATCAGCGTTGTAGAAGTAGCGGTTCTCCATAGAACGATTGGCAGCATAGAGGTGAACGGCGCACCCGGTATGTGTGCTGAGTTCCCCATTCCCGCCGTAAGTAACGATGCCTTCGATGAAGTCCGTCGGGGTTTCCGGAATCGGTAGAGGAGACCACCGCAGTTGCGTAGGAGGAGGAGCTACTTCGGTAAATGGCGTGCTCTTCCAGGTTGGATGCGTGGTCGGCCGGAAAGGAGGATGGACTACCGAGGGGCGGATGCGATAGAGCCATGTTCGGCGGTTCAACAGGCGAGGAGCAGTAAAAGGTGTGCCGTTGAGTTGTTCGTTATAAAGCCCATAAGGACACCGCTGGGGTGAGTTCTGGCCTTGTGGTAACGCACCGGGAAGCGCTTCTGTGGCAAACTCGTTTCCAAAGCCTGAAAGATAGGTCAAACCGTTCTGCACAACGGCGTATCCATTGTGGACAGTTGTATAGTCGAGCGTCTTGAGCATGGCTCAGCATGAAACTCATGGGACATCCTGACAGCGGCAAGATGCAAAGTAGTGAAAATGTCCCATCCATGAGGCTCATGGGCGGAAGGGAGAACCCCTCCACGACAGCTCCCGGGTGCTCTAGGGGCACTGTGAATGCTGTGCTCGATGTCGGCGGATGGCGTGCGATGTAAAAATGTGAGCCCAGAAAGCTCGTTTTTCCTGCTCGGAGTAAGCCGTTATGAGGGTTGGTGGTCAGGAAGCGTCATGGAGGACTTGCGGATTCAGGAAGGGGCTACCGGATGCACCTTCACGGTCTACGTAGTACCGGGAAGTCGGCAGGAAGGGATCGTAGGGCTCTATGGGGAAGCGCTACGGGTGCGCCTGCGTGCTCCAGCAATGGAGGGTAAAGCGAACCAAGCACTGCGAACTTTCCTTGCTGAGCAACTACAGGTGCCGGTGAATGCGGTAGAGATTCTCTCCGGCCATACATCTCGGCGCAAGGTCGTGCGAGTGATAGGGGTGACGGCCTTGGAGGTGCGATCGCTCGTGGAACGATAGAATTGCGGGGGATGGAGTTAGGGCGGTACAGGGGCGAAGCTCCTGGAGGGATGAGACATGGGCGCTGTGGGGGCATAGGTATTATGGCTCCGAAACCGTTTGATTCTTCTCACCCGGAGGGGCACATGTATCTGTGCTGCTTCGATGGAGTTGGGGTTGCTGAACTCAGGGGAGAATGAGCCAGATGACGGCTGGGGTTGGTCCGAAGTGGCTCGGACGCGGGGGTGAATATTCGAAGGGGGCGTACTTACGGCTGTTGTCGAAGTAAGCTAGGCTGAAGGGAATTTGGCCCTTGGGGGCGAAGGCAGCATCGTCGCTCTGTCCGGTATTGAGGCGGCGGCGGAATTCGATGCTCCAGCGTCCATTGGCGTGACGACCCCGGGCAATAATGTCGCCACGGCTGGCGGAGGGAGAGCTCTGGCCTCGCAGGACCCAGCCCGGGATACCATCCCCGGCTGCCCAGGGACGGCCGGTAGCAGGGTTTGGAGCTCGAGGGTTGAAAGGAGTAGAGGTTGGTTCCCAGAGGAAGAGGCGAGGATCTAGGCCTCCATTGTCTGCTCCCGCCATCCGGAGCGGCAGTATTGGTCCAGCTCCATAAGGTGGGAAGTTGGCCTCTTCGAAGCTCCTACCTGCATCCCCGCGACGTTGTTCGGGAAAAGATCTGCCATCACGACCTTCGGCGATGAAGTCGTCAGCATAGCCCTGGGGGTTCGTAGTACCGGCTTTCCAGTACCAGAGATCGATACGCCCGTAAGTGGGATAGCTACCCCCTTCGTAGGTGTTTGGGGTTGGGGCCGGGTGGCAGGCCACGGCACATCCGACGGTGGCAAAAGTTTCACCGGAGCGCTCGCCACGAACGCTTTGGGGATCACCAATGGGAAAGATGAGCCCAACGCCATCCTGCCCCTCTACACTGAGAGCCCAATTGGCTTCTGAGGCAGGATCTCCGCCCCGGAAGTGGAAGAAATTCGGGGTCTGATGCGGCACCGGGTCGTCGATTTCTACCAGAAGGTAGAGAAACTCCGCATCGGCGGCAGCGCGCAGACTGGCGCGAAAGATCCGCCGATCAGAGGAGCTGGGTTCAACCTGTGAGAGGGTAAGTTCCAGGGGAGATGCGTTGTTCCAGACGGGGTCATTGGGGATGCCATCGATGCGAGGAGGCTGGGCTGCAACAGCTGCCACCAATTGGAGGCGGTCCTCCGTTATGCCGCTCCCGCGTATGGGCACTTCAATTGCAGGCTCAGCCCCAAGGAGCAATGTTGCCTGATAGGCTCGAGGCTCCGTCGGAGTAAAGCGCAGGAGGAGGCTGTCTACCGTACGGGGCAATAATGCTCCACTCGGCTGCCGGAGGAGGGTAAAAGCAGCCCGGTCAGGCCCTACAATTGTGGGAGCAAGCACAATGGCAGAGTCGGTACGATTGCGGATGTATAGCCATAGCGTAGCACTTTGGCCAAGGCGAACGGAACCGAAATCGAGCTGTGAGGGCGAAAGCTCCAGTGGGCGAGCACTTCCAAAATCGTCAATATAGGGGGACTCGCAACCCCCTATGGCCAGTAGAGAGCCGAACGCAACAAGAATGGCGATGCGACGGCCCATCCTAGCGCAGCACGGTGAAGCCCTTTATCAGCGGTTGCATAGAGCCCCACTCAACGGAGAGCCAATACACCCCTGCCGGAAAGCCCGTCAGCGGGTAGCGGATGCAGACGGGCTGGTCAGCAGGCAGATACTGTTGCCACTCTACAATGCGTCGCCCATCTGCGTTTATGATGCGGAAACGAGCAACACCAGCTGTGGGAGTGCTCATGCGAAGCTCAAACCAGTCCGTTGCGGGGTTGGGGGTTAAGGTACACGAGAAGGCCGCTGCCGGGACGCTGCTATAACCTGGAATTTCGACCTCAAGGAAATCGCTGCCAGGCGTATAGAAGGTTGCAAACTGCGGTAGTGGGCGTACTGCCGGCCCGCGGATAACCTCCCCTGTAGGACGGAAGAGTGCACCGTGGCAGGGACATGGAAGTCCACCTAAGCTTTTGCGGTATGGATCGACCAGACAGCCAGCATGGGTACAGACATCATCGACAGCGGCGAACTCTTCTGGACCGGTGCGTGTGACGATGATTCGTCGGATAACTCCCCCGCTGGTATCGGGGATAGGAATTTTGACAGAACCCTCTACGCTTTGCAGCGCCGGATAGTCGGCCAGCCAAATGCGGAAACGGTCCAGCGGGAAAGCCCCTCTGGAGGGGGTAGTCGAAGGCTTGAGTAGGCGCGCCAGCGCAGGCCGAGCCAGCGTTGCTGTGGCCGTAGCAGCGAGCAGATACCGTAACAGGCTACGTCGCGGTATGCTCATCATCATCGGGTTGCAGGATTGTCCCATTTCCAGAGGTAAGGCGCAAGCGTTCCAGGAGTTCGTCCACCTGCTCGAGCGTGATGTTCTCGTAGTAGTCTTCGTTGATGGCAATCATTGGAGCTCCGCCGCAGGCGCCCATACACTCGACCTCTTCAAGAGAAAAGAGTCCATCGGGAGTGCGCTGCTTATGCCCAATGCCGAGTTTCTGCGCAATGTACTCCAGTACCTGTTCCCCTCCGCGGAGCATACAGGGGACGTTGGTACAGACCTGGATATGGTACCGCCCCATGGGTTCGGTGTGAAACATTGTGTAGAAACGCACAACGCCGAGAACATGGGCATAGGGTAGGTGGAGTAACTCTGCCACACGACGGATACTTTCCAGTGAGAGCCATCCGTACTTGCGCTGGACCATCCAGAGAACAGGCAGGAGAGCTGCCTGAGGTTCCGGATAGAGAGAGATGAGGCGTTCGACGTCAGCGAGCTCTTCTGGTGTGAGGAAGTTGTCCATGGTTGACTGAGGACAGAACCTACAGGGCTAGCTGCAAAAATACGCCCTCTCTGAGCATACGGTGCAGAACTTCAGCGGGTGCTGAGGCGTAGCTGGAAGGGATAGAGCAGGAAGAAGCGGGGCGGGTGAGGACCAAGCTCCACAGCCGGGGCGGGAAGTTTGAAGAGGATAAGACTCTGGCGGAGCCAGTTCCACAGTGGTGGCCCCTCGGGGAGGAGGGCTCGCACGTCGTAGTCGAGTCCTAGCATAATCCGGCGAGATTTGGGCAAGTCGGTGTCAACGTTGCGGGCTCCGTAGCCGATAGCAAGCATGAGCCAATCGGGATAATAACGGCGCCATGTTGGGGGGAGGAACTGCTTCACATCAATGGCTAGCCAGAAGGTGGAGCTATTGTAGTCGTCGATGAAGGTTCCCCCGTGCTTCCGGGGAAGATCCCCGCTCCATCGAGCTGGAATGTACTGCCAGCGGAGCTGGAAGGCTTGCAGTGGCTGCCAGAAGTGCTGTGCAAGATACCAGTAGGAGCCGATGAAGTTGGCTATTTCATCGCTCGGGCTAAAGCCCCAGTCGCGGCTAAAGCCATCCTCGATTTCCACGTAGGTTTGGTAGAGCAGCCCGAGGAGAGCTCCCCAGCGGATGGCTTCTCGGAGTTCAACGCCAGCCGCGAGCAGAAACTCCCCGCAGAGATACGACATGAGATAAGCCCCATACACATGGCCCGCCTTGTCTACTTGCAGAGCATAGCGCCAATCCTCGATGACTTGGAAGGGGCCCGGGACCTTCCACCAGGCGTTGTGCTGAATGAAGTGGAGTGCAACCAGTGCTCCAGTGTATACCGTCCCGAGAACAGCAAGCTTTTCGTAGGACAGTTGCCTAGCTTCACCGGGTGGCTTGCCGGTCAAGGTGACGCGAGGCAGGCCCCCAAAGCATCTCATAGAGGGACTGGGGACTCGGGAGAAGGGCGGGGGAGCTTTCTCTGTAACTGCTGCTGGTTCTGTGACCGGGATGGCCACAGAGCCTGCTGAGTCTGGAGCGCCTTGGAGACAGGCGGATGAAAGCAATAACCCACAGAGAACATGCAAGCTCATACTTCCAGAAGGCGGATCTCGGGTTGCACGAGTTCCTTCGGGATGAGGGTGGGGAAGTAGGCAACAACTTCGCTCGGTTTAGGGCGCCCACCAGAGAATCCCGTCACCCCTGGGGGACCTGTCAGGATGAGGGGGGCAAGCTCGCGTGTGAAGCGATCTACAGTTGCGTAGTCTGGTGAGCGTACAGCAATACGGAGCATGACTTCGTTAGGCTCGATTGGCCGCGCTAGCGGTCCATGGCATGCATTGTAGCCGACAAACTCGGTACGAATTTCCTCAAACTGCAAACCCAACCGCCGGAGGCGTTCGCGTAGGATGTAGTCTGCTCGTTGGGCGCGTTTGAGCGCATCAGGAGCCGAGTATACCAGGGTTCCGACAGCCATATATCCGGCAGCATAGCTGGCTGAGACTTTGTAGTATGGGGTCGGGGGGCGTCCACGGATACCGAAGACCCGGACGCGGTCATGGCCGAGATCATCGAGCTGGATAGTGGTAAAATCGGCGATGCACTCAGGAGTGATGTACTCCCGGGGGTCAGCAATCTCATAGAGGAGCTGCTCAGCAACGGTTTCGCGTGTGACAGCGCCACCGGTGCCGCTATGTTTGGTCACAATGAAACTTCCATCCGGATAGGCCTCTACGATGGGGAATCCCGGTTCCACAAGATCCAACTGCTCCCAGGCTCCGAGAAAGTTTCCCCCACTGGCTTGGGCGCCGCATTCGAGAATATGGCCTGCGACAACCCCTGCCGCTAGGCGGTCATAGTCATCTTCGCTCCAGCCAAATTCGTAAATCATGGGGGCCAGTGTGAGCCCAGTATCTGTTGTGCGCCCGGTGACGACTACGTGGGCGCCACGATGGAGGGCCTCTACAATCGGGAAGGCTCCGAAGTAGACGTTTGCACTCAAGAGGCGGTTGCGAATCTCGCGCAAGGACTGGCCTGTCTCAAGGTGAGGAAATTCATAGCCTGCTGCCAGAAGTTCATCGATGCGAGGCATGAGATCGTCACCGAGTACAACTCCAATCCGCAATCCACGCAGACCCAGCTGGTGAGCTATGGTGAGCACTTCTTCTGCTGCGCCGAGAGGATTGACCCCGCCCCCGTTAGTAATGAGGCGAATCCCCCGTTCGTAGAGGTGAGGGGCAATCTCACGAAAGGTCGTCAGGAGGTCACGGGCGTACCCTAATCGGGGATCGCGCTGTCTCTGCTTCTGCAGGATAGACATTGTAACCTCGGCCAAGTAGTCCATGACCAGGTAGTCGATCGGGCCGCGCGTAACCTGCAATAGAGGAGCCGAGAGCCAATCACCCCAGAAACCTTGGCCGGAGGCGATGCGAATTGAAGAGCGCATGGGGACTTGTACGGGCATTCAACAAGAGGCACTCTAGGCAGAGCACTTTGTGTAAATTACCACTCCAAGGGTAAAGCCAGACGGGCGATTCCATGGTCACTTTAGGGGAGCGCCTGCGCGAACGGCGGCATGCAATAGGCATGTCGCTGGGCGAAATTAGCCAAAAGCTAAAAATTCGCCTGTCCATCTTGGAAGCGCTGGAAGCTGATCAGCTCCATGTTTTGCCTCCCGTCTATATGCGTCAGTTTGCGCGCCGGTATGGGGAGTTCCTGGGGATTCCTGAGATCGAGTTGCGCCAGCTCTGTGAGGCCTCGTTTGGCAAAGGGAGCTGGAATGTGAAGAATGAGAACGCCATTCGGCGTTCTGCTCGAGCTGCGCAGCAGCAGACTACCGTTTACGTTGCGCAGGCCCTCATCTACGGGGGGTTGGTTGGCGTACTAGTGGCGGTGGGTTACTACTTTTTCCTTCGTCCTCAGCCGACAGAAGCCCCAGTCAAAGCTCCAGAGGTGGTCGTAACTGTACAGGGGCAGGAGACTCCAAGCAGGGCAGTGGAGGCGATACAGCCAAGCGATACAGTGTGGGTGCTGCGCGCTCGGGCTCGTGATACGGTGTGGTTAAGTGTCGTCGTCGATGGGCGGCAGAGCGAGCAACTTCTTCTGCATCCGGGGCAGGAGCGGGAATGGCGGGCGCGCCGGTCGGTTCTCCTCTCGGTAGGCAATGCCGGAGGGATTGAACTCTGGCGTGATGGGGAGGCGTTGCCTCCGTTGGGTCCTCAGGGAGCGGTTCTGCGGGCCGTTCGGATTGAGAGGGAACGCTTGTGGAGTTCGGCGCAATTCCCCTACCGTGAAGGGAAGGAAGAAGCAAAGAGCTCGTCGGAACGCTCACGAGCCGAACCGGAATCCCCTCCACAAGTTACGCCTGCACCTTTGAGGCCGGTACGGGACCGTCCGCAGCCGCAGCGTCTGTCACCATTGCCGCAGTAGGAGGTGCAGGCTGACGGAATACCAGAGGGAGAGCCTCATCGATAGATTCCACCAGGCGGAGTTCCAAGCCCTCCAGAATGCTTGGCCGGAGGGTCGTGAGGTCCTTTTCGTTCTCTTTGGGGAGGATGACAGTGGTAATGCCGGCACGTTTGGCAGCGAGGAGCTTTTCGGCTAACCCACCGACGGGAAGCACAGCACCGTGAAGGGTGATTTCTCCCGTCATAGCAACATCACCTCTGACAGGGCGTCCGGAGATGGCCGAGAGAAGGGCAACCGTCATAGTCAGACCCGCCGAGGGACCGTCCTTGGGGATAGCACCTTCGGGGACGTGGATGTGGATTTCTCGGCCCTGAGCAAAGTTGGGATCGATACCCAAGCGATGGGCATTCGAGCGTACATAGGAGACGGCGGTCATAGCTGATTCCTTCATGACGTCCCCAAGCTTCCCGGTGAGGGTGAGCTTTTCGGTACCTGGCATTAATGTCGCCTCAACGGGGAGCAATTCTCCGCCTACACTCGTCCATGCAAGCCCAAGAGCGATCCCTACCTTGTCCCGGAAATCCTTGTAGTGCTCCGTGTAGAGAGGCGCTTTGAGGTAGTGCGGAACTGTGTCAGCAGTCACAACGATATGGTGCTGTCGGGCATAAGCCTGAAACTCAGGTGATTGGCTCAACGGTTCTGGCGGTGCAGAAGGAGGAGCCGAAGAAGAGAAGTTCTCGATGAGCTGGCGGGCAATTTTGCGCAGTATGGTTGCCAACTGCCGTTCGAGGTTGCGGACCCCAGCCTCACGCGTGTACTGGCGAATGATGCGCAGGATAGCCTCCTCGGTAAACTCAAGGGGGATGTCCTCCATGCCGTAGTCGCGCTGCAATTTGGGGAGGATGTGTCGCTTTGCAATTTCAAGTTTTTCGTCATCGAGGTAGCTGTGGAGTTCAATGACTTCCATCCGGTCCAGTAGCGGGGCGGGAATATCATAGAGGACATTGGCAGTTGCGATGAAGAAGACGTGCGAGAGATCGTAATCTACCTCCAAGTAGTGATCGTTGAAGGCGTGGTTCTGTTCAGGGTCGAGTACTTCCAGGAGCGCTGAGGAGGGGTCCCCGCGAAAGTCGACCGACATTTTGTCGACTTCATCCAGGAGGATGACGGGATTGAGCGTACCGGCGCGCTTCATTGCTTGGATAATCTTGCCGGGCATTGCTCCGACGTAGGTTCGCCGGTGGCCGCGAATTTCAGCCTCATCCCGCACTCCCCCCAGGGAAATGCGAACGAAGCGACGTCCAAGAGCTCGGGCAATCGAGCGTGCCAACGAGCTCTTTCCCACACCCGGTGGGCCGACGAAGCAGAGGATTTGCGAACGTACCAACCCCTTGAGCCGTGCCACAGCCAGATACTCTAGAATGCGCTCCTTGGGGCGTTCGAGATCGTAGTGGTCTTCATCGAGGATACGGCGGACGTGATCGATGTCGAGTTGATCCTCGGTGCGCTGTGTCCAGGGGAGCGAGACGAGCCATTCCAGATACGTCCGGTTGACGGCAAATTCTGGGGATATAGGAGGAGTCTTCCGGAGCCGTTCTAACTCTTCGTAGGCTTTGGCGCGGACGTGCTCCGGCATACCAGCTTTCTCAATAGCTTCTCGTAAGGCTGCAAGCTCCGGGATCACTTCTTCATCTTCGCCGAGCTCGCGCTGCAGAGCACGGATTTGCTCCTGGATAATATAGCGGCGCTGGGCTCGGAGAATAGCATCATGGACTTGCTGATCGATCTGTTGGGCCAGGCGGCGTACCTCGACTTCTGTCGTCAGAATACCTAGGAGTTCAAAGTACTGCTCCTTGAGACGCTCCTTTTCCAGAATCCGTTGCTTGACTTCAATGTTCTGCTGGATGTGCGCTGCGGCATAGTAGAGGCGGTGGAGTGGGTTCTCTAGGTTCTCGTAGGTGAGCCAGATTTCGCCGGGTTGTTGCGATATGCGGAGATATTCGTGGAAGAGTTCTGCCGTCCGGCGCACCATCGCCTGAAATTCGGGGTCATCGCTGGGGATGCGTGGCTTGATGATGCGCACGTTTGCTTCCATGTACTCACCTTTGTGGAAGGGTTCTCGCAAGCGAGCGTGGTAGAGACCTTCCACGAGCACCTTTAGGAGTGGCTGGTTGGGAAGCCGCTGGACCTGAAGGATACGCGTGACTGTGCCGTGAGGGTAGAGGTCTTCGAAATCGGGATCCTCTACCATTGGATCCCGTTGGGCTGTGACGAAGAGGATGCGCTTTCGCTCGACTGCTTTTGCAACAGCTCGCACCGAGGGCGGACGTCCAACGATGATGGGGAAGATCATGAAGGGGTAGATGACCACATCGCGCAGCGGCAGTACCGGCAGGGGTTTGGGAATTTCAGAAGGCTTCAGAGGCGGATCACCGCTTTCAGGTGTGAAGATGTCCTCGAGAGCCTGTGTCATGATGACCGCTTACATGGCTTGAGCTAATAGACGCTACCGAACGGAGGCGCATTGCATGGATTAGACAGCCTTCCTCGAAGTTTGTAATTTGCGTTTTGGGAAGGGCTTACAGGCGCGGTATGCATGCTCTCAGAGGTATAGCTGTTGCTCTCGCAGTGTGCTTTCCGCTATTGGCGCAGTTGGGAAGTGAGTTTGTGGAAAGACCACTCGAGCGTCTTCAGGAGGTGCTCCGTCAGGAGGGAGAGAGGCTTTTCTGGCAGGCGGAACAGGGGGCGCGTACCCTCGAAGCCTTTCCGGTAACGGTACGGGAGCGGGCACAACTGGAGCAGCTACGCAGCTTGGTGCTTCAGGGTGCATGGCAGGCAGCCCGCCGAGAACTTCGGACATGGTTGGCGCGGGAAGTTCTGTCGCCTCTGCGTATATGGGCGTGGCAGTGGGCTGGGGTTGCTGCCTTTGCTCTCCATGACTATGGAGAAGCGGAACGCTGCTGGGATTCTACCCTGAGTCTGCTGTCTGTGCTGCAGGATGAGAATCTGCGGCAGACTGTCGGACAGGAGGTAAACTACTGGTACCTCTTAGCACTCCTCCATCGGGCACAGTATCTGCGTGCCGATAGCGTAGCAGCCCTCTATCTGCAGCGCTATCCGGCCTCCCCTCATGCCGATGAGGTACTCCTCTTCCGAGCACTATTGGCTGAGATTGCCCACCAGTACCAGCAAGCTGTCAAGTTGCTGGAAGAGCTACGCACAACTTATCCGTGCCACACGGCTACTCCCTCTGCTATAGCACGTGAGGCCTATCTACGCTTGCGCTTGCAGGAGTTTGCGCAGACGCTGCGTTTGACCGAAGAGCTCCAGCTCCTCCTCGAACGCTTCTCCCAGCGTCAACTCAACCCTCCCTGTGAGCACGTCACCGGAGATGAACTTCCGTGGCAAGAGCTCTTGTTTGTCCGGGCAGAGGCATACTTGTGGCGGCAGCAGTGGCAGGCAGCACAGCAGGAATACGAGCGCTTACTGGAGCGCTATCCGCAAGGGCGCCTTGCTGAACGGGCACGACTCCAAATAGCTTGGTTAGCACTGCAAGGAGGCAGACTGGCCGAGGCTTCTCGCGCTTTTGGGGAGCTTCAGCGGAGTTCAGATAGGCTCATTGCAGCTTTGGCTCACATATACGGAGCGCTCGTGCTCAAAGCTCAGGGAGATACAGCGGCTGCTCAGCAAAAGCTGCTTGAGCTTACCCTACAGCCGGATTTTCCCTTTGTCGCGATGGTGTACTTGGAGTTGGGGCGAATTGCTTACGAGCGGGGAAACTATTCCTCGGCTCGGAGTGCTTTCGAGCAAGCTATGCGAGAGGCCCCTGAGACAGCGATCATGCTACAGGCTCTGGTTTTGCTGGGCAGCACGTACGGGCAGTTGCAGCAGTGGGGAGAGGCTCTTCATGCTTTCCGCATGGCAGAACAGCTTCTGCGCCAACCCAGTGCGGCAGTTGTCCCTCAGCGACGGCGCTATGAAGAGTACGTGCTGTTTGGGATGGCGACCTCGCTCTACTTCCTCCATCGCCCAGCAGAGGCTCTCCGACTTCTCGAGCGCCTGACAGGAGAGCGACTTGCCGAAGCTCTTCAGCCAGACGAGGTTCTCTTCTGGCTTGCAGAAGCACAGTACAGCGTAGGGGAGCTCGCTCGAGCTGTGCAGACCTATGAACGCCTTCTGCTGAGCTACCCAGCAAGCCGGCGGCGGGAAGAGGCGCTCTATGGAACAGCCTGGTGTGCTTTCCGGCTCCAGCAAATGGAGCGAGCTGCCTTTTGGTTTGAGCGTCTACTGGCTGAATTCCCCAATACTCGCTACGCAGCTGAAGCATTGGTGCGGAAGGCAGATGCGCTCTACGTTCTTGGACAGTATCAGCGGGCCGCCCAAGCTTACTGGGACGTAACACAGCGCTTCCCGACAACGGCTGAGGGGGAGTATGCTGCCTACCAGTACGGGTATGTACTGTACCGACTCCGCAACTACGAAGGAGCGGAGACCGCTTTCCGGTACTTCGTGCGCACCTATCCCCGCTCCTCCCTTGCTGAGGAAGCGCTCTATTTTCTCGGCTGGATCCCCTTTCAGCAGCAGCGTTATGGGGAAGCTATTGAGCGCTTTCGGCAGCTCCTTGAACTCTACCCTCGTTCAGAGCTTGCCTCCCGAACATGGTTTGCCATTGGAAATGCTTACTACAACATGGAGCGCTGGGAAGAAGCGCTGAAGGCATACCGCACCATAGTGGAGCAATTCCCCCAGAGCCCCTTTGCTCTTGAGGCGGTCAAGAGTGTACAATACTGCCTCATGGCTCTGGGACGCATGGAGGAGGCGTATCGGTGGATCGATACCCTGATGCAACGCTATCCAGCAACGCGTCTTGAGGAGGAGGCTCGATTCAAGCGCGCGGAGCTCTTCTTCGTACGACAGCGCTATGATACCGCGTTGCGGGAATACGTAGACTTTGCCCGGCGCTATCCTTACAGTGAACGAACAGCTGAAGCCCTCTACTGGGCTGTGCGGAGTGCTCTCGCGTTGGGGGATTTCAGTACAGCAACCCAACTGCTTGTGGAGTTGCAGCGTCGCTATCCTAAGGATTGGCATACTACTCAAGGGGTTCTCGAGGTTGCCCGGGAACAGGCGCGCATTGATCCCGCTGCTGCCGATACGCAGTACCAGTATGTTGAGCGTTGGGGAGAGAGCGCACAGGTTGCAGAGGCCCTCTTCCAACGGGGCCTCATTGCGATCTTGCGAGGAGATACAAGTACGGCGTTGGAGCGGTGGAGGAGAGCAGTGGAGCAGTACCCGGAGACGGAATTCGCGTTGCAAGCACGCTACCGTCTGGCATTGTACTGGCGTGCGCGAGAGCGGCACGATTCAGTGCGGGCACTCTTGCAGCCGCTGGGGGAGCGCAATGACGATATTGGGGCAGAAGCGCTGTACTACATCGGGGAGTCGTGGATGCGGGAAGGGCGATGCGATAGTGCCGTTATTGCATTTGAGACCCTCTACCACAAACACACCAACAGCGAACCCTGGAACATACTCAGCCTCCTCCAAGCTGGCGAATGCTATGAAAAAACTGGCAACACAGCTGCAGCAGTAGCAGCATACCGTCTTGTTGTTGCGCTACGTCCCCATGATGAGTACGGTCGCACGGCGCGAAGTCGTTTGCGCCGTCTTCCGGGAGGACAGCCATGAATGCAAAGAGCTTGCTGGGGATACTGGTGCTCTTCAGCTCTCTATGGGCTCAAACACCTCCTCCGCTGGAATTACCCGAAGTTGTCATTGTCGGGCAGGAAGAGCGGCGCATACCTGGGGGAACGAAGCAGGAGCCCCGTCTACCTTTCCCTCTCCCGAGGCCTGTTCTCGATACACTTGCTCCGCTCAATAAGCAAGCATTGATGGATTTCCTGCCCCTGCCAGCCTTCCCACGTGAGCTTTCTCTCCCTTCCCCTGTAAAAGGGATGCTTGAGGGGGGAGTGGGGCAATACACAACAGGCTGGTTAAAGGGATATCAGCAGTGGCAATGGAAGCAAGCGCTTCTTACCCTGGCCGCCCATGCGGCCGGAACGCAAGGGCATCGACGTTCTGCTGATTCAATCGGTATGGGTGTTGTCACCCATTTGCGGCTCGGTTTACCCACTGCACTGTGGGTCTTCCGGGAAGGTGTGGCAGAGGCAATTGCTGCTGTCGGTTGGAAGCGCTATCGTCTCTTCGGGGATTCGGCTCTTCCGCGACGCTCTCTCTTCGAAGGAAGAGCGGCTGTGAGCTTTTCGGGGAGTTTGGAACGATTGGACTACGGCTTAGGAGCGGAGCTTCAGCTTTTTTCGCTCAACCATGAAGCTCGTGGGAATAGCGAACAGCAGCTTGCATTTCGCACATGGGCTCTCTACCCGAACGATGAGCTTCCGGCAGTCGGGGTTGTGGCTCGGCTTGATTTGCGTTTCTGGGAAGAACGGACTCAGACGGTGAGCGAGGTTGCGCTTCCAGTAGCATGGGGAGAATCCACACTTTTGGTACAGGGCAAACTTGGCTTTCAAGGAGCGCGTACGTATACGGGGTCGGGATTTTTTGTACCGGCACTTGAGGGAACGTTGCAGTATGGCCTGTCTCCTCAGGTGCGACTGCTTATGGCGCTGTGGTCGCGCCTTCAGGAGGCAGGACTACGGGAAATGGTGCAGCGGAATCCGTATGTGGGGCTTGGTGCTGAGCCCCTTCTGCAGCACGAACGCATTGGAGTACGGGTGGCGCTAGGATGGGTGGTACAGCCGTGGTTGACTTGTGAACCTGCCTTCAGACTTCGCTCCGTTGCTCGGTGGTGGAGTTGGCAGCGCGACAGTGTTGGCTTTCGCCTTCTGGCACTGCCTGTGACAGCACTGGAAGGCACAGTGGACCTCCTCTGGGAAATGCCGCTACAGGGACGACTCGGCGTACAGTTCCACATAGGGCGAGCGACAGCGGAAGGAGGTAGGCAAGTCCCATACTATACGCCGATTACGGCCGCCGTGTACTATGAACAGCCGTGGAAAGATTGGGGAAGGAGCATAGTTGGCATAGAGCTTGTCGGCTCTCGATGGGCAACAGAGGAAAAACTGCCAGGATATACTCGGGTATGGGGGGAGATGCGCGGTGTTCTGTCGCCCACGGTGCAGGTAGCATTGATACTCGACAACGTGCTGAACAGTGATATCGTGCAGTGGCAAGGCTACCGTGAGCGCGGTATCTTCATTGGTGCAACAGCTCGCCTGCTGTGGTAATGGAAGCGTGGGAATTGCGCCCAGAAGAAGCTACAGGATTCGACGTGGAAGAAGACCAAGACACCTTTCTTCTCGAACATCGCCCCTACCCCGGTCTGCTCCCGTGGGGGGCAGGGGAGGGGAAGGGTACATATCAGGAAGGTGATATGAGGCAGGAGGGAGAGCAAGGTGAGACCTTAGAGTGGGAAAGCCTCAGAGAACTACTGGTGGAGGAGCTGGAGCGCACACGGGCGTACTGGCAGCAGTACCGTCAGCAGAATTTGTCTTGGCAAGAGGAGAGTGTAGAAGCTCAGCCTGTTCCATCAGCGGCAGGGCAGGAGGTGATTGAGGTGGATCTGCGCGAGTTCCCGCCTCATCCTACCACTCCTCCGCTGCAGCCAATTCCTGTTTCAGCAGCTTCCAAAGAGCCACCACAGTCTCTGGAGAGCAGGAAGGGAGACCATGGTCGTCGACCGCGGCTCCCTCTTGAGCTTCTGCTGCTTCTGCTCGTCATTGCTGGAGGCGTGTTCTTATGGCAGTGGAGTAGCCGATGGGCAGGAACGGGAGAGCTGCATAGTGTGAGAGATGAGGTAAAAGAGGCGGGGACCTCTCAGGTTCGTGCTGTAAGGGCGCCGTTTCGTCAAGTTGAGAGCGTTGAACCTCTCATGTTCCCCGAATTTCCGTTATTGCAACTCCTCCCCACAAGCCCAACACCACAAAAAAACCAACCCAAGACCCCCACACCCTCCCACTCTCTCCTACAACCTCCCAGCAGCTCTACCAGTTCAGCTCTCTTCGTAGTCCAAGTATATGCCTCAACTTCACAGGCAGATGCACTCGAAATTGCTGAGCAACTACAACGCCGCGGGCTACCCAACGTGAGTGTGTCACCTGCATATATTCGTGGGCAAACGTGGTGGCGTGTACGCTTCGGACCCTATACTACTCGTCTTCAGGCAGAAGAAGCTGCTCTCAGAGCCGGCTTCTCTCATGCATGGGTACTCCGACTTCAGTAAGTGGTATGCGCCAACTTTACGAAAGCTCCCATTTGACGGTGAGGATACGGATTCCCTGGGATCGCCTTGTGGCTCGGGGATTCCTGCTATCTCTACTACTCCACATGGCGCTTTTCTTCCTCGCACTGCACCTCCGATGGTATCCTGAAGCGCCGCCACAGAGAACACCTCAAGTAATTCCAGTGGAACTGCTTACCCTCGGCTGGGGAGAAGGGGATAAGCCCGCTGGAGGAAACCTCTCTCCAGAAGGAAGAGCATATCGTCAGCGGAATTCCCCCAAAAGTGCTCTGGAAGATGCAAGCAGGGCCCAGCAACCTGCCCGAGCAACAAACCAGGCTATAACGGAGCCCAGTACTGCTATTCCTCGGCCAGCCTCGGCAACACCGGCAAAAGCGCTCAGTAGCGAGGTCGCCTCGAAAACCACCGCACTCCAAGCACAAGGACTTCCGGACGCTCTATCCGATGGTAGCGGCCTTGGAGTACGTGGCGAGGGAGCAGGGCGAGGCTTGGGATTTGACATTGAGTGGGGAGGCGGAGGCAATCGCATTGTACTCCATAAGGTGTTGCCTCAGTATCCAAGGGGCTACAACGTAGTAGGGCGCGTCCGGCTACGGTTTACCGTCTTGCCCGACGGGACTGTTGGAAACATCGTTCCCGTCCAGCGCAGTGATCCTGTACTTGAGCGTGCAGCCATCGAAGCGCTCCGCCGTTGGCGCTTCAATCCTCTCTCGACTCCTACAGAGATGCTGGGCATCATCACTTTTACATTCGAATTGCAGTAGTGCTACATAGCCCGGAGCGGGTGTGAGTATGTACCGCATTGCCGTTATCGGCACTGGCTATGTTGGGCTTGTGACAGGGCTCTGTTTTGCTGAAACAGGCAACGATGTTACGTGTGTAGACGTTGACGCAGAAAAGATCCAGCGCCTACAGCAGGGCGGCGAGCCACCTTTCTATGAGCCTGGGGTTGATGCGCTGTTGAGGGAAAACCTACGGAAGGGGCGTATTCGATTCACCACGGATTTGCCGAGCGCGGTCATTGAGTGTGACATCATCATGCTCTGCCTTCCTACCCCACCGAGCGAGGATGGCTCCGCCGATGTCCGGCATGTCCGTGACGTTGCCCACCAAATCGCTGCTTGTCTGCAACAGCATGCCCCACCGACGCGCAAACTCATCGTGACAAAAAGCACTGTGCCTCCGGGTACAACGCGACAGTTGGCGGACTTCTTTCGCCATCAGTTGCCCGGTCTGCCCATTGTTGTGGCAGCCAATCCTGAATTCCTCAGTGAAGGCTCAGCGGTAGAGAACTTCATGAAGCCAGAACGAGTCATCATTGGCACCTCTGATGCCTGGGCAGCAAGGGTACTTCGAGAACTCTACGAGCCCTTCGTCCGCGCGGGTAACCCCATCTATGTCATGGATGAGACCAGTGCAGAGCTCACGAAATACGCTGCCAATGCCTTTCTCGCACTCCGCATCTCCTTCATCAACGAGCTTTCAGCTTACTGCGAAGCAATCGGAGCGGACATCGAGCAGATACGTCTCGGCATCGGCTCGGATAGCCGCATTGGCAAGCAGTACCTCTTTCCTGGACTTGGATACGGTGGCAGCTGCCTACCAAAGGATGTACGGGCTCTCACGCACGCTGCGCAGCTTGCAGGCGTCTCACTTCAACTGATCCCTGCAGCTGAGCGGGTCAATGCTGAACAGATCCGTCGCTTTATCACGAAGATCCGCAACCGCTTCCGCGGAGAACTCTCCGACAAACTCTTTGCACTCTGGGGCGTTGCCTTCAAGCCGAACACCGACGACATTCGTGAAGCTCCGGCCCTACGAATTATTGAAGCGCTCTTGCAAGACGGGGCTCACCTGCGGGCTTACGACCCGAAGGCTCTCTCGAATCTTCGGCAACGCTATGGGGATGCTCTCTCCTATGCCAGTACAGCCTATGAATGTACTCGCGACGCTGACGCGCTCATCATTGCCACTGAATGGGCAGAATTCCGCAATCCGGACTTCGCGTTGCTGCGGCAGCTCTTGCGCCGACCACTCATCTTCGATGGGCGGAATCTCTTCGTGCCGGAGGAAATGCAGCAGCGAGGGTTTGAATACCACAGCATTGGGCGGGCTCCTGCATTGCCTCAAGCTACTTGAGAACGGAGTAAAATGTCCGATACTGTCTCCGGCAGAGTTCTGGTAAGCAGCGTATGCAGGCCATGGCTGAGGCAGAAGCCAAGAGCGGTGGGAAAAAGGGGTTGAGCTTGCCTATTGTCATTGCCCTCATCGTAGGAGCGGTTGCACTGCAGGCAGGACTGCTCGTCGTGGCGATCCGCTTCTTCCTGGTACCACAGCCGAGCACTGCTTCAGGCGAAGTAACACAACCTGCCTCGGGACAGGCTGCTCCCGAGACCTCCCAGGCCGTACCACGAGGAGTCATCGTGCCAGTAGAGGATCTGGTGGTCAACCCTCGGGGGAGTTCTTCTCGCTATGTGCTTGTGGCACTTGGTCTCGAAGTTGAAAATGCTAAACAGAGCGAACGTCTTCGACAGGAGCTCATGATTCCGGTCCGAGACAGGGTTATCGCTATCGTTGCTTCCTACTCTCTCGAAGAGCTGCAGATGGCTGGCATCCGGGATACCCTCCGCAGTCGCATCCGTACAGAGCTGGAACGCATGCTCCCAGAGATCCGACTCCGGAACGTGTACTTTTCCAAGTTTGTCATCCAGTAGGGTGGCAATGCCACAGGTACTGAGCCAACAGGAAATCGACGCCTTGCTGGCTGGGATTTCGAGCGGGACGGTGCAAGTTGAAAGTCTCCTGCAAGAAGCTCCCAAGCAAGTAATACCGTATGACTTTCGGCGCCCCAACCGTATCTCAAAGACCCAGCTACGGTCGCTACAGTCGATTCACGAATCCTTCGCCGAGACGGTAGCGTACTACTTGCTCTCGCGCCTTCAGGCGCTAGTATCCATCAGCGTTACTTCGGTCGATCAGCTCTTCTACTCGGAGTACCTCTTGTCGCTCCCACGCCCTGGATGCCTCTATCTTGCGGAATTAGAGGAGCCACAGCGGTACATCATCCTCGACATAAGCCCTCAATTAGCACTCGTCATTGTCGAGCGCCTCCTCGGAGGGGAGGGGGTTGCGCCACCGCCGAAGGCACGCTCGATCACGCCTATCGAACAGGCGGTCCTCAAGGGGGTTATTGAGTATATGCTCCGGGCTCTAGAGGAGAGTTGGAGTCCAACAGCTCCAATGCGCTTTCGCCTGTTACGCATGGAGACAGAGCCCGACTTTGTGCAGATCGCTTCGGCCTCCGAGATTGTCGCTGTTGTCAGCATGCAAGTCACCGTTGGCGTGCGTTCGTACGCCATGAGCCTCTGCTATCCCACTTTTGCTCTGGAGGACATCCTCAGCCGTCTGGAACGGCAGTACGTTACACACGCGGCCAGCCCTGAACAACAGCGCACCAACACTCGGATCATCCAAAAGCATCTGCAGACTATCCCTCTGCGCATTTCCGTTGAGCTTGGCACGGCCACGATTACTATTGGCGAGCTCCTCCGTCTGCGCGTTGGGGATGTCCTCCGCCTATCTACTCAGGTCTCCGACTTACTCGTGCTCTCCATTGAAGGACAACCTAAACTGTGGGTCCGTCCGGGGAGCAGCGCAGGGCGCCGAGCTGTCCAGGTTGTGCGCCCACTCCGTCCGGAAGAACTCGGTTAAACCAGAGGAAAGCACCATGACAGCGCAAGAGGTGCACGAACAGCAGCTGCCCGAGTTCTCATCGACGCAGGAAGCCACAGGTGAAGCACTCGCTTCTGAAGCAACTTCCGCCAGTCCCCCACCCAGTCAGAGCACTGAGGAGACTCATGAGCTCCTCTACGACCCTAAACTGGAGCTTTTGTTCAGCATCCAGCTACCTGTCTCTGTTGAATTGGGGCGGACCATGATGTACATCCGCGACATCCTCCGCCTCGGGCGAGGCTCCGTCATCGAGTTTGAGCGACTCGTCACTGATCCAGTCGATGTACTCGTCAACGGCAAGAAGATTGCAGAAGGGGAGGTGGTGGTCATTGACAAGCATTTTGGGATCCGGATCACGACGCTGGTGGAACCTGCCGAACGGCTACATGGACTGCGGAGGTGAGCCATGGAAACAGGTGTGGTAATTCGAGCGCTCCTCTTCCTCATCGGCTTCCTCCTCACTCTGATTGGAATAGCCTACTGGGTCCGTCGCTGGGCTTTAGGGGGTATCTCGGGCGGGCAGCGAGTGTCTGTTGTAGCGCGTCTGCCGCTGCCACCCAAGGCGATGCTCTATGCTCTCCGCGTGGGCGATCTTGTCCTCTTGCTCGGAGTCACTGAGCATACCGTGACTGTCCTTCGAGAATACTCCATCAGCGAATGGGAAGCGCTCCCTGCCACCCCGCAACTGCGTATCTCGCCGCTCCAAGCCCTGCGTCTTCAGGCCCCTACGGCGCACCGGGCTGGATAACCGCCGCGTTCTCCAGTCGGTCCTCCCACAGCTCCCCTCCATCAGCCGTGAGCGGATATTCCCCCGTAAAGCAGGCCGTGCAGTAGTCAACCCCGGCATCGTGGGGCACCGAGAGGATCAGCTTGTCGAGCGAGAGATACCGGAGAGAATCTACTCCCAATGCGCGGCCAATTTCCTCCTCTGTGGCATAGTGGTTGGCAATAAGCTCGTCAGCACTTGGGAAGTCCATGCCATATATGCACGGATACCGAATCGGAGGTGCAGTGATCCGCAGATGGAGCTCTCGCGGCTGTGCTTGCCGCAAAAGCTGCACTAGGCCTCTGGAAGTAGTCCCCCGGACAATTGAATCATCGACCACCACGACCTTCTTCCCGCGCAACACCCCGCGAACGGTGTTGAACTTAGTCTTCACCTTGAACTCTCGCTGGTTCTGCTCCGGGGCAATGAAGGTACGCCCAACGTAGTGGCTTCGGATAAGTCCGATGTCGAAGCGCGTTGGAATCCCGAAAGCAGCATTCCGATGGGCATAACCGACAGCTGCTGTATTGCCACTATCGGGGACAGCGATGACAACGACCGGATCATCAGGTCCATCAGCTTCAACAGGGCTTTCCTCGGCTAGGCTCTTACCCAGCTTGCGGCGAACTTTGTCGACGCTGTGCCCAAAGATAAAGCTGTCTGGCCGGGCAAAGTAGATGAATTCGAAGATGCAGTGTCGTGCCCGTGCTGGAGGGTCGTCCAAGATAGGATAGCTCTTCAGCTGCCCTGTGCGGACCACCTCTTCATCAAAGACGACGAGCTCATTTCGCTGTACATCCCGCACGTATTCCGCTCCGATCAGATCAAAGGCACAGCTCTCAGAAGCAACCACATAAGCATGCTGTCCATCGTGCCCGGGCAGACGGCCAATCAGGAGGGGGCGAAATCCCCAGGGATCGCGAGCGGCTAAGAGTGCAGTCTCTGTCAAGAGAACCAGTGAGTAAGCGCCTCGGGCCTCGCGCAGTGCTTCCCGCACCTGCTCTAGCTGCGTTGGCTGGCGGCTACGGGCAATGAGGTGCAGGAAAAGTTCGCTGTCGCTGGTGCTCTGGAAGATCGCTCCTTCATTCTGGAGGCGGCGGCGCAGTATCTGCGTTGTTACCAGATTCCCGTTGTGGGCAAGTGCAATATTCCCCATGCGGTAGCTAATGTGAAACGGCTGGATGTTCGCCGGTGAGGGGCCCCCGGTAGTCGAATAACGGTTATGCCCAATGGCAGCATCGCCCCGCAGGGTATTTTGCAGAATCTCAGGGGTAAAAACTTCCAGCACAAGCCCTTCGCCCTTGTGGCAGACGAAGCGGCGGCGTTGTGTGCGCTCATCCCAGGACGCCGCAACAATGCCGGTTGCTTCCTGCCCACGGTGCTGCAGGGCGTGCAGACAGTAGTAAGCAATAGTTGCGGCCTGTGGATGGTTGTAGACTCCAACGACGGCGCACGCTGCTCGAACTTCTCCGTCCACGGCTTGCCCTCTATGGTGAGACTGACGCAAAACTACTGACTCTCTCCCATAGGGCTCATTGCAGCCCCGATGGGAACAAGCTTGAGACTCTGCCGTGCCTCTTGCGGACGCCCCAGCTGACAGTGTACCATCCCTCCATGCAACCAGAGCGACAGTTGATCTGTGTAATGTGGGCTCAAGCAGTGGCCAGAGACACCGCCAGGGAGGACAACCGACCAGAGCGAGTCATTCGCCATATCGGCGACAAACCGAGCCGAGGCTCCCAAGGTCTGCTCGAACGGTTCCCACAGTCGCCACTCTCCCGTGTTGACCGTTGTCATAGCACCAGCAGCAGGGTAGGGGCCTCTCGAAAAGAGCGGACGGAGGAGAGGATGGAGGCCGAGAAGGTGGGAAAGCCGCAGTGTATGCAATCGCCCGTACTGCCACTGTGCTGGGTCATCCCCGAAGCGTTGGCGGAGGAATGCAATAGCTTCCCGGAAGCTCTCCTGTACCACTACCGGTAAGGTTTCCCGCTCCGGCGTCTGCGGATTATCAAACCAGGGAGAGCTTGGCTCGCCGATGAGTTCCGCAAGCCGACGCAAAGCCAGGTTGCTCAAGAAGAAGTACTCCCGTAGACCCCGCTGCGTCAGGTGTGTACCGAACGTACGCACCAGGAGGCGCTGCAGGAAGACCGCATACACCGCCGCCCCTATGGAAAGCTGGCTAAACTCGGCATTCCAGCCACGCAAGTACTCTAGCCCGCGGCGCTCGACGGAATCCCGGGGGACAATGCGCTCGAGCAGAGGCGCAAGGGAGTCCATCATTTCCCGAGCGTATGGCGAGATCACATCGAGCTGCATTCTCTCCGCATCCCTACTGCTGTAGCCTACCCCGCGTCGTTGGAGAAGCTCCACAAGGCGCTGGGCCCGCGAGGGAGGTTCCCAGATATAGGAAAAGCGGGCCGAGCGCGAGAACTTTTGATTCGCGCTGATCACAAAGCCGTACCGTGGGCGGACCAACGGAGGCAAGCTGGTGGCATTGAAAACTCCAAGCCAGCGGTACTGAGCCTCCCATCCTGGCAGAGGAAAAGCCCATGCAGTTTCCGGCACGGTCGTATCGCGTCGGGGCAGATATCCTGCCGCAGAAACCCCTACAGTTCCATTGCGGTCGGCGTAGACAAAGCACAGCACCGGGGCTCCCCACGTCCGTAGAGCCTCCCGGAAGTGTTCCCACGAGCGGGCGCGCCCGAGCTGGTAGACTGTCCAGAGTTCATCGCTGGGTGCTTCGGCAGCTGCCCATCGGTAGCTGAGCCGGTAGCGGCGCAGAAAGGGATTCGGTGCCGTATCGGCGGCCTGCCGAAAGAGAGCCCGAGGGGCATTGAAGAGGTGAAACGCCGAGATAATGGGGCCATTGTGCGAGCGCGCAAATTCAACAACGAGCGGGGAATTCCTGCGGATGCGAATCGTATCGCGCCAGCGCTCAAAGAGGCGCCACCGGGATCCATCCCAATAGCGGTGCGGCTGGGCAGTATCCACACGCTCAATGAAGAAGTCCGACTCATCGGCCATAAGGTTCGTTACGCCCCAGGCGATCGACCGATTTCGCCCAATAATGACCAAGGGCAGGCCTGGCAGTGTCAATCCTCCAACTTCATACTCGGGCGAAAGGATCGAGACCGGATACCAACGGGCCGGAAGCCCCAGCAGCAGGTGAGGATCATTGGCTAGCACCGAGCCTCCAGGGATTCGGACTGCCCACGCGTTGCTACCCTGTCCAGCGCTGCGCCCCAGCAGAGAACGCAGCGGGGTCATCACAGTTGTGGCCCAGTCACGAAAGCCCGGCGGCGGAGCAGCCGCCGGAGAGAGCGCCAGCGCGGCGGCAGTAGTATCGGGCAGCGGAGGGAAAGGAAGCACAAAGTCGTCCACTACCGTTGGAGCCGAGGGAGGATACCCTGGTATGAGATCTACGGCACGCTCGACCCCAAGCTCCTCGGCCAAAGCCCCCATGGCGATGTCACTCCAGAAGCAGAAGGCCAAATCGAAGGCCATCAGACGGGCAATGGCGAGTGAGTGGAGCTCATTCCATGCTTCCGGCACACAGCCCAACAGAAGAAATTCCGGCGGTAGTCTGCTGCGGTGATGCTGCAACCAGAAGTTCACCCCTTCACTGTAGCGCCGTAGGAGAGTCCGCGACAGAGGATGCAAGCTATCCCAGAGCCGGCGCGCTAGGCGCTCAAACCCAATGGCGCGCATGAGGAGGTCGAAGGGAAGCGCATCCCGACCGAGAATTTCGGCAAGGCGACCAGTCGCAAGCCGGCGTGCGAGCTCCATCTGCCACAGCCGGTCCTGTGCATGGAGGTAGCCCAGTGCAAATACAGCATCCGTGATGCTGGAAGCTGAGACAGCAGGAATCCCAAAGGCATCACGCCAGACAACGACGCTATCCCGCACAGGGGCCTCCCACCGAGCATTCTCCTGCGGGAGAGAGCGCTGGAGTACGAGCCAGCCTCCGAAGCCAAGGATGAACAGCACCACAGCGCCTGTCAGCAGGAATGCAGGAACTACCCGCCATCGCATTGGCTACAGCCATCCATGATCCCGGTACCACGCTACGGCCTCCTTCATCCCTTCGACTAACCCGACCGTCTGACGATATCCGAGCTCCTTGCACGCTCGCTCGGGAGAGCAGATCCAGTAGGCTTGCACAATATCGAGCCCTTTCTCGAAGTCGAAGACCGGAGGCCGCCGCGTCAGCCACCCGGCTACTTCCGCTACACTAGCTATACCCATGACCACAGCGTGCGGCACACGGAGACGCCATACACGACGGCGTCCGATAGCAACGCGGGCCGCCTCCGTCAGTTGGGCCCACGTGTAGTACTCCTCCGAGCTGATGAAGTAAACCCGTCCGACAGCCCGCTCCGAGGCCGCCGCTAGCAGGATACCGCGGACCAGATCACGGATGTGGACCAGACTCAGGTACTTCTCCCGAAACCCAATGAGGGGAGCAAATCCAAGCCGGACACTCCGGAAGAAGGGGAGGGTGGCCGCATCGCGCGGACCGTACACGGCTGGCGGCCGGATAACCGTTACGGGAATCCGATCCGCAACCGAGAGCACGTATTCTTCTGCTGCCCGTTTGCTCCGACCATAGGCGGTAATTGGATGGTAGGGGGTTTCCTCTGTCACAGGCTCGCTCAGTGAAGAGGCTGGACCAACGGCAGCTAAGCTGCTGAGGAAAACAAATCGCTGCAGTTGGGGAGTATGGCGAAGCACTGCCTCAACCAAGTTCACGGTGGCATCCCGATTCCCCCGCATGAACTCCGCCTCACTCCGAGCAGCCACCAGCCCAGCCACGTGGTAGACGATATCTACCCCTTGTACGGCCGCCGGGAGGGACTCCGGTGCCGTCAGCGAGCCTTCCACCAACTCCACCGGCTTTTCTGAAAGCCACCGCCGATTGCTCTGCCGTCGGACAAGGCACCGAACCTCCACTCCATGGGCCAAAAGGGCATCAACGAGGTGGCTACCAATGAAACCCGTCGCACCCGTGACGAGAGCCTTCATCAGGAATTACTGCGCCCGTTCAGCACACACAAAATTAGGACTGTCCCCGAGGCCCATAGCCCCCATCGCCCTTAGAGGTATTCCAGGACATCGTGCCGCGTGATGACGCCGATTACACGACCGAATTCCGCTAACACGACTGCGGGAGAATCCCGCAGGATGGCGATTCCCTCTTGAATCGAGGTATGTGCATCCACAACCGGCAGCGGACTGTCCAGGAAGTCAGTCACCGGACGCTGGACTGCCCCGGGATCTTCCAGCAACGCCTTGAGAAGCCGATTCTCACGCACGGTTCCAACAACATGCTGGTGCTCAATGACGGGAAGCTGAGAAAGTTCGTAGTCTTGCATCAGCCGCAGCGCTTCCTGTACCGAAGCGGTTGGAGCAACCGAGACAAGAGCAGGTATACGGCCGTAAGAGAGCTTGCCTTGAAGCACCGTCTTGAGGGAGAAGTCTCCTACATCGAGCAAATGGTGCTGGCGCAGCCATTCCTCGGAGTGGTGCTTGCTGAGATAGCGTTCGCCGGTATCGCAGATGAGTGTTACGACAACCGCCTCAGCAGGCAGCAGCCGTGCCACATGTAACGCAGCTGCAACATTGGTACCGGACGAGCCTCCACAGAAGATACCTTCCTCCCGTGCCAGGCGCCGCGCTGTCAGGAAGGATTCTCGGTCGCTGATGCTGATGACCTCGTCGATGAGGTTGATGTCTAAATTCCCCGGGATGCGCTCTTGCCCAATGCCTTCCACGAGGTAGGGCAATGCCTGTCCGAGACGCCCCGTCTCCTTGTAATTCTTGATGACGGAGCCAACAGGGTCTGCTGCAATAATGCGAATGGCCGGGTTCATCCGCTTGAGGTAGCGAGCAACACCGGTGATGGTTCCTCCGGTACCGATACCGGCAACAAAGTGCGTTACCCGCCCTTGGGTATCTTCCCAAATCTCCGGGCCTGTCGTCTGCTCGTGGATAGCCGGGTTAGCCGGATTGTCGTATTGGTTCAGCATAATGGCATTTGGGATCTCCTCTGCCAGGCGCTGGGCAACGTTGAAGTAGTAATCCGGTGAGCTCGGGGGTACGGCCGAGGGAACAATGAGCACATCTGCTCCGAGAGCCTGCAAGTAGCGAATCCGCTCCTGCGACGCCTTGTCCGTCATGACAAAGAGGCATTGATATCCTTTGAGCCGTGCAGCCAACGCAAGGCCAATACCTGTATTGCCACTGGTAGGCTCGACAATGAGCATACCAGGACGCAACTTGCCTTCACGCTCGGCAGCCTCAATCATGGCAATACCGATGCGATCCTTGACCGAGCCCCCAGGATTGCGGTTCTCTAACTTCACCAATACCGTGGCAGCTATTCCACGAGTCAGCCGCTGAAGCTTGACAAGGGGAGTCTTCCCAATGAGCTGCAGGATGTTTTCGTAATAGCGCATCTCACGCCACCTATATAGGACTGCACGCACGAATATAGGCACTTGCCGTCAAGCGCTCGAGAAGGTAAAAAAATGGGCACCGGATCCCCGGTGCCCATCATTCCCGAGCGAGAGCAAGCCCAGCTTTATGGTTTCGTTGGCTCCGTGCTATGCTCCTTTGGGTGCTTCTTGGCCTTCTTGTGGCGCTTCATGGAGTGCTTTTTGCCGTGCTCTTCCTTGGTCTGAGCCTTTGTTTCGGCTTGCGTGGACACCTGTGTCCCAGCCTTCTGCTCAGAGGAGGCGGCAGGGGATGCCGGCGTTGCAGGTGTTGCTGGCTTAGCCGGAGCCACAGGCATTGCTGGCTTAGCTGGAGCCGCAGGTGTCTTAGCCGGAGCCGCAGGTGTTTCTGGCTTAGCCGGAGTCGCAGGTGTTGCTGGCTTAGCCGGCGTTGCAGGTGTTGCTGGCTTAGCCGGAGCCGCAGGCGTCTGCTGGGCCGCCCACACTATGGCGCCGCTCAGCACGAGAGCGAGCGCCCCTACCACTGTGCGCTTCATGGGAGTACACTGATTTGTTGAACATACGTCCACGCCGCAAAACTGGGGCCGCACTCCTAAAAAGTGTCTGAGAAGAGGCTATCACGGAGCTGAGAAGGCGCTATACAAGGGATAACGCCACGCTATACGCATTTTCATCTGCCGATGGAGCAGGGCTTTTCGCTAAGTTTGCGCCGAGTCGGCCACAACGTGGCAGAGTAGGATCATGGAAGGCTACAACTACATCGGTGGGCGATGGTGTCCGAGTCGGAGCGGTCGGTGGTTTGACAAGCGCAATCCTGCCGATACTCGCGATCTCATCGGCCGCTTTCCGCTTTCCTCGGCCGAGGATATAGCTGAGGCTGTCGAAGCTGCGCAACAAGCCTATGCTCGCTGGCGGCTTGTGCCGGCCCCGCGGCGCGGGGAGATTGTCCGCCGGATCGGTGACCTCCTCGTTCAGCGCAAAGAAGAGCTTGCGCGAGCCATGACCCGAGAGATGGGAAAGCCACTTGTGGAAGCTCGTGGTGACGTGCAGGAAGCCATCGACACAGCATACTATGCTGCAGCCGAGGGGCGGCGCCTCTTTGGGTACAACACCCCAAGCGAACTGCCGAACAAAGTCAATCTCTCCTTCCGAATGCCCGTGGGGGTGTGTGGCATTATCACGGCGTGGAATTTCCCGATTGCTGTGCCTTCCTGGAAGATCTTCCCGGCGCTCGTCTGCGGCAACACAGTGGTCTGGAAGCCTTCCGAAGATGCACCGCACTGCGCCAATCTCCTAGCGGAGGTTGTCGCAGAGGCCGGGGTACCGGAGGGAGTCTTGAACGTCGTCCACGGTGATGCTGAAGCTGGGGAAGCACTGGTGCGCCATCCTGCCGTTCGGCTGATTGCTTTCACGGGCTCAACAGTTGTGGGGCGCCATATTGCCAGCATCTGCGGCCAGCTGAACAAGAAGTGCTCGCTCGAAATGGGAGGGAAGAATCCCCTTATCGTGCTACCTGATGCACCGTTCGAACTTGCCCTCGAGGGTGTGCTGTGGGGTGCCTTCGGCACCACGGGGCAGCGTTGTACGGCAACCTCTCGCCTCATCCTCCATCGGGATATTGCCGAGACCTTCGTAGAACAGCTCTGCCAACGCACGAGCGCTCTGCGAGTCGGCAATGGGCTGGACGAACACGTCCAGGTAGGCCCAATCATCAACGAACGGCAGCTCCAACGCATTGAGAGCTATGTCCGCAGCGGTCTCGAAGAGGGAGCTCGCCTCCTCGTCGGCGGCCACCGACTCACGGACGGAGAATACGCACACGGCTTCTTCTTTGCCCCGACCATCTTCGCCGACGTCACGCCGCGGATGCGCATTTTCCGAGAAGAGATCTTCGGTCCTGTGCTCTCAGTCACTGTCGTCGATTCCCTCGACGAGGCAATTGCCGTAGCAAACCAGAGCGACTACGGCCTGTCTTCCTCCATCTACACACGGGATATCACGGCGGCCTTCCAAGCCATTCGGGATCTCGAGGCAGGTATCACGTACGTCAACGCCCCGACAATTGGGGCAGAAGCGCATATGCCCTTCGGCGGTATCAAGGGCACGGGCAATGGGCATCGCGAAGGCGGTTGGACTGTCTTCGACATCTTCACCGAGTGGAAGACCGTCTACATCGACTACTCGGGCCGACTGCAACGAGCGCAGATTGACACTGAAACTTCATAGCTCAGGGCCATGTCTGAGGCTCACACTTCTCCGTATGCTACGCTGGCTGCCGAGCTGGAACAGCTCTGGGCAGGGGAACGTGATTTCTTCTCTTGTGCAGCAAATATGGCAGCGCTGCTCTTCTGGCGCCTGCCTGAGATTAACTGGGTGGGTTTCTACCTGCGCGATGGAGATGAGCTCTTGCTCGGGCCATTTCAGGGCCAGCCGGCATGCCAGCGCATCCGGCTCGGGCAGGGTGTGTGCGGTCGGGCAGCCCAAGAGCAGCGCACAATTGTCGTTCCCGATGTGAGGAACTTTCCGGGCTATATCGCCTGCACGCCTGAAACCCTCTCCGAGCTTGTCGTCCCGCTCTCCTGGGACGGATGCCTCTACGGCGTGCTCGATCTCGATAGCCCTCGGCTCGGACGCTTTACGAGCGAGGATGCTAGCGGCCTTGAAGACCTAGCCCTTCGCCTTTTATCTGCCACCGATCGAGAGCGCTTGCACCGATATTACCGCCTCTGAACCAATGGCCGAGCATCGCTGCGCATCCACTGCGTGGAGACCCCACCTCTGCTGGATGGTCCTGTGGGGGCCGATAGGTGCGGTGGCACAGGTGATTATCAATGAGGTGATGCCCGTCCCTCCGGCGGGAGAACCCGAGTGGGTGGAGCTCTACAACCCAGGGGAGAGGGCGCTGGAGCTGACAAACTGGTGGCTTACCGATCTCCGTACAGCAGTCTCGCTTCCCCGCTTCCTCCTCCCGCCGCGCGGATATGCTGTACTGACCCGAGACACAGCCGCCTTAAGGGAAGCGCGCCGCCTTCCCGAGGGCACCACCCTTGTGGAGCTACGCCTGCCAACCCTGAACAATACCAGCGACGCCGTGATACTGCGGCGGCCTGATTCGGTTCTGGTCGACTCCCTCTTCTACACCATGCGCTGGGGCAGGGCAGGGGTGTCGCTCGAACGGCGGGAGCCAACACTCCCGGCATGGGCTCCAGATAACCTGGCGCCCTGCCAGGCCCCGGCTGGAGCAACGCCCGGGGAAGTCAACAGCGTGACGCCGCTGCCGGCAGACTATGCTGTGGAGTCTCTTGCAATGTCCAGCTTGACTGCTTTCTCCGTCACGGTGCTCAATGCCGGTACGGCTCCCCATGGCGAGGCTTCTGTGACGTTCTGGATTGATGCCAACCGAGACGGGCAGTATACCGAGGATGAGCGCCGACTGCACCTGCAGGTTCCAGAACTCAGCCCAGGGCAGCGGTGGACGAAAGAGCTCGCTGCTCCGCTACTCTGGGGTGAACTCCCAGCCGGGTGGTACAGCATCCGCGCCGCCGTCGAGTTGCCCGGAGATATGAGGCGGTGGAACGACACACTTCAGCGCCGTTTCTACCGCTCGGCAGTCTCTGCCACCATCTCAATCAACGAGCTACTCTACGAACCTCTACCCGGCGGGGCAGAGTTTGTGGAACTGGTCAACACGGGCAACGATACGCTTGCCCTCGAGGGCTGGAAGCTCCATACCTGGAGACCAACACAGACGGATACCCTCACCATTGCCACACCCCTGAAGCTGGGGCCCGGAGAACTGGCCGTCATTGCATGGGACAGCGCTATTGTGAGGAGCTATCCGTGGCTGCTGGGACATGCAGGAGTGTATATCGGGAAGGCTTCTCTGTGGCTCAGGAACAGTGGGGATGTCGTCATCGTGCGAGATCCTAACGGGGTCACTGTCGATTCGGTTCCTTATTCGCCGCGGTGGCATGATCCCGCTGCAAGGGGAGGCCGTGGCCTGAGTTTGGAGAAGCTCCATCCGCTCTTGCCGTCGACCGAGCCAAGCTCCTGGAGCAGCTGTGGGGCACCGGAGGGGGCAACCCCAGGACGTCCCAATAGTATTGCTATCCCTGTGCCCCTGCAGGGTACTGTGCAAGCCGCGCCCAATCCCTTCCGCATTGCGGCCGCAGAACGGCATTACTGCCTCATTGCGTACGAGCTGCCATTCCAGAAAGCTACGGTGACTGTACGGATCTTCACGGAGGAGGGGATGCCTCTGCGTACACTGGAGCATGCGCGCTTTTCGGCTTCGCGTGGCTTCGTACGGTGGGATGGGCGAACCGATCGCGGGGAATTCGCCCCACCGGGAGTATACGTCGTGGTTGTGGAAGCGCTCGACCTCAATAGCGGCCGGCAATCTGTGAGTAAGATGCCGCTGGTCGTTGCATACTGATGAGGCACTCTTCGGCTCTATGGTTTCTCCTCTGGCGCTGGCTACCTGTGCGCCGGCGCTGGGGCGTCATTCAGTTGATTGCAGTGCTGTCGGCTGTCGGTATTGCATTGGGGACGGCAACGCTTGTGAGTGTGCTGAGCATCTTCAAGGGATTCCATCACGCCGTCCAGAGCGTGCTATTGCGCTATGAGCCTCATGTGCGGTTGCTCCCGCGCACTGGATCGTGGTTCCAGATGAGTCCAGACACGCTCGAGCTCTACGCCCGACTCTTACACGCTCGCGTTGTGATGCCGACCATCACGCTACGGCTTGTTGTACGCTGCGGTCAAGCCTTCTCGCCGGCACTCTTGATTGCAGCCCCCGAGGAACCGCTGCGCCGTGCAACGGCACTCGCAGAGGCAACCGTGATCGGGGATTTCCTCTTCCGGCTCGATGGGATGCCCGCAGCAGTACTGGGCGCCGGACTCGCAGAGCGCCTCCGTGCTCTGCCGGGTGATACACTGTGGCTGTGGACCCCGACTATGCTGGAGCAGCTCGCCCTGGGTTTCTCTTTCCATCCCGGTGTCCGGCTCATGGTGGCCGGTATTGCCCAAGCGCCAATGGGCGAACACCACGGTCTGCTCCTCTATACCGACACCGCCATTGGTCGGCGCTTAGCAGGTTTTCCAGCGCAGGGTTGGAGTACGGTCGATCTGTGGCTATCGACGGCCGACCAACTACCGCAAGCTCTCCAGCTACTTCAGCAGCGGGGAAGCCAACACTTCCGAAGCATACCGTGGTATGAGTTGCACCAGCAGCTCTACGACGTGCTGCGCCTGGAGCGACTGGGCACCTTTGCCGTGCTGAGTCTCATTGTGCTGGTAGCAGTCTTCAACGTTGCTGCGACACTGCGCATGAGCGCAGTCCGCAAGCGGCGGGAGCTGGCACTCCTGAGGACCCTTGGGATGAGTGCAACCGATATCCAGCGCCTCTACCTACGTCAGGGCTGCATTCTCGGGGGGATGGGAATTGCGGCCGGGATACTTGCCGGTATGGTGTTCTACTGGGGGCAGCAGCACTTCGGTTGGATCCGGCTCGATCCGACGCGCTATATCTTAGCTGTCTTGCCGGTTCTGCTGGAGCCCTGGGATCTTGTCCTCATCGCCGGGGTGGGCTTTGCTTTGGTACTTCTGGCCGCTGTCGTGCCGGCCCGGTGGGCAGCTCGGCAGCCCATTGCGGAAGCATTGCGGGAGGAGTAATGTCCCCACAGTGCCCCAGGAGCAGCGTAATTTCGCGCTTGCCATGCTGATTACACTTCTGCTGCTTGCGCTCTTCTCGAGCCTCTGGGGGCAGCCTCTTATCCCAGACGATGCCTCACATTACACCGATGTCGGCAACATCCGGCTGACAATTTCCAACTTTGGTACACTCGGCACTGGCTTTGCAAATTGGCCTACCCAACCCTCGTGTGAATACCCTCGCGGCAGCGGTATCGAACATCTCTTCATCGGCGGGCTCTGGGTAGGGGGCCGCATCCGCCGGGGATCGGAGGAGATTGTTGCCGTCTCAACCGCTGCTATTGATGTTGCCTCAGCACGGTATGCAAGCGAAGGCTTTGAATTCACCCCACTGAGCCCCGTCCGCATCCGCTCCTCGCTTCCGACCGATCCATACTACACGCCCGAGGCCGTCAGCCACCGGGACTTCCTTGTGGAGTTCACTGACACCAACCAGGTCATACCGGGAACTACCCAGCGCATTCCTCAGCACGACTACCCTTTAGGCCTGCACGTGCGCCTGGAGAGCTATGCGTGGAACTATCCCTTCGCTGACGCCTTCGTCATCCTGTGGTATACGATCCGCAATGTTGGGCCGACGGCTATCGAGAGTCTCTACGTTGGTCTATGGGCAGACGCGGTGGTGCGCAATACGCGGCTTGTTGCCCCGCGGGGATCGGCGTTCTACACGGCCGGGGCTGAAGGCTTCCTCGAGCAGGAGGCGCTCATTTACGAATGGGACGCTGCTGGCGACCGTGGGTTAGCCGACAGCTACTTTGCCATCAAATTCCTCGGGAGTGAGCCACCGTGCACGACGGTCTTCTTCAACTCCTGGCAGTTCCGGAACACGATAGGGGACGAGTGGACGCAGTCGCCGCAGAATGATCAACAGCGCTACCGGCGTCTTTCAAGCAGCTTCCTTGGGCAGGTCAATTTTGACTACGCTCGGCAGTTTCTGCGGTCGCCGAGTAATCGCTCCATTATGCTGTCTGTGGGCCCGTTTGCACTGCTGCAGCCTGGGGATTCTCTCCGAGTTGCCTTTGCCATCATCTGTGCAAAGAAGCCTGGAGACCCAGCAGCGGACGACCCTGCCAGCCGCTTCCATCTGCTGCGGTATGCGGGCTGGGCCCAGCGGGCCTACAATGGGAACGATCTCAATGGCAACGGGCGGCTCGATCCGGGAGAGCCTGATGTACGCGGTGATGGCAGCATTGTGCGTTTCCTCCTGCCTTCACCGCCGGAGGCTCCGCGAGTCCGGCTGCTCGTGGGCAGCGGGGAAGCCACGCTCTACTGGAGCGATAACGCCGAAGCGTCCCGCGATATCTTTACCAACCGCCGCCACTTCGAAGGATACCGGCTCTGGCTGAGTGGGCCTGCCGCAACAGCGCTGGATTCACTCCAGCTGCTGCGGCAGTGGGATCTGCCGGGCAATGGCATCGGCTACGATAATGGCTTCGAAGCGCTGCGCATTCGGGACCATACCGGACAACCTCAGCGACTTACCTTTGCGGGGGATACCGTTGGCTACACGTACGCCTACCGTCTCGGCCCGCTCCTGGATGGATGGCTCTACCGCGTGGGCCTGACAGCCTTCAGCTCTCCTGACGAGCTCAACGGCATTCCCGAGTTGGAATCGAGCCCACTGGCAGCGGAGTTCCTCTTTATCCCTGGCCGTGGACCAGTGCGCACCGACAGCATTGCCCGCATCGGCATTTTCCCGAATCCTTACCGGATCTCAGCGGCCTGGGAGCCGGGAGGTTCCGAGCGAGGGCGAAAGCTGTACTTCTACAACCTCCCTCACCGCTGTCGTATCCGCATCTGGAATGCCGCTGGCCAGGAGGTGGCGGTGTTGTGGCACGAAAGCGGGAAGCAGGAAGGAGGTACAATTGGCTGGTTTACTCACGCTGGCCTCGTCGGGGACCTCTCGACAGCAGGGGGATTCCACGCCTGGGATCTCCTCAGTGCGGCCGATCAGCCTCTTGCTCCGGGCCTCTACATCATCATTGTCGAGGATGCAGACAGCGCAGAGTTGCGCTTAGGGTACCTCCTTGTGCTCAAGTGACACACGAGGGGAGCAACGATGGTTACACGCTCAGCACTCATCCTCTGCATGGCAGCACTTGTCCTTGTGGGCCAGTACCGGCGGGTGCATGTCCATGAGATCATGAGCCTGCCGCCAGATTCTCTGGCTGTGGGTTCGCTCCTGTCCCCCTGGATTGGAGATACAGTGCTCCTTGTCGGGATTGTGACTGTGCCGCCTGTGCTCGATCCGGCCTCCGATCGGCGCCCTCTGCTGTGGGCAGGTGCTCGGTGGGTGACCTTCTTGCGGGATTCCGATCTGAGCCGGAATGCCTACGCTGGCATCAATGTACTGCAGTCCGATACAACGGTGCTGACAACCTACTTTGACCGGATCCGCCCGGGGGACTACGTCGAAGTCCTCGTGCGGATTACCAATTTCCCCAGCAGTACCGATCCACTTCGGAATCGTCTGGGACCGACCCAGGCCGAAGTCATCACCGGTCCCCAAGCCCGACCAGTGGAGTTCCTCGACTACGGCCTCCAGCTCCCCGAAGCAGTTCCCGTAAGCATTGCTGACTTCTACAGTGGACCGGTCGGGAGCTCAGTGCCAAACATTGAGCGGGGGTCGCGCTATGTAGGAATGCTCGTAGAGCTGCGCGATGTCACCGTCGTTGCCAATCAGCCCGTCATCGTTATCTCCGACAACGAGGGCAACCAGATGTACTTGCGCGACCAATCGGGCTACTTTACCACGCGGGCTCATCGGCTCCGGGATTTTACCCCATACCCGATTGGGCAGCGGATTCGGCGGCTTCGAGGCTATATCACTGCCAGCACTGTCGGGGGACAACCGCAGTCGTTCATGATTACTCCCGTCTACCCGGACGATGTTGAGCTCGGCACGACGCCACCGGTGATCACCTCTGTCCAACGGGATCGGGCCCGTCCATTCCCACGCTCGACGGAGGCAGTTCCCCTTCAGATCGGGGTCCGGCGTGGCGACTTTCCGCTGGCGTACGTTCGCCTTGTTGCTACCACAGGGGCAGATACGCTCCAGCTCGATGCTGTTGCCCATAGCGATACGCTCTTCACAGCTTCTATCCCTCCGCAACCCGCAGAGAGCATCGTCCGTTACTGGGTGGAGGCAGCCGATACAGCAGGCACCATTGTGCGTATGCCCCCTTCGGGGGTGTACTTCTACAAAGTGCTAGATCGCCCACCGCGGATTGCCGATGTACGGCAGAGTGTGCATCCAAATGGACAATCCGGCTACGTTGGCTTCCGTGTCGTGCTCGAAGGCATCATCACGGCTGATACTTCGGACATCCCCAACAACGGCGCACCGCGCATCTACATACAGGACGACACCGCTGCCTTCTCCGGCCTCTGGCTTCACACGATATCAACCACCGATCCTCTGCGGAGCTTCCGCCGCGGGGATAAGATCCGCATCTCTGGCACCGTAGCTGAGCTCGGAGCACGAGCCCAAGATCAACACGTGACGGCGTTGACCTCAGTAGCTCTGGTGGATCAGGGTGGGGATGGGGGCTTTATCTCAAGCGGGAATGTTGTGCCAGCGGTTATACTGCGCACGCGAGACATTGCCGGCCGCCGTCAAGGTGAAGCCCCCGCTGAAGGATGGGAGAGCATGCTTGTGGAATTCCGCAATGTCATCGTTGCCGATAGTAATGCCGATGCCCCTTCGAACTTTGGCGAATTCACAATCGTTGACGCTGAACTCTTCGACACCCCTGGAGAAACGACAGCCCGCCTGCGGGTAGAGACCGACGATGGAGCAACGCACTACGGGACGCGCGGCACAGATGGCAAAATAGTGCTCCAGCGCGGGCAACGCCTCGAGTACATCCGTGGTATCCTCTTCTACAGCTTCGGCAACTACAAGCTTGTGCCGCGTAAGGATGACGACATAGGCCTCAGCGTCGCTGTCCCTTGGGAGAGCAGATCGCCATACGTTGGTGCTCCCCGCGTAGTAGTCGGGTCACTGCTGGAGCTGGAGCTTCCTCCTTCGAGCCACAGAGTCACTGTAGAGCTCTACTCGCTCCTGGGTTACCGTGTGCGGCAGTGGTACGGAGCTGCGCTGTCGAGCCCCGTGCAACTTGATCTAACTGGGCTCGCTGCAGGCACGTATCTTGTTGTTGTGACTACGGCTGAATACCGGCGTGTGTCTTCCGTATTGGTAGTGCCGTAGGCTCATGGGGAGTGGTGGTCTTAATCCGTTCGAACTCGAAGAGCTGGCTGCGGCTTACGACCGCTGGTACGAAACCCCCTTGGGGAGATTCGTAGAAGAGCGGGAGATGGGTGCTCTTGAGCAGGCTGTGGCCGTCCTCAGCCGAGAGAAGCCTATCGTAGAGGTAGGAGCAGGCACGGGGCGTGTGGCTGCATGGTTGGCTCAACGAGGCTTTTCCGTCACGGCCGTGGAACCGGCTGCTGCCATGCGACGCTACGGAGAACGGCGTACAGAAGGACTTCCGGTCCAGTGGGTAGCAGCCCATGCCTATATGTTGCCCTTTTCCGACAACTCCCAGGCGGCACTCCTCTTCTTTGCAACGTTGGAATTCATCGCGGAGCCGCAGCGGGCTCTACGCGAGGCCCTTCGCATTCTACAGCCTGGCGGCTTTCTCCTTGTGGGCATGCTCCATGCTCAGAGTCCGTGGGCGGCGCTCTACTACTGGCTCGGACGCCGTGGGGAACTTCCATGGAGTCAGGCCCGCTTCTACACACCCGAGGAGCTCGAAGAACTCATGGGCATGACAGCTGAGGCGTGCACAGAGGCGGTCTTCTGTGCCCCTCAAGCTTGTGAACCCTTCGAGGAAGCTGACCAAGCTGGCCGTCGCGCCGGGAATGCCCCGGCTTTAGTCGTCCTACGATGGAGAAAGCCATGACTGTTGCTGCAACGGTTGCCGTCTATCCCCTGCGCCAGCCGGATTATCGTGCCATTGAGAGCGCTCTCGAGGCCCTGCGCAGCTCGGGGCTGAGCATCGATATCCAGCCGATGCACACGGAGCTCTCTGGTCCCCTTGACGAGGTCTTTGCTGCACTCCGAGCAGCCTTCGAAGCTGCCTGCCAGCACGGGGTTGCAGTCATGGTACTCACCCTTACGAACGCTTGCACCCCTTCGTCTGCTATGGCCTCCGATGCCTGAGGCACCTCGTCCAATGGAGCTCATCTGGTTTACGACAGCGGCCGATGTGCTCGAACTGTCGGGTCCAGATGCCCTTGATTTCCTCCACCGGATGAGCACGGCCGACATTGTGGGAATACCCGTGGGGGAAGGGAAGGCCACGGTGTTCGTCACAGAGAAAGGGCGCATTCTCGAGGTTGCCCTTCTCCTCCATCGGGAGCTCAATCGCGTTGAGGTTGTCTGCTCTCCTGGGGCAGGGGAGGGATTATATGCCTGGCTCCGGCGCTTTCGCTTTTTGGAAGACGTTCACATACATCCTCCGCAACGTTGGTGGGGGCTTGAACTCCATGGCCCGCGAGCTGACGAGCTCCTGCAACACCTCCACCTTCACCGACCAGCCGCACTCCACTGGGGAGCAGGATATGCCACTGAGTGGCAAGGAGCACCGCTGCGGTGCTTCCGTATCCCTACATTGGTGCCGCACACGTCTGCCTACACTCTCTTGACTACCAGTGCCCAGCCTCTCTGGGATACGGTGAGAGCAATCACGCCCGAATCTTCGGAATCCGAGAGGGAAGCTCTGCGAATCCTGGCTGGACACGGCTGCCGCGGACGGGAGTGGACCACCGATTACAACCCCTGGGAAGCTGGGCTTGGCGAGCTTGTGAGTCTGACGAAGGGATGCTATATCGGACAGGAGGTGCTTGCGCGCCTGGATACATACGAGAAGGTGCAACGCTTTCTTGTACGCCTCTCCAGCCCCGAACCCCTGCCAATTCCAACGCCTCTCTTCGTTGCCGAGCAGCCGGTCGGGGTGTTGACCAGCGGGGCATTTGCTCCGTGGATTCAGAGCTGGGTAGCCCTTGGCTACATTCGTCGGGAATGGAGGCACTGTTCTACTTTCGAAGCTGAGCCGACAGCAGGCAAGCGCCTCCCGGTATATCGATTAGACCCCATCGGAGAGGGGCAACCATAATGTCGTGGGTCTTCATCACTGGTGCTGCTCGTCGCCTCGGGCGAGCTCTTGCCGAAGGCTTTGCCCGGCGTGGGTGGGATATCATGCTCCACTACTGGCGCTCCGAGTCCGAGGCTCGGACACTGGAGGAAGAGCTGCACCGGTACGGGGTGCGCACGTTTTGCGTCCAAGCTGACCTCCGCCAGTGGGAACAGATCTGGCAGGCTTTTGCCGATGCCGTCGCAGTCCATGGGCCCCCGGAGGTGCTCATCAACAATGCAGCGATCTTCCCGCCCCCGCACACACTGTCGGAGCTGAGCCCAACGCTGTGGGAGGAGATTCTGCAAGTCAACCTTACGGCCTGTCTCTATACCAGCCAAGCCTTTGCTGCCTTACAGCCAGCCCGCGGACGTATTATCAACATCGCCTCACTTGGTGGGCTCCGGACATGGCGCCACCGGACAGCGTACAATGTCTCTAAAGCAGCCTTGCTACAGCTGACCCGGAATTTAGCGCTCGAACTTGCTCCCCGTATTACGGTCAACGCCGTCTGCCCTGGAGTCCTGCTCCTTGAGCCGGAGGAGACACCCTTGGTAGAGCAGCAGCGCATTCCAGCTGGGCGCTACGGAACGGCCAAAGACGTCTTCGAAGCGGTGTACTTCTTTGCAACGGCAACACCCTACATTACAGGTCAGTGGCTCATTGTCGATGGAGGGTTTCACTTGGTGCGCTGATGATGGACAACAAGTTGCCAATTGGACAACGGTCACCGAAAGCCTACGATAATCCGGAGTTTTTGCACAGCCGAGATGCACGCCTACTGCGCATCCTCGCCGAATACCTCTATCCGGAGCAGCGTTTCCGCAAGCTGCGCGTCCGCAACACGGTGGTCTTCTGGGGGTCGGCTCGGTGTCTGTCCGAAGAGGAGTTCCACCATCAGTGGAATGCGCTCCAGGCCCAGCGAGAGTGGCAGGGAGGGGATACTCCCGAGACACGGCGCCGCCTGAGTGAGCTTGAGCGCATTCGCCCCTTGATACGGTACTACGAAGAGGCGCGCCTTCTGGCTCGCATGCTAACGGAATGGTCACTGACGCTACCGCCGACGCGGCGCTTTGTCATCTGCTCCGGTGGCGGTCCTGGCATCATGGAGGCAGCCAATCGCGGAGCCTATGAAGCTGGAGGCATCTCCATCGGCTTGGGTATCAGCCTCCCTTACGAACAAGCTCCCAACCCCTACATCACCCCCGAGCTCAACTTCGAGTTCCACTACTTCTTCATGCGCAAGTTCTGGTTCGTCTATCTTGCTAAGGCCATGGTGCTCTTCCCTGGTGGGTTCGGCACGATGGACGAACTCATGGAGGTCCTGACACTAGTGCAGACACGCAAAATCCGACGCCGGCTGCCGATTGTACTCTACGGCGAGGAGTTCTGGCGCAAGGTCATTAACTTCGAGTACATGGCGCAGGCTGGGGTCATTGCTCCAGAAGACCTCTCCCTCTTTACGTACGCCAATACCCCGCAGGACGCCTTTGCATATTTGCAAGAGCACTTGCGGACTGTCTATGGGCTTGGGGCCCCGTACGAGGAAGCTCCATAAAGCGCGGGAGGGAAGGATCATGCGCTGGCTGCTCCTTCTCCTGCTCTTCTGCACCGACCTGGTAGGCGGGAAACTCCGGCTTCTGCCCGAACATCCCCCTCGGGGGGCTTCTATCACTGTCGAGTACATACCGGATTCCTCGCGCTTCGCCCCCGGGGAATTCCTCTGGCTCTACGTTTACGAATTCACTGAAGCCCAGGCCTATCCAACGCTGCAGGAAGTCCCACTCGAGTACCAACGCACGACTGGTAAGCACGGGGCTGCCTTTCGGCTGGATACGGCGACCGTCTACGCTCTGTGCAAAGTGGGCAATGGAGTAACGTTCGACACTCGCCGGGGCCATCTCTGGGAGATTGTGCCCCACGAGCAGGGGAGACCCGTTCGAGGTGCCCTCCTGCGAGCGGCATTGAGCCGATTCGGCCTCCTGCAAGAGGGCGGTTGGCAGCGTGTACCTGATCTCTGGGAAGCGGAACGTCTGCTGCAGCGCGTATTGCAAGAGGAGCCCAACTCTTTTGCCCCCCGCATATGGCTGGTAGCCGTGCAGCACCGTCTCGGAGTGCTTGACTACCAAGGCCGGGATCTGCGTCTGCGGGAGCTCCTCCAGCAACCGTATCCAGAGGATGAAGTCAACCTCCGGGCAGTGCTCTGGGCGCTGGGAGCTCTACGCGAGCGCCGCCGCATGGAAGCGCTCGAAGATCGCATCCTTGCGCACTTTCCTACGTGGGACCTGGCACGTGAGATTCTGTTCGTGCGCCTCAACCGCGCAGCTGTCTTTCAGGAATACGTAGCAACAGCCGAGCGCTTCCTGCAGCTCTACACACCGGAGGTTCCAGGGTACGAGGAGATGTATCTGGCTCTCGTTCGCGGTTTCCTCCAGCACGATTATGCCGATAGCATCCCGTCGATCTTTCGGCGCTACCCCAAAGTCCCCGCTGCAGCGTATGCAGAACTTGCACACTACTGGCTCGAGCGCCGTCAGACCGAGAAAGCCGAGCCATGGGTGCGGCAGATGCTCATCAACTATAATCAGCAGCGCTACGCTCGGCAGTATCGGAAACCTAGATACCTGAGCACCGTTGAATGGGACAACAGCAATCGAGTGCTCCACGGGCTCATCTTGGCTACCGAAGCTCGACTCCGACGGCAGCAGAAGCAGCTCGAAGAGGCCATTCGCCGCTTCCAGGAAGCCTGGTCAGCCTATCAGGAGGAGGTACCCCCGGCAGTACTTGAGCAACTGGTGGAGGCGCTCCGCGTCATTGGCCAGAACAAGAATGCCTTCTCCGTCTGCACCCAAGCTATCCTCCAGGATAAGGCGAGCGACACCCTCTGGGCACACTTCCGTGAACTCTTCCTGCTGACCGTACGGAATGACTCAGCCTTACTGCAGCAGGAGATGTTCCGCCTCAGTGAGCAGGCAGCACAGCTCCGTCGCCAGCGTCTCTGGGCCAAACGGCTGGAGTGGGAAGCGCCGGCCCCGGTGTGGCAGACGTCGATTGTCAGCCCGGAAGGGAAGAGGGTGCGCCTGGACTCCTTACGTGGCAAGATCATTGTGCTCGACTTCTGGGCAACGTGGTGCCGCCCGTGTATGGAGTCCTTCCCGTGGTTGCAGAAAATCTGGGATAGCTACCATCGACGGCCTGATGTGGCCATTGTAGCCATCAACGTTTGGGAGCAGAATGGCGACCGCCGCAAGGTGCTCCAGGATTTCCAGCAGAATAACCCCCAGTGGAGCATCCCTCTCTATGCCGACGAGAGTGATCAGCTCCCGGTCGGCTTCGGCGTAACGGCCATTCCAACGCAGATCGTGCTCGACCGCCACGGACAAGTGCAGTTCCGCACAGTAGGGTACCGCTCCGGCGAGGATTTCTTCCGCACACTCCAGGACTATCTCGAGCTATTGCTCCAGCAGTAGAACAACTGGGGAAACTCCATGCGCCTCCGGTTCACATTCCTGCTGTTGGTACCCCTGGTTGTATGGGCACAGTCGGGCGTGAGCTTCTTCGGAGGGCTTGCTCTGCCCAGCGAAGCCGTCAACGACATCTACAGCCGCACGAGCATTGCCTCCGGGGATACTCTCCGCAGCATACTGCGGGAAGCTGTACGGATGGGGTACCAACTAGGTGTGCGCACGCAAATGGGTTTGTCCGAACGCTTCCACTTCATTGGAGGCATTGCCCTGGTGCGTTTTCCTCAGAGCCGCATATTTGTTGTCGACCCCCAGAGCGGAGATACGTTGGTCCGACTCGTTACGGTGCAAAATCTGGTCCCCATCAGCGCGGGCATGGAGGTGCTCGTGCTACCCGAAGTAGTCCAAGTGTGGTTAAACACGCAGTTGAGCTACACGCTGCTCAACTCTTCTACCGATGTCGAGCAGGGGGAGCTTTCCGTACCGTTGGCCATTGGCACGCAGAACCAGCATCGCATTGGGGGGGATATTGGAATTGGAGCAGGGTTGGCTTTGGGTCCCGTAGCTCTTGGGGCAGAGATACGCTATGCCATCAGCAACCTCATCGGGCGTAGTGGGGAGGAGCGCACCAAGCGCTATGTGTCCATCCTTGCGCTGGTACGACTAGGCCTATAGCTTACAGTGCAAGCACAGCGGCCCGCTCGTGAGGCGTCAGAACTCGCCACTCTCCAGGCTGGAGGCTCCAGAGCTCAAAATCTCCGATCTGTACCCGTATGAGTCGCAGCGTCGGATGGCCGATGGCCGCCGTCATGTGGCGCACCTGATGGTACTTGCCCTCTGTCAGCTCTATACCTATCCAGCAGGTTGGCACTGTCTTGCGGAACCGTATCGGAGGGATGCGTGGAGGCACCGACGGCTGGGGATCAAGGATCCAGGCTCGGCAGGGGCGAGTCCGATAGCCACCGGCAATTCGCACCCCCGAACGTAGACGCTCGAGTGCTTCGCCGGAGGGGATCCCCTCTACCTGCACCCAGTACACCCGACGGTGGCGAAAGCGGGGGTGGAGGAGGCGATAACTGATCCACGGCTCATCGCTCAAAAGCAGGAGCCCCTCGCTCCGGGCATCAAGGCGCCCAACCGGGTACACACCTGCTGGAAAGCCGAATTCAGCAAGCGTACGGAAAGGAGAATCCGGGATTGGCGTAAATTGCGAGAGCACACCGTATGGCTTGTAGAAGGCAATGAGCATTGCAGCTTTACCTGTTGCCGCGCCAACTGCTGGAGAGCACAGCCTGGACCTTCGGGCCCAGCTCTACCGCGCCTATGCCGAATGCCAGTGGCAAATCCGAGAGCGGCTTGAGGAATTTGCCGCTATCGGGCGCAATGCCGAGGCTGCATTTTACGAGCTGTGTTACTGCCTGTGTACTCCGGCTACGAAAGCACACCATGCACTTGCGGTAATCGATATCTTGCGACACCATCACTTCTATCGAGCTCCCTTGCCTGTGGACGAACTGGAGGCACTCTTGCGCACCCCTTCGCACTATGTGCGCTTCCACCGCACGAAAGCCCACCGACTGGCAAAGCTTCACCAAGTGTTCCCTCGCGTTTGGCAGCTCCGCCACGCTGCAATGCCAGCAACAGCAAAACGACGCTCCCTTGTGTACCTTGTCGAAGGGCTCGGCATGAAGGAGGCCTCGCACTTTCTCCGGAACACCGGCCTTCGGGAACTTGCTATTCTCGACCGCCACATTGTAAGCTGGATGCAACGGTTCGGCCTCCCGGTACAGCTTCCGAAGAGCGCAGCAGAATACGAACGTGTAGAAGCGCTCTTTGCTTACCTTGCCCAGCAATTGGCTCTCCCAGCAGAGGAGCTCGATTTGCTGCTCTGGTTCCTCTCAACCGGGGAGATTCTCCGATGACGGAGTGGAAGGTGCACTTGCAACGCCTGCTCGACGACCGTCGGCGTGGGTCGCTGCAGATTCTCAGTCTCTTCGTAGACATGTGCCACCGATTAACGAAGGCAGGATCCCCAGGGGATGAGCTCCGGCATGCCCTCCGTCTGCTCACAGAGGCGCATCCGGCGATGGCTCTTCTATGGAACCTTCGCGCCCGTTTCGAGGCTCTCGGTGATGCACCCTCCGATGTATTGGCGCAAGAAGCCGCTCTATTCCTCAGGCGTGTGCACCAACAGAGTGAGGCGGCAGCACAAAAGCTCGCCGCCCATATCCCGCAAGGAGCTACGATCTTGACGCATTCGGCTGGTTCACAAGTGCGCTCATTCCTCCGCGCATGCCTGAAACTGGGCAAAGGGATTCGTCTACTGTGCACGATCTCTGAGCCGGGTGGGGAAGGAGTTCAGCTGGCTCGTTGGGCTCATAAGCATGGCCTCCCTGTCATGCTCCTTGCTGAAGCGCAGGTAATAGCCCTGATGCCGGAAATTCACCTCTTTCTGGTTGGCTCTGACGCGCTGTGCTTTGACGGCATCGTGCACAAAGTTGGAACCGCCCTCTTAGCCTACCATGTGTGGTTAGAGCACCGACCTGTCTGGGTACTCAGCTGCAGTGCAAAGGTGTTTGCGCGCCCTTGGGGAGATGATCTCGCTGGTGTAGCTCCGCCGCTGAGACGACTCCCCCTTCCTCAGGCCACACCGCTTTATGACTGCACACCGTGGGAATACGTCAGCACTGTTGCAACCGAGGAAGGGATCGAACCCGCAGCGAGCTTCCGCGAGCGCTCCGGGCTCTTGCCCGACAGGGGGTAAAGCTACTCTGTGGTGCTGCCCAAGTCTACAAGCAGGGAGAAGCGCATCGTTCCCGCCAGGGGATGGTTCTCCTCGATGGTGTTGATGTAGTTGAAATCGAGCGTGAACATATCGTAGCGGATCCCAGCCCCAAAGGTGAGGAAGCGCCGATTTCCTAGCCGAGAGGGTTCGGTAAAGTACCCCAGCCGGAGCGCCACGGTCTGTTGGTACCAGTACTCGAGTCCCATAGCGAGCTCAACCCCAGGGTTGCGCCACGCCGTTACAAAGGAAAGAGGGAGAGCGTCCGAACCAAGACTGTCGCGCCGCACCATGAGCTTGGCAACATCAAGGGCGAGCTTGAGATCGTTGAACTCATCATGCACGGCCTGGATACCCACCCCAAGGCGCAGGTTTGTCGGCAGAGGATCGGCCTCGTTGCGATAGGTCACCTTCGGCCCGATATTCTGCAAATTCACCCCGAAAGCGAGACGGCGTCCTAAATCGACTCCACCGATAGCAAGTCGGGATGGCTTCCAGAGAAGCCCTAAGTCAAAACTCCCGCTTGTTCCAACCCCGGCAACCGACTCACCAGCTGAAGCCGGGGCTAGATTCGATCGAATAAAGCGCAACTGGATGCCAGCTCCTACATCGTCAGCAATGAGCGTACCGTAGGATAGCCCAAGCGTGAATTCGTTCGAACGAAACGTCCCCAACACGTTCCCAAGCTGATCGGTCCGCACAAACTCGCCCAGGTTCATCAAGATGAAGTTGACCGCAACTGTTCCATCCAGTTGAGGGAAGTATTGACCGGCGGTGACATAGCTGTAGAAGAGGTCGGCGTTGAACTGCGGAAGCCATCGGGAGAAGCTCAGCGCAATTTGCCTGCGCGTCAGGAAGCCTAAGCCTCCAGGATTCCAGTAGATGGCATTGATGTTATCGGCTATGGCTGTTCCGGCTTCCCCCATTCCGCTTGAGCGCGCATCCGGCGAAATGAGTAGGAAGGGGACTGCCGCCGCACCTGCCTGCGCCCAGACAGACACAGCCCCCATGCCGAACGCAAGCGCTACGATAATGCCACGCTTCATGATTCCGACTCCGCAAGATTTAACGGACCACAACGAATGTACCAGCCACCGTCGAGCCATCCCGATCGAGGAGGCGAATTCTATAGACGTACGTCCCTGAGGCTACGGGTGTGGCCGCATCCGTCATACCATTCCACATAAGCTCCACGCGCCTCTGGGGTAAGAGCTCAAACTGGCGCCGATAGAGCACAGCCCCGACCGGATCCGCGATGAGGAACTCTGCCCGAACTGGGGCCACCCCACTGAAGAGGAAAGAGAAACGTGCAGGGAAGGAGTGGACGGGGTTCGGAATGACCAGAGGATCGGCCAAGCTGGGTTCTGGCACGATACGGAAGAATGTTTCCGCAACGGAGAAGTTCCCGTAGACATCCCAAGCACGAAGCCGCACAGAGTGCATGCCCGCAGATAGTCCGAGCAACGGTTTGCGCACAACGCCTGCTCCCGGCCGGCCAGGAAGTGGTTGAAAGAGGGGGGTCAGATCTAGCGAAGTGGGATCCTCGTCAATCCAGGCTTCAATGCGCCGACCTAATGTCCCTGAGGTATTGATGCCCGACTCATCCCACAGTTCAGCGATGAGCTCAGGGACCGAACGGACCAGATCCCCAGGGCGAAAGCTGGGATCATCGAGATAGAGGCGGATGTAGGGGCCGACAGTGTCAGGCTTGACTGTAGCAACAGAGCCGCTCACGCGCAGTCCAGGTTGTAGACCTCCGGCAGTACGCCCATCCTCGGCAAAGGCAAATGCGAATATATGCCCCGGTGCCGAGCTGAAGCTAACCTCTTGCGGGACAATGAACTCTGCCTCCCATCGCCCCTTGTGCAATGAGTAAATGCCATAGTGAAGCACATTCCCGAGCTTACGAAAGACGTGATAGGCCACACCGGCCCCGCATGGCTCTGGAACCCGGATCTCTCGAGGAGCATCAGTAACGATGAGGACAAGGCGTCCCGAGGCATCATCCCACTCATCCCCTTGGGGTGACAGCACTCGTCCGCAAAGGCGCACGCGTTCCCATGCTCTCACCGTTGGGAGAGAATCCCTGAGCGCTACCCCGTTGAGGGAGTCCACAAGGACATGGCCCATAGGAAGTACAAGCCGCAACACTGGGTCGGCAAGCAAGACATACTTACGGTCGTTGAGGAGATCGAAGCGCTGCAACTTTGTCGCCATGCATACTTCACCGATTGCTGCAAAAGAGCTGTCTGCACGTCGGCGGAAGAGCTGGGCGTAGAAGTACTGCATAATCCGTGCGTTTGGCCCTGCATAGACTAGGCGGGCGGCTGAGAAAGCCCCAATGGCCCCCCCGACCCGGCTCAACACCATGGCTTCCGCACCGCTTTGGACTTGGGGGTTGTCAAAGCGAGCGAAATCACATGTGGCAGCCGTCAGGAAGAAAAGCCGGTCCACATTCTGAAAGAGTGGGATGGTGGTCTCGCGCTCTAAAATTTGCTCATGTGCCCACAGACGCGGATTGCCATGCCCAATCCAGTTCAGCAGGAGAGTGCCAGTGTTGACAGCTGCTACTAAGTCCTGTGTGGCGGCAGGCTTCCGGCGGCCTCCAGGGATATTCTCGGCCGGGTACTCTGCAAGGTAGATCTTCCGCTGGAACAGAAAGGGGGGAAGGCGCTCACTCAACTCCTCGCTCTGCGCCGTATGTAACGTGCAGTCAGAGGCTCCACCTGTTGTGGGCCCATCATCGGCCACGAGTGTTATCGTCGAACGCCAGCTGCCTTCGGCTGGCTGCTGTTCATATCGGCGTATCTTCTCAAGCATCCAGAACCCCTCTTCGTCCGAGCCGATAGGAAGCCGCCCGAGGGCAATATCGGGCAGCACATCCTCTCCCTGGAGCCAGGTGAAGTAGTCATCTGTCGTGTAGCTGCTGATAGCGTTGTAGGCCGTCTCCCGTGCGTCGGACAGCTCGATTGAGGACTGATATGTTGGCACATACGACGGCTGCCGTGTGGAAATACCTCGGTAGTCGTAGTGTCCATCACCCCAGAAGAGCACAAATTGCGGCGGGGGCTCCCAAGTAGCCAGAGCAGCAGCCAGAAAGTTGCGGACAGCTGTCGGATCGGGCATGCCAGCAGCAAACTCGTTGTAGAGCGCATCCACAGGTACAAGCACACTCAAGGTTCCCGTCGCCGCCCGATAGCGCTGATAGGCTTCAGCAGAGTTCCACAGATCACGGTGCGTAACAATGATGAGCGGAGCCCCCTGCCGACGCTGCCGGAGACCGAGCACTTCAGCACGCTCGATGGTCGGAGTCAAAAAACGAGCGCTGAGAAAGAAACGGCGAGGCCTTCCATACTGCTGCACAGTGCGGAAGACAAATACCCCAGGTGAATGAGCCATGTTCTGCAGCAGCTGCGGTCTGCGAGGATCCGTGACATCAAAGCCTAGAACTTCGCCTGAGAAACCAGTGATGCTGAATTCGAGCACTCCACTCCAGGAGGGATCTGTGAAGAACCCTATGGCATTGTCGATGGCAGTGAAACGGCGTGGGTAGTGTATCTCCACCCAGTCCACGTGTCCCGACCCGGCCCCGCTAGGGGTTTTGTAGCTGAAACGGAGGATGCTCCGGCCATCGGCAGCAATCACGGACGCTGGAGCGCGCACGGAAATCCGCGGGCTAGAGATCGCTTCAACATAGGCAGAAGGTGCCGCCGCACTGATATTGCCCCGCCAGAGACGATAGCCGTTTTCGACGACTTCCACCTCGGCCGGTACTGTCGCACGGTTGACCAGCACGAAGCGGTAGAGGATCTCTCCGCTCCGCTCCAAATCCGGCAGCGGTGTTGTGTACACCACAGGCAGAGCGGGATCCAAGATCGGACCGAACCAATCCCGGCCAGAGCCAAGGGAAAACGGCTGAAAGAGCTCCTCTTCCCAGAAAATGCGGGCAGTGTACGTGGAGGGGCGAATGACCGTGTCAGCTTGGGGAGATGGGTGAACTGAAACTCGCTGCCCCAGCTCTCCACCCCAGGTGAGCAGGTAGTAGTTGATATCCGAATAGGGATTCCGGAAGTGCTGGAAGGAGCCATCCTGGTAGCGAAACCCCGAGGCCGCAGCACCGTAGAAGAGAATCTCTACAAGCTCACCCTTGTCATTGGTCCGCACCAGGATTGGTATCTCGACAACGTGGGTATCTGCAAGGGCAGTGGAGACCCCCTCGGGCAATGGCTCGCCACCTGTGCCGAAGATCTTTACTGTAGCTACTTCCTCTGGCCGCAACCGAATTCCTACGTGCTCGAGCTGCTGTGCTGTGATTCGGTAAATGCCCTCTTCCCGCACCCCTAGCCGCAGCCAGGTCCCCGCTGGAATGCCCTGCCGAACGGCAGCAGACACCCTTTGCTCCCCCAACGGTATAGCACTATACCACTGCGGTACAATGTCGTCATTGACTACCACATGTCTGTACCGGTCCCGACCGTACAGGGGAGGAGTCACTGCTCGCTCTGGGGCAAACCGAATACAGAACTCTATTGCCTCTAACACCTCCGTCGCCCCAAGCTCCGGTAGGGGACGAGCACACCGAATACGGACGTACCCGAGATGGCGGTCGCGAGCAATGCCACCATAGACGACTTCAACCCATGAGTCCGGAACTCGGCCCAGTGGCGGAATACCTCCAAAGAGCTCTCCAACCTCTCGTACCCGCCGCGGAAGTCCGGAATGCTGTCGTACGGCTACGCGCAGCAGCTCTACCTCGATGACGCCTTCCGGCCCCGGTACAGCAATGGGGAACTCCACAACCGGCGTCAACCAATCTTCCTCTGAGCACCCGAGGAAGGATGCTCCAACAATAGGCGGGAAACACGCTGTCCCAGCACAGCTACTGTCGACAACAGGGTGGTAAGCACCACAGAGCTCGCTCGGCGAAGAATGCCAAATTTCTAAACCTGCAACCCCTGTCTCTGCTGCTCTTATCCCCCACCCACAGCTGAGCGACAGCAAAATGGCTATACAGCACCACCTCATGAGTGCATCATGTCTTGGCTCAATTACCGAGGCGCTCTGGGTCCCTCTTGCTCACCACTCGCAGTTTTACTGACCCGCACCAGAGACGACCAAAGGACAGCCTCCGTGCAAAAAAATGCCCTGCCATCGGGGAAGGTGATGGCAAGGCATGCAGCATAGAGAGGAAGTGGCGACTCGCGTCGCTGAGCGGGAAACGGGACTCGAACCCGCGACCCCGACCTTGGCAAGGTCGTGCTCTACCAACTGAGCTATTCCCGCATGGGTCAGGTGCAAAAATACGCAATCCTCCCCAAAAAGCGATACCCCCGTGCTTCTCACGGCCTATGGCACCGTTGGAAGATAGCAGCATAGCTTTCGGCCTCCAGCAAAAAGCGTTCAGCCAGAGCGGACGACAGAGGATTCTCCCACGGCATTCGCTCCGGATGCCATTGGACGGCCAGAAGAAAACCGCGCCCTTCCGGATTGGCCCACTCGAAGGCTTCGATAATCCCGTCAGACGCTAATGCCGATACAGTAAACACGGGAGCTAGTTGTTCGATTGCCTGATGGTGAGCGCTTGCTACCTCGCCAATGTCTGTCCGAGTGTACTTCCACAGAAGTGTTGCGGGAAGAACTTCGACATTGTGGCGTGCATCAACCCCGGCAATCTTCCAATGGACCACTTCCGTTGGATGCTGTGTCGCAATATCGGCCACGAGAGTGCCCCCGAAAGCAACGTTGAGAAGCTGTGCCCCACGGCAGATGGCTAAAACCGGCATCTGGAGGACATTGACGGCATGCTCCACCAATTGGAACTCCAATTCATCCCGGGCAGCATCCGGCGGTTCACTGCAAAGCGACACGTATTCTGGACGACCGTAACGCCGAGGGTCCACATCCGGACCCCCAGTCAATACTAGACCCCCACAGGACTCCAGGGTGCTTAACGGATCGGGCTCTGCGGCAATGTCAATGACCTCTACCTCTGGCAGCGCCCGAGCCAGCCACTGAATGTAGTGCTCGTATTTGGGGCTTCCGTGCGCATAGGAAAGGGCTATCCGCATCACAGAGACTCCCAGACTGCATATCCACCTGCTGAGACGTTGAAGACGGCACTGCCAGTGCGTCCACTCACGGCTCGACTTCAATCCAAATTGAGCGATTGAGGAAGCGGCCTTCGGGGAGATGTTCAGGAAATTTCCGCTCAGGTGGCAATGCAGCTGTGCGAATACGGAGCAATGGAGAGAGACGTCGGAGAAACTCTGCTGTCCTCCGGGCTCGCTCCTCGGTCAGCTCCACGTTGCGTTGTTCCGTTCCTAGGGCATCCGTGCTACCGTAGATGACAACCGAAGCCGATGGGGGAAGGAGAGCAACGAGTTGCCGCAAGCGCTCCTGCACTTCCGGCAACAGCTGCGCACTATTGTACTCGAAACGCAAAATGGCCCGGAAACAGCGCACATCGAGCACGACGGTATCATGAGGATACTCCGAAGGAACAAGCTCACTGTAGATATCGGCAGCGATCCCACTACGCGGGACTATGCCACGCACAACCAATGGAACACTCTCTGCCTGAACCGGTAGCCGGCAACGCACCGGAAGCCTGACAATGGTATCCGGCGAGCAAGGAAGGCGGTGCAACGTATCGGAACACGTCACGTCTAACTCAAGCAGTTCACCTGCGGGTACATCCCGGCAGCGTACCTGTACGGTGAGAGTGCCAATAAGCTCACGGAATTGCTGCCGCTGGACGTACTCAATGACTGGGGCATCCAGTACAAGAATGTCAACGCGTCGGTTCTCCTGACGGCCCTCCGCGTAGGCTGGATTCGAAGGAGAGCGAGGCAGAACTGACCACCGAACGGTGATCCGCTCTGCAGGGACACCCAATGCAACGAGTGCCTGGCGCACTGCTTCGGCCCTCTGCTGAGCCAGCTGTATACCTCCGAGCTCATCTTCCCCCGATGTTGCCCCCTCAACGATGATGCGTGACCGTGGATTCCGACGAGCTAGGAAAGCAGTGTACGGGAGAACGAGCTGGTGGGCTGTCAGCGGATCATACTCTGTGAGCTCTTCGCCTTCGAGATAGGTACGCCGGTACCGCTCAGGAATCTCTGCGGAGTTTTGAGCGAAGAACACTGAAGGAACGACCGGAGGAGTTGCCAGAAGCTCTACGCCGCTTTGGACTCGGGCTTCGATGTTGAGCATATGGAGAGCAAGGCTGGGATGTAAAGCGGGGGAAGGTGGGGCCACCGTGGTCTGGGGAGGTGATACAGAGGGCGGGGGAACAACCTCGGGAGGGGTGGGGAACCCTATTCTCAGACCCATCTCCGCCCGTACACTCCAGAGACGCCATGGAGCCTCAGCCAGCAAGCTGCTCGCTGTATACTCTACGCCGAATCGCTGTAACCATTCCCATCCCCGTGCTATGCGCGCAGCATGCTCAAATCCAGCAAATGCACCAAGCAGGAATCGATTCCGCTGGCGGAATTGCCCCTCTGTTAGCAGACGGTTCCGAACCCGACGCCCATCGGGGAGCAAGAAGAAGACTGTGTCGGGATCGATGATATATTCCTCCTGACGGAACCGGGCCAGCAACGATGTCCCTATGCGGAACCCCACAATGGTGCGGAAACGCTTCCCCAGAACAGCGTGGAGTGCAGGCTGGAGCTCTGCAAAGAGCCAGGAGCTCTCAAGCCGTGGTTTAGTGGTAACCTCAATGACACTGCCGCTCACTGTATCCCGGAAAGGGAACGAGTTCTGCGTCGTGAGGTACCCTTTGAACTGGGTACTTGCGAGCGCAACCTCTAACCGTAAGGGCGAAAGAGGGATCTCCATACCTGCAGCAAGACTCCATCCACTCCCAGAACCCGAGCGGAGGATCCCACAGTCGAGAATACCCGCAGCACTACGCAGCTCAGCGTTCTGCCACGTCTGCAGGAAGGCCCCTCTCACTGTCAAGGCCGCTTGTGCAAAGAGTACCGCGCTCCAGGCGCTTCCGAAGAAGAGACCCACTGCACGAATCCACCACCCTGCCATGAGGAACTACTCCACACGGCACATGCCGCAACGACAAAGTTACCGAGTTCACCCAACTGCTTCGCTGTCTGGACTACGGAGGGGAGACATCCGTCTTATAGAACAAACGTGGCTAGGCGATCTCGGGCATCATGGAATCCTTGCCAGTACCCCCGCTCACAATCAACGAGGCGTATATTCGAGAGCTCTATACGCAGTATCTGCTCGATCCCGATTCAGTCCCGCAAGAATGGCGCCAATACTTTGAACAGCAGGGTGATGGACGTATTGCGTCTGGACACGATGGCTTCCATGGCGCCCTAACACGGGCATCTGCTGATACTGCTCCCACAGCTTCACCGAAGTGGCTTTTACCTACTGATGAGCTTATCGCTCTCGAGGGGGCCGCGGAGCGCATTGCCCAGAATATGGTCCAGAGCCTTGCTGTTCCGACAGCAACCTCTTTCCGCATTATACCAGTTAAACTGCTCGAAGAAAATCGCTGGCTGGCAAACCGTTACCTACAGCGCTCTGGTGGTCCAAAGCTAAGCTATACGCACTTCATTGCATGGGCATTTCTCCGAGCACTCCAGCGATATCCTCATCTCAATGATGCATGCGCTGCTCTTGGCGGGAAGTTCTACCGCGTTCGCCGCCACAGCATTAACCTGGGAATTGCCGTCGACGTAACCCGCAAAGATGGCAGCCGCACTTTATTAGTTCCGGTCATCCGCGAGGCGCAACGACTCAGCTTTTCCGAATTCGTACGGCTCTACGAAGACCTCGTTCATCGCGCTCGACAGGGACGGCTCAGCGTCGAAGAGCTCTCCGGAGCAACCGTTTCCTTAACAAATCCGGGAACGGTCGGAACGGCAATGTCCGTAGCTCGGCTCCTCGAGGGTCAAGGGCTTATCCTAGCCACCGGTGCTATTAGTTACCCGGTACAGCTACGAGCTACCCCGGCGGAAACACTCGTACATACCACTGTTGGCAAAGTCCTCACTGTCAGTTGCACCTATGACCACCGTATTATTCAAGGTGCTGAATCCGGTGAATTTCTGGCTTTCCTAGAGCATCTCCTGCTGGGGGCAGAGCAGTTCTACGACCAGATCTTTACAGAACTCCGCATTCCAATCCCTCCATTTCGATGGGCTGAGGACACCTTTGTAGAGCCTACTGTCAAGCAAGAACGTCTCGCTCAGCTGATCCGCTCCTACCGCGTCCGCGGTCATCTCCTGGCACAAACCAATCCCCTAAAGGAGGACTGGCAGTACCATCCTGACCTTGATCCCTCGTCGTACGGCTTTACGATTTGGGATCTCGACCGGCACTTCTATACCGGTGGTGTAGGGGAGTACCAAAAGGCATCGCTGCGGCAGATTCTAGAGCTGCTGTGGGATACCTACTGCGGCTCCATAGGGGTGGAGTTCATGCACATTCAGGATCCAGAGCGCCGACGCTGGATTCGGGAGCGGATGGAGAGTATACGGGCGCGATACTCGTTTTCTCCCGAGCAGAAACGGCGCATCTACCAGAAATTACTCGAGGCAGAGCTCTTCGAGCAGTTTCTCCACCGAAAGTTTGTCGGAAGTAAACGCTTTTCCCTCGAGGGGGGAGAAGCCTTGCTTCCACTTCTGGACATAACGCTGGAGCGTTCGGTGGAGCTGGGTATAGAGCATGTCATCATTGGTATGGCGCATCGCGGCCGTCTCAATGTGCTGGCCAATTTGATGGGGAAACCCCTCCGTCGCATCTTTGACGAGTTCGAAGGGGAGGCAGATCCGCTCTCATTTCACGGCTCCGGTGACGTTAAGTACCATCTCGGTGCGCGCGGCATCTATCAGCATCCACGGCAACCGAAATCTCTCCAGCTTCTCCTGGCCTCGAATCCGAGTCATCTGGAGTCTGTGGACCCTGTCGTAGAGGGCATGGCTCGCGCTCTTCAGGACTCCCTCGGCGATGTAGAGCGCAAGCGTGTCTTGCCCCTCCTCATCCACGGGGATGCTGCCTTTGCAGGTCAAGGAGTTGTCGCAGAAACTATTAACCTATCCAAATTGGCTGGATACACTACCGGGGGGACACTCCACATCGTTGTAAACAATCAAATTGGCTTCACAACCGAGCCGGTTGACGCTAGTTCTATGGTGTATCCCACCGATATTGCGAAGACTATCCAAGCCCCTATTTTCCATGTCAATGGTGACGATCCTGAAGCTGTCGCAACCTCTGCTCTTCTTGCCTTAGAATACCGCATGACATTCCATGAAGATGCTGTCGTTGACCTCTTCTGTTACCGAAAACATGGCCATAACGAAGCCGATGACCCTACCTATACACAGCCTCTACTCTACAAGCGTATTCGGAGTCATAAACCGGTGCGTCAGCTGTATCGTGCGCAATTACTCCATGAAGGTTTGTTGACAGAAGCAGAGGATGCACAACTTACCGAGCTATATCTTCAGCGTCTTACCACTGCCTTCGCTGAGCGTCGACCACCGACGGTCTCTCGCGCGGCGAAAGAACCCGACACACAAGAGCTCCTGTTGCAGCCTGTCTCCACAGCTGTTTCGCGCTCAGACCTGCAGCTCGTTGCCGCTGCCCTTGGTCGATTGCCCGATGGCTTCCACCTCCACCCTAAGCTACGAGAGCTCGTGCGCTATCGTTCCGAAATTCTTCAGCATGGCATGGTAGATTGGGCTACTGCCGAACTCCTGGCCTTTGGAACCTTGCTGGTAGAAGGTTTTCCCGTTCGACTCAGTGGACAGGATTCTCGACGCGGTACCTTCAGCCAGCGGCATGCTGTATTCATTGACGTTGAAACAGAAGCAGAGTACATCCCCCTCAACCATATCACACCTCATCAGAAAGCCACGCTGGCAATCTATGATAGCCCGCTGAGTGAATTCGCAGTGCTAGGCTTTGAATATGGGTACAGCACTCAGAACCTCCAGGGACTAACCCTCTGGGAAGCCCAATTTGGAGACTTTGCCAACGGAGCCCAAGTCATTATTGACCAGTTCATCAGTAGTGGGGAGGTCAAATGGGGACAACAGAGCAATCTTGTACTTTTACTTCCGCACGGCTATGAAGGGCAGGGTCCTGAACATTCCAGCGCCCGGCTCGAGAGATACCTCCAATTGTGTGCCCAGAACAATATGTACGTGTGTGTACCGACCACGCCTGCACAGCACTTTCATCTTCTGCGCCGACAGCTGCATAGCCACTTACGGAAACCCCTCGTTGTTCTGACTCCCAAGAGTCTCTTGCGCCATCCTCGCGTCATTTCTCGAATCTTCTCTTTCGTGGAAGACCGTTTCCACGAAATCCTTGATGATCCTGCTCCCGAGCTGGTCCCTGAGCAAGTAAAAAGAGTTGTCCTCTGTAGTGGGAAAATCTTTTACGAGCTTTGGGAGTACCGAGAGCAATTTCGCCGATGGGACACAGCTCTCATACGTATAGAACAGCTGTATCCATTACACATCTCTCTGCTAACTGAAATACTGCAGCGCTACACGAGGGCTAAAATCTTTTTATGGGTACAAGAAGAGCCAGAAAACATGGGGGCGTGGTCATATATGGCACCACTCCTCTATAAACTTCAGCCAATCACACTCGGCGAGCTTCACTGCATTAGTCGCCCTCCCTCTGCTAGCCCTGCTACTGGGTCCTATTTGCACCATGAAGCAGAGCAGAGAGAACTCATCGAGAAAGCATTTACTTCATGATTCTAGGATCATCGAGAGAGAAGGGGGAGTAGAGATCAAATTGCTCTTCGCGAGCGAGCAGTTCGAGAAGGACGCCATAGCGAAGTCCATAAATGCTAACTTTGAGCGATGAAATGCCCAGGAGGTGCATTAATTGTACAAGGAGGAGAGCCCCTGCAGGTATGATATCTGCTCGAGCTGGATGGATGGACACAGAAGCCCGTCGCTCATCGAGAGAGGAGTGCCACAGAGAAGATGTCATTTCTTCGAGCTGGTTTCGTGACATTTCAATACCGTGGGCACGCCACCATTGAGTGTATTCAATTCCTTGATAAATCATAGCCAAAGTGATCGGAGTCCCAGCTATGGCATATACCTGGGTTGGATAATGTGGGGGAGAGAGGCGTAAGTACTCGAGGATAGTCTCCCTGACGTAAAGAGCGGCTTCTTTCAGAGACCATCTCTGCCGACTTGCATGCTCCCATAACCATACAGCACCGACGGGCAGACTGCTCACAAACAATGGCTCCCAACCAATTCCATAGATAATTTCTGTGCTCCCTCCCCCAACATCGATAACCATGTATCTTTTTTTAACGTTAACAGCCTCGCTGAAGAGAGCTCCGCGATAGCTGTAAAGCGCTTCTTGCTGGGGAGTTAAGATAGTCAAGAGGTGAGGGCAGGTAAACCGTGACAGGATTTCTCTAGCTACTCCTACAGCATTTTGAGCGCAACGGAAGGGAGCTGTTCCCACAGCCCATAGTTTTCTAACAGTGTGGCGAATGCACAATTTATTGTAAATCAATGCGATTGAGATAGCTCGCTCTAAACTGCTTGTCATGATCTCCTTTGAGTAGCAAATGCTAGCACCGATGCGAGAGACTGCATGCACATCCTGAAGGACTCGAAGTCGACGATGAACAGCCTCCCACTCTGCGATCAGTAGGAGGAAAGTGTTCGTACCCATATCCAAGATTGCCCACCGGCTCATCTAAATGATTGAAAGATAATACCTAACCACTCACCTTCCGTTTTCCACTCCAAAACTGAAAAGCTCTGAACTCGATAGATTTCAACGACTTCTGTGAAATATGTCATGAGAATACCGCTTACGACGAAGAAGCCGCCGGGCAGAAGAGAGGATGCTATGCGAGGTGCAAGGCGTATGACCAATTCAGTATGAAGATTAGCAACAATTCCATACACGGTGGGAAAAGAGAAATGCTCAAGATCTGCTTGTATTACGGTGACTTGCGCTGCTACGTTGTTTCGCTGCACGTTTAACTTCGCACTCTCAACAGCATATAGATTGTTGTCAATGGCATATACATGTTGGGCTCCACGCCGTGCTGCAAGGATTGCTAGGATACCACTCCCAGTTCCTGCATCGATCCAAATCGTCCCAGAGCGGAGAACACGCAGAAGGAGTTGTGCTGCCAATCGAGTACTTGCATGGTGACCCGTCCCAAAAGCAAGCCCCGGAACGATGTGCAGTACATCCTTTGCCCCTGGATAGCTCTGAGGCTGCGGGGGATCTGGGAAAGGATGGACAACCAGGTCTTCACACAACCATAGAGGGGAGAGTTGTTCTAACCACTTTGTATACCAATCCTGTGCTTCTAGTGACTCGATCCGGATATCTAATAGGTTGGGCACATGCTGTTGCAAAAGTGTCTGCACGTCATCAGCTATAGCACTCCACTGTGCAGCTGGAAAGTAAACGGACAGGGTTTCCTCTCCCTCTTCGATACCTGTTAGGGGAAACAAGGTAAGAAGGGCGTATACGATGGCTCGGTCATCAGGAGGGACAGTCAATTCAAGGCAAATGTAGGGGTCTACCATGTAGTGCCGTAAATCCACTCAACCAGGGTTTGTCCAACTGCCAAGAGTGACTCCTGTGAAATATTCTCCGGTGTATCTCGTAAGGTGTGCCAATATCGCCGTCGCGGGTTGGGAGAACGATTCCCAACTAGTTCAGCATCAATTATAACAAGTGCTCGCATCCCGGCTTGGATGAACGGTACATGATCGTCGAAGATCGGAGGAACGAGCTCCTCTCGGAAGGAGGAGGGGAAACGGCGCTTTCCAATATTCCATAACGCCTTTAATAACTCTCTAGCACTCTGCCACGAATATTCTTCCCATGGGAACCATGCATCACGATCTCCAACTAAGTCCACAACAACTACCCACAGAGGTCGGATAGGGAAGGGATAATGCTGTGCGGCATACCGAGAGCCCAGACAAAAGTGTTCAATATCGGATGCACGTCCGTAATCTTCGCCATCCAGCAGGAGAAGGTCCACTCCTACTGGAGGAGGGTGCTGAGCAAAAAGGCGAGCGAGCTCCAAAAGGATTGCAACTCCACTGGCACCATCATTGGCCCCCAAAATTGGTTTGCTGTGATTGGCAGGATCCGGGTCCTCGTCAGCATAAGGACGGGTATCCCAGTGAGCGCACAGCAGGACTCGCTGAGACAGATCCGATCGAAATACAGCAGCAATGTTGGTCAAGGAGAGCTTCTTGCCATAGACCTCTTGAACAAATGACTGCTCGAACACTGTGTCGGCATAGCGTTGTAGATACTCCAGGAAAAAGAGGCGACAGCTGTCGTGCCCTGGAGAGTTGGGGAAACGAGGGCCAAAAGCCACCTGGCGCTCAATCAGTCCGTAGGCATGTGCCGCGTTAAAAGAGGGGATGGGGGAGCGTGGGGGTGCAACCGTATCTTCGTGTATAGTTGCTCTATACGACTGTGTATGGCAGCTCGATAGCAGGGCAACTGCCAGAATAGAGAGGGCAATCGAGAAGAGCCACATTCGTCGCAACTCTTTAGAGTTTCTCTTCCCTGGAGCCACGACAGAGCTATGTCGACGCAGCAACTCCGTGCAAAACTACAGCGTGTCCGTCTGCTTGTTAGCGATGTCGATGGTACCTTGACAAATGGGGCGTTGTACTACGGTACGGCCGGGACGCTGTGGAGGCGCTTTCATGTGCATGATGGCCTCGGCATTCAAATGCTCCAACGCGCTGGCATCTTGGTTGCCTTTGTATCCCAGGAACAGTTGGATATAGAAGCACGCGCCCGTAAACTCGGGGTGCACCACTGCTTGAGCGCGGTAAGAGCAAAGGATCGTGCTGTATTGGAACTGGTTCATAAGAACGGGATCTCGCTCGAAGAGGTGGCATATATCGGCGATGATCTTACAGACTTGGCTGCTATTCGCATTGCGGGTGTCAGTGCAGCACCGGCTGATGCAGTGCCAGAGGTACGTCGATTAGTTGATTACGTGTGCACTCGACCCGGTGGATACGGAGCAGTGCGAGAGTTCTGTAGCCTGATTCTAGAAGCTCAGGGATACCTCCTCGAAGAGCTTGTCAAACAGGTTGTTGAACAATCGTTGCCAGAGCCATGAGCGAACGGGAAGGATATTGGCAGGGATTTCTGACCGGCGTACTCCTCGGTGGAATGGCGGGGGCTATTGTGGCCCTCTTACTGGCTCCCAAGAGTGGGCGGGAATTGCGTTCGGATATTCGCCGTCGCTCAGAGGAGCTATACACCAGAGCTCGCGGATTGCTTGAGGGAGCGGAAGAAGGCACAAGTAGCATGCTCAATGAAGCTCGCGAACGGGCACATTCCATTATCCAGGCAGCGAGGGAACAAGCCGAGCATATTATCAAGGATGCGGAACGGACCCTTCAGGAAGCCCGGAGCCGTGTTACGTCGGCTGCCAAACGGGTGCAGGAGGCTGCTCGAGCAAGCGCGGAGGCCTTCCACAGCGAGCTTGAGCAATCTGGATCCCCAGCATCATCAACAGAAGCATCATCCACACAATAGCAGAGCTCCCAATGGAGGTATGGCTGCAAATCCTCCTCGGGGTTGCCCTCAGTGTAGGCATCCTAGCAGCTATAGTACTCATCGGAGCCCTTATTCGGCTGCGTCGCACGCTCGAGCTTGTTGAATCAGGTGTCGAAGAGCTCCTGCGCCTTGTGGCAGACTTCCGCCGCTCTGCTCTGCCTGCCATTGATGTGCTAACCTCCGTGATGCGCCAACTCGAAACCGACCTCCGTAGCCTTGAGCCTAGTCTGACTAACATCCATCGCTTCACGGCAGGGCTGGCAGCTATAGCAACGCACTTGCAGCGTGTGGAAGAGCGCGTCTATCGCCGCCTTGTCCCTCCGCTGGAAGAGGTAACCTCTATCGTGGTTGCTCTACTGAAAGCCTTCTCTACCTTCGTCCGCTTCCTAACAAACCGAAGCTCGAAGGAGCTTCGGCAAGAAGAAAGAAACTAACTTCTCCCACGCTGCTGCACAACGCCGGGTCTGCTACCCCAGAGACGGGACCACACTGCATGAAGTCCGAAGAGAACCCCAGTATATCCACAGTCTCCGAGTACACTATTGCGGAAGAACGGCAATGCAGCAACGTAGCACGCAATTAATCCCTCCCATGTCTTGGGGTAGAGATCCCATAGAAGCCACACAGCAAAGTTGGTGATGAGGAAAAACAGCAGCGAAGCTGCTAGAGTCGTAGCGAGGAGACGGCCGATGCGAAGGCGTGGACGTAAGTACCGCCGTGCAAGCCAGATTATGGCCAGCAGACTGCCATACACAGCCGGTAGGGTAGAGTGGAACGTCCACCCCCAATCACCCTGCACAAGACCCAGGGCAATATCGCTCAGGGCCATGCTACCGAGGGTAATGAGGGCAGCCAGACCGAATGGTAGATGCGCTCCTCCGAGGAGGGCTATGGCCGTAACTGGTGTAACGTTCGGTGGATGTGGTAACAGTCGTGTCAGGGCAGCTGCAAGGATAAGCCCCGCAACGACTCCTGTCGGTTGTGCTTTGGGTTTTGGCGTCTGCAGAGGTATCATGCACTGCCTCACTAAGTTTGCTGCCTCAATTCCTGCAAAATTAAGCAGGATGCGATGGCTATTGCTTTTGGTCGGCTATTTGCTGCTCGGGATGAGTCCTGGTATCGCCCAGCCCTGGGAACGAGGATGGATTGATACGGTCATTGCGTTTCGACCTGGGCAGGGCCAAAACTTTGGACGTGAGTACTTTCCCGACAATGTTTTTGGTCCCCCGGACACCACGGCCCGAGCTGATCGCCCTTCGGCAAATCCGCGCCAGATCCTGTCGCTGGGTATAGGCGGGGAGATCGTGGTAGGTTTTCGGGAAAAAGTCGTGGTTAACGGCCCAGGGGCCGACTTTGTCATCTTTGAGAATGCCTTCCGGACCCCTACCGGGAAAGTGTTCGTGGAACCAGCTGTTGTCAGCGTCAGTCGCGATGGTCTGCAGTGGTATAGCTTCCCATGGGATTCAACAACTCTAGAGGGGTGCGCAGGGAGGACACCGACGTATGGGGATGCTCCAGATCTTCTCGACCCTGCGCACAGCGGCGGAGATTGGTTCGATCTAGGCTTCCTGGGGGTGGACAGCATTCGATATATCCGCATCACTGACATAACGGGTTGGCTTGCTAGCCGGCCATGGCATCCCCTGTGGGATCCCACTCTGAGTGGCTTCGATCTCGACGCAGTCGGTAGTCGCTATCTTGTTCGATCGGAAAGGCCTAATCTCCGCAGACGTCAGTTCGTAGTGATGGAGCCTTGCATGCCGACTGCGCTACTTGGACCTATTCAAGGAAGGGACTATGCACTCTATAGCCTCGAAGGCCGACTTCTCTTCGGTGGGACAGCCGCTGAGTGGATATGCGTACCGTATCGAAATGCTGTACTCCTCCTTCAGGTAGGGGAGGAATGGTACCTGGTAGTGTGGCGGTGAGGCAGAGCCCAGAGACATTAGTTTACATAATGCACCTTATCATTCTCACGGCGCCTTCTTAAGATGTCCCGCCATGCAGATCCGGCGGCCTTCGGAGTTCAAGAGCCCCGACTACATGGCGCATAGGATACGGTATTTCGATACCCTCTGCACGGTATGCCGCATAGAGGCGCTTGATAAATTCGTGCCGCAGGAGATGCTGTTCTTCGACCCGTGCAGCTCGGAGAATGACCGAGAAAAGAACTCCCGAATCCCCAAACTCTCGAAAACGAACAAGAGGCTCGAAGTCTGGCACAGCTCCAGGAACTTCACTCTGAACGGCCCGGGCCACGCGCAGGGTCAGCTCTTCCACTTTTTGCAAGTCGCTCCCATAAGCAACACTGACAGAAACAATGACCGATAGCTCTGGCTGGGGCATGCGATAGTTGATGAGAGTTGCATTCGCCAGGCGGCTATTGGGGATGATCACAATGTTGTTGTCAAGCCTGCGGATCGTGGTGGTTCTCCAATTGATGTCTTCAACCTCTCCTTCATAGCCAGAATCCAGCTGGATAAAATCCCCCGGCCGTACCTGGCGTGCAGCCAAGATATGGAGCCCAGCAAAGAGGTTTGACAGCGTATCTTGCAGGGCCAACGCAATAGCCAGCCCCCCAATGCCGAGAGCTGTCAGAAGCGGTGTGATTGGAATACCGAGCACTTGCAGAATCACAAGAGCTGCAACGAGTATAACTCCTAACCGGGCCACGTTAACGATAATCGATACCGAGGGAATCCCTTTGTCAGTCGTATGCAGTACATGGCGTAGTGCACGAACCGTGAAGCGAAAACTCCAAACAAAGAGTACCAGGAGTGCAGCAACAAGGATCCCTTTGTCCACAAAAGCTGATACTGCAGGGGGGAGCTGCCACCAACGCGCTAGCCAGAAGCACGCTGCCACAAAGCTTGCTGCCACAATAACCCCCTGTAGAGAGTCGGCAATGAGCTCATCCCATACCCAACGGGTGCGGCGAGCAAGCTCAATCAGGATTCGTCGAATCCCGTATTCAAATCCCCAGCCGACAACCGCGGCAGCAAGCAAGAGCAAGAAGCTTACTGCAATGCGCTCCTCTAAGCTCATCCAGAAACCGTATGGAGAGACTCCTGCAGATAGGGATCTCGGTATGCAACAGCAGGGACACGCCCTGCTAAGCGTGTAGCTAGGACGAGAAATACTCCAACGAAGGCACACCAGACCGTCAGCTCCTGCCATCCCCAGCGCATGCTCGGCGCAAAAGCCGGTAGGACAATCCAGGCAATGTCCACATAGTGGCCGAGCAACACAATACTAGCTGCCAGAACCAATGTCAGCGCCTTACGTTTAGCATCGCGGCGCAGCAAGAGAGCGAAAGGGAGAAGGAAGCGTAAGACCGGTAGCATCATACCGAATAACTGCCACGTTCCCTGCCCCATTCGCTTGAGGAAATAGACCGTCTCTTCTGGTAGGTTCCCGTACCAAATGAGCATGTACTGCGAGAAAGCGATGTAGGCCCAGAAGATGCAAAAGGCAAAGAGCAGCTTTCCCAAATCATGGTAGTGCTCCACCGTGACGAAGTCACGCAGATAGCCTTGCTCTCTGAGGACTACAACAGCTAGAATGACCACAGCCAGAGTTGCCGTAAAGCTTGCGGCGAAGATGTAGACACCAAAAATTGTGCTATACCAGTGCGCCTCTAAAGTCATCAGGAGGTCAACGGCAGCAAAGGTAAACGTCAATGCATAGACAAGCACCCACAGAGCCGCCCCACGGAAGTTGCGCAGCGTGGGGCCCCAGTCACCCTGAGGAGCTGTGTCCTGCCGAAGCGAATTCCCAACCACAAAACGGTACATCCAGAGCCACAGAAGGGCATAGATGAGCAAGCGTAGAGCCAGGAAAGTGGGATTCAAATACCAGCTCTTGCTTGCAATGAGAGGATCCCCAGCATGGAGCTCGTGTATCCAGTGGAAAAACGTGGCGGGCGCTAGTATGAAAGGAATGAGGCCGAGCACAAGATACGGCAGCGGTGAAGCGATAAACTCAATGATACGGCGTACGCTAGCACTCCAACCTGCTCGCACAAGGAAGAGCAAAGCACTCATGAAGGTCGCCGTGAGAGCAATGCTGAGCACGAAGAAAAAGCCAACGATATAGCTTGGTACAATACGCTCCGGAGTAACGACGGCCGTCAATGCTGTTCCTAAAAGCCCAATGCCCAGCAAGAGAAACCCTATTTGGCGCACGCGCTTGAGCAGTAACGTATCTCGAAGTATTGGCAAAGTTGCCGCCTGCTCGCTCATACTACCCCCTTTCCCTATCCTACTGATGCTGTTCCGGAGACAGTACAGCGGAAGCTACCTGTTCCTGCTTACTGCTCCCCTGCTGCTGGAGCTGCCTTACGTAGTAGACGACAGCCCATCGCTCTGCCTCGGTAAGCTTGCTGGCATAGGAAGGCATGATATTCTGCCCGGCGCTGATAACGTGGAAGATACGAGCATCACTGTAGGCACGAGCCTGTGGTCGTGTCAAATCCGGTGGTGGTACAAAGCCACGCTGGACAACTGGTCCATTCCCCTTCCCATCAGCTCCATGGCAGGGGCTACAGAAGATCTCGTATCGATTGCGGCCAAATGCCAGCACGTATTCGCTGGATGGGAAAGGCGGCTTATTGAATGTGGCCTCTGCTTGTGCTAGCTCGGCCTGGCTAAAAGGATAGGACCGACCATCGCGAGGCACCGTCCCCTCCGGAGGAATCCGGAACGATCGGCGATCAGCAAAGAACCGGGAGGGTTCCTGAGGGTCAACCCGAAATTGGTCGTCCATGTCCGCAATAACCTGCAGCGGAGGTTGTTCGGAAAACCACGTAATCTGCCCAGCCAAAACCAGAATCCAGAAGAGGGCCACTGCCCCTCCAAGGAGTCCAGCAGGGATATACCACCAACGCACTTGTCGCAACCACTCCATGTGAGTTATGCCTCTACTAGACGTACATCTTCTGCCCCCAGCCGTTCAAGCAGCAGCCGGGTCTCCTGCAGGGAGAACAGCGGATCACGAGCCTCAATGCTCACAACGAAGGTATCGTCAGTAGCAGCGCGGAAGCCTGCATCGTGGTGGTAGTCGGAGTACCACCGCGGGAGCCGACACAGGACGAGAAAGCCAATGACAGTGGCAAAGGCAGTGAAGAGAACCGTAAGCTCAAAGTCCACTGGAATGGAGAACTCCCATGCAAAGAAGGGCTTCCCGCCAATGTTGAGCGGGTAATCCACTGCCCCTGTCCACCACTGGAGCAGCAGCGCAGTAGCTAATCCAATGCAGCCCCCCGCAAACGAGATATACGGCAAGCGGCTCCGTCGTAGGCCCATCGCCTGTTCGAGACCGTGTACAGGGTAAGGCGTGTACACTTCGAAGAATCGGTATCCTTGCTTCCGAATGGCGACAACAGCCTGCAGAAGGCTATCCGGATCCCGGAAGTTCCCCATAACGGCCAAGGGTCTCGGTTGCGCAGCCATGGCGTCTTAGATAGCCTCTACTGGAACATGATGCTTCGGCTGTGCATGGGGCAGAATTGCCTTGACCTCCGACATGGCAATGAGGGGCACGTACTTGGCAAACAACAGGAAGAGCGTGAAGAAAATGCCAAGTGTGCCGACGTAGATAGACACCTCTACCCACGTCGGAGCGTAGTAGTCCCAGCTGGCTGGTAAAAAGTCGCGGTGGAGCGACGTGACGATGATGACGAAGCGCTCAAACCACATGCCCACATTCACCAAGATCGACGCAATGAAGGTTACAACTACATTGCGCCGCAGCCGTCGCGACCAGAAAACCTGTGGCACAACAACATTACAGAACACCATCGTCCAGTACGCCCATCCGTACGGGCCGAAGGCACGGTTGAGGAAGACGTAGCGCTCGTACTCATTCCCGCTGTACATCGCCACGAAGAACTCCATGAGGTAGGCATAGCCTACCATCATCCCCGTGGCGAGCAGGATGCGGTTCATGTTATCGATGTGCTTGAGAGTGATGATATCCTGTAGATTGAGCACCCACCGGGCAAGGAGGACAAGCGTCAGTACCATGGCGAAGCCGGAGAAAATAGCCCCGGCGACAAAGTACGGCGGGAAAATGGTCGTGTGCCACCCAGGCAAGATCGAAACGGCGAAATCAAAAGAGACGACGCTATGGACCGATAGGACGAGCGGCGTCGAGATGGCTGCTAAAATGAGATAGGCAATCTCGTAATGCTGCCAGTGGCGAGCAGCCCCAACCCATCCGAGGCTGAAGAAGCCGTAGATTGCCTTGGGCAGACGTCGATGGAGGTAGTTGCGCACCGTGGCCAGATCCGGAATGAGGCCGAGATACCAGAAGAGGATCGAAACCGTTAGGTAGGTCGTCACGGCGAATACATCCCAAATCAGCGGGGAGCGGAAGTTCACCCACATGTACATCTGGTTCGGGTACGGGATGAGCCAGTAGGCAAACCAGATACGCCCGACATGGATAAGCGGGAAGAGGCCTGCACAAATCACAGCAAAGATGGTCATCGCTTCGGCCGAGCGGTTGATAGCCGTTCGCCACCGTTGGCGAAAGAGATGGAGAATAGCGGAAATCAGCGTCCCGGCGTGTCCAATACCGATCCACCAGACAAAGTTCGTAATGTCCCATCCCCAGCCGACGGGATTGTTCAAGCCCCAGACTCCAATCCCAACCGCAATCGTATAACCGATGCAGAAAATCCCCCACGCAGCCGCAAGAGCCGTAATAGAGAGAACAAGCCAGTACTTCCACGTTGGTGGGCGCTCAACGATGCCGACTATCTTCTCCGTGATGTCGTGTGCTGTTGGATTCCCCAGGACGAGCGGCTCTCGAAGGGGTTCGTGGTCGAGCCGTGCCGGTACTGCAGAGGTCAACTGTGCCATCATGCTATCCGCAATTGCTGCACTTCCTCAGGAGGGGCATTCCAGACCTTGGCCAAGTACGTGACAGAAGGGCGTACATTGAGCTCCTCGAGCACATGATATCCTCGGTCGCTCAGCCGTAGGCGCGCAACCTGGCTTGTCGGGTCATTCATGTCCCCGAAGATGATGGCTCCGGCTGGGCAGGCTTGTTGGCAGGCGGTAAGAACTTCGCCGTCGCGGACACGCTCGCGTCCGTCATCTTTAGCGTGGTACTTGGCCTCATTGATCCGCTGGACACAGAAGGTGCACTTCTCCATTACCCCGCGCATGCGCACGGTGACATCGGGGTTGAAGAGCATCTCGAGTGGTGGCCGCTCATCTGTGTGATAGTTGAGGAAGTTGAAGCGGCGAACCTTGTAGGGGCAGTTGTTCAAGCAGTAGCGCGTCCCGACACAGCGATTGTAGGTCATCTCATTCAATCCTTCGGGGCTATGAGTGGTAGCCGCAACGGGACACACGTTTTCGCATGGGGCATTTTCGCAATGCTGACAAAGCATAGGTTGGTGGACAACACGGGGTTCGTCCACAGGGCCGAGATAGTATCGGTCGATGCGAATCCAGTACATTTCCCGGCCGCGACGGACTTGATCTTTGCCTACTGCAGGAATATTGTTCTCGGCCTGACAGGCAATAATGCACGCACCGCAGCCCGTACAGGTCGTCAGGTCAACTACCATTCCCCACCGATGTCCCCTATATTCGTACGGGGGGACAATCGTGAGCGGGATCCGATACCGTCCCTCAGGAGCGGGATAGCCGGGAAACTCAGGCTGCTGGAAGTGTGGACCATCTGCGGATTGATACTCCGCAAGTGTGGTCAATTGCACGATAGGGCGTCCATAGAGTCGTGCATAGCGCTGTGTAGTTGCCAGCGGATAGGTCCTTCCAAGTGGGTGCACTGTCACGGCTACGTAGCCGAGCCGCTGTCCGTTCAACAGCGGGTATGTATTAACGCCAACCCCCTTGAGGACTTCCCCACCCTGGGTCCGACCGTAGCCCAGCTGCGTCAGGATGATGCCGTCGGCCATGCCTGGCTGTACCCAGACAGGCAGTGTCAGCACCGTGTCCCCCGATTGTATCTGCACAAGATCTTCGCTCTTGACTCCGAGGCGATGGGCTGTTCCAGGGCTCATTGCAGCAACGTTATCCCATGTGAGCTTTGTCACCGGATCGGGAAATTCTTGAAGCCACGGGCAATTAGCGAAGAAGCCGTCGTAGAGGGCGTAAGAAGGCAGAGCAACAGCCAACAGTCCATCACGTGAGAGCCCTGAGGGGCGTAACGCCGCTACGAGTGCTTCCACATCGACCTTGAGAGCCGAGCGAGCTCGCTGCTGGGATGGCCTATAGACTCCTTCCCGCAAAATCTGCTCCCATTGAGCGTCCGTAACGCCATAGAGGCGCTGCCAGCGCTGGCGTAGGAACTCTCGATAGCTCCTGATGTCTCCAAAGACGTCTGGCTCAAGGTGTTGCGCAATCTGGACGAGGATGTCCTGCACCGAGCCAATGCCGTCATTGAGAGGCTCAATGAGGGGTTGCTGAATAGACAAGCTTCCATCGGCCGAGAGGGCATCTCCCCATGATTCGAGCTGATGTGCCACGGGGATATGGATCCACGACTCAGAAGCAGTCTCATCGTGGTAGAGCGTCAAAGCAACCTTCCACGGCACGCGCCGGAGCAATTGTTGGAATTCCCAGGGAGCGCTGTAGAAGGGGTTAACCTCAGCGAAGAGTATCACCCCGACTCGTTCATTGCGCAGATCCTCTTCCAGGCGTGCTCTCTCGGTGGCTTTCGGATGGCTCATCGGGAGAGTCCACGCCGGGTCCAGTACCTTCCCTTCGCCGATGCTGCCCAGAACCCAGTTCACGGCGAGCCCGAGAGCGTGGATTGAGCGAGGCAGATGGGGGCCAACGAGGACGACTGCGCGCTCCCCTGCTTCGAGTAGCTCGCGGGCAATAGCAGAGGCCTTTTCTGCATAAGCGACCGGAAAGCTCGCAAGAGGCTGGAGGAGAGAAGCAGGGACGGGGCGCAGACGGGCTATCTCGCGTACGATGGCGGCCAGGAATCCCTCAAAGGCAGCCGGATGCATACGGATGCGCGTATCCGCATTCGTGCCCGTCAGGGTCAAGAGCGATTCAACCGCCACGAGGCGGTTCATGCGGTCCTGCCGCGACCGCAGGCGGCGACCTTCTGCTACAGTCCGGATATGCCAGAGCGCATACCGATCAATGCCGAGCGGATCGGCTTCGATGCTCAGAATGTAGTCGGCCCGGCCCAGGTGTGGGACAAATTCCGCAGGAATACCCAGAACGTCGCCATTGAGCGCGGCCGCTGTGTCGGCCAGGAAACTGGGCAGGAAAGCAACCCGCAGCCATGGAAAGCGATTCTGGAGCTGCTTCAGGAGCTCTTCGTACGTTGGCGAGCAGTGCTCGTCGATGCAGAGGTAAACGAGTTTCCCCTGCTGTACTGCCTCTTGAATGCGCTTCGCAATCTCGGCCAGTGCCGTCGACAGCGGAGTCTGGAGCTGCTCGCCCATACGGACTCGCCGAATTCGGTCGGGATCGTAGAGCGTATACAGCAGCGCTTGTACATAGGCGCTCGAGGCCCCGCCCGAGATAGGGTGATACTCATTCCCCTCGAGCTTAACAGGACGGCCTTCTCGGCACTTGGCCAGAACCCCATAGGCAGCGTTTTTATGGCTGACGGCAGTCGTGTAGAATAGCGGCAGCCCAGGTATCTGATACTCCGGCGCAGAGACGGCAGGCACGAGCTTGTGGTCTGGGCGCCGGCATCCGGCGGCAAGAGTTGTTAGAGCGGCACTGGCTGAGAGCAATTGGAGGAACTGCCGCCGATTGAGACTACTTTCGGGGAGAGGCTCCAGCCATTCCGCCTCTCTCTCCTGTGCCCCATTTCCCATCAGCTCATCGATACTCTGCCACAGCTGCATAGGTACCCTCCTTCGAGAGTGCATCTATCCGATCGAATCTCAGTAATGGCATGCCGAGCAACTTTCAGGCCCTCTTCCGGGCAGCTTCGGCGTAGGCACGCCAGGAATGGCCTGTGCGGGAACTGGCGTCTGCCACAGCCCATAGGGCGGGTTCGTCACCGGCCGGCTTTCAGCCAGCTGTACTACAGATGAGGTGGCTGTCGCAGTGAAGATCCCCGAAATCTCCCGGGCTGGGATAATGTGACGCTCCGGATTCCGGTGACAATCCAAGCACCATCCCATGCTCAACGGTGACACTTGCGAAACAACCCCCATGCGCTCTACCGGGCCATGGCATGAGGCACAGTCAATTCCTGCACGGATGTGCCGGGCATGGTTAAAGTGAACATAGTCGGGCAGCTTGTGAACGCGCCGCCATTCCAGAGGCTTACCTGTCTCGTAGGCCTCTCGGACAAGGGCCAGGCGTGGGCTTTCGGCCTTGATGACCAGATGACACCCCATACATGTGCTCACCGTCGGTATAGGAGAATGAGCAGAGCGCTCAACTCCAGCATGGCAGTAGAGGCACTTGATGCCCAACTCTCCAACATGCAGCTTGTGCGAGAAAGGGACTGGCTGCTGGGGACGGTAGCCGACATCGGTCACTCGATTGTGCATGCCAAAGTAGGTCACAAGCGCTGCTGCTAGCAGGGTACCTGTTATCCCCAGAGCTGTCCGCTTAATGCGCCGATCAAGACTTGGTGTAAACATCCTCTCCTTCCACCGCAGACTACATACTCACGCTGTGCCCGGAAAGAGGTGATACAGCATCAGGTAAACGAGGACCCCCGTCACCGAAACATAGAGCCACACAGGGAATGTCCACCGCGCAAGGGCCCGGTGCTGCTGAAACCGCTTTCGTAGCGCTCGCCACAACGTTAGCACGACCAGGACTGGTACAGCTGCCGCTAAGAGCGAGTGCGAAATTAGGAGGCTGTAGTAGATCGGACGCCAAATCCCCTGTCCTGCGAAGGGAGTTACCACGTGCGTGCTGAAGTGGTAGACCAGGTAGGAGACCAGGAATAACGCCGAGAAGACCACCGCTGCACCCATCAGTACTCGATGGGACTCAACCCGGCGCCGAGCAATGGCGAAACGCCCGCCAATCAGACAGAGTGTAGCGCACAAGTTGAACACTGCATTGAGCGTCGGGAGGTTCTCAAGAGAGAGCATGAGTTACGAAGCTGTGTTCAACAGGTATCGGATAGCGCGCTCGAGCTTCTTGGCCTCCTCTTCTTCAAGGCCGGAGAAAAAGCCGCGCACCATTCCCTGTCCATCCACCAAGATAAAGCGCGTCGTGTGGAGATCTGGATGTTCAGGGCTGCCCGAGACGCGAAATTCCCGCGTCAGCTGCTCGAGCTTGTCGGGGCTCATCCAGAGGAAATCCCACCGCCCTGGCTTGGCCCCGTAGCGTTCAGCGTAACGCTTCAGCACAGAGGGGGTATCCCGTCGGGGATCGACCGTTACAGAGACAAAGCGCACCCTAGGCTCGTCGGCAAAGAGGGAATGGAGCACGCTAAGCCGTGAATTCATTATCGGGCACGGCCCCGTGCATGAGGTGAAGAAAAACGAAACAACGTAGACCTTCCCGTGGAGTTCGGTGCTCGCCAGAAGTGTGCCGTCTACTGTCGTTCCCTGGAAGCTAGGGGCTGGAAAGTACGTGGGGAGCTCCCCGAGGGCAGGCTCGGCGTGCCGTGCACAGGCGATCCAGAGGGCCGTCAGCGCTAAGACGAGAGTCCTTTCCATAGCTGCACTCCTGCAGCGAAGGCAACAAACCCAAGGAGATAGACATACGTGCTCCAGAGCATCGAGCGTGCCGATGCAAAGCTCGGACGGTGTAAGAAGGCCAGAATGCGCCACAAGAGCCACAGTCCAAGCACACCCACGCCACCGATGAATACGGGCGACTCCGCAACGAAATAGCCTACAGCAACACTACTGCCTAGCAGCCCCAGAGAGAACAACAGACTCTGCCAGCCGGTGGCCCGCCCTGTTTGATCGAGTACAGCCGAGATCCGGAAACCCGCCTCCGCATAATCTTTGCGATAGAGCCATGACAGAGCCAGAAAGTGAGGCAACTGCCAGAAGTAAAGCACCAGAAAGACTAAAGCAGCCCCCCAGCCTATTCCACTGGCGGCAATCCATCCCCCAGCTGCTGGGAGTGCTCCCGGTATTGCCCCAGCATAGAGAGCCGCCGGACTCCGCCGTTTCAAGGGCGTGTAGAGCACAATGTAGGTTACCACGGTGATGGTGGCCAGCAGAAGGACGAGAAAGTCCACCAGCAGGAGGAGCCCTAACCCGAGAAAGCAAAGCGTCAGCCCCCAGAGCAAGCCTTGCTGCGGCGTTACAATCCCTGCTGGGATAGGTCGCCGACGGGTTCGGGGCATAACGTAGTCAGTAGTCCATTCGGCATACTGGTTCAGTGCCCCGCTCCCTCCACTGGCTAGTAAGGTACCCAAGACGGTGAGCAGAAAGCGCGCCCCCTGTTCCCATGACGCTACGAGAGTAGCAATACCCTGCGGCAAACCGAGGACATATCCGGCTACAGCGCTCAAGGCAACCATAAGGGTAAGCCTCGGCTTGGTCAACTCATAGTAAGCCCGGAGCTTGTGCTTCAGGCGGAGCAGACGCTCTGCTTCAACTGGTGCCATCGCCAGAGGTGGAGGAAGATGACAACATTGATGGCCCAGACTGCTGTACCAATGATGCCGTGAGCTGTGGTTGGCACGACAGCTCGCAGGCTCCATACGAGCCATCCTCCGACGAACACTTGCACTAATACCGCCAGAGCTCCAGCAACCCCCCACCAGCGGAGCGGGGCCAGGGACGACCGCCATAGACTCCACCCCTGCCAGAGCATGAGCCCGGCAAGGACGAAGCCCATGAGGCGATGCACGTAATGAAAGAGCACCTTTTCGTTGAGCGCCGTGCCGGGGGGAAAGACTCCTCCGAAGACCAGAGGAAAATCGGGAATAGCCAGAGCACTGTACGTATGCCGCGTCAGAGCCCCGAAAAAGATTTGGAGAAACGTAAGAGCAGCGACCGCGGCAGCTAGGCGTACCCGAGACAGGAGCTGGCTCTGAGGAAGCGCTGGTGTGCTATACCACTCCGGGCGCGTCCCGACGGCGAGCCAAAGAGTCAGCGCAAAGAAGGTCTGGGCCACCATGGCATGGCTTGCAGAGATTGCCGTCGGCAGTTGGAATAGAACTGTCAGCCCCCCGAGTATGCCCTGCAGCACAACCAAGAGAAAGGCCGCCAGCGAAACGCTTCGAATCCACTGGTACGCCTCTTGCCTGAGCATCAGCCAGCTCCAGAGGACATGGGCAAAGGACAAAAAACCCACAAAAGCTGCAACGAGCCGGTGTGTATGCTCGTACACGATACCCCCTCGCCACTCGCTGATCGGGTACAGGAAGAGATGGTACCCGTACGTGGTTGGCCAATCTGGCACGCTCAGGCCTGAACCTGTGCTATTGACTAATCCGCCCAGCCCAATCAGGATAAAGGTCCCTAGCGCAAGGGCTCGGCTGAGAAGGTGTAATCCCCGGCCCAGGGAAGCGGGCGTTGTGGGGCTTTCTGCTCGCACATGTGCCATGGCACCCCTCCCTTCCGCGAGAGAAGTTCAGAGCGGCTGTTGGAGTTCTGCTTCTGTATACGGTTGTGTGCGCCCTTGGGTCTTTTGCCGTACCTCCCGTACCTGGTCAGCCGTTATGGGCGGGGCTGAATTTCCCCATGCAGAACGCACATAGGTAAGTACGGCAGCTATGTCGTCATCGCTGAGGACATTGGCCCACGGAGTCATGACTCCGTTATACACCTTCCCCTGTCGCTCGATACGGCCCTGGAAACCGTGAAGGACGATTCGGATGGGTACTGTCGGATCACCCTGCAAGAGCGCTGAGCCTGCCAAGGGTGGATAAACCCCGGGGATTCCCTGCCCTGTGGCCTGGTGGCAGGAAGCGCAGAATTGCCGGTAAATGGTCGGCCCTTTATCAGCCGAGGCCACCGCTGCTGTAGTTTCCTGTTGCGCCGGTGCCTGCTCGATAGCTTCCGGTGGGCCGTGGAATACGGGGTCATCTTCGTAGCGCGTGAAGAAACCTCGGATGTTACAGCCTACCATTCCCACGACGATCATCGTCAGGACAGCACACCTGTGCAGCCACGCAGAACGGTACATCGCTCACTTTCGAGAATGAAAGACACCTCAAGGCCGGCGCAAAACTACCAAAACTCCCCCGACACCCTCACGAACACACATCCAATCTTTTGCCGAGCTTTTGCTCAGAGCGTGCACTCCCAGAGGCGTCCTCGATTGACAATCCATCGAGGCTTTCCACGGAATTCCCAGCCGGCAAACGGAGTATTGCGAGCTTTGGAGAGGAAGCGTTCAGGTTCGACACGCCATTCCTCATCGGGGGCAAGTATCGTCAGGTTCGCCGGGGCTCCGGGAGCAATCTCTGGCAGGGGAAGTCCCAGAATGCGTCGAGGAGCCAGTGCCATAGCCTCCACAAAGCGTTCGTAGCTTAACACCCCTGTGTGCACCAGATGGGTCAACACAACCCCGACGGCTGTTTCCAATCCGATGATTCCGAAGGGGGCAGCGGCGAACTCTTGGAGTTTCTCGTGGAGTGCATGCGGAGCATGGTCTGTAGCGATGCAATCGATCGTCCCTTCGGCCAGCCCCTCTCGGAGCGCTTCCAGATCGCGGCGAGTGCGTAAAGGAGGATTGACCTTTGCGTTTGTGTTGTAGGCCCCGACAGCTTCCTCGGTGAGAACAAGATGGTGAGGAGTTACCTCAGCAGTAACGGCCAGACCGCGACGCTTCGCCTCTCGCACCAGCGCAACGGCTCCTGCCGTGCTGAGATGCTGAGCGTGGTAACGTCCCTCATACGCAGCAGCAAGGAGGAGGTCGCGCGCCAAGGCAATATCTTCAGCCACCGCCGGGTACCCCTTGAGCCCAAGACGGGCAGCAACTACACCATCATGGATAGCAAAGCCCTGCGTCAAGGTTGGCTCTTGGCAGTGTTGGGCCACCAGTCCGTTGACAGCTTTGAGAATGAGGAACGCTCGGCGGAGGAGTTCAGCATTGGCCAGCCATGTGCCATCATCTGAAAACATTACTGCCCCGGCAGCATGGAGATCCAGCAGAGGGGCTAATTGCTCTCCCTGTCGCCCACGCGTCAGCGCGGCACAGCAGAACAGATCAACGGGAGCCTCGTACGGGGTAGCTAGCACAGAGCGCACCAGAGCTGGATGATCAAGCGGCGGCTCGGTATTGGGCATACAGCATATGGCGGTAAACCCTCCATTGGCAGCCGCAGCTGTCCCGGAGGCAATCTCTTCCTTGTACTCCTGGCCGGGTTCGCGCAAATGCACATGGATGTCGAACAGCCCAGGGACAGCCAGCAGATCGTCGCCGCGGAGACGGAGGGTATCCGGATCAGCTGCAATCGGCTCCGGGCTCAGAGCTTCGATACGACCCTCCTTGAGCCAGAGGAAGTAGCGACCATCGAGATGTTGAGCGGGATTGAGCAGGCGGATACGCTCGAAGAGAACATTCATGGGCTCTCCATAGCCTGTTCGAGTTGTCGCAGGAATGTCCGGCGATGGAGGGTACAAGGACCATAATGGCGTAAGGCCTGCCAATGCTGGGGTGTTCCATACCCTTTATGGCGCGCAAAGCCATAGGCAGGGTAGCGCAAATCCGCAACAGTGGCCATCCAGGCATCGCGGGCAACTTTCGCCAGCACAGAAGCAGCAGCAATGGAGAGGCACTTTTCATCCCCATCCACAATGGCTAGCCCAGAAAGCTCTGTAGCCGGGAAATCGGGACCGTCGACGAGGACGTACGCTGGCGTTACCGGTAGCTGTGCCAGAGCTTCCTCCATAGCAAGGAGTGTTGCTGCGCGAATGCCCAAAGTATCGATGAGAGCAGCGTGGACCCATCCAAATCCGATTCCCAGAGCATGCTGGCAAAGGTAGGCTGCTAGGCGCTCACGCTGCCGGGGCGACAGTTTCTTTGAATCCCGCACAGGTAGCGCTGACGAAAAGCCAATCGGAAGTACGACCGCCGCAGCAACAACAGGCCCTGCTAATGCCCCTCGCCCCACTTCGTCAACACCTGCTACATGCGCACCCTGACGCCACCAGACCTCTTCGTACACCGGCAGGAGACTACTGGTCATCGTACGGCACGTGGATACCTGCCAGATGGAGGAACTCCCTACGGAGCTCCATGTTCTGCTCCAACTCGCCGCGCCAGGCCGCCGTCACCATGACAGCCTGTTCCTCATCCCCCTCTACCCCGCGGAGGATCATGCAGTAGTGCCGGCAGGCGACAACTACGCCGAGCGCCTTCGGCTTGAGACGCTCGTAGAGAAAGTCGGCAATTTGCTCCGTAAGCTCTTCTTGAACCTGCCCTCGGCGGCTGAACCATTCCACAACACGATTGAGCTTAGACAGCCCGATGATGAAATCCCCCGGAACATAGCCGATGACACACTGCCCAATGATGGGCTGCCAATGGTGGGAGCAGACGGAACGCACGTCGATACCTTGACTCACCACCAGACCACTAACACGGCGGCGATTCGGAAAGAGCGTGCAGCGCGGTGGTGGTTCATACCGTCCGCGGAAGAGCTCCCGCACCCACATGCGAGCAAGGCGCTTCGGGGTGTCGGCGCTATTCGGATCGGAGGGATCAATGCGCAGGATGCGCATGATAGCAGCAAAGTGCTGCTCGAGCTCTCTTTCCATCTGCTCTAGCTCAGCTGCGCTGAGCCGTACGTTGCCATTGGCATCGGCACTCGGTGCCTCAACAGTCGAGATGCTTCTCCGAGATCCATTCGCCTGCATGATCTAGCTCCCTTCGAGTGCAACTCCTGCGTACAGCCGATTGCGGCCTACTACCGGTACTGGTTCACCCCGATACTCGGCATAGTTGTTTTCCGATTCGTACACCCGAACAGCATAGAGCATGCCTCTGGGCAGTTTGGCTTCGAGAATGCGCCAGAATGCTATGGCCAGGTTCTCTACCGTCGGGTTAATGCCGTGCAGGAAATCGACGTCGTAGTTGAGGTGCTTGTGATCGACCTTGCTGAGGATTTCCTCCTCGAGCAGTTGGGCAAGGCGTTTTAAGTCCATCACATAGCCCGTCTCTGGATCCGGAACCCCAGCGACGGTTACTTCGAGCACATAGTTATGCCCATGACCATTGGGGTTGGCGCATTTGCCAAAGATTTCTTCGTTGCGCTCGTCCGACCACTGGGGATTATAGAGTCGGTGCGCTGCGCAGAAGGTCGCCCTGCGTGTAACATAGACCATGAGCGTTAGCCGTCTCTGAAACCATACAGCGTGCCTCGGGTACCGACAATAGCGCTTCTCAGCCAGATGGGTGCTTCAAGAGCAAGGGCAAAAATCGTGAAAAGCGCGCATACGCTGAGAAGGCACGTCATTACGGGGTGGAAACGGCATTTGGTGCTCAGCTTGGGGTTCATTGGAGCGCTCTCTTGCCGTAGTCTGCCCCCTTCTGAAGCACCAACGCAGGAAGCCATTGTAGCAGCTCTTCAGCACTTGGCTCAGCGGTGGCAGGCCTCTGGCAGCGGTGCCGTACTCAACGCCGATGTTGTCGCAGACGGTGTGCCCATACCTCTTCGCTGCCAAGCCTATATTGCTGGAACCGATTCCATGCGGTTAGATCTCTGGGGACCGCTCGGACTGCCCATCGGACAGCTCTGGGCTACGCGGCGGGAGTTCCAGTACTACGACGCTGTACGGAACGTGCTCTTTCAAGGTTCTTGGCAACCCGCTCTCATTGCTCACTTCCTCGGAGTTCCACTCTCGTTTGAGCACCTGGTTGCCCTCCTCCTGCAGCGTCCGCCTCTTCCCGATAGCCTGACTCAAAAGGCATGGGATCCTGCAAAGCGCCTCCTCCGGGCCGGCAATGGGCGGGAGCACGTTCTTCTGCGGCTTCCTGAGTGGGAACTTGTGGCCTATGAATACCAGGACTCCCGTGACACTATCCGCATCACTTACGACGACTGGGTAGCTCAGCCTCCTTTCTATGCCCGCAAGCTCCGTGTGGCGACTGCCAGGGGTACCCTGCAGCTGCAGATTCGCTCCTATACCCCTTGGCAGTCCCCTGCAGTTCCCTTCGTCCTGCGCATACCCGAGAATGCTGAACGGGTGGTGGTGGAATAGTAGGGTGTGCCATGCCTTTTGGATTCTCAGTGCTACTGTGAGCAGTGTAGCCATTGCCCAGTTGCACTTACGCACGCAGCCGAAACCTCCTGCTGCCGAGACTGCCACAGTCGGAGATACACTCTCTCGTCCCCCTTCAATGTCCTCCCCCCGACTAGAGCTTTCAAGACCTGACAGCGGGAAGGACACACTCCATGCCCTTCCCTTGGCCGAAGAAAGCGAGCAGAAGACAGGAGGCATCGACACCATTGTCGTCTTTGCAGCGCAGGATACTATGCTCTTCACAGCATCCGACCGGCGGGTTTATCTCCGGGGCAATGCCCAACTCTCCCTTCGGCAACAGCACCTTGAGGCAGATGCTATTGAGCTCTGGATTGAGCGCGCCGAACTACACGCCTTCAGCAGCGAGCAAGGAAGTCGCGGCAATGCTCGCTTTCGCGATGGAGCCCAACTCTATCGGGGAGAAAGCCTCCGCTATAACTTTCAAACCCGTCGCGGAGTGGTGACGGGTGTCTCTACCCATCTTGGCGAAGGCTTCTACTACGGGGAACGGCTCAAGCAAGTTGAGCCCGGGACTTTCTATGTCCAGACAGGCTGCTACACCACCTGTGATGCCGATCCGCCGCATTTTGTCATCTGCTCCCCACGGATGAAGATCCTCGCAGGCGATCAAATCTTTGCTCGCCCTCTCGTCGTCTACGTGGCCGATGTTCCGATCATGGCCTTCCCCTTCGGGCTCTTCTTCCCCAATCGAGGTGGTCGGCAGTCAGGATTTCTGACGCCTTCGTTTTTCTTTTCTCCCACGGGCGGGATTGTCTTGGAGAATCTCGGCTACTTCTACGCTCCAAGCCAATACTGGGACGCTCAGCTCCGGCTAACGCTCCGCACTCGTCAAGGAGCTGTCATGCATACCCTCCTCCGATATGCCCTTCGAGACCGCCTCCAAGGTTCCATGGAACTCAGCGGCGGCTGGGTACAACCGGATCTCGACGCACCTGGCCGAGGACAGTGGAACGTAGTCTGGAACCATCGCCAACGCATAACCCCGCAGTGGAATATCCAGGCCAACGTCCGATTGGGGTCGCCCGATTACTATAGGCAGGTGAGCACCGACCTACGACAGCGCTTGGTCGATAATATCGTCTCCACTCTTGCGACAAGCTATCTCTTTGAATCTGGAGCCTCTCTCTCGGTTGCGCTCCAGCGGGAACAAAGTGTTAGCACTGGAGCGCACTCTGGGATCTTCCCTCAGCTGGCCCTCACGTTGCCTTCTTGGACTCCGCTGCGGGAGTGGTATGCCATCCCGGGGTGGCTCCGGCAGCTTACCGCAAACTATACCGTCACTGCCCTTTGGCGATATACCCGCGCAGCAGACCGTACATATGCCCACCAGAGCTATATCAGCCACACCCCCTCGCTTCGGCTGGCTCCCCGATTGGGATATATCACGGTGACGCCGAATGTCAGCTACAGCGAGCGCTGGTACTTCCGGCAGCTCGAGCGTGGAGTACAGGATTCCGTTGTGTACTCACGTACTGCGGCGGGCTTCTTTCGGGAATACTGGTACAGCTTTGGGCTTAGCCTCTCGACGCGCCTTTACGGCCTCGCCTTGCTCCATGGTATTGGTGGGCTAGAGGCCTTTCGCCACCTCTTCCAGCCGATACTTACCCTCTCCTATACCCCTGCCTTTCCCCAATTCTACGGCTCCTACGTAGATCCCCGCAGTGGAGCTCGCATACGCTACAGCCGCTTTGCCCTCGACGGCGGTGGGCTGGCACCGCAGAATGCTATACTCCGCCTGGACTATCGTCTGCTCAATAGCTTCGAGGTAAAACCGCTCCTTCAGGATACGGCCCCAGTACCACCTATTGAGTTTTTCCGCCTGGCTGTGGCTGGCAGCTACAATGCTCTGGCAGACTCGCTCCGTCTGAGTGACCTCAGTTTCGACTTTTCTATCCCGGCCTTGCGCACAATGTCCCTTCAAGGGAGTGCAACGGCTACCCCGTATATGGAGCTCCCCCCGGGAGGGCCTCTCTCTTCATGGCGCCGGGTCAACCGGCTGCGTCTGGCTGAAGGGCTCTTCCCGCTGCGCTGGACAAGCATTCGCATACAGGCAGAAATGGCCTTCGGCGGGCAACTCCATCTGGGTAAGGCTGATAGCGCCCACGACACAGCTGCACGAACACCTCAAGTACTCGATGGGTCCGGAGAAAGGAGCACTCCACCTGCTCCCCAACTTCTCCAATGGAATCTTCGGCTTGGTACAGCCTTCCGCTACGAAGAACCGCTGCCGAAGCAGCTCAGTCGCAGCGCAGACCTTGTGCTCGGATTTGGCTTCAGGCTGGGGGGATGGCAGATCCAGGCCAGTGGGAGTCTCGATCTCCTTCAGGGGCAGTTGGTTGCACCAGTGGTGAGCATTTACCGTGATCTTCACTGTTGGGAGTTGCGTCTGGAGTGGTACCCTCTGGGCACCTTTCGCGGCTACTGGCTCCGCTTTTCACCGAAGGCATCCGTGCTACGGGATCTCAAGTATGAGGAGAAGACCATCCCGGGGCTTTGAATCCTCACGGTTGCTGCAGCGAGAGTAGGAGCCACGGTACCGTACGCCACTGCTTTCGTCCGAGGCTGCGCCGCCACTCATACCAGCCACTTGCCCGGATGGTACCCCACTGCGTCCGCAACTCTAACCGAGCCTGAGGACCGATACTCTCCTGACGATAGCTCGAGTGGCTGTGATATTCGGTGTATCGGTACTGTGCTGCTTGAATCCCTATCCCCCATAGTTGCTTGCTGCCATGCCATCCCACGAGGATACCTGCGCTGAGCTCTTCAGTACTCCTCTGGGGGGTCTCAGCAAATCGCTTCCAGTTGAGCATCCCCACACTGCTCCGCCGAAGCAACAACCGAATCTCGCCAAATCCGCTGGACCAGTGTACAGAGAGGCTGTCCCGATATCCCCACTGCCGGTGAGCGAAATCCCGTAGCACAGTGCTGTTCGGGTAATCCCGAACCGTGTAGCTGGCAAGGACCTCCCATCGGGGATTCCAATGGATGAGGTCGGAGATCCATTGCCCCTCACAGCGAATTGCTAGCCCGTAGAACCAATGATTCCACGCGCTGCGAGGAGCAAAGAGGAACACCGTATGCCGGCCCTGCAAATCCATCGCGGCACGGAGAGCAATCCCCCTCTCCCACTGATGTACATAAGCCAGCTGGGCCGATAGGTGCTGTTCATCGCGATCGTCCATATTGGCCGGGCTCGGGGTGTCATACCGCAGTAAGCCGAGGGTCGTCTGCAGCGTTAAACTATCTCTCGCCGAGGGAGCACCCTCGGCCGTTAACTGGAGTTGGGTCCAGAGACTGTTGTAATCCCGCAACTCTTCCTGGAGCTGTCCTTGCTGTAGGCTGGGCAGCGAAGAGGAACGTCGGTTGAACTCTTCGATGTATTGGATGTTCATCACTACCGCTAGGCTCCCTATGGGGGCAGCCCACCTCAAGCCATTGACGGCCGTTGTACTGAAGCGGAGGCGCCGAGTTGGAGCCTGTAGCATGGCGCTACTATTCCAGGTATGCTGTACACGATTGTGCTCAGCACGCAGAAAAGCTCTCCACTGGAGCCGTGGAAGGAGATACTCGGTAAGACTGAGTTCCCCCACAGCGGAATGTTCCAACCGTCGTTGAAATTCACTCGAGATAGCAATGATCGGGAAGTCCCGTAAACCGAAACGATACGCACCGCGAAAGATCGTGTCGCGGCGAGAGGGATACCACGCCAACTCCGCTTGTAGGGAGTAATGCCGACGCTGTCCGCGATAGAGCGTCCCCTCGCCTTCTACTGCTGCTCCTGCAGGGAGAGCGCCTAGCTGATTCCATCTCAGCTGCATGCCTCCACTGATTCCTTCATCGCGCCGTTGGAACTGATGTAGGGCTTCCCACCCCAGCTCTCCGTGAACGGAGCCTTGTTGGAATCGATAAAGGATACCGAGGAGGGGACGCCACCGCAGATGCTGCGAGACACCCACTGCCCGGGTGTCATAGAGATAGTACCCCAGGAAGCGAGGCCACACTGACAATTGTGAGCTGATGGCACGCTGCCAACCCAGCTCCCCCTCTCCCTCGTCACGTGTAGCAATGCTGCCCTGAGCTTCCAGAAGCCTTGTGTACTGCAGCTTCAGCCCAAGCTGTTCTTTCCCGAGATTGAGCGCCGTAGCAGCTGTTCCGTTCCATACTGTGATGGAGGTGTGTCGCTGGAGGTGCCAGAGGAAGGTGTTTGGGTTTTGTGGGAGTTGTGCGGTGGCTGCTAGGGTTGGGAGAAGGAGCTTACAATAACGGCAAAAAATACCGCGCATCCCTACTCCCGCAGCCGCGGATCCAAGGCATCCCGCAGTGCATCCCCGATGAGGTTATAGGCAGCAACAGTCAGAAAAATCATCAGCCCCGGGAAGACCACCAGCCACCAGGTGGTGACCGTGCCCCGCGCTTTCGCCAGCATAGAGCCCCAAGTGACAACAGTTGGAGGAACTCCGAAACCTAGAAAGCTCAACGCTGACTCAATGAGCACGGCATTGGCAATGCCAAAAGCAGCTGCTACTAAAACCGGCGCCAGGGCATTGGGTAGGATATGCCGTAGGATGATGCGTCCCACAGAATACCCGAGGGCCTGCGCTGCCGTAACATACTCCATCGCCCGTACCCGGAGTACCTCCCCCCGAACGAATCGGGCAATCCCCGTCCACCCCGTTGCCCCTATCATCGCCATGATGAGCCAGATGCTTCCCTGCTGCACCATAGCCACTACTGTGATGATGAGGAAGAAGGTCGGCAAGGTCAGCACGAGTTCGATGAGCCGGGAAATGACAATATCGACTACTCCACCGTAGTATCCAGCCAGCGCTCCCAGTAGAATGCCAATGGCCAATGCAATACCCATGGCAATGAAGCCAATCGAGAGCGCATAACGCGTCCCATGAATAATCCCCGCTAAGACATCCCGTCCAATTTCATCGGCCCCAAGCCAATGCCGAGCTGAAGGGGCCCGATCGCGCAGCGTCTGCAGCGTCGGATCCGTCGTCTCGGGCCGATAAGGCACAGGAGGCCATACAACCCAATCGTACGGGAGGGTCCGCCAATCTACTCTCCCCCACTCACCCCACGAAGCTAGCCCCAGTGCAACAGCATAGTGGTGCAGCACAGGGACGAGAAGCTGACCACGAACAGAGGCCACCAGCGGTCTATCATTGGCCAGAAAATCAGCAAAGAGGGCGACTACTGCAAGCGCAAGGACAAACCACAGTGACGCCACCCCCAGAGGATTCTTCCGGAACTGAAGCCACACCATGCGCCAGTACGATTCCCCTTGCTCCGGCACTGCAGGGACTTCTATGCTCTCCGATGTCGGCAACGCCATCACTGCACCCGCCGAGCAAAGCTAATGCGTGGATCAACCACTGCGTAGAGGATATCTGCCAGGAGAATACCCACCAGCGTCAGCACAGCCGAGAGTGTGAACACCGCCATAATCACGGGGTAATCCCGTGCAACCAGGGCACGGAAGGAAAGTTCCCCCATGCCCGGAATGCTGAAAATGGTCTCCACGATCACACTCCCGCCAATGAGTGCCGGCAGCACACCGGCAAGCAGCGTCAAGATCGGAATCAGGGAATTCCGCAAAGCGTGCTTCCAGATGACCACCCGCCCAGGAAGCCCCTTGGCATATGCTGTACGGATGTAATCCTGTCGGAGTACCTCCAGCATAGCACTCCGCATCTGCCGAGAGATGAACGCGAAACTGCTGTAGGTGTAGACCACCATCGGTAGCGTCAGATGCCAGACATAGTCAGCAATCTTCCGCCAGAGGCTCCACTGCTCGGAGAAGGCAACCGAACGAATACCCCCGGTCGGAAAGAGTGCAACATATTCCGGATTGCACAAGAAGGTGACCGCCAGCATACCTACCCAGAAGGTGGGCAAGGAGTAGAGAGCAAACAGGGCAAAAGTTATCAGCCGATCTGTGAGGCTCCCTGGATGGGTGGCCGAGTAGATCCCGAGAGGCACAGCAATACCGTAAGCGAGAATTACTGCAACGATGTTCATGGCCAATGTGATGGGGAGCCGCTCGGCGATCTTCTCCAGCACAGGCCGATTATCCTGAAAGGAGCGCCCGAAATCAAGTCGCGCAAGGTCCCGAAGCCACAACACATACTGCTGCCAAATTGGCTTGTCTAAGTGCCACTGCTTACGCAACAGCTCCAACATTCGCTCGTTGAGTCCCGTCTGGCCTGTTATGCCCCCCTCTGCGGCCATCCCAACCTTCAAGGCGGCTGGATCACCCGGTGCGAGTCGGCTAATGCTAAAGGAAAGCAGCGTGATGAAGAAGAGCGTCGGGATGAACAACAGGACGCGCTGTAGGATGTACTGCCCCATCGCCTATCCTGGAAAGACAGCCAAAATTACAAATCCAGGCCGGGCTTGCTATCCCGTGGGGAGTGTGTAACTTTGCAACCGCTGCTAAGTCCTGCTTCCGAGGAGAAAGCCTATGGCAAAGCGGTGTCAACTGACGGGTGTGGGGCCACAGTTTGGCAATCGCGTCTCCCATGCGAACAATCGCTCCAGCCGTAAATTCCTTCCCAACCTCCAGTGGAAGCGAGTCTGGATACCCGAACTCCAGCGATGGCTCCGACTACGGGTCTCAGTTCGAGCCCTGAAGACGCTCGATAAGAAAGGGCTTCCAGCACTACTGGCAGACTTAGAGCGTCGAGGTCACCACGACGTAGCTGCCGCTCTCCGGCGCAAAATCGCTCGTGCGCTCACCCCTTGATAACTGCCACAGGGCGCAGCCGCGCTACCATTCGCGCAATGCCCGCTGTGTGGACTACCTGAACGACAGCCCCGACGTCCTTATACGCTACAGGCGCTTCCTCTACCAGGCCACGTACAGAGCCAGCTTGCACCACAATCCCTTGCTGCTGCAGCTCCATGCGTAGCCGATCTGGATTGACAGTTCGCTTAGCTGCATGCCGCGACATCTGGCGGCCCGCTCCATGGCACGTCGAGCCAAAGGTTTGTTCCATACTTCCCGGTGCCCCAACGAGGACGTATGAGGCCGTTCCCATGCTGCCTGGGATCAACACAGGCTGGCCAACTTCTCGGTAGACCCGCGGCGTTTCTGGATGACCTGGAGGGAAAGCCCGCGTTGCCCCTTTGCGATGGACTAAGACACGCCGCATATGCCCCTGCACTGTGTGCTGCTCTATCTTTGCAATGTTGTGAGCCACATCGTAGAGGACTCGGAGTTTCCCTCCTGCCTCTCCGAGTACCTCCCTCCAGGCCTGGCGAATTTCCCACGTGATGAGCTGCCGATTTGCCCAGGCAAAGTTAGCCGCAGCACACATAGCACGGAAGTACCGCTGCCCTTCCGGTGATGACAGCGGAGCACATGCCAGCTCCCGATCGGGCAACCGAATACCGTATCGAGGCAGGGCAGCCAGCATTGTCCGGATGTAGTCCGTTGCTACCTGGTGGCCCAACCCACGAGAGCCTGTATGGATGAGCACAACTATCTGGTGTAGCCGTAACCCCAGCGTGCGAGCTACTGCCTCGTCGAAAAGTTTGTCGACGTATCCAACCTCCACGAAGTGGTTCCCTGCTCCCATTGTCCCCAGCTGATCGCGCCCGCGCTCTTTTGCCTCTCGCGAGACCGCGTCGGCATCGGCTTCCGGAATTCTCCCACCAGATTCGATAAAGTCAACGTCTGCCTCTTCGGCGTACCCTTCTTGCAAGGCCCATTGGACGCCATATTCGAGCACCCGGTCTAATTGTCGTACACTGAGCTTGAGGGGGCCTCCACGCCCAACCCCTGAAGGCACAGCCTTGTAGAGCGCCTTTGCAAGCTGCTCTAACCGGGGCTGCACCTCCTGCAGAGACAGCTCCGATGTCAGCAGGCGGACACCGCAGTTGATGTCATAGCCAATTCCACCCGGGGATATAATCCCCTCTTCGAGATCCATGGCAGCAATGCCCCCGATGGGGAAGCCATATCCCTCGTGCACATCAGGCATCACGATGGCCGCTTGTTGGATGCCGGGCAGCGTAGCTACATTCATCAACTGTTCCAGTGATCGATCCCGAAGAATCTGTTCCAAGAGCTCCTCAGAAGCATAAATGCGAGCCGGCACCCGCATATCAGGCCGTGCCGTCGGCGGGATCTCCCATACGACCGGACCAATCTGCTGGAGCTGCTCTTGCCGCACCATCACTAGACATCCACCACAAGGCTTGCCCAGTAACCAGATGGCAGACGATCAACCCGGGCCTCATGGTATGTTATCGCCTTCACATCCTGCTGAAAGCCTTGCACACGAATGCCAGAGAGCACCCCTTGCAGAGTACTCTCGGCAAGAGAGTGGACGCGAAAACGGCAGAAAAGGGCTTTACGAACCTGACTCTGCCACAACACCTCCGACAGGAAATCTACCAAGAGCGCCGTACTATCCGGGGCACTTAGAGCGACTCTGCGGTGCAGCGCAAGCCTTTTCCCCTGACATCCCTCCGGGAGCAGAATATCTGCCAGCGCTGCCACTGCTGCCTGGAAGAGCTCGGGAAAGGTATCTGCTCGGAGAGAGATACGGATATCCGCCGTATGAGGACGGAGTTCGTAGGAGAAGCCCATTCACGGCTGACGGAAGATGAGCTCGACACGTCGATTGCGTGCTCGACCTGCTGGGGTCTCGTTGGAGTCAATTGGCTGAGAGCGACCCAGCCCTACAATGGAGAGCCGCTGCGGTTGGACCCCCCGAGCAACCAGATAATCCCGCACAGCCTGTGCTCGGAGCTGGGAAAGACGAAGGTTTTGCTCATCGGTTCCAAGTGAATCCGTATGGCCGCGAATCTCTACACTAATCTCGGGATGCTCCAGCAGCCATTCAGCCACATACCCGAGAAGTGCCTCTGCCTCCGGTAAGAGAGTAGCCCGATTGAATTCGAAGAAGAGCCCTGGCAGTATCAATGGTCGCCCTACCACAGGTTTTTCGACCAACTGCGTAATCACCACCGTATCGCGCACAATGCGTTCCAGCACGACGGTATCCCGTCGATATGGAGACTCTGGGGATAACCCCAGCGCAGCCAAGGCCGGATGAGGATACCCATCCGGACAGCCATGATTTCGCAGACTCCCAGCCACGCGCGGGCACAGATCACTCCCATCTGGTACTCCATCCCCATCGGTATCAGCCAACATCGGATTGGTCCCTATTCGAATCTCTTCCCAGTCGGTCAATCCATCACCATCGGAATCCGCTCGTAGGGGATTCGTAGCGTAGTAGAGCACTTCCTCCCCATCACTGAGTCCATCCCCGTCGGTATCCCACCGCGTGGGATCGGTAAAGTAGCGAAAGACCTCCTGCCCATCCGTCAAGCCATCTCCATCGGTGTCAACAAGGAGCGGATTGGTACCGTATACGGACACCTCCTCGTAATCGCTCAATCCATCGCCGTCTGTATCAGGGTCGTATGGATTGGTGCCCAGCCGCTCCTCTTCTTCATTGGGAAGGCCGTCGCCGTCGTGGTCGCGCTCGTCGAAAAGGTAGTAGGAAAGTTTGAGCACTGCTTCAGCATAGCCATCGCTGTGGGAAGGAAAGGTATCGCCTCGATCAGAGATGAGGCGCAGAGCGAAGCCATCAAACCAA
>CALKEU010000006.1 GCA_938084565.1 Candidatus Kapaibacterium sp. | reverse complement strand
GGAGACCTTCTCGTCCGTCCCTAGGGCACCGGAAGAAGCCTGGGAGGCAGCTTCCTTGATTTGAGCGATCAAGCTCTGGATGTTGTCGAGAGCGTCCTGAGCAATGGCGGCCAGGCTTCCGGCATCACCGACAGCGTTGAGAGCTGTGCGCAGGCCCATCACTCGGGCGTTGAGGGCCCGGGCGGTAATGTAGCCTGCTACATCGTCGGCGGCTGAGTTAATGCGCTTCCCTGTCGAGAGCCGAAGTTGGCGGAGTGCAATGGCACGGTTGGCGGCATCCAGAGCATTGTAAGCGTTCTCGGCTGGGGTATTTGTCCGAATGCGCGCGCCGTTCGTGATAGCGTACGGCATGGTGTCCTCCAAACCATCGAGTGTAACGTCTCCCCAGGCATCCTGCCCACAGAGCGTGCGTCCTCAAGGGAGGTTTTCGGCCCTTTTCGGAAAAACTTTAACCTTTCCGTACACCGACTCCGAACTCGTAGACGAGGGTTCCCCCGTACGAGGCTGTCAGCAGAAGGAGGGCGCTGCCGATCAGGTGTACAAGCGCTAGGGTGAGGCGTTCCTTTTCACCCATGCCCTGCAGGCGAGCCAGTTCCCAGAGGCTGATGCCGCCGTACCAGAGCAGGAGGAAGAACCCCAACTGCCGGTGTGTCTCCAGGACTTCCGAGGCCGGTGGTGAGAGTGAGGTCGGAAGGCTAGCCTGCCCAGAGAGTACAGCTGCTGCCAGAGCTACGGTACCTGTCCAGAGGCAAAGCCGTGCTGATGCTTCCCCCCATGGGGTAGGACGCCAGAGAAGCACCACCCGCAGTGCAGCTGCCATGCAAAGGAGGCCAATTGGATAGTGCACGACAGCAGGGTGCAGTGGCATGGGAGGGGGATCCCCTCACGCTGGGCCAACGAGCCAATAGAGGAGAACAGCCGAGAGAGCCAGCCGCACGACATGCCAGCTTATGCGGTATCGCCGTGCAGTTTCCACGGCTGCAATCCCAGCGATACAGACGGCGATCACAAACACCGTTGCTGCAATGCCTTCAGCCAGCGACAAGCTCTTCGGGTACAAGCGGGCAAAGCTATTAAACCATGGGGTGCCGTAAAGCACAACCAAGTGCCCAACGAAGATGAAGAGCGCATATCTGCCCAGAAGCGCAAAGAGGGATGTCCATCGTGCAGCACGCTGGAACAGCCACGCGATCGCACTCAGAAAGAGTAGCGCCAGCCCAAAGCGCATCAGAATAAGGCCCGGATTGGCGTGATACGGATTTGCCTGTGGGGGTATGAACGGTTGGCACCACAGAGTCAAGAGGGGAGAAAGGGCAAGGATGCCCAGGCCCAGAAGAGGCCAATGAGAGCGCAGCGCACGGTTGCGCTGCTCGGCCGGAAGCCGCTCAAGCCAGCTGCCAAGAGGTAAGCCGAGTAGCAAGTACGCGGCAAAGGGGACAAGAGGAAAGAGGGAGCCACGTTCGGTGCTCATGTATGCAGCCAAGGGTTCGGGGAGGAGGCCGTACCAGTCAACCCAGGCAGCTGCGGGTGCAGCGGCAAGCAGAGCTATGCCGCTGATGAGGCCAAGTACCCCAACATGGTGGTTGGAGCGGGTCAGCAGGAAGAGTATCAGCACAAACACCAGCAGGACGCCGATCAATTGGAGGATGTGCACCCGGAAGAATGCGCTCCACTGCTCCGGTGAGACGGAGTGGAGGTGCCAAATCCGCTGGGCCGGAAACATCATGAGGTAGCCAATGCCGATGAGGGTTATCGCCCACCGCAGGCGGCGCCAAATCAGCTGAGCTGGAATGCGCCCATCTGCCCCTCGGTGGGTGGCCAGGACATGCACAATGCCAGAGAGCAGGAGGAAGACTGGTGCTGTCAACCCCCGGAAGAAATGCCAGAGACTCCAGGGCAGGCGCGTAATGTCGAGCTCAGTCGGCGAAACGAGGGCATCGAGTGTGTGCCCCTGCACCATCAGGAGCATGGCTACTGCACGGGCAGCATCTAGGCTGTGGAGGCGAGCGTTCTGGGGCATGCTCGAGAGGTGGAAGTCAGGACGGTCCAAATTGCCAAATTCCCAGCAGCTATGCAAGAAAAGCCCATTCAGCCGTCTTTCAGCATACGTTCATCTATTGCCCGGCGAAGGCTCAAGCCCACATGGATTCGGCTGAGGGGCATCCTGATCTGCGGACCAACCTGCCGGAGGTGGCGTACTTCTTCCTCGGCAATGGGAGTCTCATGGCAGCAGTGCAGCACAGCCCCCGGATAGGTACTCCACTGGCGCTGCTGCTGATGGATCCGGCCTCCTTCGGATCGAAGGGAGCGGCGTTGAGCATGCATCCTCTTAGGGGGCTTGCAGACACATCGCTTGTGGTTGAACACGGCGGTAGCTGCTTTACGGCGTCATCAGATTGCACCGTTGAGTGGGACTGGGAAGCGCTCGTGCCAACGGTGCGTGCCCGGTGGCAGGCTGGAGGAGTAGACGTAGAGGAATGCTTTTTCTGTCCGGACCAGAGGAGGCCGCGGCTTGTGCGCATGCTGCATCTTGTCAATCACGAAGGGAGGCGGCGGGTGCGTCTGCGGACCGGATTAAGAGGGTACGAGCTCACAGCAGAATTCCGCCTCACATCGGGTGAGCAGCGGTGGCTTGCCTTGGAGTATACGCTCTCGGGAACTCCTCAGGAGGTGTGTCTGCGCTGGACACAGGTTCAGCCACCGGAGGAGGAAGGTATTGCCTATTGGCGTGGGATACATCGCTTCCGTGCGACGGAGCCGCAGCTCGAGAAGCTGTTTGCCCTTGCGTGTTGGCAGCTTCCGGCAGTGGTTCACAGCAGCGGGCGTATGGCAGCTAGCATTTGGCAGTATCCGTGGGAGTCGGTGCGTGACCACAGTATGGCTGTTCTCGGCCTACTGGCCGCTGGGCATCATGAGCGGGCAAGAGAGCTCCTGGAGCATACCTTGAGTGAGCTCATCCGGGCCGATGGTACCCCGTGGGATGCGGGGCAACCTCGCCCAGCTGAACTTGCTAGGTTGGATCACAACGGTGCGCTCTTAGCAGCCGTGTATGCGTATGTGTGCTGGACAGGGGATGTGGAATTTGCAAGACGGTGGTGGACTCGACTCATCGCGGTAGCGGAGTATCCCTTTCGCTTCCGTGCCGAGCGGGCCTTTCTCCTCCACACTCGGCGGGAGTATTGGGGGCGGATGCCCCTCCACGGGGTAGAGGAAGGCTTTGAGGCGGCATACCAGGCGTGGATGGCGGTCGGGTGGACAGCGGCAGCGCGCCTGGCTGCACGTGTCCATGATCGGAAGCGGGCGCTCCGATGGAGCCATGCTGCGGTGCGCATACAGCGGGCAATGGTGGGGCACCCTTACTATCGCCTCGTCGACGGTGGACGCTTGATCAAACGGAGGACTCTTACGGGTCGGCTTCAGGAAGAGCTCATCCCGGAGGACCATCCTGCGATTTTGCCCGATGCCCCATTGCGTGTGGAGCCCCATCACTGGCTCAATCCTGATGTTTCAACCGTATGGCCGATTGTGCTGGGTCTGGTTGAAGGGGATTCTGCCCTTGCTCATTCGACCCTTGAGGCGCTCGAGGAGCTCTGGAACCAGCGATGGGCGGGGGGAGGCTACGGGCGCTACCACAGCAGCTCGGAGCCGGAGGCTCTGGGGCCATGGCCCATCGCCTCACTCCTTATTGCGCGGGCTTCTGTACGGGCACGACAGGGTGAGCGCCTCTGGCGTGTGCTCCAATGGCTCCAAAGCCTCCCTCAAGCTCGCTCCGGTGCATGGTTTCAGTTCTACGATCCCCGTCCTGCCGCGCCCCGTCTGCAGGTGGGCATCCCGCCGTGGCAGTGGGCTGAGCTTTTGCAGCTCCTTGTGCGTGATATAGCCGGCATCTGGGCCGAAGAAGACCACCTCTCGGTTCACCCATGGCTGCCCGAAGGCGTTGAAGAGCTGACGCTCGAGTGTGTCTGGCGGGGGAAGCGCCGTCTCCTCCGCATCTATCGGAAAGCGACAAGCCATGAGCCTACGGTCAATACCGACAGAGGCCCTCTCCCCTATGGAAGCACAGGTGCTCGGCTACCTGAGACGGTGAGCCAAGCAGAATGCAGACTCCCTTCGGCCTATGGGAAGATCCCCAGCTGGAAGTAAGCGGTGGCAATCTTGTCGATGGCGCACACGAAGGCAGCAGTCCGCAGATCGTTGACCCCGCGGCGGGTCTTCATGATTTCCCACAGTTCGTGGAATGCTGAAACCATAGTGTCCTCAAGCCCGGAGCGTACAAGGTCTACTTCGTCGGGCCCTCGGAGGAGCAATTGGCGTTCAGAAGCTGTCAGCGCTTGGCCTGTTAGGCGTTCAACCATTTCGACGAGGCGCTGATTAGTGCGCTCTTCAAAGCGCTTCTCGAGGCGTCCCAGGCGCACGTGGGCAATGTTCTTGAGCCATTCGAAGTACGACACAACGACCCCGCCAGCGTTGAGGAAGATGTCCGGCAGGATGAGGACCCCACGCTGGAGCAAGATCTCTTCAGCGACAGCGGTGGTTGGACCATTTGCCCCTTCGGCGATAATTTTAGCACGCAGGCGTGGGGCGTTGTAGCGATGGATTTGGGACTCCAGCGCCGCCGGTAGCAAGATGTCGCACTCGTACTCCAGAACGCTATCGCGCTCTTCCAGCGGGATGGTTTGGGCTTTCGGGTAGTAGAGGATGGAGCCCGTTTCTCGGCGGTGTTGTGCAAGCTCTTCCACATCGATTCCGTTCGGGTTATAGACGGCCCCATCCCATTCGATGACCGCAATGATGGTGGCCCCACCCTCCTGTTGGAGGAATTTCGCTGCGTGGTAACCGACATTACCGAGACCCTGAACGATGACCCGCTTGCCCTCAAGCCCAGGTTCGAGGCCGAGGGGGCGTACGAGCTCTGGCATCGACAAAGCTTCCCGGAGTCCGAAATAAATGCCAAGTCCCGTGGCTTCCGTCCGACCGCGGACCCCACCCTGTTCGACCGGCTTGCCTGTGACGCAGGCAAGGGCGTTGATGTCATCGGGGCGGAAGGCCATGTAGGTATCAGCAATCCAGGCCATCTCGCGCGGGCCTGTCCCGTAGTCAGGTGCCGGGACGTCGAGCGACGGGCCAATGAAGTTCTTCTGAATGAGCTCCACCGTGTAGCGACGCGTAATGCGTTCGAGCTCCTCTTCGGTATAGTTGCGAGGGTTAATCTTGATGCCGCCTTTAGCGCCTCCGAAGGGAACGTTCACAATGGCGCACTTGTACGTCATCAAGGCAGCCAGTGCCATGATCTCCTCCTGGTCCACCGTTTCCGCATAGCGGATGCCTCCCTTGCACGGCAGGCGGTGGTGGCTGTGTTCGGCCCGCCAACCTTGGATGACTTGGATCTCCCCACGGATGCGGACGGGGAACTGTACGTAGTAAACCTTGTTGCACACCCGGATCTGCTCGAGCAGCCCGCGAGGATAGTCGAGCAGTGCCGCCGCTTTGGCAAAGTTCCGGTTGACCGACTCAAAGAAGGGGGTAATCTCCGACTCTCTAGCCGGTGGGGGCGCAACAGCAACGTCGGCTGCCATCTTGAAAGAGCACAGTATGTGGTACATCTGCTCTCTGCCAGAGGCATGCAAGCCCCTGGCGGAAGGCTCAGAGATTGCCGCGCAGAGCTTGCTCTCGTTCGATAGCCTCGAAGAGAGCCTTAAAGTTCCCTTTCCCGAAGGACTCGGCACCCTTGCGCTGGATGAGCTCGTAGAAGAGGGTCGGACGATCTTGGACGGGCTTGGTGAAGATCTGCAGCATGTAGCCCTTGTCGTCTCGGTCCACTAGGATGTTGAGCTCGCGCAAGGCTGCAAGATCCTCGTCAATCGTGCCAACCCGGTGTTCGAGCATGTCGTAGTACGTGCTCGGTGTGGAGAGGAGCTCGACTCCGTTGGCCCGCAGGAGCCGGACGGTCTCTATGATGTTTTCGCATTCCAGCGCAATGTGCTGAACCCCGGGTCCGTTGTTGTAGAGCACAAACTCCTCAATCTGGGAGCGCCGTTTTCCCTCGGCAGGTTCGTTGATCGGGAACTTGATCCACTTGTTCTCGTTGGCCACAACGGTGGAGCGTAGGGCTGAGTATTCCGTGGAGATGTCCTTGTCGTCGAAGGAGACGAAGCGCTGGAAGCCGAAAACGCGATTGTAAAAAGCGACGTGCTCTGCCATCTGGTTCCACCCGACATTCCCCACGACGTGGTCGATGTGGCGGAAGCCAACTGGGCGGGCAATCGGGTCGGGGGGAGTGGGTTTATACGGGGGCAGGAAAGGTCCAGCGTAAGCATCGCGCTCGACAAAGCTGTGGATGACATCCCCGTAAGTGGCGATGGCAGCGATGGTGACCTTGCCATGCTCATCTTCTAGCACTCTGGGCTCGTAGACCCCGCGGGCACCCCGTTCGAGAGCCTTGCGGTAGCAGAATTCTGCATCGTCAACCTCGAAGGCTATATCCCGAACACCATCCCCGTGCTTGACGAGCCATTCGGTAATCGGGTGGTCGGAAAAGACCGGGGCTGTCACAACGAGGGTGACTTTGTTCTGGCGCAGGACATATGAGGCTGTCTCTCGTACACCGCTTTCTGGCCCCGCAAAGCCAATGAGTTCGAAACCGAAGGCACGGCGGTAGAAGTAGGAAGCCTGTTTTGCGTTGCCAACGTAGAGCTCGATGTGATGGATGCGGCGAATGGGGAGAGGCTCCACAGTCGAGGCTTCTGGGGTCATGGCTGTATGGAGCTGCATGGTACTTTCTTCCGAGAGTGGCACATTGACAAGCCGCGCAAACTTAGCAAAAAGCTGCTAAGGCCTATTCTAGAGCTCGGTGAAGGCGGACAGTTGCCCGGGGATATCCAGGCTGAAGCTGAGCGGAGAGCTCCCACGAAAGGGCGGTTGAGGGCGGAAGTCGGCGACGCAGCTCGGCAGCAACTACATGGGCTCGGAGGAGCGCAAGAGTGTCAGCATTCAGCTGCGTTGCTGGCCAGAGTTGGAGCTCGGCCAGCGAGAGTGGAGGGCCAGTGTAGAGCACGGACAGAGTCGGATCGGCTGTGGCGGTAATGTGTGCACGCATTGCCTTCGGCGGTTGGCACTGCGGGGCAAAGGTGGTTGAGAGGATCCGCACGAGGCTGTCCAAGATCTGCTCCGTTGCGTGCACGTCGGCGGTCCACCACTCGGCTGGGGTAGTATCCGGCGTAAGGGTGGGGTGGAGAGCGCAGCGGGCCTGGAAGAGGCGGCTCCAAGCATGCTCGGCCGTCAGGAGTTGGTAGCTGGATGCTTCCGGAAACTGGACTTCGATGAGCAAATCAGGCAGACTGTCAGCCGGTAAGGCAACCCAGTAGAGGACACTCCGGAAGAGATCGCACGGCGCCGTCACAGTAAGCTCCACGGTTGGGCGACAGGGGACATCGTAGCGTATCCGGATGGTCTGGAAGGCCGCCATACGCAGATGGAGGGGTGTAGAAGCTGGGGTGTGAAATGTACTGTCGCGGACCTGGAGGGTCAGCCTTCCGCGTATGGATTCGGAAAGCTGTGGAGGCTGTACGACAACGGTGACGGGGCCACAGAGAGGGAAGGCGTAGAGGTCGTATCCACCTCGTCCGCCGCTGCGATTGGAGGCCAGTAGGAGTGTATCGTGCCAGAGCACGGGTGTGAGCTCGTCATATTCTGAGGCGATCGGCGGCGGTAGGGCAATGGCCTGTCTCCACTGTCCGGGGGCAACGGGGAGAGCGGCATAGAGTTGCCAGCGTCCTGAGCTACGCGAGGCATAGAGGAGACGACCGTCGGGCAGGAACCATGGCATAGCGTCGTCGGCACTGGTATTGACCGGTGGACCGAGATTCTGCGGGGACTCCCAGCTTCCATCGGGGAGGCGGCGGCTGTAGTAGAGATCTAGTCCGCCCGCCCCGCCAGGACGATCGGAAGCAAAGACGAGCCACTGAGCATCAGGCGACAGCGTGGGCTGTCCGTCCCAGGAGGAGGAATTCAGCGCAGAGAGGGCTTCTGGTTGGCTCCACCGGCTTCCGTCCCACCATCGAAGGGCCAAGTCAGCCGAGCCGGTGTGGGTCAGGAGTGTCCCTACAACTGTTGGAGGCCAGCGACCGAGGGCACATCGGGGCAGGAAGCTCCTATCGTCCAAGAGGGCGTTGAGGAGCTGGGGAGTCCAGAGAGTGTCCGAGCGGAGCACGAGGAAGGTTAGGTGAGTCTGGCGTTGGGCGATGAGCACAACAGCGTCGTCGAGAAGCCCGAGCACGAACTCATCTGCTCGGGTGTTGAGCTGCCGAAGGCGCTCCCCGAGTGAGCTATGCCCCAGGGCGGGCATAGAAAGGAGTAGAGCGCCCAACCAGATCGTGCGGCAGCGCAAAGCGCCCATGTTGGCAGCATTTCGGGTAGGGTAAGCGAAAATACACTCTGTCCCGCAGAGGGCTGCTCAATGAGGTAGAGCCTTCTGCGTCTTACTGCATCCACGGTGCGTTCAGAGCAATGGTGGAGGCAGAGCGTCGGATACAGGTGGTAGTGTTCTCCTATGCTGGGCTGTTGCTTGGTGTGGCAGCTGGGGCTCTTATAGGGTTAGAGGGCCAGGAGCGGTGGCGCGTTGCGCTCGGAAGTACTTTCCTAGCTCTCCAGGCAGTTGCCCTGTGGCGGCTGAGTTGGCGTTTTCATCGCAGCGCTCTGCTCCTGTGGACAATGACGGCCGGCCTCATCTGCTGGATATGGGGGAAGATGGTGTGGCAGCTGTGGGGGGCGGCGCCGCTTGCGGCCGGATTGCTTGCTATGGCACTGGGGGCAACGATTGGGGTTACCATGGTGTGGGTACGCTCTGCATGGACGCAGCTGGCCCGGTGACGGTATATCGCACAACGGTTGTTGCTGTAGTGCGGGATGGCAAGGCGGCAATGGGTGCCGATGGACAGGTGACGTTCGGCACCACCATTCTCAAGCAGCAGGCCCGCAAGGTTCGGCGGCTCTACCATGATCGCATTCTGGCGGGGTTTTCCGGGGCAACGGCCGATGCTCTTACCCTCTTACAGCGCTTTGAGGAGAAGCTCGAGAGCACTCGGGGCAACCTTCTGCGCTCGGCCATTGAATTGGCCAAGGAGTGGCGTACGGATCGCTATCTCCGTCATCTCGAAGCGCTCCTGCTCGTTGCCGACACTACGCAGCTGTTGCTGGTCAGTGGCACGGGAGATGTTGTCGAACCCGATGATGCAGTAGCTGCTATCGGTTCCGGGGGAGGATTTGCTTTGGCAGCTGCTCGAGCTCTGCTACAGCATACGCAGCTTTCTGTTCGCCGCATTGTGGAGGAGTCGCTTCGCATTGCCAGCGGCATCTGCATCTATACCAACGATGTCATCACGGTGGAGGAACTTTGACCATGGCCTCTGTGCGGTCGGGTGAACAGCTTTTGGAGTACGTTCGCTCTCTGACTCCGCAGCAGATTGTGCAGGAGCTGGACAAGTACATTGTCGGTCAGCACGAGGCTAAGCGTGCGGTGGCTATAGCGCTCCGGAATCGCTGGCGGCGGCAGCGAGTTCAGGGGCAGTTGCGCGAGGAGATCACCCCGAACAACATCATCCTGATCGGGCCGACGGGGGTGGGCAAAACGGAGATTGCTCGGCGGTTGGCGAAGTTGGCCGGGGCACCCTTTGTCAAAGTTGAGGCGACCCGCTTTACCGAGGTGGGCTACGTCGGGCGCGATGTAGAATCGATGGTCCGCGATCTGGTAGAGGCTGCCGTTGCTATGGTCCGAGCAGAGAAGATGGAGGAGGTCCGCCGAGAAGCGCGCAACGCAGCCGAGCAACGCTTGCTTGACCTCCTCTTGCCTCCCCCGCGGCATCTCGGGCTCGATCCTGGCCCTGCGGGCGATCGGGAGCGCTACCACGCGGCTCGGCTGGAGCTTGAGGCACAGCTGCGCACAGGTCAGTTGGACTCGCAGCTTGTCGAATTAGAGCTACCGACGGAGGCCTCCCCGCTGATGTATTTCTTCGGTCCTGCGCAGTTGGAGGAAGTCGGACTCAATATGCGGGAGCTCTTGCGTCGCTTTCTGCCAAAGGAAACCCGCCGGCGCCGTGTCACCGTGGCTGAAGCGCGTGCTATCCTGGAGAACGAGGAGGCAGACAAGCTCATCGATATGGACGCTGTCGTCCGCGAGGCGCTCTTCCGGGCGGAGAATCTGGGCATTATTTTCCTCGACGAGATCGACAAAATCGCTTCAACTGGCGCGTCGCGCTTCGGGCCCGATGTCTCCCGCGAAGGGGTCCAGCGCGACCTCTTGCCAATTGTCGAAGGAACCACCGTCATGACCAAGTACGGCCCGGTCCGCACGGACCACATCCTCTTTATCGCCTCAGGCGCATTTCACGTGGCCAAACCCTCGGATCTGATCCCGGAGCTGCAGGGGCGCTTCCCCATCCGGGTGGAGCTGCACAGCTTGACGGAGGAGGACTTTGTGGCAATCCTGACACAGCCGGAGAATGCACTCATCAAGCAGTATCAGGCTCTGTTGGCTACCGAAGGGGTGCAGCTGGAATTTACCGAAGAGGCCATCCGAGAGATTGCCGCAACGGCAGCGCGGGTCAACGAAGAGGTAGCCAACATCGGTGCACGGCGGCTGCACACGATCCTCTCAGCTCTGCTGGAGGAGATTCTCTTTCTGGCGCCAGATCGTCTGGTGGAGAGCGTCGTGCGGATTGATGCCGAGTATGTTCGCTCTCGGCTCAGTTCGCTCGTCCGGGATGTGGATCTGAGTCGGTACATCCTCTGATGGAAGCTCGGTTTGAGAAGGCCGTCATCGAGCGGCTCTGGCGAGCGCTGGAGCAGGCGCTCGGACAGCCTGGGGAGCGAGCGCTTGCGCACCGTCTGGGTGTGTCCGTAGCGACGGTACGGCGCTGGCGGCAGACGGGTCGCCTTCCACTTCCTCTCCTAGTCATGCATGTTCCTGAGGTTGCCTGGGTGCACCTGCTCGGGGAAGAACTCCTCGGTTTGCTCATACCGCAGGCGATTCCTCCGGGCTGGCAACCGACACCGGCACTCCCGGACGAAAGCGCCCCAATTCCGCCCATTCGGGCCTCGGAGAGGCTGACCGATTCGGAGCGATGCCACCTCTTGGAGTGGATGCTCTGGGCTCGGGAGTTCGATCAGGCCTTCATCCGCCTCTATCGGCAGGGGCATACCATCGGTGGCGTCTTTGCCCAGATGGGCAATGAGGCTGTCTCTGTCGGGGCTGCTTACGCACTCAGCCCCCACGACGCCCTCTTCCCCATGCACCGGGATATCGGAGTCCACTTCGTACGGGGTCAAGACCTTCAAGCTCTCGTGGCCACGCACCTGGGGCGTCAGGGGAGCCTGACCCGTGGGACAGATGGCACGGTCCACTATGCCGATCCCGAACGCCGCATCTACGGCAATATTTCCCATCTGGGAGCGATGGTGCCTGTGGCCGTTGGCTATGCGCTGGCAGCCCGTCTGAAGGGGGAGGATACGGTCGTGATGACCTTCATCGGCGATGGAGGGGCACAGACAGGGGAGTTTCACGAGGCGGTCAACTTTGCCGCCGTTCACCGGCTCCCCGTGGTAGTTGTCATCGAGAACAATCAGTATGCCTACTCGACCCCGAATCAGCAGGAATATGCTTGCCGCTTCCTTGCCTATCGCGCTCTCGGCTATGGGTGCTTCGGGGAAGTTGTCGATGGTACGGATGTAGAGCTTGTCTACGAGGCATGCTGCCGTGCCGTGGAACGTGCTCGCCGTGGGGAGGGTCCGACGCTGCTGGAGACGCTCACCTTTCGCATGCGGGGACATGCCGAGCATGATGATGCAGCTTATGTTCCCGAAGCAATCCGTCGATACTGGGAAGCCCGCGACCCGGTGGAGCGCTATGCCCGCTTTTTGCACGAGCGCGGCATTCTGACCCCGGAGCAGGTAGCAGCCCTGCGCGAGCGTATCCGGCACGAGCTGCGGACGGCCATCGAAGACGTTCTCCGTCGCCCTTTTCCGGCTGCTGAGGAGGCATTGCGGAATGTCTTCCTATGAGCCGGCGCCACGGCTCGGCGGAGGGCTTTTTTGTAGCTTTGCGTCTGTCGGTGTGTCGGTACCGCTGAGGGCCACGCAATGGCTGACGAACGCGCCTACAGCCCCGGTCTGGAGGGGGTTATTGCCGCTGAGACGCAGATTTCGTTCCTGGACACGGAAAACGAGGAGATCGTCATCCGGGGCTATAATCTGCTCGAACTCATCCGCCGTGTCGGTTACGTCGACGTCGTTGGGCTCCTCTTGGACGGGCATCTACCCGAGCAGGCCCGTCGCACGGAACTCGAGCGGGAGATGGTGACCGCAACCGTGCCGGAGACCATTTACGAGATTTTGGCCAAACTTCCGGCTACCATGCATGCTATGGACCGGCTCCGGACAGCGGTTTCGGCCTTGGCGGGTTTTGATCCTGAGGCCAATAGCCCCGATCCCGAGCTCGATCGCGCAAGGGCCCCGCGTCTTATCGGGCAGGTTGCCCAAATTGTGGCTAATCTGGTGCGCAGTACGCACGGTGAGCCCCCGCGCCCATTCGATCCGCAGTACGGCTTTGCAGCGAACTTCTTGCGTGCCATTGTGGCTCGTGAAGTAACAGACGCCGAAGTGCGAGCCTTTGAGCAGAGTCTGATTGCATACAGCGAGCACGAGTTGCCCAATTCGACCTTTGCCGCTCGAGTAGTGGCCTCGACGCTGGCGGATGTCTATGGCGCATTGACCGCTGCTGTTGCCTCGCTCAAGGGACCGCTCCATGGTGGGGCCAACGAAGCAGTTATGTACATGCTGCTGGAGGCCCGGGATGCCGAGGGCATGGAAGCACTCATACGGCAAAAGTTGGCCCGAAAAGAGCGCATCATGGGCTTTGGGCATCGGGTCTACATGCGCCGGATGGATCCCCGAGCCCAGCTATTGAAAGAGACCCTGCGCGAGCTTGTCACTGCACAGGGACAGGGAGAAGAGCTCCTGGCTATGTGCCAGCGAGGGGAAGATGTCATGCGCGCTGAGAAGGGGCTCTATCCCAACCTGGACTACTACGCTGCACCGGTCTACTACCTCTTGGGCATCCCGATCGAGCTCTATACACCGATCTTCTTTGCTGCTCGGACGTCTGGCCTGCTGGCGCACATCATTGAACAGCATCGTGACAATCGGCTCTATCGTCCGCGAGTGCTCTACACAGGGCCGCGAGGATTGCACGTGTAAATGGCCATGAAGTACGACGCCGTTCTGGAGGAGATCGCCGAATATGTCGTCTCGGCGCGCATTGAGAGCGAGGAAGCCTATAGGACGGCACGCCTGGCGCTGATGGATGCGCTGGCGTGTGCTCTGCTTGCGTTGCAGAAACCGGAGTGCACCAAGCTCATCGGGCCACTGGTGCCGGGGACAGTAGTCCCCGGTGGGGTTCGGGTGCCGGGGACGGCCCACGTTGTCGATCCCGTACAAGGAGCCTTCGCCATCACGGCTCTGATCCGGTGGCTGGATTACAACGACACATGGTTAGCCCTCGAGTGGGGGCATCCTTCCGATAACTTCGGGGCAGTGCTGGCGGTGGCAGACTATCGCAGCCAGCTTCGGCGCCGATACGGCGAGCAACCCTATCGGGTGCGTGACCTCTTGACAGCAGCCATCAAAGCGTATGAGATTCAGGGAGTGTTAGCCCTGGGGGTGAGCCTGAACCGGCGGGGATTTGACCACGTACACTTTGTCAAGGTGGCTTCTGCGGCGGTGGCAACGCACTTGCTAGGAGGCGGGCGGCACGAAGTGCTCAGCGCGCTCTCCAACGCTTTCATCGATGGGATAGCGCTGCGGACGTATCGGCATTTCCCCAACACGGGTCCCCGTAAGTCATGGGCAGCTGCTGAAGCGACCAGTCGTGGTGTGTGGCTCTCTATGCTGGCCCTCCAGGGAGAGCCGGGTTATCCGACGGCCTTGAGCGCCCCGGTCTGGGGGTTTGAAACAGTCGTGTTGGGTGGAGAAGCAGTGCGCCTTGTGCGCCCGTTGGGGAGTTACGTCATGGAGAATGTCTTGTTCAAAGTTGCCTATCCGGCGGAGTTCCATGGGCAGACGGCCGTAGAGGCAGCGCTCCAGCTCCATCCGCTCGCTCGAGAGCGATATGCAGACATTGAGCGCATCGTCATTGAGACCCAAGAAGCCGCCGTGCGCATCATCGACAAACCTGGCCCCTTCCGGAACCCAGCCGATCGGGACCACTCGCTGCAGTACATGACAGCGGTGGCGCTGCTGTATGGGGAGCTCACGTACGCCCACTACGAGGAACCGATTGCCTCCGACCCGCGGATTGCTGAGCTCATTGCACGAATGCAGGTTCGGGAGAATCCGGATTTCAGCCGGGATTATCTCCACCCGGACAAGCGTTCGATTGCCAATGCCGTGCAGATATTCTTCCGCGATGGGACGGCTAGCGAGCGTGTTCTCGTAGAATATCCTCTCGGCCATCGACGGCGGCGAGCGGAGGCACAGCCGCTGCTGCAGGAAAAGTTCCGGCAAGCGCTCAGCATGGCCTTCCCTGAGCGTCAAGCAGAGCGCCTGTTCCGGTTGATGGTCGAAGGGGAGGAGGTGCTGGATATGGCTGCGGATAGCTTTTTGGAGCTGTGGGTGCATCCGGCCAGGGTGTAATGGCGTGGCTTCTGGAGCCGCCACCGGTGCAGCTTGAGCTCGCTGAGCGCTTGCGCCGGCTTGTGCAAGGCGGGCGCCTTGTGTTGCCTGGGGCTCATGATCCCCTGGCAGGACTCATAGCTCGGGCAGCAGGTTTTGAGGCACTCTACCTCTCGGGAGCGGCCTTTTCGGCCAGTATGGGGCTACCCGATATCGGGCTCATTGGGTTGGAAGAACTTGTAGCACGAGCGCGTGCGTTGGTCCGCGTCACCCGGCTCCCCCTCCTTGTCGATGCCGATACTGGCTTTGGCGAGATGTTCACCACCGTGCGACTGGGACGAGAACTAGTCGATGCCGGGGTGGCCGCCGTTCAGCTTGAAGATCAGGAGATGCCGAAACGGTGTGGACATCTGTCGGGCAAGCGACTGGTGCCCCCAGAGGTACTCGTGCAGAAGATTCGCGCTCTCAAGCAACTCTTCCCCACACTACTCATTGTGGCGCGTACCGATGCGCGTGAGCACGAGGGGGTGGAAGGGGTCATTGCTCGAGCACGGATGTATGTGGAGGCAGGGGCAGACATCGTCTTTCCCGAAGCACTCGAGAGTCGTGAAGAGTTCCAGGCAGTCCGGGCAGCGCTGCCGGTACCGCTGCTGGCGAATCTGACCGAATTTGGGAAGACCCCACCGTTGCGGGCAGAGGAAGTCTTTGCGCTTGGCTATGAGATCGCCCTCTTTCCCGTCTCTGCGCTCCGAGTGGCAGCCAAGGCCATGGAGGAGTTCTATGCGCATCTGCGTCGCACGGGATCTGCTCAAGAATATGTCCCTCGAATGCAGACACGAGCGCAACTCTACACCGTGATTTCCTACGCTGACTACGATACCTTTGACCGCGCGCTGGCCTCTGGGGCTGCACAGAACGCGGAATAGAGGCTTTTCGCTATTTTGCGCTCGGACCTCAGCACGAGGGTATGGATGTGGCGGTGGGCTAGTGTGGGGATAGGATGTGTTCTGAGCGCCATCGCACAGGTGTGGAGTCCAGTCGAGGGGGTTGAACCGTTTGTTCACCGTATTGTGTGCCCGGAGACAGATCCGGCGATGGTTATCGTATGTGGCGATTCTGTCCCGCCAGTGGCAGAGATATGGCGGAGCAACATCCAGTTTTACGGTGGGCAAGGCTTTCGCGTCAGTCTCGACAGTGGCCGCACCTTCAGCGAACCTCGCCTCATGGGGTTTTCGGTGCGGGATATTCTGCCTATAGGGCAGCTATGGCTTGCCGCCGTGGTCGATATTGCTACCGGCGGTGTGGTACTCTCTAGCGATGGTGGGCGCACATGGCAGTGGACGCAACGGCCACGGTGTCAGGCGCATGTGGTGCGGCTCCAGGTGCGCCCGGGCCCTCCCCCTGTGTGGTTTGCCGCGGTCTTGAACACAAACCAGGGCTACCGAGTATCCCAAGACACCTTTGCTACCTGTGTGGGCGACCTACGCTTCCCTGTGCAGGCTCGTGATATTGCTGTCACGGATAGCTTTGTGTACTTAGCCGCCGATGGGTATCTGGCCGGTGGCGTATGGCGCTCTTCCGACGATGGGCAGACGTGGCAGAAAGATTCGCTCGGCCTGGGCAATCTGCGTATCTGGTGTGTTGTGCCATCCCGCCATCAGCCTGGGGTCCTCCTCTGCGGCGCTGATACACTGCTTTCGGAAACGCAGAGCGAGGGCCGCGGAATTTATCGCTCCGAAGACGGGGGCAGGACGTGGCGTCTCGTTGGGGCACCGGGGGTGCGTGTGACGGCTCTGGCTGAACATCCTTTCGATCCACGCTACTGGGTAGCGGCTGGCGATACCACGGGCGTATGGGTGAGCGGTTCTTACGGTACGGCATGGGAACGCCACGCTGATGGGCTTCCTCAGGGTGTCCCAGTGCGGACTGTGGCGCTCCCACCATGGGAGACTCATCACGGAGTCATTGCCTTTGCTGGGCTCACAGGCGGAGGGCTCTATCGTTCTCGGCCTATCGTCACATCGACTCCTGCAACACCTCCTCTGTCGACAGCAGAGGTCGTCGTGCACGTGCAGGCCCCTGACCTATTGCTCTTGCGATATGCTCTCATCGAGAGTGGGCCCCTCGAGTGGGAGCTCCGCGATGTTATAGGTCGGAGGGTGGCTCACATTGACGAAGGATGGCGGGAGGCTGGGTGGCACTCCTTGGTATGGCAACTCCCGAGCCGGCTGGTCTGTGGCTGGTATCTGCTCCGGATGAACACGCCATGCGGACAACGGTCAACCCCAGTGCTGGTATTGCCATAGTGCACTCCCGGTAACTGCTGGGAGGGTTGTCAAGTACCACAATTCAAGGCACGGTCATGGCTGAGCCGCAACTTCCTCCAGAGCAGCCAATGGCAGCGCAACCCCCGGCCGTTCCTGAGGTATCGGAGGTACTCAGCTTCGGTGACATCCTCTCGTACTCTTTCCGCTGGGGATTCGGGCAGTACTTCCGTATCTTTCTGATGCTTGTGCTGTGGGTCCTGACAGTGTGGATCCCCTACGTCAACGTTGGGACAACGATTGCCGTCACCATCGGTGCGCCTCTCCTCCTGAGCCGCCGGCAGCGGATTGATCCGACTTTCATCTTCGACCGGCGCTACCGACACGCCATGGCAGATTGGTTCATTTTGACAGGACTCATAATCCTGGGCATCCTGTTGGGGCTGCTGTTCTTGGTCATTCCGGCAGTAGTCCTTGCCTTGGGATGGCTGTTGGCCCCTTTGGTGCTGGTGGACCGTGGAGTGGGAGCAGTGGATGCACTACGCCAGAGCTGGCAAGCTACGCAGGGGGAGAAGTGGACGCTCTTCTTTGGGTTGGTTGCCGTCTACCTCATTTATGCCATCCCCGCTGCTGTTGTCTACGCGATTCTGTCGGCCCTCTTACCGGATGAAGGGGCGGTGAGAGATGTTATCCTTGCTCTCTACGCCATAGCGGCTTATACGGGGCTGATTGCCGTGGATTTGGGGTATACGGGCTACGTATACGCTGTGCTCGGCAAGCGCGTGGTGTAGTCTCTTGCAAACGCGGGGGTGCGAAGAGTTCCGGCGGGGAAGGGCGGGGCTTTTTCCGTAATTTTGCAAATGATTTTGCGCGGCGAGTGCTTGCGGCAGTCACAAGACGAGTTCAATGCCCCGACCAATCAACGTTCTTTTCGTCTCGCCGGAAGTTTACCCGTTTGCGAAGACAGGGGGATTGGCCGACGTCTCGTATGGTCTCGTGATGGCCCTACGGGAGCTCGGTGTCGATATCCGCGTCATGCTGCCGAAGTACGGGTGTGTCAGCGAGCGGAAGAACCACATTCACGAGATTCGACGGTTGCGCATCATCGAAATCCCGGTAGGGCATCGGGTGGAGCCGGCCTCTATTAAATCTTCCACCCTGCAAAATCCGCGCGTGCGGGCTCAAGTCTACGTGACGACCAACTACGCCTACTTCGACAGCCGAAAGGGGCTCTACAGCGACCCGCAGACAGGGAAGCCGTATGCGGACAACGACGAGCGCTTCCTCTTCTTCTGCCGCTCGGTAGTGGAGATGTGTCGCTTTCTGCGATGGTTTCCAGACGTCATCCACTACAATGACTGGCAGACGGCGATGGTGGGAGCGTATGTCCGTGCCCTGTACCCGACGGAATTTCGACGCACGCGCCTGCTCTTTACCCTCCATTCGCTCACGGAGCTGGGGGTCTTTCCCCCAGAGACTTTTGCTAAGACAGGACTGCCTGAGCGCTATGCTGAGCAGCTGCTGCACCGGGGCATGGTCAACTTCGTGAAGGCAGGCATTGAGTTTGCAGATGTTGTAACGACCGTCAGCCCGAGCTATGCGCACGAGCTTCTGACCGGTGTGGTCGACTCAGGCGGTCTCGACGAGCTATTGCGTCGGCGTCATCCAGAGAGCTTCATCGGCATCCTCAATGGAGTCGATCCCACGGTGTGGAATCCGCGGACAGATCCGTACCTAGACCATCGTTATGACGCCGAGACAGTTTGGCTTACCAAGCCGCTCAACAAGCAACAGCTCTTGCAGCGCTTCGAGCTGCGCTATGATCCCAAGCTGCCTGTCATCGGGGTCATTATGCGCCTCCATCCGGTTAAGGGGATTGAGCTCTTCCTGGAAGCGGCCCCGACACTCTTGGCGCGCCGTGACCTGCAGATTGTCTTTCTCGGGGATGGGGCATCCGAATACCGAAGCGCCCTCCAGAAGCTCCAGCGCCAGTTTCCCCGGTACTTTGCCCTCCACCTCGGCTTTGATGAAGCGTTGGCTCACCTCATTGAGGCAGGCTCCGACATGTTCTTGATGCCGTCGCTGCAGGAGCCGTGCGGGCAGAACCAGATGTACTCGATGCTCTATGGCACAGTTCCCATTGTTCGAGCAACGGGGGGCCTGCGCGATACGGTTGTCGATTTTGATCCGGCAACTGGTGAGGGGACGGGTATCGTCTTCGAAGAGCCCACAGCAGAGGCGCTTCGTGCAGCAGTCGAACGCGCCCTCCAATTGTACCAGCAGCCGGAGCTCTGGCAGCGATTGGTGGCCAATGGCATGGCGCAGGATTTCTCCTGGCGTCACGCTGCCCGACACTACGCCGAGCTCTATCGTACGCTCGTCAGAGGCAAGGAGCTAGCGCGGGCGGCGGTGTCGTGAGTGAATTTTGCTGCCCCAACGTCTATATCCCCCGCAGTAACAGTAGGCAGAGTGGATGCTTCATCCTCGATGGCGGCGGATTCAGGAGGCGCTGCAGCGTCATACTATTCCGGCATGGCTGCTGTATGATTTTCGCGGCTCCAATCCCTTTGCAGCCCGTGTTTTAGGGCTTCCCGAGCACATGCAGACAACACGTCGCTGGGCGGTGCTCATCCCAGCAGAGGGTTCTCCAGAAAAACTCGTCCATCAGATCGAAGCGCATCTCTTACAGGGCGTCGACGCCGTAGAGCACCGCTATGCAGCCCATCAGGAATGGCGTTATATCCTGCAGCAGTGGTGCCAACGCTACCGGTGTCTTGCCGTGGAATACTCTCCGGAAGCTGCTCTCCCGATGGTCTCCGTCCTCGATGCCGGGACAGCGGAACTGCTCCGAAGCTTTGGGGCCGAACTGGTCTCCTCAGCAGATGTGCTGCAGGAACTCTTAGCCGTTGCAACCCCGGAGCAGCTCCAGCAGCAGGCGCAGACGGCACAGCAGCTATACGACATCCTCATGCGTGCCTTTGCGTGGCTTCGAGAGCGGCTTCGCCATGGCGATACCCCGCAGGAGTATACCCTCCAGGGGCTCCTCATGGAGTGGCTGGAACGAGCTGCGCTGCAGACCGATCATCCTCCTATCGTGGCCCGAACGGAACGAGCAGCCAACCCGCACTATAGCCCTACCCCGGAGGAGACAGCTCCTATCCGTCCCGGGGATCTGGTGCTGATCGACATTTGGGCTAAACCGCGGCATCCTTCGGCTCTCTATGCCGATGTGACCTGGATGGCCTATGCCGGAGAGGAAATCCCAACGGCCTTTGCACAACCTTTTTCAGTCCTGTGTGCCGCACGAGATCAGGCCGTTGAGCTCATTCGACAGGCCTTTGCCCATGGACGCCCCTTGGCGGGCTATGAGGTGGATCGGCATGTCCGGCATGCCCTCTACGCTGCCGGGTACGGTCAGTTCTTTCTCCATCGTACCGGGCATAGCTTGAGCACAGATGTTCACGGGCCCGGAGCGAATCTAGATGACTACGAAACTCACGATACTCGGCATCTGCTGCCGGGAACGGCGGTGACAATTGAGCCGGGAATCTACCGAGCTGGTATGTTCGGTATGCGGACCGAGATCGATCTCCAGATTCGGCACGATGGGAGCGTGGGGCTCTGTCCGCCGTCTGTGCAGAGATGTCTTCTCCCGCTGTTGGCTTCGGAAGAGAGCTCATGGAGAGAATGCGGTGCACAATTGCCCTAGGCATGCTCGGTGCCACGCTGGTGTGGGCACAGCTACGGCTCGACCCACAGGAGCATTCTCGGATGGCCCGAACCCTCGAGGCGATCGGTGACTATGCGGGGGCGGCGCAGCTCTATGAGCAGCTCATGCAGCTGTATCCGGATTCGGTGAGCTATCTACTGGGGTGGGCCCGTGCATTGAGTCGACTACAGCGGTACGAAGAGGCGCTAACCCGGCTTGCTGCCTTTCTCGAGCGCTCCCCTACGGCGGAGGTCCGTGCGCAGATGGGGGAGCTCTACTGGCGTCTCCAACGTGCTGATTCTGCCCGGCGAGTCTGGCAGGAAGCCATAGAGCAGTCTCCCCGACGGGTGGAGACATATCGCGCTGTTGCACGTGCGCAAGCTGAAGTACAGCTCTTCGACGAAGCGATAGCAACGCTGCAACAGGGGCGGCGTCGGCTCGGCTCCGACACGCTCTTTGCCGATGAGCTGAGCCTGTGGTATGTTCGGCTCGGTGATGTCGAGCGTGGGGTTTCCGAGACGCTCCGGCTTCTGTCGCAGTGGCAGGATGTGTGGCGTGTGCAGTCTCGGCTTGCGCTCTACCTTGCCCTGCCAGGGGCAGCCACGCGGGTGCGCGGACTCCTGGAGCGTGCGCTTCAACAATTTTCCCGCGACACGCTGCTGCCCTACCTTGCCATCTGGTTCCTGCAAGAGATCGGGGATCAGCAGGCGGCCTTCGAGCAAGCGCGCCGCCTCGACCGGCTGTACCAGCGGGGGGGCATGGAGCTCCTTCGATTTGCTGATGCTGCCCGGCAGAATGAGGATTTCGCTATAGCTGTGCAGGCCTATCAAGAGGTGCTGCAGCAAAACCCTGTTCCAGCCATTCGTCTGCGGGCACTCTACGGCTTCCTCCAGGCAGCTGAGCAACTTGTGCTCCAAGGTGTGCCAGCCATTCCCTGGCAGCAAATTCGGCGGCAGTACGAAGTACTCGTGCGCGAGGCAGACACCTTGCCGCTAGGAGCTGAAGTTCTCTACTCGCTCGGGCGCTTTCTGCGAGATGTTGTCCGGGATGCGGTCGCAGCTCGCGAGAGCTTCCAGCGGATCGTACAGCGTTTTCCGCAAACTCCTTGGGCTGTGCGGGCACTTGTTGAACTAGCCCAGCTGGCACTTCGGCAGGGCCAGACGGAAGAGGCCCGAGGGTATCTGCAGCGCGCCATGGAGTCCGATACCCTCGAAGGGGCCCAGTGGGCACGCTTTTGGTGGGGAGAGCTCCACTTCTTCGAGGGGCGTCTGGATAGTGCTCGTGCTGCGTATGCGACTGTTGCCCTACAGACGGGAAGCCCTGCGGCAAATGATGCGCTGCAGCGTCTCCTGCTCTTCGAGCAACTCGGGGATACCCTCCTGCTGCGACATCTTGGGGAAGCAGAGTGGGCTTTGTTCCAAGGGCGCTTTGCTCGGGCACAGGCCGCATATCTCGCTGTGGTCGACCGTAGCCGGCCGGGTGAATCAATACGGGAGTTCGCCCTACTGCGAGCTGCTGAGGCTGCTTATGCTCAGGCTGACTGGAATCGGGCCCAGGAATTGCTCACCCGTCTCCTCAGCGAGGAAGACGACGTCCTCTACGGAGACCGAGCCCTCATGCTGCTGGGTGATATCTTGGAGCGCCAAGGGCGGTATGCGGAGGCACTCTCGGTCTATCAGCGCTTTCTCCTCCGGTATGCCGGCTCCATCTACGAACGCCAGGTGGCTCGACGTCTCCAGCGTCTGCGAGAGGGCTCAAGACTTTAGAATATCCTGCCGATGAGCTCCCGGAAGCGGAGGGCGTCCTCGGGGGCAGTCCCTGCCGTGTTGTTAAAGTAAGCGTACACCGGGTATCCCTCCTGGAGAGCTTCTGCCACGCGCTCTGCCCAGGGAGAGAGCTCCGGCTCAGTGTAGCGATGAGCATAGCCACCCTCGAGACCGTGGAAGCGCAAATAGAGAAATGGTGCCGTGCGTCGGCAGAAACACGGATAGCGCCGCGAGCTACTCCAGACTACAGCGACACCGTGCTGACAGAGAAGCTCCCACGTGGCCGGCGTGTCCCACGAAGGATGGCGGAACTCGATAGCATGCCCTGCCATAGGGGGTAGCGCTGAGAGAAACTCCCGCAGGCGCTCGAGATCGCAGGAAAGCTGTGGGGGAAGTTGCCACAGTATGGGACCCAGCTGTACGCCGAGCACTCCAATCGAGCGCAGGAAGGCATCAAGCACAGGGGAAGCGTATTGGAGTGGGCGCTCGTGCGTGAGTGCCCTGGGAGCCTTGACCGCAAAGCGGAAGGATGCGCCAACGGTTTGCGCCCACTGCCGAAAGCGCTCCGGAGGGGGTAGAGCATAGAAGGTGGTGTTCAGTTCAAGGCTCTGGAAATGCTCCGCATAGAAGGACAGCCACGCCCGCCTGGGAAGTGACCGGGGATACCAGCGACCGTGCCACTCACGGTATGCCCATCCACTGGTTCCGATGTAGAGGGAGGATTCTCCGCAAGGCACGGCTCCCTCCGGACCGGCGTTTAGGGCGTGGTCGGCGATGTACTGGCTTCGATTGGCGTGCTAATGAGGATCTGTACAGTGCGGTTGTAGAAGCGGCCCTCGGGAAGCTCGTTCGTATAGAGCGGATCGTCCTCGCCTACCCCGCGGGCGGTCAAGCTCTGGTAACGCCCGCGCGCATACGCCTCGATGGCACGAGAGACCGTGCGCGCACGATTTTCGGAGAGCTTCTTGTTGTGATCGTAGAGGCCAACGACATCGGTGTGGCCGACAATCTCAATGGTGGAGGTCGGGAAAACGCGCGGGAAGACATATTCCCGCAGGATGCGCTCGTTGAGCGGGCCGGCATCGTAGCGATCGAAGGGGAAGAGGATGAGGTTGTACCGCTCCAGGGTACGATCGGCCATGCGCTCGATCTTCTTCTGCTCTGTGGTCACCTGCATGACGGGGATCGTGATGGGATCAGAAGCGCATTCCTCTCCCGTTTTGCTCCGCACGATGAGACGCGCTTGGTAGGGGATTTCATCGGCGGGATAGCTCCCTCGTTCGTCGACCCAGTCCCAGACAACCGTAGGAGTTGTGGTACCGATGTCGGACAGCGTACGCCAGGGCTGCCCGTTGCGGGTAATCTCGATCCGACGGCTTGCAACGAGAGCATCTTCGATACCGTTGCGCATCAGGAATGTCATCGTCTCAGGAGAGGGCAAGCGCTTGGGATCGCGACTCACGATAGGCTTGATAACTTCCCAATCCGTGCAGATGAGCTCGACGCGACGGTTCTCTACAATCCCCTGCGGATCGTTCAAGTTCGAGGGGACCTGTGGAAGGTTCCGCACGGTGATCTTCATTCGCTCCGGACTGATGCCCCAGATGGTGTGGAGGTAGTTGAAGACAGCTTGAGCCCGCTCTTGCGATAGACCAGGCCGCCGTTCGGCAGGGGTTTTACTATCGTTGCAGCCGACAATCTCCAGCTTTGCCTGTGGATTCTTGCGCAGCCGGTAGCCGTAGATGTTCAGGATGTGGTAGTACTTCTCCAACGTTCCGCCAGGGATGCGCTCGTCGCTGAAGTCCTGCGTTTCGGCCGGTGAGTTGAAGAGCACATAGCGGTCAGGGATAGTGGATGAACCTTCGTCGAAGAAGACGTAGTGCAGGAGCGGGAAGAGCTCAATGGAGGCAACCTCCTCCATCACAAGACCACGGAAGTTGGCAATCGAGGGATCATCGGCGGCGCGGCGCCTGATGTAATCGGCTGGCTCGATTTGGGCCTGGAGCACGGGGCGCTGGCCCAAGCGGAGGACAACGCGGACTTCCAGACTCTGCTGGGCTTCTTCTTCCGTACGTACTTCTGCTGGCTTCTCTACGTGCACGGTCTGCGTGATGGAGCCGTAGTTGGGATTAAAAGCCGTGATCTCCAAGTCAATAGCCGAGAGGGTACCGAAGTCCGTTGCACTGACGACGTACTGGAATTCCACCCGGGCTGTTCCGAGACCCGAGACTGTATCGGTTGTGATGCGTCCGGTGACCGGATTCCGGATGGTGATCTTGGCGGGGATATCAGCACCGGTACATTCGTCGATGACCCGGCCGACGATGTTGACTGCGCGGAAGAAGGTAGGGACGAAGGCCATGAAGAGGTCATAGTCGCCCTGGTAACCTGGGAGATCGCGACGCTTGGAGCTGAAGTAGAGTACGTTGCCTGCTGCCGGCAGAGTCAGGAAGAGCTCATCTTCCGCCGTGTTGATAGGAAGCCCCAAGTTCTGCGGTTTCGACCAGCTGCCATCGGGAAGACGGCGGGTGACGTAGAAGTCGAGACCGCCAAAGTTGGGTTTGTGTCCATCGGAGGCGAAGAAGAAGGTTTGGTTGTCGGCAGCAATGAAGGGGGAGGCTTCCCGTCCAGGTGTATTGATCTCCCGGAAGTTGACTGCTGGTTTCCACTCGCCCCGCTCGAAGTCGAAGTCGCTGTACCAGATGTCTAGATTGCCCGTTCCATGGGGCCCTGGGCGGTTTGAAACGAAGTAGATGCGGCTCTTGTCGGGTGCGATCGAGGGTTGTGCATCCCAGTAAGCAGAGTTCACATTCGGCCCCAGATTCCGTGGGCGAGCCCAGCGGTCACCCTCGATCTCGGTAACGTAGATGTCGCAGCTGCCCAGGCCATCGGGACGGTTGCAACCGGTGAAGAAAAGCGTTCGGCCATCCGCAGCAATCGTTGCGACTCCTTCATTGAAGCGGGTGTTGACGCCCAGATCGCCGAGTTCCGTCGTTGTGTCGATGTTGAAGGGCGGGAAGAAGATGGTATCGAGGGGGTTGGTCTTCTTGGTAGCCCAGAAATCGTGCGAGAAGTTCCCGTCTGGGAGCCGCTTGCTGCCCGGGCGGTTGGAGACAAAATACAATGTCCGCCCATCGGCAGTCACCGTTGGAGCATAGTCGGCGTAGGGTGAATTCACCACAGGGCCGAGATTAATGATCCGGATGTAGCGGCTCCCTAGAATCGTCTCTTGCTCTTGCTGGGGAGAGTTTACGGGCTCTATGACAGCGGCATAAAGGAAGAGGGTGTCAATTGCGCCATCGGAGGTCTCCATCGAGAGAGGTACTGTGCGGGTTGGTAGTGCTTCTGCCGGAAGCGGTAGGCCCCAACTGCACATGGAGATAGCCCCTACGACAGCGAGGACAGCGGTTATGGAATAGTGTGTCATCGCCAGCTCCCAACACGAGGGACACAAATGATTGACTACAAAGTTACAAATTCCGCCCATGCGCTTTTCCAAGGGCGAGCGAGAGGTACCACTGCCACAGGCGTACCGTGGCCGGTGGGGGGAGGAGTGCAGAGAGGTGAAAGAAGCAGTGCAGGCCGAAATTCAACCACCAGTCGGATGTGATCAGGACGTCAGCGCCAGCATGGGCTGCTGCACCCCACTGGAAGCGATGGGGTAGGCGGACGGACTCCACGGTCAGCTGCGCATCGGGAAGGTAGAGCGTCTCCCCCGTGGGGAGTAAGAGAGTGGGGTCGAGAAACTCCTTGGTGTGGTGGAGTGTAGCAGAGAGTGGGAGAGCAACCGTTGGTCCAGCGGAGAAGACCAGCCACGGCGTTGGACGCCAACGTACGTAGCCCCAGAGCAGGAGAGTGCTCTGCGTGAGCTCACCACGATTACGCATTGTTGCCGGTACGGTGAACGTGTCGCTGGAGCTCTGCAGGAAGAGCAGTTCTTGCGCTCGGTAGGATGCTCGGAGCCGAAAGCGCTTGAAGTACAGGGAGGCTCCCCATAGCCATTCCCTCACGAGGGGGACGCTATAGGAGAGACCTACGAACCAACCGCTACTGGTTCCACGAGTAAACTCTTCCGAGCAGCTCCCGCGAAAGCCTCCCTGCTGGAGGCCCCAGCCATAGGCAACGGTGAGGAGTAGCTCGCTGGGGTACTGCTGGAGGCTTGGTGCCAAAGGTGATGGTGGTGGTGTCACCCTGCGATCTTGTGCCCGGAGGAGGAAGCCGCTTATGATGAGCACAAGGCACAATCGTCCTAGAAGCATGGACGGGATGCTTGTGGTCAAGAGGCAAGTTACGAAAAGCCATAGAGGTGGGAGCAATGGCTTATGCGGATCAACCTTCGTCTGAGGGTGTTTCACCAGCACGCCGGTGGGCGTGGGAAATTCTCCAACGGGTCGAACGGGATGGAGCATATGTAGACCGCCTCCTGGAGGTGACGTTGCGACGGGCTGGACTCCGTACGCCGGATCGGGCGTTGTTGACTGAGCTAGTGCACGGTGTGGTACGATGGAAACGGTGGCTGGATTTCGTGCTACAAGCCTTTGCTGAACATCCTCTGCAGCGGTACCCCCTACCTATTTTGACGGCACTGCGCCTGGGAGCATATCAGCTGCTCTACTTAGAACGTGTGCCGGCCTACGCTGCCGTCCACCAGATGGTGGAGCTGGTCAAACCGTATGGGAAAGCTGCAGCGGGGCTGGTCAATGCCCTTCTGCGGACGCTTCAGCGCCATCGGGAGGCATTGCCGGAACCGGCAGCAGAGGACGTGGTACGGTACTTGAGTCTAGTGCACTCGTATCCGGAGTGGATCGTACGCCGGTGGGTAGAGCGCTTTGGAGTAGAAGAGGCGGTGCAGTTGCTCCAGGTTCAGAATCGGCGGCCTCGACTCTCCTTCCGGGTCAACCTGCAACGGGTACAGCCGGAGGAGGTCCTGCGATGGTTGCAGGAACGCGGGCGGCAGGCATGGCATTCGCCCTATACGGCGCGGTCTGTCATTGTGGAGAATCTGCCGTATGAGGAGTTGCAGGAGCTGCTCGGGCGTGGATGGGTAAGCGTCCACGATGTCAGCGCCCTCCTCGTTGTGGAGTTGGCAGCAGTGGCGCCGGGGATGCAAGTGCTCGATCTGTGCGGAGCACCAGGTGGGAAGGCCTGCGCCATGGCTGAGCAACTTGGTCGGGAGGGGCATATTACCGTTGTGGATGTGCACCCGGGGCGGCTCAAGGTAGCCGAGCGTGAGGCACAACGCCTAGGGGTTGCCGCATGCATGAGCTTTGTCGTCAGTGATGCTCGCTCTCTGCGCCACGATCCAGTAGATGTCGTCCTACTGGATGCTCCCTGTTCTGGGCTAGGGACGATTGCGAAGAAGCCCGATATCAAGTGGCGCCGGCGGGAGAGCGATCTGCGTGCGCTGTCGCAGCTGCAGCGAGAGCTCCTCGAGCACGCAGCAGAGCTGGTCCGTCCCGGAGGTGTGCTCGTCTACAGTACGTGTACGACGGAACCGGAGGAAAACGAGGAAGTTGTGAGCCAATTCTTGCAGCGCCATGCAGAGTTCGTTCTCGAACCAGCCGAGCTCTGGCTTCCGGCGAGCGTCTGTCGGGAGGGATATCTGCAGACGCTGCCGCATCGGCATCAGGAGTGCGACGGGGCCTTCGCTGCTCGACTGCGCCGAAGGGAGTGATAATTTTGAGCCTGAGCGATGGGCGAACGCATTGGTGTATTTGATTCCGGTATTGGTGGGTTGACCGTCGCACGGCACCTCTTGGGCCTCCGTGGGGTTGAGGTACTCTATGTGGGCGATACGGCTCGCGTCCCTTACGGAAACCGCAGTCCAGAGACGATCCGCCGCTATGCTCGGCAGGTGGCACGATACTTGGTAGAACAGGGGATTGACGTACTCGTCATTGCCTGTAATACGGTTTCAGCCGTGGCTGCCGAGGAGGTCCGGGAATGCGCGGCTGATATCCCGGTTGTCGATGTGCTGGAGCCAACCGTGCGTGTGGCGCTTCGCCGGACGTTGGGTTCTGTGGGTATTATTGGCACGCGGGCAACCATTACCAGCGGTGTCTATGAGCGCTTGCTGCATCGATGGGCATCGATGCCACTACGCACATATGGGCAGTCCTGTCCGCTCTTCGTCCCGTTAGTCGAAGAGGGGTGGACGGAACACCCAGTGACCGTGCAGGTTGCCGAGCACTATCTAGCCCCTCTTCGGGCCGCTGGGGTTGACACGCTCATTTTGGGCTGTACGCACTATCCGCTCCTGCGTCCTGTCCTGGAGCAACTGCTCCCGGGGTGTACTCTCGTCGAGTCGGGCGAGGCCGTCTGCGAGCGTCTCCAACAGCTTGGGTACCAGGCGGCAGAGAACGGGAAGAAAGCCCCCCTGACACTGTACTTGACGGATGTTCCCGATACTGCGCTCGACTCTGTGCTCGGCCAGCTTCGGCTCCCCGTTGTGGATGTGAGGCACGTGCGATTGCCAGAGTATGCGTGAGGAGCTTGTCCAGCAGCTGCAGCAGCTCCGCCAGCAAGTGGAGGAGCTTGAAGAGCGCTTGGCAGAGAGTTTCCTGCAGACGGTGGAGCTGCTCGGAGTACTGCTAACCACAGTCGAGCGCTTCTACGAGGGGAGCCATTCCCGCTTTGTCAGCCAGAAGGCAGCAGAGGTGGCTCGCCGTCTGGGCTGTGGGCAGAAGGAGGTGTGGGAGACGCAGACGGCGGGACTGCTGCACGATATTGGCAAGCTCGGCTATCCAGAGGTGCTCTTGCAGAAGTTCCCGCCCGAGATGACAGCAGAGGAATGGCAGCTCTACAGGTACCATCCCGAGATAGGCTGGCACATCCTCCGGCGTCACCGGGGGCTGCAGGGGGTGGCCGAAATTGTGCTCCAGCACCACGAGCGGCTGGATGGCTCGGGCTTTCCTGGGCACTTGCAGGGACATCACATCCGGCTCGGGGCCCGGATCATTGCTGTGGTTGACACCTTCCACAACGCCCTCTACAAGCGTCGCCGCGATCGGCGCTTCCTCCATGCAGCACCACCAGAGCCAGTGGAGGTCTTCCACCAACGCTATCTGGCCGCTCTCCGTCACTTGGAGGAAAAGGCCGGTATTCTCTATGACGCCGAGGTAGTGCGTGTCTTCGTCGAGCTGCTGGAAGAGGAGCGCCGGCAGCTTGGAGTGAGGGTGCAGCAGAGTGTGCCGGTCAATCAGCTGCAGCCTGGTATGGTGGTGGCCGAGAGCTACTACACTTCTTACGGACTGCTGGTGATTGCCCAAGGGGAGTGTATCACGGCCGAGATGGTGCCCTCACTTGTTCGCTTTGCCGAGCTCGGGGAACTCCCACGGAAACTGCGCGTCTGGGTCTGATGAGGTTAGCGCGCTACATTGGACGCAAGTGTGCCGAAGCAGCGGGCATCATCGTGGGGGTGGTCACGGTGACATTTTTTCTGAACTTCGTCCTGCCGGGCGATCCGGCGCGTCTGCTTGCCGGGCAGCGAGCCGATGCGGCAACCATTGCTGCTATCCGCCAGCAATTGGGCTTAGATCAGCCGCTGCCTGTTCAGTATTTCCGTTTTCTGGGCCGGGTACTGCAGGGCGATTTAGGGCGTTCATACGTGATAAACCAGCCAGTGCTGGAGATTCTGCTGGAGCGATTTCCGGCCACGGCGCTCTTGGCCGTCAGTTCTATGGTGGTTGCCACCCTTTTAGGGATCGTGCTGGGGGTTTTGGCAGCATTGCGTCCGAATTCGTGGTTGGACACCCTCCTCATGCTTGGAGCGCTCGTAGGTATCTCCGTGCCGTCGTTCGTTGCTGGCTTGCTCCTCCTCCTGCTCTTTGGGGTCAAGCTCCAGTGGTTCCCCTTGGCCGGGTACGTTGACCAAGGATGGGAGTACATGGTACTGCCGGTGGTCACGCTAGCGGTGCGCCCGCTGTCGATTATTGCGCGTATGACGCGCTCGAGCATGCTTGAAGTGCTGCAGCAGGATTACATTCGCACAGCGTACGCCAAAGGTGTCCCCAGCTGGCGGGTCATCGTACGCCATGCACTGCGGAATGCCCTCAACCCCGTTGTGACGACCGTCAGTGCGTGGTTTGCTGGGCTGTTAGCCGGGGCGTTCTTTGTGGAGTACATTTTCAACTGGCCGGGTGTGGGGACGGTTGCAATTGGGGCAATTGAGAAGCTCGACTACCCCCTCATCCAGGGCACGGTGTTGATGACGGCCGTGGTGTTCGTCGTGGTCAATGTGGTGGTAGACATTCTCTATGCGATTCTCGATCCGCGAGTTCAGCTCCGGTGAGCGCGGTGTTGCGCTCGGTCGACTCATGTGGCGTCGTTTCTGGCGCCATCCGAGCGGTGTCGTGGGCAGTGCGTTAGTAGCTCTTCTTCTGGTGGCGGCCCTTGGTGCTGAGTGGCTTGCTCCGATGGATCCAACCGTGCAGGTGCTCGAGTACTCCTTGCAAGCGCCTCTGTTTCGGGGCAATCTGCTCCGCGTGCGGAATCCTGCACGTCCGGAGCAACCCAGCCTGGTGCCTGTACAGCAATGGCAACTTGTAGGCGACACGGTCATCTACCAAGACGTGGCGGGGCGGTGGCACCGATTGTCGCGCGCAGAGCTTGCCGGAGCAGATTCGACGCAGTGGTACTGGAGACCGCTCTACGTGCTGGGAACAGACCGCTACGGGCGGGATGTTCTGAGCCGGATCCTCTATGGGGCACGGGTGAGCCTCTTTGTTGGGGTGCTCTCGCAGCTCATTGCGCTCGGCATCGGAGTGATGCTTGGGGCTGTAGCGGGCTACTTTCGGGGGAGGGTCGATACTGTGGTCATGTGGCTTCTCAACGTGGTATGGGCCTATCCGACTCTCCTGCTGGCTATTGCTTTCTCGGTCGTTATCGGGCAGGGCATCCATCAGGCGGCTATTGCCATTGGGGTTTCGAGCTGGGTAGAGGTTGCCCGCGTTGTGCGGGGGCAATTTCTTGCGCTGCGCGAGCAGGAGTACGTCGTGGCAGCTCAGGCGTTGGGATTTCCAAGCCTTCGGATCATTGCCCGCCACCTCCTGCCCAATGTAGTTGGTCCATTGAGCGTTGTAGCCACAGCAGGACTTGCGACCGCTATCATTGCCGAAGCTGGGCTGAGCTTTCTCGGGTTAGGGGTGCAACCGCCAACCCCTTCGTGGGGGCAGATGGTGCGGGATGGATATGGGTATATTGCCGCTGGAGTTGCGTGGGGATTGGCTCTGTATCCGAGCCTTGCCATTGCTCTGGCAGTGCTCGGCTTCAATCTCCTCGGCGATGCCCTCCGTGATGTGCTCGATCCACAGCTCTACCGGTGATGCAGGCGCCGTTGCGTCTCCTCGTTGTCGACGATGATCGCATCTCCCGTCACCTCTGGCGTGTGATTGGGGAGCAGATGGGGCTGGAGGTACTCGAGGCAGGCGATCCCGAGCATGCTCAGAGGCTTATGGAGCAGCTACGGCCGCATCTTGTCGTGCTCGATGTACTCTTTCCCGGCAGTAGCGGCTTGGATTTCCTGCGCACTTTGCGGCGTGAGGAACGCTGGCGGGAGATTCCCGTCATCGTCTGTTCTGGGATAGCGCAGCTGGAGACCGTTGTGCAATTTGCCCGTGAAGGCATCTGTACGTACCTCCTCAAGCCGTTCCAGCTCGATGAAGCTCGGGCTCGGATACAGGAGATACTCTACCGGCGGGGACTTATCCCGCCGACGGCGGCTTCCGAAGGGGAGGAAGGGAGCGGTTCGACAGAGTCGCCAACAGAGCCATGATGCTTGAGCACTGGGAAGAGCGCTTTCGCAAGGGATCGCTCCCACCGGTTGTGCTGCTTTTTGGCGAGGAGCGCCTGCTCGTGGAAGAGGCTTACCAGCTGCTGCGGGAACGCCTGGAGGGGCAGGATGCAACGGGGATGGATGTGGAAGTGGTGGAAGCCGATGCCGTAACACCGCGGGAACTCGTGGAGCGGGCATCTGCGTATCCCCTAGGGGCGCCCTACCGGGGGATCTTCGTGCGGCGGGCCGAACATCTTTTAAATCGTACAGGGGAGGCTGCAGCAGCGTTGGTGAACTACTTGCGGCAGCCGCAGCCGACGACGGTCCTCGTCTTCCTCCCCGATACGGTTCCTGACTCCCTCCGCGGGCTGAGCCGCCATCTGCGTAATCCCAAACAGCAGCAGAAGGCCGAACGCGCCCTCCAGCGTGCCCCCGGCATATGGCCCCTCCTCCTGCGGGAGCATGCCTGGGTGGAGTTTCCGAAGCTGTATGACCGCGAAGTCCCTTCCTGGGCTGCTCAGCGAGCACACCGTTTCGGCTACGAGCTCTCTCCAATGGCCCTGGAAGCTCTGTTGGCCATAGTGGGCAGCGATCTAGTCGGGCTGGACAACGAGCTCCGTAAGCTTGCCCTTGTGGCCCAGAGCTCTGGGATCCGCCGCCTCGAAGCCGAACATGTCCTGCAATGGGCAGGGCTCTCACGGACGTACACCATCTTCGAGCTCCAGAAGGCTATCGGTCAGGGGAACCGAGAAGAGGCGCTGCGCATTGCGCAATATCTGGTGCGCTCCCAGCGTCAAGAGTTGCTGATTGTTGCAACACTGACGCGGTACTTCCTCCAGCTGTGGAAGCTGGCCGATTTCGAGCAGATGCCTGCTGCCTCTGTAGAGTCGATGGCTGCTGCACTCGGCGTACATCCGTTCTTTCTTTCCGACTACCAAGCGGCTTATCGACGCTTTGGGGCAGCAGCTGTCGAGCAGGCCCTCTTTGTCCTACAGCGGGCCGAGGTTGCTCTCAAAACTGGGGCAGCTCCTGCTGAGAGTGTCATTGCGGAGTTGGTTGTCAGGCTTTTGGATCTGGTGTCACAGCCTTCACACCCACAGCATGCGCTATAGCCGAGCTTTCATCCCGACCTTGCGTGAGATCCCTAGCGAGGCGCAGGCCGTATCGCATCAGCTCATGGTACGCGCTGGCCTCATCCGGCAGCTGGCCGCTGGCGTCTATAGCTTCCTACCCCTGGGCTGGCGGGTGATGCAGAAGGTCATGCGGATCATTCGCGAGGAGATGGAGGCCATCGGTGCGCAGGAGTTCCATTTCCCAGCGCTGAATCCGATTGAGATTTGGCAGCAGACCGGGCGTGTCGAGGCCATGGGGGATGTACTCTTTATGCTCAAAAACCGCGAGGGGCTTGTGCTGGCGCCCACGCATGAGGAAGTGGTGGCCTTCCACGCCCGGCAACACATCAAGTCGTACAAGGACCTACCGCAGATCTGGTACCAGATCCAGACGAAGTTTCGCAATGAGCCGCGGCCTCGCTTCGGTGTGCTACGTGGACGGCAGTTTACAATGAAGGACTCCTACTCCCTGGATGCGACCTGGGAGGGGCTAGATGAGAGCTACCGAAAACATGCACACGCCTACCATCGGATCTTCCGCCGGTGTGGGCTCCGCTTCTTCGTCGTTGGTGCCTCTAGCGGGGCTATGGGGGGTAGCCTCTCGCAGGAGTTCATGGTGGAATCCCCTGCAGGCGAAGACACCTGCGCTGTCTGTCCACAGTGCGACTATGCTGCCAATATCGAGGTTGCCCGTTCAGCTGTGGAGCCGACACCGCGTCTACCCGAAAGCCAGCCTCTGGAACGCTTCCCCACCCCTGGGGTACGGACGATTGGCGATCTGGTGCAGCAGTTTGCCCTGCCGGAGGAACGCTGCGCAAAGGCGCTCGTGTACATAGCCGATGGGAAACCGGTCATGGTCCTCCTGCGGGGCAACGATGAACTCAACCAGACGAAGCTCCAGAGCGTACTCGGTGCAGTCTGGCTCCGTCCGGCAACGCCGGAGGAATTGTACTCCCTGACCGGAGCCTCAGCCGGCTCAATCGGACCGATTGGATTGCCTTCGCCCCTGCTCATTCTGGCCGATGAGCGACTTCGGGAAGCCAACGAGCTGGTCAGTGGAGCCAATAGCGACGGGTACCACTACCGCCATATCGATCTGCGGCGGGATTGCCGCATTGATGCCTATGTCGATGTGCGCACCGTGCAGGCGGGTGAGCCCTGCCCCCAGTGCCGTACCCCGCTGCGCATTGTCCGGGCTATTGAGGTGGGGCACATCTTCAAGCTCGGTACGAAGTATTCCGAAGCTCTGGGGGCGACGTTCCTCGACGAAGAGGGGCAGGAACGACCCATTATCATGGGCAGCTATGGCATCGGCGTAGAGCGGATTATTGCGGCCTTTATCGAGCAGCACCACGATGAGCATGGTATCTGCTGGAGTCCGGCTCTTGCGCCCTTCCATGTCCATCTGATCGAGCTCGGGGGTGAACGGCAGCCGAGCGTACGGCAGATGGCCGACAGGCTCTATGAGCAGCTCTGGCAAGCTGGAATTGAGACACTCTACGACGACCGTCCCGAGAGTGCCGGTGTCAAGTTCAATGACGCTGATCTACTCGGATTGCCGCTGCAGCTTATCGTGAGCCCACGCGGGCTTGAGGCAGGGCAATTGGAGATTAAGGAGCGGTGCTCTGCTCGGCGGCACTCCGTCGAGCCCGAGCGCATCATTGCGGTCATACAGCAGCTGCTGGAGCGCATCTCCGAGCTGGAGCCAATAGCTGTGTCATGATTGTGGCGGACTTGCATCTCCATTCGGTCTACTCCGATGGTGTTCTGACGCCGGCCGAGCTGATCCAACAGGCTGTCCTTCGCGGGGTACGCTACGCTGCTCTCACCGATCACGACACCACCGAGGGATATAGCGCAGCCGTCGAAGCGGCGCGGCAGCTCGGGGTTGTGCTGATTCCAGCTGTGGAGATCACCTGCTTCGAGCTCGGGCAGGAGCTCCATGTGCTCGGCTACGGCATCGCTATCGATGATGCTCGGTTGCAGGAACACGCCCGTGCAGCTCGTGAGCGTCGGCTTCGACGCCTGGAGCGGATGCTCGGGCACTGCCGTCGGCTCGGACTGTGGGTGACGCTGGAAGAGCTCTTTGACCACACGCCGGGGCAGATGCTCGGCCGCCCTCATTTAGCAGCGGCGCTCGTCCGTCGGGGGTATTGTGCGACGATACGGGAGGCGTTCGCCCAATATCTGGAGCCTGGACGCCCAGCCTATGAACCCCCGGAGACCTTCCCCGTGGTGCGAGCATTGGGATTGATCCATGCAACCGGCGGTGTGGCAGTATTGGCGCATCCGCGTCGAGTGTTTTGCTCGCCACGTTTGCTGTTGAGCCTCATCCGACGGGGCTTCGACGGCATCGAAGTATTCCACCCTGCTCACGGGCCGGAGTTGCGGGCCTACTATGCGGGGTTTGCCCGTTGCCACCGGCTGCTGCTGACAGGTGGCTCGGATTTCCATGGAACCCGGCCGTACGACGCCATAAACTTCGGCACTGTTGGGTTAACAGCCGAGCACATCGATGCGTTTCTGGAGCGGCTATCGGGGTGCTGGTAGAGCTATCCTGCTCTGGGCTCTGTATGGTTCGGCTGCAGGGCAACAGCTTCCCTCACCGGGGGCAGTGGCCGACCGTATTGAGCAGCTCTGGAGGGGATCTCCGGCGCTTGCTGCCGTGGCAGTTGTTCTTCCAGCCCTCGTTGCGGTGGATCGCCCCTCGGTGGCTATGTGGAAGCCGTCTCCACTGGGAGATGCTCTCTTCGGGGTGGCGCGCCTTTACGGCGAGCGGTGGGTGCCGGTGGCCATTGCTGTAGGTCTCTCTGTGGGAGGGTGGATTGTAGAGGAGGAGCAGCTCAGTCGAGCTGGGCTGGCTGTTGGTGGGGCGACGGTGCTGACGGCAGCGACAGTACTTGGGATGAAAGTAGCCCTGGGCCGCGCTCGGCCATCTGTAGGAGCGGGCAGCCTGGTATTTCGCCCCCCGGGGTGGCGGGATTCCTACCAGAGCTTTCCCTCAGGCCATGCTGCGCTGGCCTTCACACTCTCGACCGCCTTATCGCAGAGCTTCCACCTACAGCCGGCCGTAGCGGGCGCTCTCTACACCCTTGCTACGCTCACGGCGCTTTCGCGCCTGTACCACCGTGCGCACTGGATCTCCGACGTCGTTGTAGGAGCAGTGGTGGGGTACACCATGGGATGGGCGGTTGCGCGGGCAGTTGTGCCTACAGAAGCTGGGCCGCAGGACCGCAGGGGAAGCTGGATGCTTCTCGTGCCAACGGGGCTTGGCGTGAGCCTGTACTGGCGATGAGCAGAGTCAGCAAGGGCGTTAATCCATGAAGAGATAGGGGCGCCACTCCTCTTCCAGCTGCCCGACGAATTGCTTGAGGAAGAGGATCGGGTGGGGGCGCCGTGGGAGACGCAATAGCCGCATCCCTGCTTCTTCCGGGGTGCGATCCCCCTTGAGGTTGTTGCACCGGATACAGGCGCAGACGAGATTCTCCCACGTATCGGCTCCGCCGCGGGAGCGTGGAATGACGTGATCGACGGTCAAGGGTTCTGTCGTTGTCCCACAGTACTGGCACTGAAAGCTGTCACGACGCATGATGTTGCGCCGTGTCAGCTCTACCTGCTTGTAAGGCACGCGGACATACGTGGTGAGCCGAATGACGCTCGGCAGCGGATATGCCGCCGAGACACTTCGCAGGACCAAGCCCTGCCGGACTTCGACAATTTCGGCCTTCGCCAGCACCAGAAGGAGGACGGCCTTCTTGACCGAGCAGATGCTAATAGGTTCATACCCCCGGTTGAGCACGAGCACCTTCTTGCTCAGCGGGTTGAAGCTCAGCACCCCAGGCACTGGGTGCCCATTGGCTATAGGATGGAAGCGCACAGCGAAGGTTTTTGCCCACACGAGCTTGATGGACATCCCGGGGAGGGCAAATTACGCAGTTTCGTTAACTTGCGTTCCCGCCAATGGCGTGGGGAAGTGATGCGGGTACGAGCATACCTGGCACTTGAAAACGGGGCTGTCTTTCCGGGCTTTGCCTTTGGAGCCGTCGAGCGAGAGGCAGCGGGTGAGGTGGTCTTTAACACCGCCATGACGGGGTATGAGGAAATTGTGACCGATCCGAGCTACTGTGGGCAGATTGTCACTTTCACCTATCCTCACATCGGCAACTATGGCATTACGCTCGAAGACGGGGAGTCCGACCGCGTGCAGGTGGAGGGCATTGTGGTGCACGAATGTTCACGTATCTACTCCAACTGGCGTGCGCGGATGGGGCTGGCGGAGTATTTGGCGCAGCAGGGAGTCATTGGCATTGAAGGGGTCGATACCCGGATGGTAGTGCGAATGATCCGGGATCGCGGGGCGATGCGGGGAGTCATTTCGGCACTTGCTCCTCCTGAAGAGCTCGTCGAGCGCGCCCGCCAGCTACCGCTTATGGAAGGTTTGGACTTAACCGATCGGGTAACGACAGCGGCTCCGTACTGGTGGTCTGCCCCGGCGGAGAGCACTGCGGGTCCGCTCGTGGTGGTTGTCGACTACGGGGTTAAGCGCAGCATTCTGCGGCATCTGGCACAGCGTGGCTGCCGCGTGCGAGTTCTCCCCGCCCGTACCCCGGCTGAAGAGATCGTGGCAATGGAACCGGACGGCATTGTTCTATCAAACGGGCCGGGAGATCCAGCTGCAATTGGCTACGCTGTAGAACAGGTGCGCACATTGCTGAAGTCTGGGGTGCCGATTTTGGGTATTTGCCTCGGTCACCAGCTCTTGGGGTTAGCCCTTGGGGGGCGGACATACAAGCTCAAGTTCGGACACCATGGGGCCAACCATCCGGTGCGTAACCTCCGGACAGGGGCGGTGGAGATTACCTCGCAGAACCACGGGTTTGCGGTTGATCCGGCGACACTTCCGCCAGAGGTTGAGATCACGCACATCAATCTCAATGACGGCACCCTTGAGGGGATGCGCCATCGAGAATTTCCCATCATGGCAGTGCAGTACCACCCGGAGGCGGCCCCGGGCCCCCACGATGCGCATACGCTCTTCGACGAATTTGTCGCCTGGGTACGAGCAGGGGAGGTTGTTGAGCTCTCCTGAGGAGTGGTGCCGGGAAGGCGACGAAGTTGGTATATTTGCATGCCTATGGGCAGGTACCGAAGTGGACAAACGGGGCAGACTGTAAATCTGCTGGCGGGACGCCTTCGGAGGTTCGAATCCTCCCCTGCCCACCGGGAAGCGGGAGTAGCTCAGTTGGTAGAGCATCGGCTTCCCAAGCCGAGGGTCGCGGGTTCGAGTCCCGTCTCCCGCTCTCGAGTGCGGGAGTAGCTCAGTTGGTAGAGCGCGAGCCTTCCAAGCTCGGGGTCGCGGGTTCGAGTCCCGTCTCCCGCTCTCGAGTGCGGGAGTAGCTCAGTTGGTAGAGCATCGGCTTCCCAAGCCGAGGGTCGCGGGTTCGAGCCCCGTCTCCCGCTCGCTGATGTAGCTCAGTGGTAGAGCACGTCCTTGGTAAGGACGGGGTCGCCGGTTCAAATCCGGCCATCAGCTCACGGGTGTAGCTCAAGTGGTAGAGCAGCGGTCTCCAAAACCGCAGGTTGGGGGTTCGAGTCCCTCCACCCGTGCACGTTTTGGTATGGCGGAAGGGATAACCGATGATTGGCAGGCTCAAGGCCTTTGGGCAGGACGTTGTTCGCGAGATGCAGAAGGTCAGTTGGCCGACGCGCGAACAACTGCGGGAGTCGACCGTTGTCGTGGTCGTCACCTGCCTCCTCTTAGCAGCCTTTACCTGGATTGTCGATACAGCCATCACCGCCGTGTTGCGCTTCATCTTCTGAAGGCTCATCCACCATGTCAGAGAAGATCCAGCAGAGAGCCGAGCAGACCGAGCCCGTGTTTCGCTGGTACGCTCTCTACACGGCCAGCGGCCAGGAAAATCGTGTCAAGCAGCGCCTCGAACGGGAGCTGCAGTTACAGGGACTTGGGGAGCGCGTCCGTGCTATTGTCGTACCTGAAGAGACCGTCTTCGAGATCCGCTCGGGAAAGCGGCGGACGCGTAAGCGGAGCTTCCTCCCCGGCTATATCCTCGTTGAGGCGGCATTAGATCGGAAGCTCAAGCAGCTCATCGAAGGGGTGCCAGGGGTGGTGGGATTTGCCGGTACGCGCACACAGCCGGTGCCTCTGCGCCCGGAGGAGGTTGAGCGGATTGTTGCCCGCATTGAAGAGCGGAAGCACACAGCCACCATCGAGGCGCAGTTCAGCGTAGGGGATCCCGTCCGCATCATCGATGGGCCCTTTGCCAATTTCGTCGGGGTAGTCAAAGAGGTCAATCTGGAGCGGCAAAAGCTCAAAGTTGAGGTTGGCATTCTCGGCCGCAAAACCCCGGTCGAGCTCGATATCAGCCAAGTGGAGTTAGCGCTTCAGTCCCCGGGGACATAGCGCGCTTACACTGAAGATGTCTGCCACTTCGTCAACAGACGACTGCAGCGCAGGAGCAAGCTACAATGGCACGGAAAGTTCTCGGGACGTTCAAGCTCTTGCTGAAGGCAGGTGAGGCTACGATGGCGCCCCCGGTTGGGCCGGCCTTCGGACAGAGGGGGCTCAATGGGGTGGAATTCGTCAAGCAATTCAATGCCCGAACAGCCAAGATGGCCGGGATGCTTGTGCCGGTAGTGGTGACATACTACTCGGACAAGAGTTTCACCTTCGTCGTCAAGTCTCCCCCAGCTTCTGTCCTCCTCATGAAGGCAGCCGGCATTGAGAAGGGGTCGGCAGAGCCTAACCGGGTCAAAGTAGGGAAGGTCACGCGGGCGCAGCTTGAAGAGATTGCACGGCAGAAGATGGAGGATCTCAACTGTGATTCGCTCGAGAGCGCAGTTCGGATGCTCGAGGGCACAGCGCGGAGCATGGGGATTGTCATCGAAGGGTGAGCGAGGATGCGTAAGCGAAGCAAGCGGTACCGTGCAGCGGTTGAAACATTGCAGCGACTTCTCGGAACGGAGGGTCCCGTGCCGGTTGAGAAGGCGGTCGAGGCACTGAAGAAGGTAGCAACGGCGAAGTTCGATGAAACGATCGAGCTAGCTGTCCGGCTCGGCGTGGACCCGAGGAAGGCAGATCAGATGGTGCGCGGCGCCGTCGTTTTGCCACATGGCACAGGCAAGACGGTGCGTGTGCTCGTCTTTGCAAAGCCGCCGAAAGATCAAGAAGCCCTGCAGGCGGGCGCTGACTATGCTGGCTTGCAGGAGTATATTGAGCGGATCCAGTCCGGATGGCTTGAGTTCGATGTGGCTATTGCGACTCCGGATGTTATGGGCGAGGTGGGCAAACTCGGGCGTATTCTCGGCCCGCGGGGGCTGATGCCGAACCCGAAGAGTGGAACCGTGACCTTCGATGTTGCCACGGCCGTCCGTGAAGCGAAAGCCGGGCGGGTCGAGTATCGCGTGGACAAGGGAGGAAACATCCACGTTGCCGTTGGCAAGGCATCCTTTGCGCCGGAGCAGTTGGTAGACAACGTTCGTGCCGTCATCGAGAGTCTCCTACGGGCTAAACCTCCGGCAGCCAAGGGGAAATACATCCGGAGCATCTATCTGACCTCGACGATGGGGCCGAGCGTGCCGATTAGCGAGCAATCGCTGTTACGGGCGCGCGACTAACTCTGTGCGCATGCTGTCCAGTGAGCGTGGATGGGTGGGATTGAGCGAGAGAGTCCATGCTGACACGGCAACGTAAAGCAGAAATTGTTGAGGAGCTCCGCAGGAAGCTCCAGAACGCTTGCGGCGTCTATTTGGTGGACTTCGTCGGCATGACGGTGGAGGATTCCCGCGCACTGCGGCGAGAGTTGCGTCCGAAGGGGATCGAGTATAAGATTGCCAAGAACACTCTCATTCGGCGTGCTCTCCGAGAGCTCAAGGGGTATGAACAGCTGGAGGCCCATCTGGTTGGGCAGACGGGGTTGGTGCTGAGCTATACTGACGCTGTTGCCCCAGCTCGTCTCTTGCGGGACTTCATCAAGCGCACTGAGAAGCCGCGTTTCAAGGGAGCTGTCGTAGAGGGGCAGTACTTCAGCGGAGCACAGCTGGAGCAGCTGGCTGCGCTGCCGAGCCGAGAAGAGCTCATGGCCGGCATTGTAGCGAGTCTACAGGCTCCTGCGGCTGGCATTGCTGGTGCCACGGCTGCTCTGCTGCGAGAGCTCCTCGTCCTCATCGAAGAAGTTGCTCGAAAACAGAGCGGTGTGTCAGAGTAAGTTCCACCAGCAGCTGAGCCGAACAACCCATGTCCAGCATCGTCGAGGAACTGGTCGAAAAGATTAGCAAGCTGACCCTTCTGGAAGCAGCCGAGCTGAAGAAGGCGCTAGAAGAGCGCTTCGGTGTAACGGCTGCGGCACCCGTTGCCGTAGCAGCCGTGGCTGGAGCTGCTTCCCCTGCAGCAGCTGCCCCAGCAGTGGAAGAGAAGACAGAATTCGACGTTGAATTGACCGAAATCGGCCCGAACAAGCTCAACGTCATCAAAGTGGTCCGCGAGCTCACCGGCCTCGGGCTCAAGGAAGCCAAAGATGTCGTCGAGGCTGCCCCTAAGGTACTCAAGGAGGGGGTCTCGAAGGAAGAGGCTGAGACGATCAAGAAAAAGCTGGAAGAGGTTGGTGCCAAGGTCACAATTAAGTGACATCGGTGGGGCCGACCATCCGCCATTCATGTTCTGTCTCCACAGCATGACAACGCAGTCGGAAGCCCTCGTGCCGCAGACCAGCAGCGGCAGAGGGGATTGCTGCCGTCTGTAAAGCTGGAGAGGTTTCAGTAGAGGATCTGCCACGCTATGGCAAGCCGGAAGAAGACACAGCAGAGCGTTTCTGAGGGCAATCGCGAAAGGCATTCCACGGCTTCCGCTGTCCAGAGAGAAGGGACGGACAGCGGTGTGCCACAGGTGGTTGCTCCCGATGGTCAACCGACACATCGCCACCGCATTAGCTTTGCGCGGACCCGGTGGCAGCCGGAGTATCCCGATTTGCTCCAGGTTCAGCTGGACTCCTACCGGGAGTTCCTCCAGGAAGATGTCCCGCCCCAGGAACGGCGGCGGGTTGGGCTGCAGGAGGTGTTCTTGAGTACCTTTCCCATCGAAGACGCAACGGGCATCTACCAGCTGGAGTTTCTCTTCTACTGGCTCGAGGAGCCCCGGTATAGCGAACAGGAATGCCGGGAGCGAGAGCTGACATACGCCAAACGCTTGAAAGCCCGGCTGCGCCTCTCAAGCAAGGTCCCCCCGGAGTCGGAAGACTACATTGAGCCTATCGAGCAGGACGTCTACTTTGGGAATATCCCGGCCATGACGGACCGGGGTACATTTATCATCAATGGCTCCGAACGCGTTGTTGTCTGCCAAATCCACCGTTCTCCGGGGGTCTTCTTCGACCAGATTGCCCACCCCAGTGGACTGTCCATCTATGCAGCTCGCATTATCCCGCTGCGCGGGGTGTGGCTGGAATTCATCATCGACATCAACGATGTCATGTATGCTTACGTCGACCGCAAGAAGAAGTTCCCGGTGACTACCTTCTTGCGGGCTTTGGGCTTCTCAAGTGATGCAGAGATCGATGACCTCTTTGGGCTCTCTCGCGTTGTTGCTCCAGCTGAACTGCCTGCCTATCTAGGCCGGCGTATTGCCAGTGAAGTCATCGATCTGAGCACGGGCGAAATTCTGGCCCGCCGTGGCGAGATCCTCACGGAGGAGTTGCTTCGGCAACTCCAGCAAACCTCGATTACCCCTGTGCGCATGTTTGTGCATACTGATCTGGACAACGAGCCCGTGCTGGTCCGCACCTTCGCTAAAGACACCACCCGCAGCCGTGAGGAGGCGCTCGAGCTGATCTACCGTCAGATGCGTTCCAGCGAAGCTCCCGATCTGGAGACAGCTGTCCAGCTACTTGAGCGCCTCTTTTTCACGCCGAAGCGCTACGAGCTGGACACAGTAGGGCGTTTCCGTCTCAACACGAAGCTCGGTTTGAACATTCCACTGGAGGTGACCCATCTGACATTGGAAGACATCGTCACCACGATCCGCCTACTCCTAGAAGTGCGCGAAGGCAAACGGGACATCGACGATCAAGACCACCTGGCCAACCGCCGTGTACGAACCGTCGGCGAACAACTGACGGCCCAGATGCTGCTGGGTATGACACGGTTGGCCAGAACGATTCGGGATCGGTTGAGCGTCTTCAGCGGTGAGGAACGCTTGGTACCGGAAGACCTCATCAATGCCCGCACAATCAACAGCGTGCTCAATCAGTTTTTCGGCACAAACCAGCTATCGCAGTTTATGGACCAGACAAACCCGTTGGCCGAGCTGACGCACAAACGGCGTGTCTCGGCTCTCGGACCGGGCGGTTTGAGTCGTGAGCGCGCAGGCTTCGAAGTGCGGGACGTGCACTATACGCACTACGGCCGCCTCTGCCCGATCGAGACACCTGAGGGACCCAACATTGGGTTGATTTCGTCGCTGGCGCTCCATTCTCGCATCAACCGATACGGCTTCATCGAGACACCCTATCGGCGGGTGATCAACGGGCGTGTCACCGATCAGATTGTATACTTGACGGCCGACGAGGAGGAGGAGAAGGTCATTGCACCGGCAACAACCCCTGTCGACGAGCAGGGGCGGATTGCCGTACCGCGAGTGCGGGCGCGTCGGTCCGGGGACTTCGTCCTGGTCGCACCGGAGGAGGTCGACTATATCGATGTGGCTACCGATCAGATTGTTAGCCCTTCGGCTTCGCTCATCCCGTTCCTCGAGCACGATGACGCCAATCGTGCCCTTATGGGATCTAACATGCAGCGGCAGGCTGTCCCTCTCATCCGTCCGGAAGCCCCGCTTGTGGGGACAGGAATGGAGGAGCGCGTTGCCCGAGATGCTCGGGCGCTTCTGTTGGCAGAGGGCGATGGGGTGGTCGAATACGTCAGCGCTGACTGTATCCGCGTCCGCTACGACGATACGCGAACAGAGGAGGAAAAGCTAGTCAGCTTCGACGAGGAGCCCGTGGTGACGTATCGGCTCCAGAAGTTCGTGCGGACCAACCAGGATACGTGTATCAACCAGCGTCCGCTCGTCCGCGTTGGGGAGCGAGTGCGGAAGGGACAGCCTCTGGCCGATGGAGCAGCTACCCATGGGGGAGAGCTCGCATTGGGCCGCAATGTGCTGGTAGCCTTCATGCCGTGGCGGGGATACAACTTTGAGGATGCAATTGTCATCTCGGAGCGTCTCGTCCGAGACGATGTCTTTACCTCGACCCACATCGAGGAATTCACCGCGCAGGTGCGTGATACGAAGCGAGGAGAGGAGGAATTTACCCGCGATATCCCCAATGTCAGCGAGGAGGAGATTCGCAACTTGGACGACAATGGTTTAGTGCGAGTTGGCGTTACGGTCAAGGAGGGGGATATTCTCGTCGGCAAGATTACTCCGAAGGGTGAGGCCGATCCAACGCCGGAGGAGAAGCTGCTGCGGGCTATTTTCGGCGAGCGCGCTGGCGATGTGCGAGATGTCTCGCTGCGAGTTCCGGCTGGCTTTTACGGGACGGTGATCAATACGAAGTTGTTCAGCCGCCGCTTCTACGAGGATGGTCAGGTGCGCTCGCGAGAGGAGCGTCGCCGTCGGGAGCAACTGCAGCGGGAGGAGCAGGAACGCCTCCAGCAGCTCGATGCTGAGTGTGTCCGCCGTCTAGGCATCCTCCTCGAGGGGCATCGTAGCTTGGGGATTACGGATTGCAATGGGCGTGTGATCATCCGTGCCGGAACCAAGCTCAGCGCGGAGGATCTCCGCAAGCGCTTTGAACAGGGCAAATTCCGGCCAGCCGAGCTGCAAGCTGGCCCCGAACCATGGGTCGAAGATGAGCGCACTATGGAGCTTGTCGGCCGCTTGTTGGAGAACTACCACCGCAAGCGGGAGAGCATTCAACGCTACTTCCGGGCTGAGCTAACCCGGCTCGAACCGGGCGAGGAGCTCCCCACCGGGGTCCTCAAGATGGCCAAGGTCTATGTTGCGCAGAAGCGCAAGATCCAAGTCGGCGACAAGATGGCGGGGCGCCACGGTAACAAAGGCGTTGTGGCCAAGATTGTCCCCATCGAAGATATGCCCTTCCTCCCCGATGGGACCCCGGTCGATATCGTGCTCAATCCTCTGGGGGTGCCTTCGCGGATGAATCTGGGGCAGTTGCTCGAGACTGCTCTCGGATGGGTGGCAGCAAAGTTGGGCGTCTTCTTTGCAAGCCCCGTCTTCGACGGAGCCTCATGGGAGGAAATCCAGCAGTGGCTCCGCAGAGCAGGGCTCCCACCCGATGGCAAGACCATACTCTACGATGGTCGTACAGGGGAGCCGTTCCATGAGCGCGTTACGGTTGGCTACATCTACATGATGAAGCTGGTCCATCTGGTGGAGGACAAAATCCATGCTCGCTCCACGGGACCGTATGCGCTCATTACGCAGCAGCCTCTGGGCGGGCGCTCTCGCATGGGAGGGCAGCGTCTGGGCGAGATGGAAGTCTGGGCGCTGGAAGGGTATGGAGCTGCCTTTACGCTGCAGGAGATGTTGACGCTCAAAAGCGATGATGTCACTGGACGTGCCGAGCTCTATGCGGCACTAGTCAATGGAAAACCGACGCCGGCCCCACATGTTCCGGAGGCTTTCCGCGTCTTGCAGCGCGAACTCCAGGGGTTGGCGCTCGAGGTAGAATTACTGCCGTAGGCTGTCAGAGTAACGCTGTGGGCGACCATGCACAGCTGGGTCATTCCACGTAGAGGATTCTCCGGTGTCCGGATTGCCTTAGCTTCGCCAGAGTCAATTTTGGAGCGCTCCCATGGGGAAGTGCTCAAACCAGAGACGATCAATTACCGCTCCTTTCGCCCCGAGCGGGACGGGCTCTTCTGCGAGAAGATCTTCGGGCCGATTCGGGACTGGGAGTGTGCCTGTGGAAAGTATAAGCGCGTGCGCTATCGCGGCATCGTCTGCGATCGGTGTGGCGTAGAGGTTACGCAGCGCTCGGTGCGGCGAGAACGTTTCGGGCACATTCACCTTGCCGTGCCAGTTGTGCACACATGGTTTATGCGTTCCCAGCCCAATAAGATTGCCCTCCTGCTGGGTATGCCCTCCCGCGATGTGGAGCGCATCGCGTACTACGAATCCTACGTCGTCATTCAGTCGGGCAGCTCAGGATTGCAAGTGGGGGATCTCCTCGCTGAAGAGGAGTACCTGCAACTACTCGAATACACGGAAGAGGCCGAAAAGCGGCTCCCGCCAGATCATCCCGAGCGCTTTCTTGCGCTGACCGGGGCAGAAGCGCTACGGGAGCTGCTGCGTCGCTTGGATGTGGAGCAGGTCTACTGGGACTTGCGGCGACGGCTGGCCGAAGAGCGACTCCCGAAGCAGGAAAAGGAGGATATCCTCCGCCGGCTGCGAGTGCTCGACTGGTTCCTCCCTCGTGAGGGGCACAAGCCCAATAAGCCCGAATGGATGGTGCTGGAGGTCATCCCAGTCATCCCACCGGAGATGCGACCTCTGGTGATGCTGGAAGGAGGCCGCTTTGCGAGCTCCGATCTCAACGAGCTCTACCGGCGCATCATCATCCGGAACAATCGGCTCAAGAAGCTCATTGCCATCCGCGCCCCGGAGGTGATCATGCGTAACGAGAAGCGCATGCTCCAGGAGGCCGTCGATGCACTCTTTGACAACACACGCCGCGTTGCCCGCAGCAGCGCGCAACGGCCTCTGAAATCGCTCGCCGATGCCCTTCGCGGCAAGCAGGGGCGCTTCCGACAGAACCTCCTGGGTAAACGCGTCGACTACTCGGGTCGCTCCGTCATCGTGGTCGGCCCGGAGCTCAAATTGCACGAGTGCGGCCTGCCGAAGGATATGGCCATAGAGCTTTTCAAGCCCTTCGTTATTCGCAAGCTCATCGAGCGTGGGTATGCCCGCACAGCTAAGCGAGCCAAGCTGCTCGTGGAGCGCAAAGAGGAAATGGTCTGGGATGTGCTCGATCATGTCATCGATGGGCATCCGGTACTCCTCAATCGCGCTCCGACCCTCCATCGACTAGGCATCCAGGCCTTCCAGCCGCGCCTGGTCGAAGGGAAGGCCATCCAGCTCCATCCGCTCGTGTGTACGGCTTTCAACGCTGATTTCGATGGCGACCAGATGGCCGTTCATGTGCCTTTGGGCTATGAGGCCCAGCTAGAGGCCCTTCTCCTGATGCTGGCTCCCCACAACATCATGCATACACAGAACGGGGAGCCCATCGCCGTACCGAGCCAGGACATGGTCCTGGGGCTTTACTATCTGACGAAGGTCCGGCACGGGGCCCTCGGGGAAGGCAAGTACTTTGCCTCGCCCGAGGAGGTGCTGCTCGCCTATGATTCCGGGCACGTGGAGCTGCATGCCCGCATTCGAGTCCGCCTCCACAATGAGCTGGTGGAAACCACCGTCGGGCGGGTGATCTTTAACCGCATCGTGCCGCCGGAGCTAGGCTTTGTCAATGAGCTCTTGACCAAGAAGCGCCTGCGCCAGCTCATTGGACAGGCTTTTCGCATGGTTGGACTTGCCCGCACGGTGGAGTTCCTCGATGCCCTCAAAGATATGGGCTTCCACTACGCTACGGTCGGGGGGCTGAGCGTGAGCATCGATGACGTTGTCATCCCCACGCAGAAGGAGGAGATCATCCGCCGCACGCAGGAGGAAGTCGATCGCATCAACGAAGCGTACATGATGGGCATCCTCTCGGCCAATGAGCGTTACAACAAGGTCATCGATGCCTGGACATCAGCCACCAATCGCATTGCTGACCATCTCTACCGAGAGCTCGAGCGCAACCAGGATGGCTTCAACACTTTCTGGATGATGTTGGATTCGCAGGCTCGTGGCTCCAAAGAGCAGATTCGCCAGCTGGGGGGTATGCGAGGACTGATGGCAAAGCCCCAAAAGACTGCCCTGGGAGCATCGGCCGAGCTCATCGAGAATCCAATTACCTCGAATCTCCGTGAGGGGCTGTCGGTGCTGGAGTACTTCATCTCTACCCACGGTGCCCGGAAGGGCTTGGCCGATACGGCTCTCAAGACAGCTGATGCGGGATATCTGACGCGACGCCTCCACGATGTGGCCCAGGACGTGCTCGTTACGATGGAGGACTGCGGGACAATCCGCGGCATAGAGGTGCGCGAGATTAAGGAGGGCGAGGAGCTAGAGATTTCGCTCTACGAGCGTATTCTCGGCCGCGTTGCCCTCGAGAATATCTTCCATCCGCTCACGGGCGAGCTCATCGTGCCAGCCGGGGAGCTCATTACGGAGGAGGCGGCGCAGAAGATTGCCGAAAGCCCCATCGATCGTGTCAAAGTGCGCTCCGTCCTGACATGTGAAGCCCCGCATGGAATCTGTGCGAAGTGCTATGGCCGCAACTTGGCCACGGGTCGCCTGGTCGAGGTCGGCGAAGCCGTCGGAACCATCGCTTCGCAGTCCATCGGTGAACCGGGCACGCAGTTGACCTTGCGCACCTTCCACACTGGCGGGGCAGCACTGTTGGCTATGGCGCAGTCTGAAATTGTGGCCAAATTCAGCGGCCTGGTGCGCTTCCATGGCCTGCAGACGGCCAGCTACGAAAGCGATGATGGGAGCCAGCTGCACGTCGTCTTAACCCGGGGGGGCAGCTTGAGCATTGTCGAGCCGGAGGGGAACCGGGAGCTGGCCCGCTATGAGCTGCCCGTCGGAGCTAAGCTGTACGTGCACGAAGGGCAGCTTGTCCAGCGCGGCGAACGGCTCTATGAGTGGGATCCCTACAACTCGCTCATCCTGGCTCGCCACTCTGGGCAGGTCCGATACCGCGATCTGAAGCCGAATGTGACCTATCGCGAGCAGGTTGACGAACAGACGGGGCATCTGACAAAAGTGGTCATCGAGCCTCGAGAACGTGGCTTAACCCCGCGGATTGAGATCCTCGCCGAAGATGGCAAGCGAGTTCTGCACACGGAGATCATCCCCGCACGAGCCTACCTCCTCGTGGAGGAAGGCGAGCGAGTGGTGGCCGGCGAGGTGCTGGCCAAGATCCCGCGGGAGATCCGTCAGCTGCAGGACATCACGGGAGGACTGCCGCGAGTCATCGAACTCTTCGAGGCCCGTGTGCCCCATAATCCGGCCGTTGTCGCTGAAATCGATGGGGTTGTCTCCCTACGTCTGGGCGAGGGCCGCGACCAGGGTAAACGCATCCTCAAGATTACAAGCCACGATGGACTGACCGAGCGGGAATACAAAGTGCCTGCAAGTCGCCATATCCTCGTCCAGGATGGCGATGTCGTGCATGCGGGCGAGCGCCTGACCGAAGGGCCTATCAATCCACACGATATCCTGCGCATCCAAGGGGTGCAAGCCGTACAGGAGTATTTGCTGCGCGAAATCCAGCAAGTCTACCGCATGCAGGGTGTGAGCATTGCCGATAAGCACGTTGAAGTCATTATCCGGCAGATGCTCCAGAAGGTGCGTGTCCTGCAGTCGGGTGACTCCATGTTCCTGGAAGGGGACATCGTAGACCGGCTCCGCTTCCAAGAGGAGAACGAACAGCTGAAAAACAGCGTCGTCATCACCCACCCTGGGGACTCTAAGCTCCACGTCGGCGAGGTGGTTCCGCGGCGGAAATTCCGTGAAATCGTGCTCGAACTGCAGAAGAAGGGGAAAACTGCCCCACAGGCACGGGATGCCGAGCCAGCCACAGCCGAACCAATACTGCTGGGCATTACTGAAGCAGCGTTGACGACGGAGTCGTGGCTTTCAGCGGCTTCCTTCCAGGAAACAACTCGGGTGCTGACAGAAGCCGCACTGGCAGCGAAGGTGGACCGCCTGTACGGTCTGAAGGAGAACATCATTCTCGGACAACTGATCCCGGCCGGGACGGGCCAGCGGCGGTATCAGGATGTGCTTGTTACGGCTCAACCTACACTTGCTGCGGCCTACGGTATAGCTCCTGCGCCAGCTACGGCACCGGAAGCAGAGCCGGAGAGCATAGTAGTTGGATACGCCCTTCGGGAAGGGCGCCAGGGGCGCAGCTCTTCGGCCGCTGGCAACGCCGGCCGCGGATGAGAGTATTGCGCAGTGCGAGAGACTCCGTGATCTCATGCGGCGTTTTCGCCGATACACGGAAAGTCCGCTCTATCGGCAAGCTCGCCTACCCTTTGCTGAACCACCTCGTACCACAGCCTCTGCGGCTGTGACATGCCCGTATTGCCGCTATAGTGGCCCTCTGCTCTGGATCCACGGGCACGGACAATGCCCACAGTGCAAAAATGTGCTCGAGGAGTGCTGCAGTGGGGAACAAGCAACCCCGATGTGGCGCGAGTGAATAGGCCACGCCCGCGGGGCTACATGGCCGCACAAGCAGGGATAAGCGCGCATTCGAGGGTCCTCTTTCTCGTTTTGCATGAGCGGGAGCGCTTTTGTCAAAGTCCGCAGTAGGCTCACGCCGCACGCTGCGTGAGGCAGAGGGCAGCGACGCCCTGTAAGGGACGGGATCAGGAGCTTGGTGACTTTGAAGGGAGGGGAGCCCCTCTAGGCACTGGATAGATGCGGCGGCCGCTGAGCTTTTATGGGGGTGACTGCAGGAGCGCATCCAGGAGGTTCCAGAGAGCGTCAGCTCCCTCGGTAAATTCTGCCTGGAGCGGTATGGTGAGGAGAGTGAGCCCTGCGTCCCGGAAAAGCGGCAGCAGTGGTTGCAGGCGGACGAAGTCCTTCTCTGTTGTCACAATCCATCGCACTCCTCGGCGGCGACAGCTGTCGAGGCAGGCTCGCAGAGAAGTAGCCGTATAGGGGTAGTGGTCAGGGAAGGGATACCAGAGAGCGACAAACCAGCCGTGCTGTTGCAAGCTGTTGCGAAAACGTTCAGGATGGGCGATCCCGGCCATTGCTGCGACGGGTTCGGAAGGGATGTCTGGCACTGGTACTCCCTCGGCTGCTTCCCACAGCATTGGAGCGCCGAGCACAAAGCGCAGCCGTACGCAGGGAATCGAACGGACTGGGAGCTCCTCGGGCTCGATGCCGTTGAGCAGCAGCAGGTGAGCCCGTTTGAGAGCTGTGAGGGGTTCCCGGAGATATCCGACGGGGAAGCGATGGGGGAAGCGCAGCGTATAGCGGTCAAGGATGAGGATGTCGAGCTGCCGCTCGAGACGGCGGTACTGGAAGCCATCATCGAGGAGCACTAGCTGAGCCCCGAGCCGTGTGGCCAGAGAAGCTGCTCGTTCCCGACGTCGGTCGGCAATGACAGGTACTTGAGGCAATTTCCACGCATGGAGCCAGGCCTCATCCCCACATTCTTCCCACGGGACGAGCGGTCCTCGGCCGTGCCCGCAGCTGACCAATACCGTGCCCCGCCTCCGGCGGCGATAGCCTCGCAGCAGAATTGCCGGGGTGTATCCCTTGCTGAGGCAGTACTGGGCTAATGCTTGGACAACGGGAGTTTTCCCGGTGCCGCCGAAGGTTAGATTTCCAACACTGACCACAGGTATCGGTACGCGGAGGGGTGCCTTACGCTGGCCAATGAGGGTGCGTATCCGGTCAAGCATAATCTCACAGGGCCCTTACTGCAGCGGCTTGCGTGCTCGGGCGAGCACATAGAAGCCTGCAAGGGGAGCGAAGATACGCTGATTGAGCACATTGACCCATCGGGGGAATCGACGGCGGATGGGGTCACAGAGGTGAATGCGGAGATCACAAAAATCCCGCAGGAGTGTCCGGATTTCCCGGCGTGAGAAGGCTCTCCCGAGCGGATTGGCTTCGCCGTCGTAAACCCGGACCCATTCGGCCTGCCACGATTGCCAATTGCGTAGAAGCTCGCGGCAGACTGCCCAAAAGAGGCGGATACCGGCTCGGTGCTGTTTCTGACGTTGCTGCTGGGCCACAAAAAGCGGTGTGCCCAGCCAGACGTGGAGGGAGTGTCGGTGGTAGAGCATCAGAATCAGTTCACCCCCGGGAGCGAGCACGCGGAAGATCTCTGCTATGGCTTTCTCAATATCGGGCGTGTGGTGGAGCACCCCAAAAGAGTATACCACGTCGAAGCTGGCTTCAGGGAACGGTAATGCTTCCGCATCCGCAACGAGGAAGGTTCCTGAGCGTCCTTCCAACGCAAAGCGCTGCTGAGTCAGGCTCACGCTCTTCGGGCTTAAGTCGATTCCAGTGACTTGAGCCCCATGGCGTGCAAACTGGAGGAGATCCGTGCCCAGACCACACCCGATTTCCAACACCCGCTTCCCGGCGTAGCGCTCAAATCCGATGAGCCGGTGCATGAAAGGCTGGACGCTATACCGAAAGCGCTCAACCTCGGCGAAGAAATCAGCTGTGCCCCACGGCAGCGCTGTAAACTGCGTCCCGCAGGGCTGCTGGTCCCAGTAGCTGCGAACAGCTTCTTTGAGCATGGTGGGTTTTGTCTGTGTCAGACACGAAATTAAAGTTCCGTGTGTTTCGAGCCACGGGAGGCGCTGTAGATGAGCGGCGTTGTGTATATTTGTTCTCACATGCTGCAGCCTTGCCGCCAGAGGAGGGCGGAGGAGCTGTCGCGTGTGCCCGGGTTTTGCTAATATTGTAGCGACTGCAGTCACATAATTAGGGAGAGGGCGATGATGTGCTGCCGGTTCATAGCCGCTTTCGTGACTGGAGCGATAGTAGTTGGGTTACTGGCACCTGAGGCGGTGGCGCGGCGCAGTGGTATGCGGACCCCTGCGGTGTATTCCTACCCGGGTCCGTTCAATGCTGGTGGAGCAAACCCGCGCACACAACCGGCTGTGTCGACAGGGTACTACCTGGTCGACACCCAGGGACCGGAGCCGGAGTTCTGGAAGCCGCAGCCGGCCCGAGACTTCGTTGGGTTGGATCAAAACCCACAATACTGGCGCCGAATTGTCTCGGGTCCTAACCAGTTCCCCAGCTCTTACTGGGAGGGGCATCCCGAGGGGAAGCCCTTCTTCCGCAATCCTAGCAATCCCAATGACTCTACGGACAACGCCTTTGCGGGACCCATACCAATAGGCTTCCCCTTCTACTTCAATGGGGTCCGCTACGACAGCTTCTATGTCTCGACCAACGGCCTCGTTGTGTTCTCCAACCGGCGTTACATCTACGACGAGGGGGGAAGCCCCATTGCCGTTGATCCCAACAGTGATGATCAGTTCGTGCGCGGCACAACGGATATGAGCATTCCCGATAACTGGGGGTATCAGTACGTCGCCCTCGGTGTGCCCTCAGGGACAGGCACAGCGACCCAGGGGATTCGCAACCCAGCCAACGTCCGCCTTAATACGACGACGTTGGCCAACATGAACCAGTATACCCCGCTTCTGGCACCTCTGTGGGATGACTTGCAGCTATCGGTCTGGAACCCATACGAACAGACAGTGGACGATTTCGGGCAGGTGTGGTACTACCGTGATCCGAGCGGGAACAAGCTGGTCATCTACTTCATCAACCTGACCCCACGTGGAACCAAGATTACTCCCTACGGCAATGTCACCTTCGGGGCTGATGTGCGCCCGGGTGTCCAGAATGTACCGTTTGTTGCCTGCGATCTTCAAATCGTGCTCAATCGGCTCGATAGCTCCATTACGTTCATCTACCCACGGTTTGCAGGTGTGGTTGTCGTAGCGGGGCGGCCAGTGCCGGCGGAGGTACTGTTTTTGTACAATGCTACAATTGGCGTGCGCGGGTGGGCCCGCCACATCAACTTTGACTCCAAGACGGGCAGTTCCGGTAGTTTGACGCCATACTTGCAGTTTACGGAGTTCTCCTTTGAGGGCAATCCGCCGACGATCTTTGCTCTCGGCCCGACACGCAATGTCTTCCACAGCTTCTTTGCCATCAAGTGGAAGCAGTGGAAGAATGTGGGACGAGTCTGGAACGTGCAGTACAAGGTACGCCGCCGTGGACCAGGCCGGACGATGGATTTTGACTCGGTGATAGCTAATCCGAACAACTTCGAGCTCTTAGCCGGTGACCAGGTGCTGGGAGCGATTCAGCCAGTGGGGATTTTCCAGAACCTGACCAACGATATCCAAGGGCCGACGGGCGCGCCGACGGGGGTCAACTACCAGCGGCAGGACATAGAGTTTCGCGTACGCTTCCAGATTTTCAACCAAGCTACCGGCGAGATTGTCTACAGCCGCTCGCTGGCTATAACACACCAGGCTCTCTCTGATCCGAATTCGGGTATTAGCCTCTGTGATCCACAAGGCAACCCCATCGCGTATCCGGCAGGGGCTAACGGAGTCCCACCGTATGCATTCGTGCGAGTGGAATTCCCACCCTTTGAAGCCAACGAGTTCATCGAGCGTCATATCGGGCGCCTGCGGGCCGTCGTCATTCTCGATCCGACAACCCCTGACGGACAGAGTCTCGGCGATCGATGGCCTTTCGACGATACGACCTCAGTCAACCTCTTCGTCATCCGCCGTCTAGAAGCCTTCAACGACGATGTGCGGGAATTCCACGTCATCGATGGAGTCCCCATGCCGTCGGTCAAGAAGTGGGTCAGCCTCGAGGCAGATGTGGTCTCGGGGGATGAGGTCTGCTACAATCCTCCACCTCCACGAGGAGAGTTCGGGGCGGCGAACAATCCCAACTTCACGCTCAATTCCCCTGTCATCCGCCTCAACCGTATTATGCTCAACGGTGACGATTGGCCAAACTTGCCCAATGGAGATCAAATCATCAGCTTCCCCATCGATTTGCGCGGACGACGGGGAGCCGTGTTGTCGCTGTCCGTACAGCGTACGGGTAAGCCAGCGGAGAATTGGTATGACCGTGGTTGGTCTGACAACCAGAATATCGGACCCGAGCCCCGAGTGGTCCTCAACGGAGTGGTAACCTCGACCTACGGTGCAGCGCCTGATGAGCTCCGCATTGAGTTTGCCCGCCCCAGTTGGGATGGCTTGACCAATATTACGAACATCACAGCGTGGAACTACCATCCGCGTCCGGGCGCTCAACCGATCACGAACAATTCTGCCTTCACACTCTACGGTGCCGGTGGATATATGCGGGGATTCGACTCGCTGGACTACAACATGCCACTGACTCCCGCTCAAGGGCTCCGAGCCGATCTCTATGACGACGGGAAGGACTTCGAGTTTCGGAAGATCTTCATTCCGATTCCGGACACCATCATCAACTGGCCAAATGAAGGAGCGAAGAACTTCCGCTTCCGCCTGTGGGTCCGGGCGAAGCGGGACATGAGTACCCCGCCGCCGCCGGATGATGATGATGACAACTACTTCATCGACAACGTACGCATCCTCTTCCCGACGGAGGTAACGGACCTTGAAGTCTCGGCCGTGAAGGTCAACCTCCCCTACACGATGTTACCGGCCAGCCAGGCGACGCGGATCCCCATTAGCGTCAAGATTGCCAACAACACAGGTCTGGCAGCAGGAGGATTCTACGTTGGCTTGGTGATCACGCGTGAAGGCGATCCGCAGGTAATCCACTCTGCTTCCAAGTATGTTCCGCTCCTGGGTGGAAACCGCGAAGTAGAGATCCCCTTCCCTGACTGGGATGCCCGCAACAAGGGCACGGGGCCGGGGCGGTATGTGATTAAGGCGCGCCTCTTCATCCCTGGCGGGGATCTGGAGCCGCTCAACGATGAGAACTACACCATCTTCGAGCTCAAGTTCGGCGATTCCTTTGCCTATGAGGTAGAGCCGGAGAACCTCGGCTCGAGTAAGAATAACGTGCCTGACCAGCAATTCTCTGGCATACCCGGGCGTGGGTTGAATCTATTCTGCTATCCTCAGGGGCCAACGGATAACCTCACGACCCGCTATGGTCCTTCCGGCGGGGATGGCTCGGGACAGCTTGCGGTACGCTTCCGCCTGCGGGCGCAGGATACGGTTTACGGCTACATGGCTTTCTTCGGGAGCTTGAACCAGGACTTCAACTATGTTTCCTTCTCGCTCTACCGGGGAGCGACAATTCCGCAGACGCTGATTCCCGGAAGCCGCCTAAGCCGGATCCGTGGTTTTGGGGACACATTGGTCTATGAACAAGGGCGACCCGTCTGGCGGCCCATGGCCGATGGGGTCTACGATCGCTTCTCTTTCTACATGTTGCCAGATCCCGTCGTGCTTCCAGCTGGTGATTACTGGGTCGCAGTTGCCCAGCGTGGTTCGGTAGGCTTTGAGCTTGGGGCCTCAAAGTCGCGAATGGGAATGGTAACAACCAACGTGTCAACGATCCCTGTTGCCGGAGTGCAGAATTACCAGCTCATGATCGACAAGGCGCTCCGGGTGCGGCAGGGGCTGGCCCTGATCAACGATAATGTGTTCGCCTTCCAGAACACGCTCGATGCTGGGCAGTGGGGTCAGTTCATGCCTACAGTGGGGATGGTTGCCTATCCCCATCTGAACTTCGCCGGGCAGGTTGGTTTCTATCTAACTCGGAGTCGGGGGACTTGGATTCCGCTCGTGCGGCCCTACTTGGGCGAGCGTAGCTATAATCAGGCACGACCGGTAGCAGCGCAACTGGCTACTTTCGAGGGTATAGCGCAGCGGCGGAAGAACGTGTTGCTATGGGCTACGGCTTCTGAAGCGCTGCTGGAGCGCTTTGTGCTAGAGCGGCGGCTGTCGGAGGCCGATCCGTGGATCCCCATCTATGCTGAACGGGCGCTGGGTGATGAGGCGCGGGGTGAGAGCTATCGCTACGAGGATACCCGCGTTCGACCGGGTGTGGAGTATCAGTATCGGCTGCGGCTTATTGCCCGCGATGGGCAAGAGAGCTTCAGCCATGTGCTGCACTTGACGCCGTTGGACGAGGGCGAGATCTGGGTTGGCAATGCTGCCCCGAATCCCTTCTCTGGGCAGACGAGCCTTGAGCTCCGTTTGCCAGAGGCGGCCTATGTGCGAGCCGAGATTGTGGACGCTCTCGGTACGCTGGTGCGTACAGTGGCCGATCGGACGCTGCCTGCGGGAGTCCATGTGCTCGGCTGGGATGGGGTGACAGAGCAAGGAACGCCAGCGGCAACGGGTACGTATCGGTGGCGTCTCTTCGTGGGCGAGCACGTCTTCGTACAGCCAGTGACGCTTGTCCGTTGATGCGTGCGTGACGGGAACTGAGGCGGTGAGAGAGCCTTCCACCCAGGGCGGTGGAGGGCTCTCTATATGGTTGACGTAAGGGGGAGAGGCGATGGCAGAGACGGTGTTTGCTCGCATTATCCGGCGCGAGATACCGGCCCAGATTGAATACGAAGATGATGAGGTTGTGGCCTTCCGCGACATAAATCCGCAGGCACCCATCCATGTGCTCGTGGTGCCCAAGAAGCCGCTTGCTACTCTCAACGAGGCCACAGAAGAGGATATCCCCCTTCTGGGCAAATTGTTGTGGGTAGCTCGGCAGCTCGCCTCTCGGTACGGTATTGCCGAGCGGGGCTATCGCTTGGTGCTCAATTGCAATAGTGAAGCAGGGCAGTCCGTATTTCACCTGCATCTGCACCTTCTGGGTGGACGTCCGTTTCAGTGGCCTCCGGGATGACGCCAATGGGGGAAATCCCCCTTGCCATAGGCCAGAGGAGGGCGATAGAACTTGCACGGCGGGTTTTCCAGCAGGAGGCACACGCCCTCATCGCCATCGGGGAGCGGATTGGACAGGAATTTGAGGAGGCTGTGGCACTGCTTCATGCGGCGCGGCAGGTCATTGTCAGTGGAGTAGGGAAGTCGGGCATCATTGGGGGCAAGATTGCTGCAACATTGCGCAGCATTGGGATTCCTGCAGTCTTCCTGCATCCGGCCGAGGCTCCCCACGGGGATCTCGGAATTGTCCGGGCGGGGGATGTGGCGGTGCTGATCTCCAAGAGTGGGACGACGGCGGAGGTATGCGCGCTTATACCGTGGCTGCGGCGTCGCCAGGTGGCTATTGTAGCCATTGTCGGCCAGCGCCACTCTGAGCTTGCCGCTAAGGCTGACGTTGTGCTCGATGTCGGGGTTGAAGCAGAAGTCTGTCCGCTCAACATGATTCCCACAACGAGCACGACCGCTGCGCTCGTTATGGGGGATGCACTCTCGGTGGCACTGATGCAGCTGCGCAAAGTACGGCCCGAGGAGATAGCGGCTGCTCATCCTATGGGGATGCTCGGACGCCTGGCGAGCTTGCAGGTCCGGGATGTCATGCATACGGGCGATGCTCTACCACGAGTTTTGCCGGAGACGAGCTTCCGGGAGATGCTCATCGAGATGACGGCTAAAGCGCTCGGCTGTGTCTGTGTGGTCTGGCCTGATGGGCGTCTCTGCGGTATTGTCACCGATGGGGATGTTCGCCGTACGCTGCAGCGTGTGGAGGATATCCGGCCCTTACGTGCTCGGGATGTGATGACTCCGACACCGGTGGTCGTCGAGCCGGAGACCTCCCTGGCGGAAGCATTGGCTCTCATGGAGCATCGGCCTCGTCAGATTAGTGTGCTGCCGGTTGTGGATAGCCAGGGATTCTGCGTCGGGGTGGTCCGTGTGCACGATATCATCCGAAGCCAGCTCTGAGGGGGTTAGCCTCCGATGCCGTCGTGGCTCTCGACAGTAGCGGTCTTCCTCCACGTTGTCGCGGCGGCCTTCTGGGTTGGGGGGATGCTCTTTTTAGGGATTGTGGTCATCCCTTTGCTCCGGGATATCCCTCAACGAGCAGTGCTCATTGAGCGCATTGGCAGGCGCTTTGAGTATGGCGGGGGTGTGGCACTGCTTGTATTACTGGTCACAGGCCTTGTCAATTTGGCCTCTCGGGGGATAACGAGCCTAGAGGCTTTATGGACGAGCCCGATTGGGCGGATGGGGCTATTGAAGCTAGGGCTATTTGCGGTGATGGTGTTCATTAGCCTGTGGCACAGTTGGGCGGTTGGGCGTCGGGCAGTACGTCTGCTGCAGGAGGGGGTAGGGAATCCTGAGGCAGAGCGAATGCGTCAGCTGAGCCTCTGGGCTGGGCGTATCGTGCTAGTGCTGGCCCTTGCACTTGTTTGTCTTGGGGTGCTACTAGCACGGGGCATTGCGATATGGTGAAGCGTTGGCCTTTGTGGGCTATCCTCCCCTTCGGTGGGGTTGGACTCCTCTTGGGCTTGATGGGGGGCTACCACCGACTAGGGTGGCCTGTCTTCGGGGTACCAGGCTCGGTGGCTGCGGAGCACGGGGCGCTGATGACGGGGACTTTCTTCGGTACCCTGATTGCCCTGGAGCGGGCGGTGGCCATCAAACGGTGGTGGGCATTTATACCGGCATGGGCCTGTGCATTGAGCATGCCGGCGCTGGTGTTGGGGATTCGGCAGTTGGGTTTTCTGCTCCTGGGGCTTGGAGGTATTGGGATGGCCGTTGTATTTGGGGTGTTGTTGCGGCGGTATCAGTACTTTCCCTTTGCCCTCATGGGCGGAGCAGCGGCGTTATTTGCTCTGGGCTGGGGGATGCGGCTAGCAGGGATAGAGTTCGTGCGGGTGGCCCCGGTGCTCATGGGATTCTTCATACTGACCATTGTGGCTGAGCGTTTGGAGTTGACACGCATCCTTGGAGCAGAGCGGCAAGCACTGCAGTGGCTCTTGGGGCTTGTGGTTGTCTTGCTGCTCGGCATTGGGGTTGAGCTCATGGCTGCGCACTGGCAGATGTTGGGCATTGCCCTCGGGGGGATCGGGGGCTGGTTACTCCGGTACGATGTGGCTCTCCGGGCACTTCGTCGGCCAGTGTCGGCGCTCCACCGGTACACGGCAGGGGTGCTCGCGATAGGCTATGGGTGGCTGCTGGTCACGATGCTCATGAGCATTGTAGGGGCTGCCAGCGCCTTGTTCTACGATGCTCTCGTACACAGCTTCTTTGTGGGGTTTGTGTTTGCCATGGTATTTGCCCACGGGATCATGATCTTCCCGGCACTCTTAGGGCGACAGGGATATGCATGGACAGGCTGGCTCTGGGTACCTGTAGGGCTGACATTTGGGGGGCTCATCGGGCGTCTATGGGGGGATTTTGCTGGTGTGCTCTCGCTCCGTCTGCAGGGGAGCTGGCTCATCGGGGTGGGGATTCTGCTATACGTGCTGTTGGTTCTGGGGCGGACGCTACGGCTTCCCCGGGCACCGTTAGCACAGCGTGGACGCCAGGTGGGAGGGTAGTGCTCTGCTGGAGTGCGGCGCGAAAAGATTCGAGCCCACAGAGCATACTCAGCTGGAGCCAGCTCAGACGCCGTTCCTGAGGCTGTCCCTGGGGGAAGAGGAGCCACCATACCTGCTGGGCATGGTGCAGGAAGAGCTCGGCGCGGCGGCGGAAAGCCGCCCGGAGGCGGCGTTCCCAGCGCTGGAGAGCTTGCTCGATTCGATGGTGAGTGGCTCCCAGACTGGGAACCAGTGTGGGGTCGACAGCATGGACATCAGAGAGTTGCTGTTCATACCACTGGCGGAGTGCCGCGCGCAGCTCTGCGATACGATGCTCGGCTGCTGCAACAGAGGGAAGGGAGCGCAGAAGGGTGGTTTCCAGCTGGTGCCATGGGGCTAGAAATTGCAGAGCATTCCACCCATGGCGGGTCAGAAGCCGGTGAATGGCCGGAGGCACAAGCGTCAGGGAGGGCCGTAGAGTTACCATCGGCATTGGGAGCTCGAGGAGCTCATAGAGTTCCCGTAATTGCGCCCAGTAGGCAATTTCGGCAGGTCCGAGTACGACGGCAATGGTGGGTATAGCGTACTGCTGGCACACAGGACGCAGGAGGGCCGCTGGGGAAAAGGCGGTGGGGTGCTGGGCAAAGAGCTCTCGCAGACCGGCAGTGCTGTACCGCTGCTGCGCAATTGCATAGCCGCCTGTGGGTAATTGGCGAATGCGGTAGCGGTATCCCTCTGGCGTATGGAAGTGGATGGGTAGCATTGCGCTGGGGATCTGTACCGTATGGCCTCGTCTGTGTAGCCAGGATTCCGCCTCATGCAGGGCCTTGTGCAGCTGCTCTGCGTTGGAGAGAGCCCATTCGAGGATGGGAATGAAGAGGCCGCAACGGCGTGCAACCGAAGAGCGCAGGAAGAGTACCCCGGCATCTCCCACAAGCCATTGCAGGAGGAGCAGAAAGGCATAGCTCCACGACACCCCCGGACGGTATGCTGAACGCAGCAATGAGGCGATCTCAGGTGGGGCTTCCGAGAGAATTCTCTCCACAGCAGCTTCCCACTGGCCGCCAGGAAGCAAGGAGCGAGCAGCGACAGTTAGCGGTTGTTGGAGCTCAGCTGTGGGGGCAGCCACGAGTAACTCTGCAGGTCCCTCACGTTGCCACCAAGCAATGGAGCCGGCCTCTGCACCATCGCTGTCGTTGTCCTCTATCCAGAAGAGTGGCACTACGGGGCGGTTGAGGAAGGCTCCGAGCCGCTGTGCAAGAGCAACGATCGCCATCGCTTTGAGAGCTGTGTAGAATGGCCCCCCAAGGAAACCAACCTGCTGGCCCGTAACGACGGCAACTCCCTGTGGAGAACCCAGCTCCTGGAGATAGCGGGCTTGCTGCGGCGAGCAGATAAGCCCCTCCATACTCTCTTGCAGTGCCTGCACAAGGGCAGCTCTCTGGATCTTTGCCTGCCCAAGCTGGAGGAGCTCCGCTAATGGAGCCTGCCAGAAGCGAGCTGTTGTGGGAAAACGTGCGCTGCGGAAGGCCTCATCGGTAACGAAGGTGCATGCCAGAGGGTGGAAGGGAGCAGGAAAGTCCGTACACGGTATGAGCTCTATGGACACGGAGACGGGTGCAGGTGGGAAAACCCTTTCAGGGTTGCTGGAGGATTCGTCAGGCTGATGCACGGGCATCTATGAGGAGAGTATCCGTGGCGCAGCAGAGTGACGAAGAGCTCGGTGAGGTGGTGTGCATCGCTATGGTCACGCTTCTCGGCAGAGGCCGTTTGCAGAACGTCCCGCTGCTCTGCGACGGGCGCTGTAATTTTGCAGCATCACAGTGTGCGATTCAGCCAACCGGTCAGCAATGGCGAAGAAAAAGGGTGCTCGTGTTCTGGTTATTCTGGAGTGCACGGAGGCAAAGAAGGAGGGGAAACCGGCGTCGCGGTATGTGACGACCAAGAACCGGCAGAATACCCCGGGACGCTTGGAATTGCGCAAGTACAATCCCTTCCTGCGCCGGCACACGATCCATCGGGAGATCCGCTAAGGCATGGCCGAACGTGTGAAGCCAGCCCGTGCAATACGCCGCAACCACCGAGGGTGGGAAGAACGTATTGTGGGGGAGGGGCTGACCTTTGACGATGTGCTCCTTGTGCCTGCCTACTCGGAGGTGCTACCACGGCAGGTGGATATCCGCACGCGGCTGACGCGCACGATTGAGCTGAATATTCCAATTGTCAGCGCTGCGATGGACACGGTTACCGAATCGGCCATGGCCATTGCTATGGCCCGCGAAGGGGGCATTGGGATTATCCACAAGAATTTGGACATCGAGCGGCAGGCTGAGGAGGTGGACCGTGTCAAGCGTTCCGAAAGCGGGATGATCCGCAACCCGATAACGCTCTCGCCGGATCGTCCTGTGCGCGAGGTACTTGCGCTCATGCGCAAGTACCACATCTCGGGTATTCCTATCGTGGATGCTGAACGCCGCTTGGTGGGGATTGTCACGCATCGGGATCTGCGTTTCGTCACGGATTTAGAGCAACCCGTCTCGGCGGTGATGACGGCCGAAGGGCTCATTACTGCGCCGGTGGGGACGACGCTTGAGGAGGCTGAGCAGATCCTGCAGCGCCATCGCATTGAGAAGCTTCCCGTCGTCGACGAACGTGGGGTGTTGCAGGGGCTGATTACCTTCAAAGACATCCAGAAGCGGCGCAGCTATCCGAATGCGTGCAAGGATGAGCAGGGGCGGCTTCGCGTCGGTGCGGCTGTGGGAGTGACACCGGACGTTGAAGAGCGTGTTGCAGCGCTGGTGGCTGTCGGGGCTGATGTTGTTGTTGTCGACAGTGCACATGGGCACAGTCGGGGAGTTATCGAGACGGTGCGGCGTCTGAAGCGGCGTTTCCCCGAGCTTCCGGTGATTGCCGGTAATATTGCAACGGCAGAGGCTGCTCGAGCCCTCATTCGCGCCGGGGCCGATGCCGTCAAGGTAGGCATCGGACCGGGCTCGATTTGTACAACGCGGGTGGTCACAGGTGTCGGGGTTCCGCAGCTGACGGCCATTCTGTGGGTAGCTCCGGTGGCCCACGCTGCCGGTGTCCCGGTCATCGCCGACGGAGGCATTCGGCAGACGGGTGACATTGCCAAGGCCATAGCTGCTGGGGCCGACAGCGTCATGATTGGCAGCCTGTTGGCAGGCCATGAAGAAAGCCCTGGCGAGAAGGTCTTGCTCGAAGGACGGGCCTACAAGGTCTATCGCGGTATGGGCTCGCTGGGGGCGATGTATCACGGATCGGCAGACCGTTACTTCCAGGATATGGATACGGAGTTGACGAAGCTCGTCCCCGAGGGGGTGGAGGGCCGCGTGCCCTTCAAGGGGAGTGTGAGTGACACGCTCTTCCAGCTGGTGGGGGGATTGCGAGCCGCAATGGGCTACTGTGGATGTGCCACTATTGCTGAGCTTCAGCAGCGAGCGCGCTTTATTCGGATGACGTTGGCAGGGTTACGGGAATCGCATCCGCACGATGTCATCATCACCAAGGAGTCGCCCAATTACTTCGGATTCTGAGCCGATGGTGGGGGGACGAATCCATGCCGCCTTGACCCAGACGGCGATAGAGCGTCTAGGGCGCCTCCGGCAGCTGATGGAGGACCGCCGGCTCGATGCTCTCTTCATCAGCTCTGTGCCGCACATTCGGTATCTGACGGGCTTTTCTGGTTCGGCTGCCCAGCTCCTCATCACGGGGGAGGCACTGCACTTGCTGACGGATGAACGGTATGAGGAGCAAGCTCGGGGTGAGCTCTTTGCTGTCCCCGGTCTGGTGCTACACATTACGCGGGAGCCCTTTGCTTACGTCCGGCAGAACGGGTTGCTGGCGGGGGGAGAGCGCGTGGGGTTTCAGGCTACTGCGCTGACATATGCAGCTGTTGTACAGGCTCGACGTCTGTGGCGGCCGTGCCGCCTCATACCGCTGCGGCAGGGTGTGGAGGAACTCTTCGTGACGAAAGCCGCTGTCGAGGTCGAACTCCTGAGCCGGGCGGCGCAGATTGCCTCTCGGGTGTATGAAGCTGTTTTGGAGCGTGTCCGCGAAGGGATGAGCGAGCGGGAGCTGGCTGCTGAGATTGCCCATCTGGCCCGCTACATGGGCTCGGAAGGGGATGCCTTCGATATCATTGTAGCTAGCGGGGAACGGGGGGCATTGCCACATGGGCGAGCTTCTGCGCGACGTCTGCGGAAGAATGAGCTCGTAACGGTGGACTTCGGCTGCGTGGTCTGTGGATATGTCTCGGACATGACGCGCACGTTCGTCCTCGGACGAGCTACGGCTGAGCAAAGGCGAGTCTACGACACGGTCCGCGCTGCACAGCAGAGAGCCATCGAGGCGCTCCATGTCGGCATGCGTGCGCAAGAGGCCGATGCCGTTGCGCGACGGCTCATTACAGAGGCAGGTTTTGGGCCCTACTTTCGGCACAGTTTGGGGCATGGAATTGGACGTAGCGTGCACGAACCCCCGGCACTCTCTCCCCGGGCCCCTCGGCGGCAACGCCTGCAGGCAGGCACTGTTGTCACGATTGAGCCGGGCATTTACGTGCCAGGACGCTTCGGCGTGCGTATCGAGGACGATGTCCATCTCACTGCCGAGGGGGCTCAGCTTCTGACGACCGCCCCGGTGGAGCTCCTCAGCCTCTGAGCCTGCGGCCATGGAAGGGCGACGCCGAGTTCTCGTCATCGCTTATTACTTCCCACCGATGGGGACGAGCGGCGTACTCCGGGCGACGAAGTTTGTCAAGTATTTGCCCGAGTATGGCTGGGAGCCTATTGTGCTGACGGCCACTCCTTCGGCCTTCTTCGCTTACGATCCATCTCTGCTGGCGGAGCTGCAGGAACGTTCTGTGCTCATTGCGCGCACGCCTGATGACGGGAATCCCTGGTGGGTGCGGCGCCGTGCTGCTCCAGATGGAACGGTTGCACTCCCGAGTCAGAGGATACACACGCTGTGGCTCCGGTGGAGTCGGTTCTGGTGGATTCCTGACCGGCAAATTCGGTGGAAGAAGAGTGCGCTCGAGTTAGGGTGGCGCCTCGTGCGGCAATATGAGCCAGCCATTCTCTTTGCGACGGCACCGCCCTTTACCGATTTCCTGATTGCAGCTGAGCTGGCTCAGCGAGCGGGCCTGCCATACATTGTCGACTATCGCGACCCATGGGTAGGGGATCCAGAATACTGGTGCCCAACGCCGTGGCACCGGCGCCGGCATCAGCGCTTGGAGCGCTCCGTCTTAACTCGTATGGCCGTGGCAACAGTGGTCACCCGTGGACTCAAGGAAAATCTCCTCCGCCACTACCCGGACCTCTTGAGCCACGACGATGTGGCTATCGTCTCGCACGGCTATGACAGTGAGGACTTTGCTGCTGTAGGCAGAGTTGAGCCGCTGACCGATCGCTTCGTGATGAGCTATGTCGGGGTGTTCAAGCACGGCAATCCCCAGACAGTGCTGCAGGCTGTTGCCCGCTTTCTGCGACGCTCTCCATCGGCGCAGCGGCGCTTTGAGATCCGCTGGGTAGGCATAGTACGCCCTGAGCACCGTCGGATGGTAGAGCAGTTAGAGCTCCAGTCGATTGTGCGGACAATCGGCTACGTATCTCATCGAGAAGCCATTCGGCACATGGTAGAGTCACACGTGCTCTGGGTGGACAATCGCCCCATGGGCTCCCCGCTGAAGCTGTTTGAATACTTCGGAGCGCGACGCCCGCTGCTGGCCTGTACGCCGGCGCATTCGCCTATCCAGAGCTTGCTCCAGGCCAGTGGAGCTGCTTACTGGGCCGAGCATGGCGATGTGGAGACCATGACCCGGCACATTGCCGAACTCTACCAACGCTGGGAAGAGGGCACTCTGCCAACCCCATCGGAGGAGTTCGTCCGTGCCTTTGACATGCGAGTGCTCACCGGTGAACTGGCTCGCCTGCTGAGCCTCCATGCAGCGCTGTAGGGCTGGCAGAGGATCGGTCGAGCCGTGAGAGGGGTTCAGTAATTTCGCGTAACTAGCCCCCTCGGGGTAGACAAAATGCAGCGTGAGGAACTACAGGCAGCCATCAGGGAGCTCAAGCGGGAGAAGAATGCGCTGATTCTGGCGCACAACTACCAGGTGCCGGAGGTACAAGACGTTGCCGATGTTGTGGGGGATTCCCTTGCTCTGGCGCAAGCAGCAGCCCGAAGCCAGGCAGAGCTCATTGTCTTCTGCGGTGTCCACTTTATGGCAGAGACAGCAGCCATCCTCTGTCCGGACAAGCGCGTGCTCTTGCCCGACCTGGAGGCCGGGTGTTCGCTGGCGGAATCCATCACGGCCGAACAGCTGCGGGCATGGAAGGCACAACATCCCGGGGCGGTGGTGGTAGCCTATATCAACACCTCAGCTGCCGTGAAAGCGGAAAGCGATTGGGTCTGTACCTCTGCCAATGCCCGCAAGGTCATTGAGGCTATTCCTCCGGAGCAGGAGATCCTCTTCGTCCCGGACATGTTTCTCGGGGCGTGGCTTCAGGCACAAACTGGCCGACGGATGTACCTGTGGCTGGGAGAGTGCCACGTCCACGCTGCAATGAGGCCAGAAGACGTTCACGCCGCACTAGAGCAGTATCCAGAGGCGGAGTTCCTCATTCACCCCGAGTGTGGCTGCATGTCTTCGACTCTCTACTCCTGTGCCGTTGGAACGCTCAATGGGCGGAAGGTCACAGTAGCCTCCACTGACGGAATGCTGCGCTATGTGCGTCAGTCGCCCGCTGAAGAGTTTGTCATCGGCACAGAGGTTGGGCTCCTCTACCGTCTGCAGCAGGAGAATCCGGGCAAACGTTTCCACGCCCTCAAGCCCGATGCCATCTGCCCGTACATGAAGCGCATTACGCTGCAGGGGGTTTTGCGCTCCCTCCAGGAGGAGGTCTATCAGGTGACGGTGCCCGAGGAGATAGCTCAGCGAGCGCGTCGGGCGCTCCAGAGGATGCTGGAGCTCGTGTAGCTAGTGCGTGAGCACCCATACGATGATGTTTGTGCCGAACTTGAGGGCCTCTTCGCGCTTGTCTGGTGGATCGCCGTGCGAGTCTACCCACCCGTCGCTGGGATTGCTCTCGTAGGTATAGAGCACGCAGAGCCTCCCCTCGTGGAAGATCCCGAAGGCCTGAGGGGGTTTGCCATCATGTTCGTGCGTCTTCGGTGGGCCATGGGGAAAGCGGAAGTGGCAGTGGAAGAGGCCGTGGGAGAAGGGGAGTTCGACGAAGTCCCGGTCGGGGAAGACCTTGCGCATCTCACGACGGATAGCCGTGTCCAGTCCATAGTCGTCGTCGATGTAGAGAAAGCCTCCGCTGAGCAGGTAGGTGCGCAGGCGTCGAGCCTCGTCGGCTGAAAAGACCACGTTGCCGTGCCCTGTCAAGAAGAGCATCGGGTACTGAAAGATGGCGTCGCTAGCCAGATCGACTGCTTCGAAGGTGGGTTCAACGGGGATTGTGGTGTGCTGCTGGACGAAGCGCAGCAGGTTAACCTCTGCGGCTGGATCGTTGTACCAATCACCTCCACCCCCATATTTGAGGCGGCCGATCTTGAAGGCTCCTTTCGGGGTTTGGGCCGAAAGGTGAAGCCCCAGGCAGATACCCAGGCAGAAAAGCGCACCTACTCGTAGCATTGAGCGGTTCGGCAATGAGGACATGCCGCTCGTAGAGACGTTGCTCAGCTGCTGGTATGGTAGCGTTGGGCTGGCCGTCCTAATTTTGTACGGTCTGGGAGCGTCGTGCGGTAATGCAGTCGTGTATTCCCGGCGTCGAGTGGACTGGCGAGCATTTGCATCGGCTTTGCCCGGAGGCAGCAAACCGTGTAGCGCCCGAGGAAGTCTTTCGGGGTGTGACAGTGGATTCCCGTCAGCCTGCGCTTGGCGGGATCTTTGTAGCATTACGAGGCCGGCGAGTTGATGCTCACAGCAAGCTCCCGGAGGCTTTCGCCGGGGGGGTCAGCCTGGCCATCGTGGAGCAGCCTCTTTGGCATCACTTCCCCGCTGATTGGCAGCACTATCGCTTTCTGCCTGTTGCCAGTCCGCTGAAGGCTTTGGCGGAGCTTGCGCGCCTGCACCGTCAACGCTTTCGCATTCCACTGGTTGCCGTCGTGGGCTCGGCCGGTAAGACGACGACGAAGGAGCTCATTGCAAGCGTGCTTGCCCAGCGCTTCCGGGTGTTGAAGACAGCTGGCAATGAGAACAATCTGCTCGGGGTATCGCTTACGCTGCTCCAGCTACGCCCAGAGCATGAGGTTGCTGTCATTGAGTTGGGGACGAACTCTGTCGGCGAGATTGCCCTGCTCTGCCAGAGTGTGCAGCCCACCTGTGGGGTTGTGACTGCCATTGGCGAAGAGCACTTGGCAGGGTTGAGCTCGCTGGAGGGGGTTGTACGGGAGGAGGCAACCCTGATACGTTTTCTGCGTCGAGCCGGGGGGAGGGTGATCCTCCCGGCTGATGAGCCGCTGCTACTGCCGGCCGATGGGGAGATGACCTTCGGACCTACTCCGGCGGCAGACATATGGGCGACGGGTTCGCTCGATGGGGAGGGCGGTACAGTTGTTCGGCTTCGCTACGGCGGCCAGAGCATCGAGTGTCGGCTTCCGCTAGTTGGGACGGCTGTGGCACGGGCGGCCGGAGCGGCTGCTGCCGTGGCGTGGGTGTTCGGACTATCGGCTGAAGAGGTCCGCAGAGGCCTCTGTGCCTATCGGGCTGAATCGGCCGAGCAGGGTCCTGCACGTATGCTGCTTGTGCGATTGCCCAATGGAGTGCGGGTGCTCAACGATACCTATAACGCTAACCCACTCTCTATGCGGATGGCGCTCGAGACGCTCGGTCAGCTGCCTTGTGCGGGGCGCCGGTGGGCAGTGCTGGGCGATATGCAGGAACTGGGGGATGCGGCTCCTGAGGCCCATCGGGCTGTCCTTGCCCGTGCGCGTGCGCAGGCCGATGTAGTCTGCCTCTTCGGGGAGCACTTTGCAGCTCTGGCGGCGGAATTCCCGGATGTGCTTGTCTTCGCCTCCCACGAGGAGATTGCTGAGTACCTGTGGCGGTGGGGACGGCCGGGGGACGTTGTGCTCGTGAAAGGTTCGCGCGCTCTGGCCATGGAGCGCGTTTTGGTGTTGTACCGTCAGCGATTGGACGGTGGGAGGGTCAGCAACTATGCTCTACCACTTGGCCCTATGGGTGTGGAAGGAGTTTGACCCGCCGGGGTTTGGGGTGTTCCAGTATGTGACCTTCCGCGTTGCAGCGGCAGCCATTACGGCACTTGTGCTCTGCTTTGCTCTTGCTCCACCGATTATTCGTGTGCTACGGCGGCGTCAACTCCAGGAGCACGGGAAGCCAGAGTTACAGCAGGTGGGCAACCACGCCCGCAAGCAGGGAACCCCGACGATGGGGGGAGTCATCATTCTGCTGGCTGTATTGCTCCCAACGTTACTGTGGGCGAATTTGACCAACGGGATGGTCATTGCCATGCTCGTCGTCACGGCGTGGCTAGGGGTGGTCGGCTTTGTGGACGACTACCTCAAGGTTGTTCGCCGTGTCCCCAATGGGCTCATTGGACGCTATAAGCTCCTGGGGCAGGTAGCTATTGCCCTTGCGCTCGGCAGCGCCATTGTCTACTGGCCGGAGTGGTTTTCCAGTAGCTATCCAGTCGTAGCCACGCAGACGACCGTGCCCTTCCAGAAGAACGTGAATCTGGACTGGGGGGTACTCTACATTCCCATGGTCATCCTGGTTATCACGGCGGCGTCGAACGCTGTCAATCTCACCGATGGACTCGATGGGCTGGCTATAGGCACAGTCGGTATTGCGGCATTGGCCATGGCTGTGATTGCATACGTTTCAGGCAATGCCGTCTTTGCCAAATACCTCAACATCGTCCATCTGCGGGGTGCCGATGAGCTGAGTATCTTTTGTGCGGCGATGGTGGGGGCAGCCATGGGTTTTCTGTGGTTCAACACGTATCCAGCGCAAGTCTTCATGGGAGATACAGGATCGCTGGCCTTGGGCGGCGCTCTGGGAGCGCTAGCCGTGTTGCTCAAGAAGGAATTGCTGCTGCCCATTCTTGGGGGCATCTTCGTGGTGGAGGCCCTCTCGGTCATTGTGCAGGTGGGCTACTTCAAATACACGAAGTGGCGCTACGGTGAAGGGCGCCGTCTCTTCCGCATGGCACCGCTACACCATCACTTCGAGCGCTGTGGCTGGCATGAGGCGCAGGTTGTGGTGCGCTTCTACATCATTGCCGTCATTTTGGCCATTGTCACAATGACAACCTTCAAGGTCCGCTGAGGAGCCGAGGGAGGGATGAAGTGCGCTATTTTGACCGGTGGTGGGGATTGCCCGGGGATGAATGCTTTCATTCGGGCCGTGGTGCGAACTGTGCTGAACTTAAGTCCGGAAAGCCAGGTCTGGGGTGTTCTCGATGGCTGGAAGGGGCTAGTGGAGAATGCATACCGCCCGCTGAACAAGCGCGATGTATCTGGCATTGCAGCCCTCGGTGGAACGATTCTCGGGACGATGCGCTTTCCGGAATTTGCCACCAATGGAGAGCTCCGAGAGCGGGCTGCCCGGAATCTGGAAGAGCAGGGCTTTGAGTATCTCTTCGTCATTGGCGGCAATGGCTCAGTCAAGGCAGCGTGGGCGGTCGAGCAAATCTTGCGTCGCGAGGGCTGGCGGACACGCATCCTCGTTGCCCCAGGGTCGATTGACAACGATGTGTGTAACAACTACGGCACTTCGATCGGCTTCTACAGTGCACTGGAGCGGAGCCTGGAGATGTTGAGTTGGATCCGCGATACAGCCAGCTCGCACCGGCGCGTGTACCTGATCCGCTCCATGGGACGGGATTCAGCCTATTTGGCTTTCTATGCGGGTATCATCGGGGGGGCAGAGTATGCTATTCGGCCGCACGAGAATGTTGATTTCGAGCGCTTGGCCGAAATTGCTGGGCAGCGTGACCGCGACACCCTTATTCTCGTCTCCGAGGCCTATCCAAAGTCACTGCAAGAGATTCAGCACATTCTGGAGGAGATCTTTCGCCGGCGTGGCATTGAACGGGAGATCCGGGCCGTCGATATGAGCTATTTCCAGCGGGGTGGAGTAGCTTCGGTGACAGACATTCTGCGAGCCAGCTGGCTCGGCTATCGGATGGTGTGCGATGCCTTGCGGGGGTGTGCGAGTGGATTCTACACGGCCTACTACATCGGACATTGGCAGGAGCCACTGCCTTTAGAGGTTGCAGCCGATGATGCGCGCACGAACCATTTGGACATTCCGGCGGAGATCATTCGCATGGCGCTAGCGCTGCGATGAAGGACTTGGCCGTCTATGTGAGTGTGCTGCGCCTTGGGCTGAGCGCGGCGTTGATGTATCGGGCGAATTTTCTCTTCACAGCGGGGCTAACCGTTGTCGTGGGGGTCTCGGTGCAGCTCTTCCTCTGGGGGGCAGTCTATGGTTGGGGGCAGCACGCCAGCATTGCTGGGATGCCCTTTGGGCAGATGGCTCTCTATATTGCCCTTGCTACGCTCAGCCTCGGGCTGACGCGCTCGGGGCGTGTCGAACGGATGGTAGCCGAGGAGATTCGGACGGGTGAGCTGGTGCGGTATCTACTCAAGCCTATGGCTCATGCGCCGTATGTGCTCACGATGGCGCTGGCCGAGCGTCTGGTGAGCTTTCCCGTTGTTCTGCTGGCGGCCCTGGTAGCCTTGCAGGTCGTGCTGCCCGAGGCGCCGGCCCCTCTCAGCACCGGGGAGCGCCTGGCGTGGGCGGTGCCATTCTGGGTGTGCGGTATGGTGCTCAACTTCCTCATGGGGTTGGGTATCTCGTACGTGGCCTTTTGGCTGGATGAGGTATGGACCTTACATGTGGTCAAGGACATCAGTCTGTGGTTCCTCTCAGGGCAATTGGTCCCGCTGAGTTTGCTTCCCAACGGAGTGCGTCAGCTCTCTGAATGGTTGCCCTTCCAGTACATGGCCTACGTTCCGGCGGGGATTTTGGCGGGGTTGATTCCCGAGGAAGCACTGCCGCTGCTGTTGGTGCGAGGGGTCGGATGGAGTATTCTCCTCTCGGGTATCGTTGCCCTGCTCTGGACAACGGGGCTGCGGCGTTTTGGAGCCTACGGGGGATGAGCAATGCTGTTTCGACTTCGCCTCTGGGGGCTGTTTCTGGCGCAGGCGCTCAGCCGTGAAATGGAATACCGGCTCCACCTGTGGCTGAGCTTCTGCATCGATGTCGTCTGGTACGCTGTCCAAATAGGCCTCTTCGAGGTGATCTACTTGCACACGCCGACGGTGGCAGGATGGAGCCGTGCGGAAATGGCAGTCTTCCTGGGCACGCTGTTTGTGGTGGATGCGCTCAACATGGCGCTGTTTTCGACGAACTTTTGGCGTATCCCGCAGTACGTACTCACCGGGGAGCTGGATTTCTTTTTGCTGCGGCCCGTTTCGCCGTTCTTCTTGGTCTTTCTGCGTTATCCGAACGTAGCTTCCTTCCTGAACTTGGCTCTGGCGCTCACCGTCCTCGGATATGGGGTCAGTCTGGCTCCACCGCCTTCGGTGTGGGCTGTGTTGGCATATCCAGTCTTTCTGGTGCACGGATTGCTGTGCATGGTGAGTTTTCAAGCGCTCATCGGAGCGATAGCCATCCGGATTTTGGCAGCTGAGGGGATCCAGCAGACCTTCCACATCTTGTACCAGTTTGGGATGAAGCCTGACAGCATCTATACACCGCTCCTGCGCCGTGTGCTGCTGTATCTCTTCCCCATGGGGTTGGTGGCTTCTGTTCCGGCCCAAGTCCTCTTAGGGAAGGCGGGGGTAGAGCTCGTCGCTGCTGGGCTAGTGCTACCGCCGCTATTTTTGGCGGTCAGCCGCCGAGCCTTTCTGCACGCATTGCGGTTCTATACGGGGGCAAGCGCCTGATGGAGTCTCTACGGGGACGGCGCGTTGTGCTCGGAGTGACGGGGAGTATTGCCGCGTACAAAGCTCCGCTCTTCCTGCGGGAGCTGCAGCGGCAGGGGGCGGAAGTTCGTGTGGTGGTCAGCGAAGCGGCTCTGCACTTTGTGGCGGAGGCTGCTCTGACGGCCTTTGCCCCAGTAGTGTCACGGGTCTTCCCTCCGGGGCTGCCCGGCAGCTGGCATGTGGAGTGGGCTCGATGGGCGGAGGTGATGCTGATTGCCCCGTGTTCGGCCACCACATTGGGGAAGCTCGTCTGCGGCATTGCAGATACGGCGCCGACGTTGCTAGCGTGTTCACTGCCTAAGACGACACCTCTTGTGCTGGCGCCAGCCATGGATACAGAGCTCTGGGAGCGCCCGGCTGTACAGCGGGCCGTTGAACAGTTGCGCCGTGAAGGGGTTTGGATTATCCCGCCCGCCTTTGGGGAATTGGCCAGTGGGGCTGTCGGGCTCGGCCGCTTGCCGGAAGTGGAGGCCATACTCAGCACAGTCGAGGGGGCCCTGACGACGGGGGTTTTGAGTGCAGCGCGTCAGCAGCTGTGGAGTGGGCGGCATGTGCTCGTGACGGCTGGCCCCACGCGTGAGCCCGTGGATGCTCTCCGTTACCTCAGCAATCATTCCACCGGGCGTATGGGCTATGCCCTGGCGGAAGCCTGTCGCGATCGAGGGGCGTCGGTTGTGCTCATCTCGGGGCCGGCGGCTGTGCCTCCCCCACCTGGGATAGTGGTAGAACAGGTGGAGACAGCCGAGCACATGTTGGCAGCCGTGCTCCGGTATCGGGAATGGGCTGACGTCATCATTGCTGCCGCTGCCGTTGCCGATTACACGCCAGCGGAGACTTGGCCCGGCAAACTCAAAAGGGGTAGCCATGATCTCCTGCTCCGCTTGCGTCCAACGGAAGATATCCTGGCCACGCTCGGGGCCCACCGCCGTGCGGGTCAGCTGTTGGTGGGGTTTGCACTCGAGGCAGAGGCTGAGTGGGCTGCGGCGGAGCAGAAGCGCCAGCGTAAGGGAGTCGATCTGCTCGTGCTCAACAGCCTCCGCTGGGGAAGCATTGGGCGTCCAGATAACACAATTGCCCTCTTCTTGCCCGATGGCCGCATCCGCATGTTCCCGCCGCGCTCCAAACGCGTCTGCGCTGAGTGGATTGTCGATGCTCTCGAGGAGCTCCTCTCCGGCAATGGCCCATAGGGAGACGAAACGGCAACTCCTGTTGCAGGCAGCAGCTGAGGTCTTCGCCCGCCAGGGGTATCACGCCACACGCGTGGCCGATATTGCCCGCCATGCCGGGGTTGCCAAGGGGACCGTCTATGAGTACTTCCGCACGAAGGAGGAGCTCTTCTATGCGCTGCTCGATGAGTGGCTGAACCAGTTCGAGGAGGAGCTCGTCGAACGGCTCGGGCAGGAGAGCGACCCGCTGCGACAAGCAGACCTTCTGCGAGAGGCAGCAGTTCTGTTCTATCGCCGCCATGCTGTCCATGCGCCGATTTTTCTCGAATTCTGGGCCCATGCCCTACGCAGTCGTGATGGGCGCTTCCTCGAGCGTATTCGGCGCTTCCGCGGCCTACTGCTGGAGCTCGGAACGCAACTGACGGCAGAGCTTGTCGCCCGCGGCATCTTCCTCCCGGTTGATATCCCGTCGCTGGTGTCCCTCGAGGCAGGGATTTCGGATGGCATCTTCCTGCTGTGGGTACTCTCTGACCAGCAGTTCCCGCTGGAACGGGCCTATGTATTCCGGCAATCTGTACTGGGGCTCGGGGTTCTCTCGGAAGCAGCTCGCAAGGAGCTCGAGCAGAAACTCCGGCAAAAGCTGCAGGAGGGCTTTCTCACCGAGAGGGCCGGATGAGAAACATGGGCAGAGATGGCTCGTCGTTGGCTCGAGACAATAGGGACACAGAATGGAACCGTCCGTGTGGGAACGTCTGCGTGATAGCTGGCTCTTCCAGCGCCGCACAAGTATGGGAGAGGTGGAGGTAACCGCCGGGACGATTGTCTACGGTGCGCTCGTGCGGACCTTTGTCCTTGTGGTTGGGGCATTGTCTGTTGCAGCTCTCTGGCCCGATCTCTGGCGTCACTGGTGGCTTGTCCTCTTCGTACTCTGGGGACTTGTGTTCTACCCGGCCTATCGACGGTGGAACGAGTTTACGCGCCAGGTCCGCTCGCTCAGAGAGGAGCTCCTCTGCGGTTCATGCCGGTACTTCGAGGAGACAGGGCAGCTATGTTCCCTGCTGGATGAACACGTGCGGCCAGATTACATCCCCTGTGGGGGGCAGAGCTGGGAAGCTCGAGATCGGTGGGCTGAGGAGCCGTGAGAGGCCGTAATTTTGTACCGTTGCACAGTACCGTGCTCGACAATGCCAGTCATTACTCTCGATGGACACCGACTTGAGGTCCCGGCGGGCAAGACTATCATTGAGGCTGCGTACGAGAATGGGCTGCAGATTCCGCACTTCTGCTGGCATCCTGCCTTATCGGTAGCCGGTAATTGCCGCATGTGTTTGGTGGAGGTGGGGCTACCGCGGCGACGGCCCGATGGGAGTTTAGAACTGGATGCAGAGGGGCAACCGCTGATTGCGTTTTTGCCGAAGCTGCAGATTGCCTGCGCAACCCCCGTGGCCGACGGGATGGTGGTGAACACGAAGAGCGAGCGCGCCGTGCAGGCGCAGCAAGCTGTCATGGAGTTCCTGCTCATCAACCATCCGCTCGATTGCCCCATCTGCGATGAGGCCGGACAGTGCAAGCTCCAGGAGTATGCCTTTCGCTACAGCCGCCGAGTGAGTCGCTTCCAGGAGGAGAAGGTGCACAAACCGAAGCGGATCATCTGGGGACCAGGGGTTATCTTCGATGCAGAGCGCTGCATTCTGTGCTCTCGGTGTATTCGCTTTGCCAATGAAATCGCTAAGCAGCCGGTTTTGACCTTCGTCGAGCGCAATGACCGCGTCACCATTGAGCTCTACCCGGGCACGGAGTTTGATAGCCCTTACTCCATGAACGTCATCGAGCTCTGCCCGGTCGGAGCGCTGACGAGCCGGGATTTTCGCTTCCAAGCGCGCGTCTGGGAGATGAGTTTCACGGACTCCATCTGCCCGGGGTGTGCGCGCGGCTGCAATATACGGATTGGGGTGCACCACAATGAGATCCTGCGTCTGGAACCGCGGCGCAATCTGCACGTCAACCAGTATTGGATGTGCGACGAAGGGCGTTTGACGCAGTACGGTTTTGTCAACCACAATCGCGTCAACGGTCCGCAGCTGCGCCGAACGGCCACCGGCCAACTTGAGCCGACCACTTGGGAAGAAGCATATGAGGCGGTTGCGGCAGCCCTACGCCGATATAAGCCCACGGAGATAGCTATCATCGGCTCGGGACGGCTAACGAACGAGGATGCCTATGCCGTGGTCAAGTTTGCCCGTACGGTCCTCCGGACACCCCATCTAGACTTTCCGCGGCGAGACGACCCCTACTTTGGGGATGACTTCCTGCGCTGTCGTGATCGGAACCCGAATACGGTTGGGGTACTCGAGATCGGACTCAAGCCTGCTGCTGGGGGGCTCTCTCTGGCAGAGCTGCCGGAGCAGGTGCGCTATGGCTCAGTGCGCTGTCTCTACATTGTCGAGGAAGATCCGGCTGCACTTTCTCCGGAACTCCAGCAGGCACTCGAAGATGCGGAGATGGTAATTGTCCACGCTTCAAATTACAGCAGCACCACGGCCCATGCGCACATTGTGCTTGCAACGACCACGTATGCCGAGCTCGAGGGCACATACACGAACATCCAGCGGCGGGTTCAGCTCCTACGGCCTGCCGTTGCGACCAAAGAACGCCCACGCTTCCAAGGGATGGCCATGAGCCGCTGGGATAAGTTCGGGGCGTGGAATGATCGCTGGGCCCACGGACCCCAGCGGGATTGCCGGCAGACATGGCAACATCTCCGTGAAATAGCCCGCCGACTCGGTACAACCTGGAAGTGGTCGCGGTCGGAAGAGGTCTTCCAAGAGCTCGCCCACGAGATTCCCAGCTTCGCTGGGATGACCTACGAACTGCTGGAGGCCTACGGGGGGATTGTCTTGGGCAAGGGACGGAGTCCCGATCCCGTTCCGCCGCTGCGGTATGAGTCCCATGTATTGAAACCGTAGAGCGTCCCATGGGAGAGCTTGTGGCGCACATTGTCGTGGCCGGCCTCAAGGTCGTTATTGTGGTCAATTCTGTCCTCCTGGCTGCAGCAACGCTTGTCTATGTGGAGCGCCGAGTCGCTGCGTGGATTCAGGATCGCATTGGACCCAATCGGGTTGGACCTTTTGGGTTACTGCAGCCCTTAGCCGACGTGCTCAAGTTGTACTTCAAAGAGGACTTAGTGCCGGCCCTGGCAGACCGAGCGTACCATCGCTTGGCACCACTGATCTCGATTGCTGTTGCGCTGAGTCTGTACGCTGTCATTCCTATTGCCGATGCTGTGAACATCGGGGGGGAGCGTATCCCGCTGGTGGTAGCCCCGGGCATCAATGTTGGGCTCCTCTACGTTCTGGCGATGACCTCCATTGGTGTCTACGGTATCGTTCTGGCTGGGTGGGCTTCCAACAACAAGTACTCGCTGCTGGGGGGATTACGCTCCTCGGCGCAGATGATCTCCTACGAGCTTGCTCTGGGGCTTTCCATTGTCGGGGTGGTGATGGTGGCCGGGACGCTCGATTTGGTCGAAATCGTGAACAGACAACAGCATGTGTGGCACATTGTCTATCAGCCGCTGGGCTTCCTCCTCTTCCTGGTAGCTTCTTTTGCGGAGACGAATCGTGCTCCCTTCGATCTCCCTGAGGCTGAGCCCGAGCTCGTTGGGGGTTATCACACGGAGTATTCGGGGATGAAGTTCGGGCTCTTCTTCCTGGCCGAGTACTCCAACATGGTGGTGGCAGCCCTCATGATGGTTACGCTCTTTCTCGGGGGCTGGCATGTGCCTTTCGTGCCGGAATTGCCACAGTGGTTGGGGCTGCGCGAGGGCTCCATTGGCTTGGCACTCTTCCAGGCGGGGGTGACACTGTCGAAGACGGCGTTGTTGCTGTTCCTCTTCGTCTGGGTTCGCTGGACGGTGCCACGCTTTCGGTATGACCAGCTCATGCGCCTGGGCTGGCGTGTCTTGCTTCCCCTGGCACTGCTCAACATTGTTGTGACGGGCGCCGTGCTCCTCCTGCTACAGTCGTAAGCTCAGCCGACGAGGTGACCATGAACATTCAGCAGAACACAGAAGCCCAGCGGATGAGCTTCTGGGAGCGCCTCTACCTGCCCGAGATCGTACGAGGCTTGAGTATCACCTTTCGTCAGATGTTCAAGCCTAAGTTCACACGGCAATATCCCGAAGAGCGCTGGGAACCGCTCGGTTCGTACCGGGGGTATCCCGTGCTCGTGCTCGACGAAGATGGAGAGCGCTGCGTGGCCTGTGGGCTCTGCTCCCGTGTCTGCCCAGCTTTGGCTATTGAGGTGCAGGCTGGGGAGACGGAGCGGGAAAAGGAACGCTATCCGGTCAAGTTCGAGATCAACATGCTGCGCTGCATCTACTGCGGCTTCTGCGAGGAGGTCTGTCCCGAGGAAGCCATCGTCATGAGCAAAGGATATGAGCTGGTCTTTGAGGACCGGGAGGCGGCCATCTTCAGCAAAGAGCAACTGCTGGTGCCGATAGAGCAGCTGCAGGACCGGCTAGAATTCCTCCGCCGCTACAAGTGAAGCTGTCAACAGGGCTGAGACAGCTTTAGCTTGCCGTTGCCTGGTCCTGCCGCCCCAACAGAGGCCGGAGCAAGTCAATGGGGATGGGGAAGACAATGGTGGAATTCCGCTCACTGGCAATTTCCGTCAGTGTCTGCAGGAAGCGGAGCTGGAGGGCGACGGGGTGCTGTTGGATCGTCTGTGCCGCTTCGGCCAGACGTTGTGCTGCCTGATATTCGCCCTCAGCGCTGATGATCTTCGAGCGGCGCTCCCGTTCGGCTTCTGCCTGGCGAGCCATGGCTCGCTGCATCTCAGCCGGAAGGTCAATTTGCTTGAGTTCAACGGCTGTGACTTTGACCCCCCACGGCTCGGTGTGGCTGTCGATGATCTCCTGCAGGTAGCGATTGATCTTCTCCCGCTCGGCCAGAATCTCGTCTAGTTCGGATTGCCCCAGCACGCTGCGGAGGGTCGTCTGCGCAATTTGGCTGGTGGCAAAGAGGTAGTTCTCCACCTCGTTGATGGCCTTCTCAGGGTCGATGACACGGAAGTAGACCACGGCGTTGACCTTAATCGAGACATTGTCCCGAGTGATGACGTCCTGCGAGGGCACCTCCATGGCAACCGTGCGGAGGCTGACTTTGACCATTTTGTCGATGAAGGGGATCAGCAGCACCAAGCCGGGGCCCTTGGAGCCAATGAGGCGGCCTAGCCGGAAGACTACCCCTCGTTCGTATTCGTTGAGGATGCGCAGGGCTGAGCTGAGCACTAAGACGGCCAACAGGATGAGCACAAGGAGTTCCATGGATGCCATCCACGACAGTAGTTTGACAACGCTGTCAATGATCGTGAGCAGGAGCTCCATGAGGACTTTCCAGGGGTTCTACGTACAGCAGAAAGCCGTGGCGGGCAACGACACGGACGCGGGTGCCTGGCTCAAGGACGTGCTGAGCCGATGCCCACCACAGCTCGCCCAGCAAGCGCACGCGTCCGCGGCTGCCCGGTGTGATGCGCTCGACCACTTCGGCAGTCAGCCCAATGAGCCCTTCCCCGCCACTGCGCGGGCGGCGTAGCTGCGCCTGGAGCCCTTTGCCCAGAACCCATGTGAAGAAGACAACGCTTGCCAGCACCGTGGGCAGAATTACTGACCACGAAATCCGCATGAACTCCGTCGGAGAGTCAATGAGCATGACCGAGCCGAGCAGAAGGGCGATGATGCCCGCCACCGTCAGCAGTCCGTAGCTGGTGACCTTGAGCTCGAGGAGGAAGAGGATCACGGCTACAAGGATGAGGGCCAATCCGGCGTAGTTGATCGGGAGCATCTGCAGGGCATAGGCGGCCAATATCAAGCTGATGGCCCCAATGACGCCGGGCACGATAGCACCGGGATTGTATAGCTCGAAGAGGATGCCGTAGATGCCCAGCATGAGCAAGAGATAGGCAATATTGGGGTCGCTCAGCAGCACCAGGAGGCGCTGGCGCCAGTTCATCGGCACCTCTTCAATGCGGGCTTGTGCCGTGCGGAGTACTTTGGGCCCTGTAGGGAGCTCAAGGGTTCGTCCGTCGAGTGCCTGCAGGAGGGAATCCAGCGAAGGCGCTATCAGATCGATGACTCGTTGCCGGAGGGCTTCCCGCTCGGTGCTCGAGATGCTACGGCGGACGGCCTCTTCGGCCCAGCGGACATTGCGCTTGCGCTGCTGTGCAATCGAGCGGGCGAAAGCTGCTGCATCATTGGTGATTTTCTCAGCCATAACCGAGTCGCTGGCCTCTCCCCCTAATCCGACGGGGTGGGCTGCCCCGATATTTGTGCCCGGAGCCATGGCAGCAATGTGCGCAGCAAGCGTGATAAAGACCCCCGCCGACCCGGCTCGTGCTCCCGAGGGGGCAACGTAGACGATGACGGGAACCTTTGCCTGCAGGAAGGCCTGGACAATGCTCCGCGTGGCCTCAAGCAACCCGCCCGGGGTGTTGAGCTCAAGCACAACAGCCTCTACCCCCCGCTCTTCGCCGATACGGATGAGCCCGGTAATATATTCAGCCGTTGCTGGACTTATCGCTCCCTCCACCGTTCCGCGCAGCACAACCTGCCCCCACAGTGTGCTGCTGAGCCCGAAAGCCAGGAGCATCCACACACGGCGCATGGATGTACGCTTAGGGTCCCCATGGATGTTGGGCAACTGCGTACAAGATTACGAAAAAAGCGCCGTTACTGCTGCACACCTGAAATGCCTGTTTCCATCGTCTCTCGGCGTAGAGCGACGGAGGAGGGCGCCATGAAGCCGCTGCTGGGTGCAGCAATTATGGCCATGACACTGCTCGGTTGTGCGACTCCGCAGGGGACCTATCGAGACTACTTCGGTTTTCGCAACGTACCTCGAGTGCGGGAGCAGCCAAGCGAGCAGGATGTGCAGCCATCGGCGCAGCGGGCATGGGCACAAGGGTGGCCGAGCGAACGTGGCTACGCCGTTACCCCTGCCTGGGTCTGGGAGGAGTGGTATGCGCCGTGGTATCCCTATCCGGTGTGGTATTGCTCGCCGGGTTACATCCGCTGGCACTTCTGCTGGTGTGCTCCTGGGTGTTGGTACCCGTCACGATGGTGGTGTTCGCCTCGGTGGTTCCCCCCGGTTGTGGTTGTTGTCCCTGTGGAGCCGCAACCCCCGGTGCGAGTCCGGCGATTTGGGCCGGCGCGCGGGAGCATCGTCAGCCATGAGGCAGAAACTCTCAAGGATGAAGCCGGTGGAGGGCGCCGGCGTGTGCAGCAGTCTGGTACGTCCGGCGGCATGGTATCGGGCACCGCTCGGCATTATGAGCACTCTGCCGAACAGGGGGGTGGGCGCACACGCAGGAGCGAATATTCCCAGGCGGAGGGCTCGGCTGCTTCCCGGGACGACGGCTCCACTGAGGGAGCTCTAGCGGGACAGGACACCGGAGGTGCGCGTTCGCGCTCGCGGCCTTAGAGCTCTGCGCCTGAATCGGCGGGCTCTTCCTCGGTGGGAAAGACGCTGCTGCGAATCTGCACAATCCGCAACTCCGCCTGTGCCAGGTAGGTGCGGCAGCTCTGAATCAGGCGCATCGCTTCCTCGTACAGCTCCAACAGCTGCTCTATAGGCAAGGTTGCCCGGTCGAGTAGCGCCACGATTTCTTCCAGGCGAGCTAGCTGCGCCTCAAAAGAGGGTGAGGGGTTCTCCGGTGTTTCCATGCGGCACGGCGGTTGTGGCACGTTCATCATCGGTCGAGTGCAGCTGGAGGAGACGAACGACGGCGCGTTCGCGCAGGCGCAGGATTTCAAGCTGCCGTATACCGCTGAGGGACATTTCAGCAGGGACGTAGTGTCCGCGGACGCGCAGTAGCGCGAAGCCTCGCCGCAGAGGAGCGAGCGGATAGAGGCTCTGGCAGTGTGCTTCCAGGGCGGCAAGGCGGTGGTCGAGCTGCTTGAGCGTCCGCTCGACGGCATGCTGGAGGCGGTCCGAGAGCTCATCGAGGTCCTGCATGCGTGTCTGAATCCGCTCCTGCAGGCGGCGGAAAGCCGAGTGGTGAGATGCCCATGTAAGACGGGAGCGGGCATTCTGAAGGCTGCGCTGCACATCCTGCCAGAGGCGCTGCTCGAGAGCAGCAAACCATTCCAACATGGCCTGCTGCCCAAAGCTGGAGACCAGTTCTGCTGCCGCTGTCGGAGTCGGGGCTCGGACATCGGCGACAAAGTCGGCAATGGTGTAATCGACCTCGTGGCCGACAGCCGAAATGACGGGGATACGGGAAGTGTAAATGGCCTCGGCCACCTCCAGCGTGTTGAAGGCCCAGAGATCCTCCAGCGAGCCACCCCCGCGGCCGACGATGATGACTTGCGCATCCGTCTGATTGAGGTCAGCTATGGCGCGGGCAATATCCGCAGGGGCATGCTCTCCCTGGACGAGGGTGGGGCGGAAGTAAACCGTGAGTGCGGGCATACGACGCCGCAGTGTGGAGAGCATGTCGTGGATTGCTGCACCCGTCGGCGACGTGGCAATCCCGATCCGCACAATAAGCCGCGGTAGCGGACGCTTGCGCTCCGGGGCAAACCAGCCGCGGGCATGAAGCTCCTGCTTGAGCCGCTCGAAGGCCTCATATAGGCTGCCAATGCCATCGGGCCGCACGCTCCAGCAGTCCAGCTGGTATTGTCCTCGCTGTGGGCGTACGGTGATGCTCCCCTCGGCAACGACGCGCAGCCCATCGTGCAGCTCAACATTGAGCGGGCGCCCGCGCCAGAGAACGCAGGCCAGTTGTGCGCCCTCGTCCTTGAGCGTGAAGTATCGATGGCCCGAGCTGTGCAGCTTGTAGTTGGAAATCTCACCCCGTACGCGCACGTACGGAAAGCTCTCCTCCAGCAGCCGCTGCAGATGGTGTGTCAATTCGCTAACGCTCAGGGTCGGAAGCTCAAGCTCCATCACTGAAAGAGCTGGAGGCTGAACCGCACGAAGAAGGGCACGAAGACCAAGCTCAGAATGGCCATGAGCTTGATGAGGATGTTGAGCGAAGGGCCCGAGGTGTCCTTGAATGGGTCTCCCACGGTATCGCCGATCACGGCAGCTTTATGCGCCTCGGACCCCTTGCCGCCGAGGTAGCCCTTTTCGATGTACTTCTTCGCATTGTCCCATGCTGCCCCGGAATTTGCCATGCTGGTGGCCAGAGCCACGCCGGAGACAATAGCCCCGATGAGCACCCCGGAGAGCATCTTCAGCCCGAAGAGGAAGCCCACCACGAGCGGAGTGCCTAAAACGAGGAGCCCCGGCGCCACCATCTCCCGCAGAGAGGCCTTCGTGGAGATATCCACGCACTGTCGGTAATCGGCCCGGGCCGTCCCCTCGAGCAGTCCAGGGATAGTGCGGAATTGCCGCCGCACTTCCTCGATCATGTCGAAGGCGGCTCGCCCGACCGCCCGCATCGTCATGGCCGAGAAGGCAAAGGGGAGAACGCCGCCCAGCAGGAGCCCCGCCAGAACCCAGGGATCGAGCAGGCTCGTTGTGTGCAGGATGTCCAATTCTGGAGCAAATTCCTGGGCTCGCGTGATGAAGGCCGAAAAGAGCGCCAGCGCTGTCAAGGCTGCCGAACCGATGGCGAACCCCTTCCCGATGGCCGCTGTCGTATTGCCCGCAGCGTCGAGAGCGTCTGTCCTGCGGCGGATCTCCGGCCCCATGCCGCTCATCTCTGCTATGCCGCCGGCATTATCGGCAACGGGACCGTAGGCATCGATGGTGAGCGCCATCGCAATGGTGCCGAGCATCCCAAGAGCAGCCACAGCCACACCGTACATGCCCCCGAGCGTATACCCTACAATGGCTGTCAGAGCCAGCAGGAGCGCCGGTACAACCGCACTATTGTACCCAACGGCCAGGCCCCCAATCATAACCGTGGCTGCCCCCGTCCGTGCCGCATCGGCCAGCTGCTGGACCGGACGGAAACGGTTCGAGGTGAAGAAGTCGGTCACAATCCCCGTCACCAGGCCGGCTGCTAAGCCCACCAGCACGCAGAAGAAGATGCCAACGGCCGTGTACTGCTGCCCGAAGATGGTGAAAGTCTCTGGCAACATCGTCTGCGAGAGGCCATAGACGCCGACGGCCAGCAGCACGGTGGCAATCAGGAGACTGCGCCGCAGCGCATTCTCCACATCTGCCTCCGTTTTTGCCCGTGTCAGCAGTAGGGCAATCAGGCTGCAGAGAACCCCCACGGCGCTAATGGCCAGGGGGAAGAGGAGTGCAGGCAGATTCTCCGGGAAGGCCACCGCTCCGATGACCAGCGCCGCGCAGGTACTTTCGGCCAGTGATCCGAACAGATCCGCCCCCATGCCGGCAATGTCTCCAACATTGTCCCCAACGTTATCGGCAATGACGGCGGGGTTGCGCGGGTCATCCTCCGGAATCCCTGCTTCGACCTTGCCCACCAAATCCGCCCCCACATCGGCTGCCTTCGTGTAGATGCCTCCACCCACACGGGCAAACAGCGCCACGCTCGAGGCCCCGAGCGCAAAGCCCGACAGCACCTCCATGACGGTCCGTTTCTCCATCCCTTGCAGGAGCGCTTCCAGAAGGAGATAGACGAGCACAAGCCCTGCAATAGCGATGCCGGCCAGCCCAAAGCCCATCACCGCTCCAGAGTGCAGTGCTGTTGTGAAGGCTTGGGGTAAAGATACCCGGGCCGATGCCGCTGTGCGCACGTTGCCATGGGTGGCAATCCGCATCCCGATGAAGCCTGCCAAGGCAGAGCAGAAGGCCCCACAGAGAAAGGCCAACGCCGTGTAAATGCCCTCTCGTACGGGCGTCGTCGGATCGTCAATGAGGAGGGCAATCAGGAGAGCAAAGCCCACCATGTAGAGGCCGAGCACTCGGTACTCCCGCAAGAGGAATGCCATGGCCCCTTCGGCGATGGCTGCGGCAATATCCCGCAGACGGCCAGCCTCCTCAGCCGAGGCCGCGCCTGCTTCAACGGAGACGGCCAACACACGCTGCCGGAAGATAAACGCTATCGCCAGCGATGCCAATCCTGCACCCAAAAGGAGCGCCACAACCATCCACAACCCTCCGTCGTTTCACTGAACCACCACGCGTGCTGCAAAAATGCTAATTTTGCGCCGCCAGCGTGGGCTCTTGGCGCAGTTGGTGAGCGCGCTTCCTTGACATGGAAGAGGTCGCTGGTTCGAATCCAGCAGAGCCCACAGGGAGGAGGCCCTCTCGCAAGGGGTGGCAGAAGCTTGTGTCTCGGGGGTGCTAGCCGCGGCTTTCTCGCAGAAGGCGGGCCGAGTTGGCCAGGATGCCTAAATCGGGAAGGGATTGCGCTGCCGCCGCAAGCGTTGGCGGCAGCAGGCCTGCAGCTGCCACGGTGAGCCCGACAAGGTTATAGAGGGCCGTGAAGGCCAAATTCAGCGCCACGACTCTCATCGTACGGCGAGCTCGGCGGAAGAGGCGTGGTATCAGCGTCCAATCCTCCCGCATCAGAACAAGGTGGGCCGCCTCGAGAGCGACCTCACTCCCTACGCCGCCCATAGCAATGCCGACATCAGCATGCGCCAGCGCCGGGGCATCGTTCACCCCGTCCCCGATCATGACGACTGTATGCCCGCGGGCGCGGTATTCTCGGACAATAGCCAACTTCTCGGCAGGCAGCAGATGGGCGCGGTAGCCGATGCCGAGTCTCCGGGCCAATGCAGCGGCAGTGCGCTCGTGATCGCCTGTGAGGAGCTCGATGTGCTTGATGCCGAGGGCTCGCAATTGAGCGAAGGCGACCGGGACATCGGGCCGGAGGGTGTCGGTAGCTGCAAGCAGGGCCGCCGGCTGGCCATCGAGCTTGAGCAGCAGCAGCGTTTTGCCCTGCGCTTCCAGCTGTTGTACGAGCGGCAGAGTCCCCTCCAGCAGGCGATGAGGATTGCCTACCTCTACTAAGTGCCCGTTGATGCGTGCTCGCACGCCTACCCCCGGCACGCTCTGGAACTCCTCCGGCTCGAAGAGGGGCAGAGCTTGCGCACGGGCAGCAGCGCGGACGGCTGCGGCCAGCGGGTGTTCGGAGTACCGCTCGGCCGAAGCGGCCAGCCTCAGCGCCTCAGAGGCGGTGACCCCCTCCAGGGGTAGGATGTCTGTCAGCTGCGGCTGACCCAGTGTGAGTGTCCCGGTTTTATCCACCAGCACCACATCGGCCCGGGCAAGCGCCTCGATGTATCTGCCCCCTTTGATCAATACGCCCTGGCGCGCACTGGCTCCGATGGAGGCAAGCATTGCAATAGGGGTGGCTAAGGCGAAGGAGCACGAGCAGGCCACCACCAGGACAGCCGCCACGGCCAGCAGGTTGCCGCTGAGCAGGAAGGTCAAGCCTGCTACTCCCAATACGACCGGCAGGTAGTATGCGCTGAATCTGTCCGCAAAGCGTTGTACCTGGCCGCGGTGGGTTTCGGCCTCCTCCACCAACGCCACCACTTGCCCGAAGGTCGTGTCTGACCCTACGCGGAGGGCTCGCACGCGCAGACTGCCCCCCATGGCGAGCGTGGCAGCAAAGACATGTGAGCCCGGTGCGACCTCAACCGGAAGGGACTCCCCCGTGAGGGTGGATTGATCAACCGTGGCCCGCCCGGCAATCACTTCCCCATCGACGGGGATCTTCTCCCCCGGCCGGACGATGACAATGTCCCCGACCTGAACGTCGGTGACGGGTATTTCGACTTCCACCCCGTGCCGCTCCACGCGGGCTACCTGCGGCGCCAACGCCATGAGCTCCCTGATGGCACGACGGGCACTCCGACCCGTCATCTGCTCGATGAAATCCCCCACGTGCATGAACACCACCACAATGCCCGCTGCCACCCATTGGCCCGCGATCAGAGCTGCTACAGCCCCGATCGTCATCAGCGTGTGCGAGGTAACACGCCGCTGCAGCGCTGCGCGCACCACCTTGCCCAGCACGGGCATCCCCCCAAGGAGTACGAGCGCTGCTCCCACCGGGAGCGGCACAAGGTGGTTCAGCGTTGCAAAGAGCCCAAACCACTCCCCCACCACGACTACCCCGATCACCATGCCCGAGACGAGAAGTAGAAGCCCGCTTGTTCGGCGTGCGAAAGCCTCTCTGTGCGGATGGGAGGCCGCAGGCACCTCCCGAATCGTATAGCCCAGCCTCTCCACCACCTGCCGCAGAGTCCTCTCATCAACCCGCGCTGGGTCAAGCCGCAGGAGCACCTTCCCAGCCCCTAGGGGCACTTCGGCTGATTCCACGCCGGGCACGCTGGCCAATGCATGCCGCACACGCCGGGCGCATTCCGCACACTCGACCCCCTCTACGGAGAGCTCCACACGCTGGGTGCGCACCATGGCTGCCTCTCCCTCAAACCGCCTTCTGAGACGATGCAGCCTACCGCGCTCATGCAGAAGCACTCCTCACGGAATCCCGTAGTGGCCGGCGCTGCACAGGTGGTCAGCTCATGCAGCGCTTTCGGCGCCCTCTTGCAAATACGCCGGCTTCGGGAAGATGATTTTCACCGGCTGGCGGAAGGTGGCATGGCTGATGACGAGTTCGCCCTTCTGCAGGCGAGATACGTTCCCTTTGATAGCCGGATCGAGGAAGCGATAGGCGGGCGAGGCGAGTTCGGCCGAGCCACTGCGGCCGATGACGGTCGTCGAACAATTGCCGACGACGCGGTCGTGCACCGCACTCATGAATTGCTCCGCGCCGAAGAGCACCACGCCCAGCGAACGCCCGCGCTCGGCAATGTCGAGCACCTGCTCGATAATGGGTGATGCCCTCTCGCGGACCGGCGCGTATTTGTTCAGCTCATCCACGAAGATGATCACCTTCTCCGGCAGATCCTCCCGCTCGCTCCCTTCCTCAGCGTAGAGGGCGTAGATGGTGCGTAGAATGTCACCGAACACCAGCGTCTGCTCATCGTCGGCCAGGCGTGCAATGTCCACGACGATCGTCTTCCCACCCCGTATCTTGGCGATCTCTTCACTCAGCCTCTGAACATTCTGGGCACGCTGCCGCACGAATATCCCCGTCTGGCGGGTCCGCACGATGCGCCGCAGCAGCCTCCGAAAGCGCCCGACGGAAACGGCGCGCACGTCGCCCACCTGTTGTGCATGACCCGTGCTTGGATCCACCAAAGGCGGGCCATCCAAAAGTTGATCCCAGTCCTTCACATTTTCCCATTGCTTCTTTGGCCCCCACTGCCCTGTTTTAGGGTCGGAGAGCCCTTGCTGGATCTCGCCAATCAGCGCCCCGACGGTATCCCACGGGTCGGGAATATTGGAAAAAAGCAGGTCCAACTTATCGTACGTATCCGCCAGCGAGTAGGCGTAGAGAGAATGCTCGCCTTTCGGAGTGCAGAAACTGTTCGGCCGCCCGGTGGTCGGAGTGTCTTTGCCGTGAGGAAGCAGGTAGCGCACGTTACTGAACGGCTGTGGCGTGAGACCGAGCTCCTCCCAGAGTTTGTGCTGCTCAGGAGGCAGCCCCCCTGGCGGAGGTTGGTCAATCGTGAGCAGGTCGCCGTGCTTGACGTTCAGGATGATGACCCCGATGCGGTTGCGGTTCTCCGCTTTCTGCAAGATGGACTGGATGAGGAAGATCGCATAGGAGGTCTTGGTGGCCAGCCCCGAAATGCCGGTGATGTTCACGTGCGCACCCTCGGGGCCGAGGATGTAACGGCTGTCCAGGTAGACGACAGCGCGCGTCCCGTTCGACATCTGGATCAACCCCGCCGGCACCCGATACCGTTCCGGCACTTGGTCGATGCCCAGCGCAGTGTGAATGCCCGCCTCGTCCGCAAAGCGCACAGGGCGATCGTTCATCACCGGCATGTAAATGTCGCGGTCGTTCGAAAGGACGGCAACGCGCGCAACGGTCGTGCCCTGCCGTGCCGTGTTGGGCTCGCCCGAGACCTGCCCAAAGTCGTTCGAGATGAAGTTGGAAAGATGCGTCGGGGCGTCCGTGGTGTGCTCCAGCGTCGTGACGATGCCAAACGTACGGCTGGTCCCCTCCGGGGCGACTTGCTCGGCCTCCACAATGTCGAACGGGTTGACAATGACGCCGGGCGCCAGCCAGAACGAAAACTCGTCGGACGAGTTGGGCTGGTTGGCCGTGGCCGAAGAGAGTCCAATCACAGGGCGTGCCTCAGCCATGGTTCACCTCCATTTCAGAGATTGCTGCACAATCTCGCGTGAGAGGAATCTCTCCTGCACCGCACACTCGGCCAGATAGATAGGATACAGGTGCGCATGCCAGCGCCGATCTTGACCATGCGGCGTGACGCGGCGTTCGGCTACCAGCGCACGGGAGATCTCGTCGATCTGCTCGGAGGGCACAGGCTCCTGAGAGGGATTCGCCAGCTCGACCTTGACCACACCCATCAATGGGTATT
>CALKEU010000005.1 GCA_938084565.1 Candidatus Kapaibacterium sp. | reverse complement strand
CCTCAGCGCCCAATGATCACTTCGCTGTCATCGGAGAGATTGAGGCGGTGGAAGTAGCCCTGCACAATCGCATTGGCACCGACAACTGAATCCTCAAGCAAGACAGCCTCCACGCGAGCTCCTGCCTGCACGATGGCGTTCCGCACCACACTCTCGCGCACAATTGCACCAGAGCCGATGCTGACATAGGGGCCAATGATGGAATGCTCCAGATGCGCCGTCGGTGCAACGTATACTGGCGGGATAATAACGCAGCCCTCGCGTTGCAGCGGGCCCCCCCGACGGGCCAAGAGGTACCGATTCGTCTGCAGAAGCGTTTCAAGCTTCCCGCAATCGTACCAAGCCTGGACGGAGAAGGGATAGAAGGAGACCCCCCGCTGCCGCATGAGCTCGAGAGCATCCGTCAACTGATACTCCCCCCGCGTTCGGATATCTTGCCGGAGTAGCTCCTCAAGAGCGTCTCGCAACTGCTGCGATGCACGAATGAGGTAGAGCCCTACCAGAGCGAGATTGGACACGGCTTCCTGCGGCTTTTCAATGAAACCGCTCACACGTCCTTCGTGTGTCAGCACAACTCCGAAGCGCCGAGGATCGCTCACCGGGTGTACCCCGACCACATTGTCCGGACAGCGAAAGAGTTCAGCCCACTCGAGCTCGACAATTGTGTCACCGAGGACAATCAGCACAGGGGAACCATCCAAGTATTGGCGCGCACACCAGATAGCATGGCCCAAGCCGGCCGCTTCCTCCTGGAGGATCCACCGCACCTGGAGGTCTGGAGAGGATGACTGCACATATTCGACGATTCGTTCCCCCCGCGGCCCGATGATGAGCACGAGCTCTCCAACACCGGCCTCCCGAAGGCTGTCGATAATGTGGCCAATGATGGGCTTATCGGCAACAGTCACAAGCGCTTTCGGCACAACATACGTATGCGGCCGCAAGCGCGTGCCCTCACCTGCTACCGGAAGAATTGCTCGCAGAGCCATGCGTCCACCTCTATAGAATCCACCGATTCTGATCCGACCAGAGTGCCAGTACGAGCAGGAGAAACTGCGTCACCGGCGACCGTATATCAGCCCTGTGGAAGAGAGCCGGATGGAAGAAGCCCTCCTTCCAGAAACGGCTCTCCCGAATGCGCTCGTGCCAGGCCAGTTGCTGCAACCACCTGTGCACAGGGATACTGAAGCCCTTCTTGGGACGGTAAACCAGCGAGGTTGGCAAGTACTTCTCCAGCAGGCGCTTGAGAAGCCATTTCCCTCCGCGCTCGGGATTCCACAACAGCCACTCCGGGACGCGGCAGACCCACTCCACGAGGCGATGATCGACAAAGGGGACCCGCACCTCCAAACCAACCGCCATGGAGGCTCGGTCTACTTTCGTGAGCATCTTCTCCGGCAGCCATGTCTGCAATTCCAACAGGAGACGCTGACGCAGTGGGGAGTACTGCCGAAAAGCATAGCGGCGCACAAACCATAGCTCGTCGTAGTCCGCCGGCAGTAAGGCCACAATGTCAGGGCTTAGCAGACGCTGCTTTTGCGCAAACTCAAGCCAGACGCCCACGCGCACAATCTGCTCCTCCGCCGGCAGGAGCTTACGCAGCCACCGTTCGCCCCGTTTCGTTGGCATGTGCGACAGCAGCCATGGGACCCACCGCCGCGATCGCCACCAGGGAAAGCCACTTCCTCCAATATCGGCTCGACTGCGAATGTAGCCGGCAAAGAGCTCATCGGCTCCATCGCCCGAGAGAACAGCCTTGACTTCTGTGCGCGCTGCCTGCGCTATGGCCAAGACCGCAAGACCGGACGTATCCCCGAAGGGTTCCCCATACACCCGCACAAACCGTTCCACAGCCGCCGGAGCTTTCTCCGCCGCAACCCGCACGATAGAGTGCTCCACCTTCAAATGCTGTGCAACAGCCTCAGCAAAGTGGCGTTCACTCCATACTGCTCCATCGACGTCGACCGTGAAGGCTCGGAGAGGCTGTTGACGCCGTGCATACGCTACCACGAGCGAGGAATCCACCCCGCCACTGAGGAAGGCTCCAAGGGGGACATCTGCCACCAAATGCTCGGCAACCACTGTCGTGAGGAGCTCATCGAGCTCCTCGAGTGCACGCTCCAGCGAGCGTTCCTCCTCTGCCGGTTCTGGAACACGCCAGTAGCGTTGGCTGAAGAGTTGAGCCCGTCGTGTGTCCAGACACACCCACCTTCCAGCCTCGAGCTTGGCGATATGCCGGTATATACTCTTGGGCGGCGGGATGTAGTGGTAGGTGAGGAAATCCCACACGGCAGTTACATCCAAACGGGCATCGAAGCCACGGAGCTGCTGCAATGCCGGCAGTTCCGACGCAAAGGCCAAGCAATTGCCATCCCAGAAGTAATACAGCGGCTTAATGCCGAGGCGATCCCGCACAAGCCAGAGCCGCCCCTCAGCTTCATCCCAGAGGGCAAAGGCAAACATGCCATGGAGGTACCGGAGGCAGTCAATGCCGTACAGCTCGTAGAGAGCAAGGATCACCTCTGTATCGCTGTTGGAGCGGAAGGACCAGCCCCGCTGAGCAGCTTCCCGCCGCAGCTTGCGGAAGTTATAAATTTCGCCGTTGAAGACAATGCAGCTGCGCCCCGTCGGGCTGTGCATCGGCTGGCGCGCTGCCGGAGATATATCGACAATGGCTAGCCTTGTATGCGCAAAGCCAAGGTGCCCTGAGCTATGGCACCAGACTCCTTCTCCCTCAGGTCCCCGATGCCGGAGCGCCCGACACAATTGCCACAGCTCGGACTCCTCCACTACCCCGCCGATCCGATAAATACCGGCAATACCGCACATCGTCTTGCACTGCGCACGCAAAATTAGCCTACACCTTCCACCCGGCTCCAGCGGCCACTACACCCAGCACGACCGACCGCCGAGCTCCAGTCACCGACGGAAGATTCCCAGGACGGCCACCGAGCGTACAGTAAGCCAGATACGCAAAACAGAGAGCCTCTTTGGCCTGTACGGGGATCCCGTACGCTTCACTGCGCTGCACCTCAAGGGTAGGCATCTCCTCCCGCAGCAACTCGAGCAAAAAGTCATTGTACGCCCCACCACCAGAGACGATGAGCCGGCTACACGAGCCACCAAAGAGACGGAGATTTTCGGCGACACTCCAGGCCGTAAAGCGCGTCAGCGTATGGATTACATCCTCGGCAGGGACAGCAGCTGTCAGGGTCTGCTGCAGCAGCTCTTGCAAGCGACTCCGACTGAAGAACTCACGCCCAGTCGATTTCGGAGGGGGTTGCCGCACAAAGCCGATCTGGAGTAATGCCTCCCACAGCTGCGGGACGAGCCGCCCAGCGCGGGCAATGCGTCCGCCTTCATCGCAGCGTTTGCCAAAAAAGAGCTCTGTCGCAGCATCAATCCAGAGGTTGCCCGGACCGGTATCCCACGCCCGCACTTGCTCGGGGCGACATGCCGCCGGCAAAATGGTGACATTGGCAATGCCGCCGAGGTTAAGCGTTGCAACGCTGTCCTGCTCACTCCGCAGAAAGGCCCAATCGAAGAGGGGCACCAGCGGCGCCCCTTCCCCACCGTGCGCTAAATCAGCACTGCGGAAGTCTCCCACCACGGTCGTCCCAAGCCACTGGGCTACAGCAGAAAGATTCCCAAGCTGCAGCCCAATGCCATAACCACGCTCATCTCGTCGGGCAGCATTGTGGTAGACCGTCTGCCCGTGGACGCCGATGGCATCCAACGAGTCCGGCTGAATACCCAATGCAGCACAGCACTGCCGGACACTCTCGGCCGTCTGCACTGCAAGTTCCCAGTGTAGCTCAGCCACTTCTGCGATAGAGCACGGCTCCTCGTGCAGCCGCCGGAGGCGCAAGCGCAATAGCGGCGGGAATTCAACATGATGCCACCCCACGAGCGAAAAGCGCTCTCGGGAACCATCATGCCAGAAGTCAGCCACTGCCACATCGAGCCCATCCAGTGACGTCCCCGACATAACGCCGGCAAGGCGCCGTGGAGAGGCAATCCATTCAGCTCCATACCGCATTTCGGGCTCTCACCGTAGGATGCACGGGACGCTCTTCGATACGGATTTCGTCTATCGCACTGTGGGGCTGCATTATCCTGCCCCTCGTATTTTTGCAACCGTTAGTTCGGAGAGGTGGCCGAGTGGCTGAAGGCGACGGTTTGCTAAACCGTTGTAGCGCTGAAAGGCGCTACCGTGGGTTCGAATCCCACCCTCTCCGCCCTCCTGGGAGGAGCCATGGAACGCCTCAACAATGTTGCTCTAGAACGCGTTGAGCAGACACGGCAGTTGCTCAGCCAGAACCCACAGGCTGCCCGCCGCCAGCAAGTGCTCGAAGGCGAATGGGTGTTCGGGAATGGTGCGCCGCAGTTCCGTGCCTTCATCACCTACGAAGGGGGACAGACGGTCTTCGAAATGGACAATCCCACCTTCCTCGGCGGGGATGGGGCTCTTCCCGGGCCGATGCACTATTGCTTCTCGGGCTTGGCTGCCTGCTATACTTCTATCTTTGCCCTGGTAGCTGCCGAACGGGGCGTGCCTCTCAAACGCCTCCATGTTCGCGTTGAAGCAACTGTCAACTTCTCACGCGTCTTCGGCCTGGGTGAAGCTCCAGTCATGGAGGAGGTGCACGTCCATCTCGAGCTCGACTCTCCCGCAAGCGATGCCCAACTGCACGAGCTTGAAGAGTTGGCGCGCCAGCGTTGTCCAGTCGTATGGACCCTGACACACCCGGTAGAACTGCGTACTAGCTGGAGCCGCTGCGCCGTAGCCGCATAACTCTATGGGAGCTGCCCCTCCACAGCGACGCTCCAAGAAGCTCATCGCCCTCAACCGCAAAGCCCGCCACGAATACGAAATCCTCGAAACCATCGAAAGCGGCATTGTGCTCACCGGTACTGAAGTCAAAGCCCTCCGCGAGGGACGGTGCAACCTCGAGGACAGTTACGCTCTCTTCCAGGGCGAGGAACTATGGCTGCTCAACCTCCACATTGGCCCTTACAGCCATGCTGCCCCATCGGCCAACCATCCACCACGACGCCCGCGAAAGCTGCTCCTCCACAAACGGCAGGCCCTTCGCCTGCGCAGCAAAGTGCAGGAGCGGGGACTAACCTTAGTGCCGCTGTCGCTCTACTTCTCGGGACCCTATGTCAAAGTCGAGCTGGCCCTGGTACGGGGCAAGAAGCTCTACGATCGGCGCGAGGACATTCGCCGTCGCACTCTCGAACGCGAGTTACGGCGTAGCCTCAAGCACGGAGTACGTCCATGATGCAACCAGCCTCCGAACAGTTCCGGATTATCGCCGACGGGGCTGCTGAAATTCTCCCCGAAGAGGAGCTCATCGCAAAGCTGGAGCGCTCCGTACGGGAACGGCGGCCCCTTGTGGTCAAGCTCGGCTGCGATCCCAGCCGCCCTGACCTCCATCTGGGCCACGCAGTTGTTCTGCATAAGCTTCGGCAGTTTCAAGAGCTCGGGCATGAAGCCGTCCTCATCATCGGGGACTTCACCGCCACCATCGGGGATCCCTCCGGGCGTTCCCATACCCGCCCACAGCTTAGCCTGGAGGAGACCCGGCAGAATGCCCGCACGTACGTCGAGCAGGCCACAAAGGTGCTGCTGCCCGAGCGACTTCAGATTCGCTTCAACTCCGAATGGCTCGAGACGATTACCCTCCGCCAGCTCATCACCCTTACGGCTCAGTGCACTGTAGCCCAAATGCTTGAGCGGGAAGACTTTGCCCGCCGCTACGCCCAGGGTGAGCCCATTGGCCTCCACGAATTCCTCTATCCGCTCGCACAAGCCCTCGATTCCGTAGCCATCCGAGCCGACATTGAGCTCGGTGGGACCGACCAACGCTTCAACCTCCTGATGGGCCGCCACATCCAGCGCTTCTCCGGCCAAGAACCCCAATGCTTGGTCTTAATGCCCCTTCTGGAGGGGACCGATGGTACGGAGAAGATGAGCAAGAGCGCCGGCAATTACATCGCTCTGACCGATCCGCCGGAGGAGATGTTCGGCAAGCTCATGTCGATTCCCGACTCTCTCATCGTGCGTTACTTCCGACTAGCGGCCTTCGCCTCCGAGGAAGAGGCCCGACAGCTTGAAGAGGAGCTCCGTCGAGGACACTGCCATCCCCGGGACGCCAAAGCGATGGTGGCCTCCCGTATTGTTGCATTCTACCACGGCGAGGAGGCTGCCCGCTGGGCTGCCGAAGAGTTCGACCGCGTCTTCAAGTACCACCAGCTCCCGAGCAACATCCCGGAAATTGTCCTGCCCAGTACGGAGCTACCTGTGGTAGAGCTCCTCGTCCAAGCCGGGCTTGTCTCTTCCCGCAGTGAGGCCCGGCGGCATATCCAGCAAGGGGCTGTTCGCATCGATGGAGAACGTATCCAGGACTGGACGGCCCGTATTGGCCTGGAGCGCGAACGGATTGTGGCCGTCGGGAAACGCCGCGTCGCTCGCATCCGCCATGGCTGAACTGATCAGCACGCCAGCCATTGAGGCTCTCTTCGGGGAAGCTGTTGAATGCCGTTTCGATGGAGCCTGCACTCCGGAGGAGAACATGCGCCTTGATGAGGAGCGCCTACTTGCGTGTGCGGCCAATCCGCAGGTGCCACCTCTCCTGCGCCTTTACACGTGGCGTCCGTGGGCGCTCTCTCTCGGCCGACACCAATCCGACACCATCGTCGATGGAGAACAGTGCCGCCGTCGGGGGATAGCCATTGTTCGGCGGCCTACGGGGGGAGGGGCCGTACTGCATGCTGAAGAGCTTACGTACGCTGTCGTCGTACGTCTGCGCCCGACACTTACCCCACGGCAGCTCTATATCCACCTCCACGAACGCATTGCCGCAGCACTTCAACGTTTGACCGCCAGAGCGCTCGCTCTGACCCCTTCGCTCCTGGACTTCCGCTCCCCCTGGGCAGCTCCCTTCGCTGCAGCCTGTTTTGCTAGCTCGGCCCGGGGCGAAATCAGCCACGCTGGGCGCAAACTCGTCGGCAGCGCTCAGCGAGTCTTCAAAGGGGTAGTGCTCCAGCACGGTTCAATTCTGCTCGGCCCAGCCCATCTACTCCTGGCTGATCTGCTCCGCTTTCCTTCCGAGGAAGAGCGCACAGCATTCCGCCACTACTTGGAGAGCCGTACCACAACGCTTGCGCAGATATGCCGAACCCCTGTCCGTGACATTGACGTTGCTGCGGCAGTATGGGAAAGCTTCTGCGGACAAGCCCCAGCTTTCAGGGAGCCGTGATTGGCTCCAGTTCAGCATAGATGGGGAAGCGCCGGCAGAGTTCGGCCACTTCCTGCCGTACGGCCGCCAGAACTTGCTCGTTGGTGAGATTGCTCAACACACGGTCAATGAGCTCAGCAATCAGTTCCATCTCCTCCACGCCCATGCCGCGGGTAGTCACGGCGGGTGTTCCCAAGCGGATCCCGGAAGTAATCAGGGGCGGTTGCGGATCGTCAGGGACAGCATTCTTATTACACGTGATCCCTGCAGCATCCAAGGCCTGTTCTGCCTGCTTTCCCGTAATGCCCCGGCGCCGAAGGTCAACCAGGAGCAGATGATTGTCCGTCCCGCCGCTGACAATGTCATATCCCCGCTCCATGAGCGCACGAGCCAGTGCCTGGGCATTGGCAATGACAGAACGGGCATAGCGGCGAAACTCTTCCGTCAAGGCCTCTCCAAAGGCCACCGCCTTAGCCGCAATGACATGCATGAGCGGCCCTCCCTGAATGCCTGGCATGACAACACTATCGATGACTTCGCCGATCGTCTTGCGGCGCCCTGACTTAGGAGCCACAATCCCGAAAGGATTTTCCTGATTGGTGCCCACCAGGATCAGCCCTCCGCGCGGCCCACGTAGGGTTTTGTGCGTTGTGCTCGTTACCACATGGCAGTACGGGAGCGGGTTGTTGAGAAGCCCGGCAGCGATGAGCCCTGACGGATGCGCAATGTCGGCCATGAGGAAGGCGCCGACTGCATCGGCAATACTGCGAAAGGCCGCATAGTCAAAATCTCGAGAGTACGCTGACGCTCCAACGACGATGAGTCGCGGACGATGTATCCGCGCCAACTGCTCCACCTGATCGTAGTCAATAAGTCCCGTGGCTGGGTTCACCCCGTAGGTAACGACTCGATAGAGTTGGCCGGAGAAGTTCACCGGCGCTCCATGGGTTAGATGCCCTCCGTGGGCTAAGCTCATACCCATGAGGGTATCGCCTGGCCGCAGGAAGGTAAAGTAGGCAGCCAGATTTGCGTTGCTGCCGCTGTGGGGCTGCACATTGGCATATTCGGCTCCGAACAACCGTTTGGCCCGCTCTATGGCAAGCGTTTCTGCGACATCCACCCACTCGCAGCCGCCATAATATCGCCGCCCCGGATAGCCCTCAGCGTACTTGTTCGTCAAGACCGATCCCAGCGCCTCCAAGACTGCTGGGGAGGCAAAGTTCTCGCTCGCAATCAGTTCCAGTTTGGTTTGCTGGCGTTGCAGCTCACCGACGATAGCTCGATAGAGCTCAGGATCACAAGTAGCAAGGCGCTCGTACATCCTTCCCTCTTACGGCATCACCACAAGCGGCCTCTGTATTCGAACCTCCTTCCCCTCGAGCCGCACAAGGTAGGTCCCCGGAACCGCAGGCAGAGAGAGCCGATGTCGGCATGACTCCGCTTGGAGCCTCCACCAAGCAAGCCGACGCCCGAAGAGATCGTACAGCTCTGCGCGATAGACCCGCCCACACCAAGCCTCTGGCAGCTCGATCTCTACCCACCCGGAAGCCGGGTGCGGGAAGAGCCGCACTGACGCCCCAGCCGCATCCTCCCTAACCTCAACAGGGCCGGAGAAACACTCTACTTCGGCACCTTGCGCTCTCCACACAAAACAGGTCATCGATGTGTTTGGCTCTTGTGGCGCCCCCAGGAATGCAACAGTCCACACCGGTGCGAGCACACCGGGTACCCCTGGCACCATCCCTACCCCGAGCGTCACGAAGTCCGGCAGACTGTCCGGATAGCGTTGTCGGAAGTCTCTGTAGAGGGAGTTTTGCCGCAGCAGGAGTACCAGCGAATCACTGTCCATCCAGGTCGCCGGGAGCGGCTGCATCCCCATACCCGGCCCCGGCAGAGTCGGGAGCCCACCCAAAGGGATGACTTGATAGCCCACAAAAGGAAGCTTGATCACGGCATAGAGGAGCGTCGTATCGCGCTGCGCTGAGCGTACCGCGTAGAGCCAATAATTGGCCTTGCCTGTTTCCAAATCAAACCGTGGCTGAATCATTGAGAGCTCCCCCATCTGGCCGATGTAGCTGAGCCCGAGCAGCGCAGCATCCCTGAATCCCTCCTGTTGGGCTCGTTGGAGTGCTACATTGACCCCTTGTCGAGCTGTAAAGAGTTCCAGCTGCTGTCCCCACCCGACCAGGGTCGAGAGTACCAGAGCCACTATCCACCACATGAGTCACCCCGGACTGTGGTGTTACCCTCACAAAATTACCGTCTAGGCCCGTTCCATCCGCACTCGCTCCAGAGCCCACTCAAACACCTGCAGGTACTGCTCGGCACAGCGCCGTGCAGAGAAGTCACACGCCATTGCATTCCGCCGGAGCTGCTCCCAGTGTGGAGCAACAGCATAGAAACTCAGGGCATACTCGACCGCTCCCCAGAGTGCCTCTGGTGTATACTCTTCGAAGAGGAATCCCCATCCCTGGCCCGTTGCCGGATCGTAGGGGCGCACGGTATCACGCAGCCCACCAACGGCCCGCACGATGGGAATAGTTCCATACCGCAGAGCATACATCTGCGTCAATCCGCAGGGCTCATAGCGCGACGGCATGAGCAAGTAGTCTGCTGCAGCTATGATCTTGTGTGCGAGAGCCTCGTTGTAGCCAAATTGCACGAACACCTGTTGGCTATACCGACTGGCCAAATAGCGGAAAAACTCCTCGTAGCGATTCACTCCACTGCCCAAGAGCGCAAAGCGTACTCCGAAACGCGCCACAATCCCCTCCAGCGCATGGCACAACAGATCCACGCCCTTCTGCTCCGTCAGGCGCGAGACCATTCCAATGAGAGGCACATCCCGCTGCAACTCCAGTTCCCCTAGGCCGGCCCACTCTGCAAGGAGGCGGCGTTTGTTGAGCTGTTTACCGGCCAGGAAATTGACCGAATACGGCACCGCAATGGCCCGATCACGCTCAGGATTCCATTCGTCGTAGTCAATCCCATTGAGCACACCAATCAGATCTGCTCCACGGAGATTGAGTACCCCCTGCAATCCTTCCCCGAGCGAGGTTGTCCGAATTTCCCAGGCGTAAGTTGGGCTGACGGTAGTAATCTTGTCAGCGTAGAGGATGCCCAGCTTGAGGAAGTTGACCGCGCCGTAGAATTCCCACGGAGATCCCGGATAGAACTCGCGCCACGAGATGCCCAGGAGCGGCAGCACACGCTCGGGCGCCGTAATGCCTTGGAAGGCAATATTGTGAATGGTCAACACTCCAGCCGTCTTGTAAAACCGCGGCTGCTCGCGGTAGAAAAGTTTCAACAACGGCTGAGCCAGCGCTGTATGATAGTCGTGGCTATGGATGACATCGGGCGAAAAATCTAGCCGGTGAGCCACTTCGAAGAGTGCCCGGCTCAAAAACAGATAGCGCCGGTCATTGTCCGCATACCCTTCTGGATTCCCGTAGATGCCCTCACGGTCGTAGTATTCCGCATTCTCCAGGAGGCACACGCGTGCAGAGCTCTGCGGCAGCGTACCAAGCCAGAGCCGTGCATACTCAGTCCACCAGCCTATTGGCACACCCACGACGAGATCGGTCGGCTGTATTCCGTGCGCGTTCACATCAATGGCCCTGTATTTAGGCAGAACCACCAAGACGCGATGGCCCAGCGCGCTCCACTGTCGGACAAGAGCTGCCACCACATCTGCCAATCCCCCGACCTTCACCAGCGGAGCTAATTCAGCGGCTGCAACCAAGATGTTCATGGTTCTCCTCGATACATTGCACACACGAAGCTCTGCACTTGGCTGCCATACCAGCACCGAGCGGCGGCTCGGGCCTGCTCTTCGGATGCGAAAACGCCAAAAACAGCCGATCCACTCCCTGTCACCGCAGCATAGAAGGCACCTTTCCGGAGCAGCTCGTCACGGAGCTGCCGGAGTTGCGGATAGTGCGAAAAGAGCAATGGCTCGAAGTCATTGGCCAAATACTGTTGCCACAAAGCCGGTTCCTGTTCCAATCCGGGCAGCACCTCGTCCCAGGGAATCGGAGGCTCAGCTCGCCGGGCTGAGCATCGCAGATGGGCATATGCCCACGCGGTGGAGATGGAAAACCCCGGGAAGAGCACAACGAAGCTATACGGCAGAACAAATGGCACAGGCTGTACGAGATCCCCGCGCCCCCGTACCAATGCTGGATGCCGGATGAGACATACAGGCACATCGCTCCCGAGCTGTTGCGCCAAGCGGAAGAGCTCTGCCTCCGGCACCATGCACTGCCATAGGGCTGGCAACAATCGGAGGACAGCAGCAGCATCGGCACTCCCGCCCCCCAGGCCCGCTCCCACGGGGATAGCTTTACGAACCAGTATTTTTGCACCATCGGTGCTCCCCACTGCTGCCCGAAGTTGCTCGGCAGCACGATATGCCAAGTCAGGGGCAAAAGTTTGGGGAGGTTCATAGCTGACGGAGAGCTCCGCGGCAGGCTCGGCAGAGAGTTCATCGCCGAGGGTGATGGGGATAATGAGGCTGAGGAGCTCATGGTAACCATCATCCCGGCGCCCGAGAATCCATAGCCCGAGATTGAGCTTGGCCGGGGCAAACTCAGTCACGGACATAGGCGGCAGAGGGAAACATGAGACACGCTGGGGACATCCCCTTCGAGATCGAGCTCGTGCGGAAGGCAATCCATCTGCTATCGCTCTCCATCCCACTCGGGTACATTTTTGTCTCCCGCCATACGGCTCTGGCCATTCTCCTTCCCTTGATGGCAGCCTTTCTGGCCGTCGACATCGGCATGCACACGATCCCTGCGGTTCGGCGGATCTTTCTCCGGTTCTTCGGCCGCTTGCTCCGCCCCCACGAGCTATCCACCGACCATCTCTTGCTCAATGGCGCAACATATGTCCTGATTTCGGCCTGCCTCTGCATTGCTCTCTTCCCCAAGGTCATAGCCGTTACGGCCTTTGCTGTGTTGATTCTCTCCGACATCGCCTCGGCAATTGTTGGCAAGTTATGGGGCCGCACGGCTTTTTTGGACAAATCCGCCGAAGGCTCTGCAGCCTTCTGCCTTACCGGATGTATCGTTGTGGCCGTGCTAGGACTCTCCTTCCAGGCTCCATGGAGCTACTTCCTGGCTGGCACGCTCGGCGTGTTCAGCGGCACTCTGGCTGAAGCCGCCTCTATCCGGCTGCGAATGGATGACAATCTCTCCATTCCGCTCTCTATCGGTGCTACCATGTGGATACTGGCCTGGATTGCCGAGCACTGGTGGCAGAGCCCCTTCCTGCACATCCTGCCCTAGTGCGCTGCCGTAGGTACGGCGCTGAGCAGTCCCTCGACAAAAGCAGCTGGCTCGAAGGGAAGAAGGTCCCCAAGGCCTTCGCCTGTTCCAACGTAGCGGATTGGGAGGCCATAGGTGTGAGCTATAGCCAGCGCCATGCCCCCACGGGCGCTCCCATCGAGTTTGGTGAGTACAACTCCACTGAGGGGTAGATGGTGGACGAACTCCCGGGCCTGCGCCAGAGCATTATGCCCAATGGAGGCATCCAGGACGAGGAAGGTCTCGTGTGGGGCGACAGGGTCGAGTCTGCGCAGGACGCGCACGAGCTTCTCCAGCTCTGCCATCAACGCTGTCTTCGTATGGAGACGGCCTGCTGTATCGACGAGCACAACGTCGAGCCCTCGAGCACGGGCCGCATGGACTGCATCGTAAGCCACAGCAGCCGGATCGGAGCCATAGTGATGTCGAATACAGGGGATCCCGAGAGTCTGCGCCCAGCGCTGGAGCTGCTCAATCGCTGCAGCACGGAAAGTATCCGCCGCTGCCAGGAGAGGCCTCTTCCCTTGCTGCTGCCATCGATAGGCCAGTTTAGCAGCAGTTGTGGTTTTGCCAAATCCATTGACCCCGACGAGCATTACAACGGTTGGATCCCCAGGAAAGCTCTCCGGCGGAGGAACCGGCAGTAGGGACTGTAACACTTCTCGGAGTAGTGCGAGCACCTCAGCCCCCTGATGCACCTCGCCACGACGCAGAGCATGCCGGAGCCGTTGCAGCACAATCTCGGTTACCTCCACCCCTACATCGGCTTGTAAAAGTCCTTCCTCGACGTCCTCCAACAATTCAGCAACGCTGCTACTGCGTCCAAGCACTCCCTGTAGCACTCGGCTGAGGCGTTCCCGTGTACGCTGCAATACCTGTGAAAAGCTCTCCCCCTTCGCCATCTACCCGCTCAGTCAGGCTCTATCAGGAAGAGCAGCTGATTATACTCGACCGGCTGGCCATTTTCGACGGCAATCTTGACCACTGTACCGGCAACATCGCTTTGGATCTCGTTCATGAGCTTCATCGCCTCAATAATGCAGAGCGTCGTTCCGGGGGTCACGTGGCTGCCGACATGTACAAAGGGCTCTGCATCCGGCGCAGGGGCCCGATAGAAGGTGCCTACAATAGGAGATCGAATCTCGTGCAGCTTTTTCTCTTCCGCTGGCGCTACCGGCGCTGGCGGAGGCTCTGCTGGGGCAGCAGCTGCCGGCGCAGTTGCCGCAGGGGTACTGGCTGGAAGCACAGCCTCAGGGGGTGGAGTGTACGACGGCATCGGCACTGGCACCACAAGGGATGACGGTGCCACTGCAGCCGCATGCGTATTGTGTCGTTGCTTGACAATATGCACCTTCACCCCCTCTTCCTCAATGATGAGCTCGCTTGCCGAACTCTCGTCGAAAATTCTCAACAGCTTGCGCAAGTAGGCTAAATCCATCGCTCCCCCCCACAGCTCGAGGTTTACGCTTCCTTAACGCGCTCGACGTACTCGCCCGTCCGTGTATCGATCCGGACGATATCCCCTTCGTCGATGAACAACGGTACCTGCACGGTTGCACCAGTCTCGAGTACTGCCGGTTTGAGTGCTGTGGTCACCGTATTGCCCCGCACGGCCGGCTCGGTCCGTATAACGCGCAGATTAACATGCGGGGGCAGCTCAACCATGACAACATGGTCTTCGTAAAAGACAAGATCGGCCGTCTGCCCCTCGGCCAGAAAACGAGCGCTTTCGCCAACGGTCCGTTCGTCGATGGGCAATTGCTCGTAGCTCTCCAAATCCATGAACACAAACGCTTCCCCATCACGGTAGAGGTACTGATGGGGGCGTCGCTCCAGGCGGGCAAATTCAATGGGGGTGCCGGACAAGAATTTGTTCTCCAGCAAGCGCCCTGTGGTCAGATGGCGCATCTTCACCTGGTAAAACCCCGGTTTATTCCCAGGCGTACGATGCTCAACCTCCAATACAACGTAGAGTTCGCCCTCGTACTTGACCACAGCCCCGACACGCAGATCCGACGTTGTCCCAATCATCTCTCCCTCGGACACCTTCTCCGCGAGGTCCCGGGCGGATTCGAACCGCCGTACGAGGTTTTGCAGACCTCTGCCTGGCCACTAGGCTACGGGACCGAGCCGGACCAATGGCAAAATTACGGGGAGCCTGACAGACGCAGGGCACAAGTGCTGTAGGAGCCCCTACTGCTGGAAGAACGGCGGAGGCACAAGAGGTCTCTGCGGGACATCCCCCTCTCGAGGGCGCACTTCGACCTCATCGACCACCATGTCGGGAACGATGAGGCTGACGGGCAAGTAGGGCAGCTCGCTTCCAGGACGCGCAGCCGGCGCTAAGTAGTTGTACGCTAGCCGCTCTCGGGAGATAGCCATAATGTCCCGCAACGATCGTACGGTTAGCCCCACAGCATCGCAGGGTTGGAGCAACTCCTCACGCCCATCGGGAAAGAGACGGTAGACGGCCAGAAGCGGGAGGGTTCCCTCACGGACAAAGGGAGGATACTTCCCCAGCGTCGTGCGGGCCAGGATAGTCTGCAGGATATTGAGGTTCATCACGCTCCGTACAATCAGGGCATACGGAAGGCCCCGCTGCTGGAGGATCTGTAGCAGCCTTTGACGGAGCCGGGCACGCTCGACAACATCGGAGGCCGTATCGGGCAGAAATTCTAGCACGCCAGCCATTGGGGCACCAGCCCGATTGTGTCCATTGGAGCCAGCTGTCCAGCGTGTTGGAACTCGCGTCGAGAGCAGCTGTCGGAGTACTCCACGCTCGACAACGGTCACCGTTTCCGCTGGCATCCCTTCGTCATCGACGCAGTAAGATCCTACCAGGGAGGTTGACTCAAAGAAGCGCTGGCACGGAGCGGCGCGGAGTGTGAGAAATTCCGGCAGAATCCGAGTCCCTAACCGACGTACCAGCCCTTGGCTCCGCAGCGTAAAGAAGGGCCGGTCGGCCAACGGCTCTCGCGATACTACCAGCTGAGGGACAAGTAGCTGTGCAATGAGCTCCCCTGCCGCCCGCCCTTCGAAGAGAACAGGGCCAACGTAGGTTTCCTCCAAGGCCGAGGCAGCCTGTTGCTGGCGTAGCCGTTCTGCCAGCGCTACGACGGCCCGTTTGAGCGAATCCAGAGGCGGAAGCTCCGCCGGCGTCCGAACGTAGACAGAGTAATAATCGGCCAGCGGGGTCCCATCGAGCCCTTGCGTAAAGGCCACCACTTCTACCCCCGTGAAGAGCTCCGTCTTCACCGCCCGACGCCCCTCCGTATTGATATACCAGGTCTGCAGCGGCAAGTACTCAAAGCCCACCGCCGAAGCTGTAAACTCGGGGTACTGCCGGAAGAGAGCGGAGAGCTCCCGGCAGAGCCGCTCAGCATATACTCGGGGAAAGCGTGGCACAGCGACCGTATCAGCAAGAACGGCTGGGCTCAGGAGCTGGAAATCTGGCGTTGTATCACGGCGCATGCGTGCCCGCACTAGATTGAGCTTCTGCCCATACTGTTCGACAGCATCTTTGTATGCAGCGTCTGTGGCAAGCCACAGCTCCCGTCTGAGCAGGGTATCGCTGAGCTCCACCGGCAGAGAACGCTGCCGGTATGTTTCCCGAGAGCTCATCCCGCCGAACAGCAAGAAAGACCCCGTGGCTACATTTGTGTTGTCCATCTCCGGCGTGCCAATCCGCACACCGACAGTCAGCGTCACTTGGGGATGTTCCGTCAGCTCGATCAGCTCCCCTAGGACTGCCCGGGCCACAAGAGCCGAACGGTACTGGAGGCGATACTCGATGTAGTACGGGGCTGGGGCTCCTTCAAGGCGTAGCCCCTGTAAAGCCCGTTGCAGCTCCTGCTGCATGGCTTGGAAGACCATCTCCGTAGGTGGCGGAGACCAGACCTGCGCAGAGCAGAAAGTCCCAACGGCTATCCCAAAGACGCACCAACGCATGAGGAGCCTCACTCGGCTTGTACAAACGGCGGGGGTAACACCGGCAGCCGTTCGTCAGACTTGGCCTTCTTCTGCACCTCAATTCGGCTGACTAGCAGACTCGGAGAACTAGCCGAGACGGGAAGATTGCCCGATTCGGCTCCGCAGATGCCGTTGAAAACCCCTACATCCGAGCCCGCTGCCACGATGTGAGCAAATGTCGTCAGCGGGGTTCCGATCAGATCCACCCCGCGGACGAGCTCGTCTGGACGTCCATCGACGTAGACTTTGTAGACCACCAGCGGCATGACGTTGAACGCATTCGGGATTGTCCGCGCCGTAAACGTAAAGCCTCCTTCGACGATGTCGAAGAGGAGCCCGAACTCCTTTCCCTGCCGACGGCACTCCTCGAGCAGCCGCTGCCGCAACTCAGCCGGTGAGACCACAGAGCGGGCAAAGACGAGTAGATTCGACTGTCGTGCCACCACCCGCATCCCTGGCTGCCGTCGCCCATGTCCATTGGAATGCGCAAATCCAGCAATCGGCATACGACTCAGGAGGAAATTCCGCAGCACACCCTGCTCGACGGCCACCACGCGCTGTCCCGGCACCCCTTCGTCGTCGTAAGCATAACTTCCCGCCAACGGCTTCCCCTCACGATAGCGCTGGGTGGGGTCGAAGACCACGTCCAGAAATGGCGGTAGAATGGGCTTCTGCAACAGATCGCGGAGCATCTGCGCCGACTGTGGATCCCGCTGACGGTGCCCCTCTAGACGATGTCCGAGGATCTCGTGGAAGAAAACACTAGCAGCCTCCCCGCTGAGCAATGCAGGGCCAGTGTATGTCTCCAGAACGGGTGCCCGCCGCAAGCTATCGAGCAGCGCTATCATGCGCAGGATATCCTGCCGAAGCTGCTCTACAGGGGGCAACTCCCGAAGCTCGAAGGCGAAGTAACTCCGATACAGAGGAAGCTCCATGCCATCGTCTGCACGGGTCTGCGCCGCAACGTTTAGAAACACCTGTTGCTCCGACCAGGCAAGCTCGGTTCCCTCAGTTGTAACCAGGAACTTCTGGGCAGAGGTGACCTGCAGACTCACCCGATGGACGTAAATCCAGGGATACGCCACAAAGAGAGCCGACAGTTGCCGAAGCCGAGCTGCCCAGCCGGCAGTATCCACCACCGGATGAGCACGCACGGACTGCGCTCGCTGCGGCCGCTCCCGAGAGAAGTCCGGAAGATTGTCAGACTCCTGCACACGCACAGCCTGAGCCGCCAAGACCTTTGCATACTCCCGGCTTGCCCGCTCGTAGGCCTCCATTGTTGCCTGCCAGAGGAGATGCCGAAGCGCTTGTTCATCCTCACTGATGGGCAGCTGTATCGGGGACGAAGGCTCCCCAATACTGGCTTCCTGAAGCGGCCGCGTATTGTCAAGCTCATAGCTTCCCACTCGCAGGTCTACGTCGAGCCAGCGGGAACGCTGCTGAAGGTTGCGCCGTAGACGTCCCGCCTGCGCCTCCAATGTGACCACGTGCAAATCGGTCACCGCATAGGCGATAAAGTAAGCCGGCTGCGATTGCTGACGCAGCACCGCTGCGTTTCGCTCCATTTCCCTCCGCAGTATCTGCAGCAGAGAAGCAGATGCCGTTACTCCTCCGAGGAGACAGAGGAGCCCTACGCCCACGCAAACTCTCATGTGCCTGCTGTTGCTTCAATTGGAACCGATTGCAGAATCTGGCGCCTGCGCACCGCCAAGGTTCCCGGCTCCAGCTCGTAGAGATAGGGAACGCCCGTTGGCACTTCTACCTGCGGGATCTCCTCCGGCGGGATCCCTTCGAGCTCCATCAGGAGAGCACGCAGCGAGTTGCCATGAGCGACAATGAGCACGTTCTTCCCTTGCAGGAGCTCGGGCACAATCCGTTGGCGGTAGTAGGCGACAACACGTTGCCGCGTATCGGCCAGGGATTCCCCGCCTGGCGGTGCGACATCATAACTTCGGCGCCAGCGGCGAAACTGCTCCTCGCCATAGTGCTGCCGAACCTCGTCCTTGTTCAGCCCTTGCAGCTCCCCGTAGTGACGCTCATTGAGCGCTTCCGCCCGCTCGAGAGGAAGCTCCGGACGTCCAATGACCTCACGCACAATCTCAGCCGTGCGCCATGCACGACGCAATGCAGAGGTAAAGATACAATCAATCGGCACTGTGCGCAGGAGCATCCCGGCCTGATATGCCTCCTCCCGACCACGCTCAGAGAGATCGACATCGACCCAGCCGGTAAAGCGATTCTCCCGATTCCACTCCGACTCCCCATGGCGCAGCAGAACAAGCACCGGCATGTCACTTCCCTACCGCACTGACTGACAGCCGCTCCAGTATGCGTTCTACCCGTTCCAGATCCTCCCACGTGTTAACCCCGTGGAACTCATCCCAGTCAGGAGCACACCATGCCCCCACACGGTAGCCGCGCTGCCGGCAGAGGGCGAGCAGATCGGTCACGTAGTACTCCTGTTGGGCATTCTGGCGCGAAAGCTGGGGCAACAGGGCAAACAGTACCGAAGCCTGTGCAAGGAGAATACCGGTATTGACTTCTCGGATCTGGCGCTCAGCCGGTGTTGCATCGCTTTCCTCAACGATCCGCACGACCTCTCCCTGCTCATCCCGTAGCAGGCGGCCATAGCCCGTCGGCTCCGGACACCACGCGCTCAGGACGCTCAGAACACCTCCTGCACAGCGGTGCCAGCCGACGAATTCCCGCAGTGTTGTAGCTCGTACAAGGGGTGTATCACCGGTCACGATGAGGACATCCCCCGGAAAATCGCGCAAGAGAGGTTCCGCCTGGAGGACAGCATGCCCAGTACCGAGCTGCTCCCGCTGCCATACGATCTCGGCCTGTGGATAGTTCTCTCGAACCCAGGCGGCTACCTGTTCCCCGCGGAATCCCACGACAACCAAGAGACGCTCCGGCTGCAGTGAGCAGACAGCATCGAGCACGTATCCTACCAGCGGGCGTCCCTGCAGTGGCAGCAATACTTTAGGCATCGTGGGATGCGCTATGCGCTTCCCCTTCCCCGCAGCCAGCACTACCGCTGCTAGTGCGTGCATCACCCTTGGGCCTGGCTGATCGCATGCCTCAACGGCACCTGCCGGAGGAGGTGGTTGTGGGCGTCTACGTAAACGACCACTGGCACATGCTGTTCGACTGCAGCATCAGGAACGAGCACATAGGAGAGCACAATGAGCTCATCTCCGACCACCCCCTTGCGTGCTGCCGGTCCGTTGAGACAGACTGTCCCACTGCCCCGGGATTCCGGAATGACGTAGGTCTCGAGCCGTTCCCCGTTGTTGAGGTTGAGCACTGTCACCTGCTCGTACGGCATCAATCTGGCGGCCTCCATGAGCTCCTCATCGAGTCCGAGGCTGCCTTCGTAGTGGAGATGGGCTCCAGTGACCCGCAGGCGCTGGAGCTTCGATTTGAGCATCGTCCGAAACATAGCTTCTACCGTGCACGGTGACCCTTCTGACGAATCACAACGGGCTTTGGTCTCTGCATTTCACGTCCCCTGTGCAAGTTCGTATTGAAGAGCTTCCTGCAGCTTCGCAAAGCGAAACGAGAAGCCTTCGGCTATGGCTCGCCGAGGAACGACGCGCTGACTTGCACACAGGGCATCGGCTAATGCTCCGTAAGCGATACGGAGTGCCCACACGGGGATGCGTAGCCAGCAGGGACGCCGCAGCTGGCGTCCCAGTGCTTCACACAGTTGCCGATAGCGAACGGGCTCGGGGGCAGCGAGATTATAGACACCTTTCACCGTCGGGCTCTGGAGAGCCCAGAGCATGAAGCTCACGACATCGTGCCAGTGAACCCACGGCACCCACTGTTGTCCCGTACCGATGCTTCCCCCGAGGAAGCTCCGAAAGGTCGGCAAAAGGCGGGCAAGGAGCCCTGCCCGCCGGTCCAATACTGCTGCCAGTCGCGGAATAACCACACGAGTGCACGGAGCTGCTTCCTGTGCGGCTGCCTCCCAGTGCTGACATACCTGCGCCAGAAAATCCTCCCCCGGTGCGGTCTCTTCCGTACACAGCTCCTCACCCTTATTGCCATAGTAGCCCGTAGCCGAGACAGAGAGGAAGACGGCTGGCCGTGGATCCTGGAGGCGACAGATCGCTTCCGCGAGCGCCCGCGTTGCGTCAACCCGACTCTGCAGAATCTCCCGCCGGTATGCAGCCGTCCAGCGCCGAGCAATGGGAACCCCGACCAGATTCACAACCCCCCACACCCCCGCCAGCGCCTCCCCAGGGATTGTCTGCCGTGTGTCCCACCGATAGAGCTCAACCCCATGAGGAAAGAGCTGCCGGGCTCTCTGTACCGCACGCACAAGGAGCCGAACTCGGTATCCCTGCCGCACAAGTTCTGGAACCAAGCGCTGGCCAATAGAGCCCGTCCCTCCCGCAACGAGTACGGCCGCCTGCTCACCGACCACGCTTACTCCTCAGCGCTGGTAACCCATAGCTTGACTGTTGCCACAACATCAGGGTGCAGCCGTAGCTTGACTTCGAAGGTCCCCAGCGACCGAATTGGCTCGTCGATGAGAATAGCCCGCCGATCTACTGTAAAGCCAAGCAGCTGCAGCTCCTCGGCAATCATCTGCGGGGTAACGGATCCGAACAAGCGCCCCTCTTCCCCGACGCGCATCGGGATGGTAACGACAACGTCGCGCAAGCGTTCGGCCAGCTCCTGGGCACTGAGCCGCTCCCGCTCGAGCCGCCGCTGATATTGCCGCTTCTCCTCCTCGAGCCGCCGCAGCGCCGCCTCCGACGCATAGTAGGCCAGCCCTCGTGGGATGAGATAGTTGCGCGCATATCCATCGCTGACCTCCACAATATCGCCCATTCGCCCCAAGGTCTCGATGTCCTTTCGCAGAATGACCCTCATGGCTGCCGTCGATCCGTTACACTTCCTCTTCCTCTTCACTCTCGTTTGCTTCTTCGCCTTCGGCTACCTCCTCAAGCTCTTCCTCAGCCGGCGCGGCCTTGACAGTCTCCGGGATCAGTTGCCCACTCTGCGGCGGATGCTGCCGCCGGTAGGCCAGGATCTCCGGGTCTATCTGCAGTGTCAAGTGGCGCAGAAAATTTTCCTCCAGCAGGAAGAGCCGCTCCAGTAATGGCAGCGCTGTCGGATGTGCTTCATAGGCGGCGTACACGTAGTAGCCGTTGTTGCGCTTCTTGACCGGATAGGCTAAGCGGCGCTTGCCGAGCTCGTAGAAGAGCAGGATCTCCCCGCCGTGCGATTCAATGTACTCCTTGAAGCGATCGATGGTGGCGCGAATATCGGCATCCTCCAGCGCCGCATTGATGATCACGGTCGTCTCATACAACCGCCGCGACGGTATGCTGCTGCTCATGAATTGTTCTCCGGTTAACCGACTCGTTCATCCCCTCCATGAGAGCGTCACGGGGACTGCAAAATTATCAGTGCTGCCGCACGTGTGTAGCACGCCATATGTGCTCGTGTGCCGAAGTTCGTATTTTCGTGCCCCTGCACTTCTGCTGAGACAGTCCCGCTAAACCCATAGACGCAATGGAAGAAGCGCTGACGACAAAGCTTGAGCAGCCTGCCTCGGGCGTTGCGGGTGCCGATACACCGCTATCGGCGAGCATTCACGACAGTTCACCATCGCCCGAATTTTCCGCCGAAGAGCTCGAACGTCTCGTGGCTGAGCGTGCAATCGTGGAGGTAGAGGTACTCGAGCGCATCCGAGGAGGCTTGCGAGCCCGTTATGGTTCCCTGATCGTCTTTCTTCCAACGTCACTGGCTACCGCCAAGCGCTATCCGAGTGAAGCTGAGCTGCGGCAGCTTCTCGGGCAACGCCTCCACGTGGTCTGCCATGAAATACGGAAGGGCCCCGAGGCAGAGCCTGCCACGCTTGTGGTGAGCCGACGCCACTTCTTGGAAGATCTCGCATTGGCCCGTCTCCAGGTAGGCGACGTTCTGGAAGGTCCAGTCACTCGGTTGGCCACTTTTGGAGCCTTTGTCGACATTGGCGGCTTTGAAGGCTTGATTCCGCTTGCGGAACTGGACCACATTCCGGTCACCTCGCCGACAAAGGTAGTCTCGATCGGGGAGACGGTACGGGTACAAGTCATCAGTATCGACGTGGCCAAGCGCCAAGTACGGTTGAGTCGGAAAGCTCTGCTTCCCTCGCCCTGGGAAGGGGCTGAAGAGCGCTACCCCGTAGGGAGCCGCATCCGAGGCATTGTCCGGCGTGTGACCCCACGGGCGGCCATCGTACAGCTGGAGCCCGGCATTGAAGGCATTGTGCCTGTGGAGGAGCTTTCCTGGACCCGCCGTTTTGTCCATCCCGCCCATCTGCTCAGCGCTGGACAAGAGGCAGAGTTTGTCGTGATGGAGGTGTCGGCTGCCCAGCAGCGTATCCTCTTAAGCTTGCGCCGCACGCAGCCCAATCCCTGGGAAACGGTATCGGAGCAGTATCCGGTTGGAAGCCGGGTCTTGGCGACGGTCCAGCGCATGACCCCGACGGCTGTCGTCGTCGAACTGGAGAGCGGGCTGCCGGCCATTATTCCAGCCCGAGAACTTTCGTGGACCCATGCGAAACCCAACCCCTCGGAACTCCTCCGTATTGGGCAGCAGATTGAAGCCGTCGTTTTGCAAGTCGATCCAACACGGCAGACGCTTATTCTGAGCTACCGACAGGTGCACCCGAACCCATGGGAGGAAGCCGAAAAGCGTTTCCCTGTGGGCAGCCGTCTCCGAGGCCGGGTGAGCCGCCTTCTGCCGCGTTCGGCTATTGTCGAAATAGCCGACGGTCTGGAAGGCTTCATCCCCCTGAGCGAGCTCTCCTGGACACGCCGTCTCCACCATCCAGCGGAACTCCTCTCCACGGGCCAGGAAGTTGAATGCGTCGTCCTAGAGGTCTCTGCTGCTGAGCAGCGTCTTGCGCTCAGCCTCCGGCAAGCACAGCCCAATCCCTGGGAGTCCCTGCCTGAGAAGTATCCCCCCGGCTCCGAACAGGAAGCCGTTGTACTCGAACTCCATCAGGCCGGAGCAGTGGTGCGGCTATCCAATGAGCTCGATGCCTTTATGCCCCGCAGCACCTTTGCCGGGCTCCTCCGCAAGACACGGCATCCGTGGAAAACTGGCGATACGCTACGCGTGCGCATTGTCGAAATCAAGCCCGAAGAGTTCTCCGTCATCGTGGAACCCCTTCTCGGGCAAGCGGGGTCTGCGCGTCCCACGCCACCACCTTCTTCGAAGACGACAGCGGTGCGGCCACCCAGTTCCCAAGTACCGGCATCGCCAGCAACGGCAGCCAAGAAAGCCGCTCCGCCACCGAAGCGAGCCGGTACAACCTTGGCTGACCTTTTGCCCGAAGAGGTCCGGGAGAAGCTCCTCCAGACTGTGCAGTCTCGGTAGCTTCCCGAGGGGTGCTCAGCTAGGGGGATAGCACGGAGGAATGGGCCTGCGTACAGCAGAGGAGCTGAGCCGCATCCTGGCCCGCATCGATGGCCGGGGATACAAAGCATACGAGGAGCTACGAGGCTCCTACCGTTTCCCGCAGTGGGAGCTCTCCATTGACTACGTACAACCGGATCCCTTCGCTCCCCCCTCGCGCATACGGATCCGGATTCCTCAGGCAGTGGCGCAGTTTCCCGAAGAGCTCTTCGGCGAGCGTATCCGGCGCATCGCTCTCCAGGATTACCTTGCACGCCGTGTCCGTGCCGCAATAGATGCCATTGCACAGAAACATCGCGGCTCGGGCAAGAGCGGTCTCTGGGTCATCGACGCCGGTGGACAAGAAGTTCTCGAACGCACAGCCGTGCGCATTACGCCGCAGTGGATCGAAGTACGCCTCTCCATTGGGCTGCCTGCTGCTGGACGCACTGTACTTGGGCGCCAGGCTGACGCTATGCTGCGCCACGAGCTCTCTGAGATTGTGCAACAGAGCCTCTTGTGGCACCGGACCCCCCAGGAGGAGTGCCGCCGCTTCGTGGAATGCGTGGAAAATCAGGAATTTCTCCGCCGACAGCTTCGAGCTCGCAACCTGGTGGCCTTCGTAGCCGATGGAGCCCTCCTCCCCCGCCGTAGCGGCATCAGTCAGCTGCCGCTTCCCACCGCCATTCCCTTCCGCTCCCCGCCTACGCTTCGGGTGAGCTTCACTCCTCCGAATCCCGTCTGGCACAATGGCCAGCTCTCCGAAAGCATTACCGGCATGGGGATTCCCGAGGGCGTAACGCTCATTGTCGGAGGTGGGTACCACGGCAAATCCACCCTTCTGCGGGCTCTCGAGCGAGGTGTTTACCCACATATTCCCGGCGATGGCCGGGAGTACGTCGTCACACGGGAAGACGCCGTCAAAATCCGCGCCGAGGATGGACGCCGCATCGAGCAGGTGGATCTGAGCCCCTTCATCGGCACGCTGCCGTATGGACAGAGCACACACAGCTTCTGTACCGACAATGCCAGCGGGAGCACCAGCCAAGCAGCCAATATTATCGAAGCTCTCGAAGCCGGCTCACGGCTTCTCCTCCTCGATGAGGACACCTCTGCGACAAACTTCATGATCCGCGACGCTCGTATGCAAGCCCTCATCGCTAAGCCCGATGAACCGATTACCCCCTTTATCGACCGTGTCCGTGAGCTCTGGCAGCGCTTCGGGGTGAGCACCATTGTGGTCATGGGGGGCTGTGGAGATTATCTCGACGTAGCCGATACCGTCATTGCCATGCGGGAGTACCGGGCAGAGGAGATCACCGAACGAGCCCGTGCCGTTGCAGCAGCGCTACCCACAGGCCGCCAGCCCGAATCTCCAACCCCCTTGGAACGACTGACCGAACGGGCCCTCATCCCTGAGAGTATCGACCCTGCACGTGGGCACCGTGCGGTGAGCATTGAGGCTAAAGCTGTCGACTTGCTGCTCATTGGGACTACCGCTGTTGAACTCTGGGCCGTGGAGCAGCTCGTCGACATCAGCCAGACACGGGCTATTGGATATGCCTTGCATCTGCTGGCCTCCCGCTATGCCGATGGGCGTACCCGCATTGCTGATCTCCTGGATGCCCTCGAGCAGCTCCTCAACACCGACGGGCTCGAAGCGCTCTGGCCCTTTGCACACAGCGGCTCTCCTCCGGGGAATCTTGCACGCCCGCGCCGGTACGAAATTGCTGCCGCACTCAACCGCCTCCGTACCGTGCGCATGCGGCAGTGTCGATGAGAAGGAGCCCTTGTGCGTCTTCTACGTCCCACAGCTTCAGTGTCGCCGATGGCACGGATTGGTTCAGAGATCCCCCACGATGCCGCCTACGAGCGTAATTACGACTACAACCGTGAGCAGCTCCGCATTCTCCAGGCTCGTGCAGAGCGCCTCCGTCAGGGAGGTGGAGCCGCCGCCCAAGAACGGCTCCGCGCCCGGGGCAAATTGCCTGCACGGGAACGCATCCAGCGCCTCATCGACCCAGGTACAACCTTCCTCGAACTTGGCCTGTTTGCTGCCTACGACATGTATACCGACTACGGTGGCTGCCCTGCTGCTGGCGTCATCATTGGCATTGGCATCGTGAGCGGCCGAGAATGCATCATCGTGGCAAACGATGCCAGTGTCAAAGCAGGGGCATGGTTCCCCATGACGACCAAGAAAAACCTCCGTGCGCAGGAGCTGGCACTGGAAAACCGTACCCCGATCATCTATCTGGTCGATTCCGCTGGGGTCTTCCTCCCGCTGCAGGATGAAGTGTTCCCAGACAAGGAACACTTCGGCCGAATCTTCTACAACAATGCCCGGCTCTCCTCCCTGGGCGTCCCTCAAATTGCCGCCATCATGGGTCCCTGTGTGGCCGGCGGGGCTTATTTGCCCATCATGAGCGATGAAGCTATCATCGTTGAAGGCACCGGCAGCCTCTTTCTGGCAGGTCCAGCACTGGTTGAAGCAGCCATTGGAGAGAAGGCCGATATCGAAGAGCTCGGTGGAGCCCGTATGCATGCCAGCATTAGCGGTGTTGTCGACTACCGCGTCCGCAGCGATGAAGAGGCCCTCGCACTGATCCGCTCCCTGATGGCAAAGCTTTCACCGCGCAAAGGGGCAAAACCTCTCTTCGACCGGGATACACCCCGTCCTCCAGCGTTCGACCCGGACGAGCTGCTCGGCATTCTCCCTGCAGACCGCACGAAGCCGTACGACACCTACCAGCTACTGGCACGGATTCTGGACGACTCCGAGCTCGACGAATACAAGGCCGAGTACGGCAAAACGCTCATCTGTGGCTATGGCCGCATCGATGGCTGGGCCGTTGGCATTGTGGCCAATCAACGGGCTATTGTCCGTTCGGGCAGAGGAGAGCTCCAAATCGGCGGGGTCATCTACTCCGACAGCGCCGACAAAGCCGCTCGCTTCATCATGAACTGCAACCAACGCGGCATCCCGCTTGTTTTCTTCCAAGACGTCACCGGCTTCATGGTAGGCACCCGAGCCGAACAGGGGGGCATTATCAAGGATGGGGCGAAAATGGTCAATGCCGTGGCGAACTCCGTCGTGCCGAAAATTACCATCATCGTGGGCAATAGCTTCGGGGCGGGCAACTACGCCATGTGTGGCCGTGCTTATGATCCACGCCTTATCCTGGCCTATCCGACCGCACGCATCGGCGTCATGGGTGGCGTACAGGCCTCACGAACGCTCCTGACACTGCGTCTGGAAAACCTCAAGCGCGAGGGGAAATCCCTCTCGGCAGAGGAACAACAGGCCCTCCTGCGCCAGATCGAGCAGCGCTACGAGGAACAGCTCTCCCCCTATTACGCCGCAGCCCGCCTCTGGGTCGATGAGCTCATCTCTCCGCTGCAGACACGGGAGTATGTCTCACGCATACTGGCCTGCGCAGCTCATGCCGAGACCCTCCCTGCATGGAGTGTCGGGGTGCTTCAGACGTGATCCCGACGGCGGAGCAGCGCAAGGCACTCCACATGCGGGGTCTGAGGGAACAGATCCACCGGCTGGAGGCACTCGAGGTGGTAGACCGTCAGGAGCCGCTTGAGATCGCGGACCTGCGTGACAGGATTACAGCTGACGTAGAGCAAACGAGCTGCCGGGCGCTCACAGAGCAGCTGCAGTAGACGCCAGTGGATGCCAGCTCGCGGTGGATCGACGATGACGAGATCGGGAAGAGCAAGCTCAGCCAGTACAGCTCTGGCCGCCGGACGGTGAAGATCGAGGGCGTACCAGCTGAGGTTGTCCAATCCATTGAGCGCAGCATTGACCTGGGCATCAGCAATAGCTGTCTCGATGAGCTCAAAGCCGTAGACCCACCGGACATGCGGAGCCAGGAGGAGCGCTATGCTACCCACCCCGCAGTAGAGATCCCAGACAACCTCATCTGGCTGTGGCTGCGCAAGCTCTCGGATACGCCCGAAGAAGCGTTCCAACTGCACCCAATTGACCTGGAAGAACGCAAAAGGCGAGATGCGAAAGCGGAGCCCACAGAGCTGCTGCTCTAATATCCCATCGCCAGCTAGCAGCCGCAGCTGCCCCATCGAGACAGGGGACCAGGTGTCATTGAGCACATGCCCGACGGTTCGAACCTCGGGAAAGCTCTGCGGAAGGAGCTGGGCCACTTCAGCTAGAAAAGCCTCTTCTTCGGGCAGGGTCGGCGTCGTCGTCACCAGCAGCACCATCCACTGGGGCGGTGGCATGGCATAGCGGAGCACCAGATTGCGCAAAAACCCGCTGTGTCGCTGGTAGTCGTAGGCCCGGATGCCATATCGCCGTGCTGTCGAGCGTACCACCTCGCACAGTGCATTCGCCATCGGTGGCGGAAGCCAGCATTCGGTTATATCGACCACCTCGTCGAACCGACCTCGGCGATGGAGCCCGAGGCGTAGTCCCTGGAGCTGATCCGGGACGGCCGTAAACTCCATCTTGTTGCGATAGTGAAACGGCTGTGGCGAGGCCAGAATTGGATACCACTGGGGGACCTCGATCCCAGCCTGCGCAAAGAGCTCCGCGACGCTGCTCTCCTTGCGCTGCAGCTGCTCCTCGTAGGGGATATCCTGCCACTGGCAGCCCCCACAGATCCCAAAGTGCGGGCATGTAGTCGGCACTGTCCTCATCCTACCCCGTGCTCTGCCGCACCAGGGTGAGGACGTGCCAAAGGGAATCAGTCAGACATTACATGCACGGGGAAGCGCACATCCACATCCGTTTCCCCGCCAGGTTCGAGCGTTTTACGCCCTTCGTAATGGAAGAGCCGTATGCGTAAGTATCCCCGAGCTTCTTTCTGCTGCCGCACGGTCATGCGCGCCTCCAGCCCAAGCGGCATCCCGTTGGCATCTACATCGAGCCGCTCGAGTTCCAGCATGGACTGGAGCTCGGGCGAGAGCTCGTAGAAGACCTGGTGATACGTGCCCTTAGCACGGATCTCTGCCGTTATGGTGTCCGGCGGCTCAACGGCTTCATTGAGGAAGTCCAACCGTAGGCGCCACCGCTGCTTGTCACTGTGCAGGTGGATTGTATCGACCGTAGGCTCTGCACCACCAGGGCCATCCAGGTCACGGAAGGCAAACAGATGGGTGTGCACCGAATCGGGTTCGTCCCAGACGTGCACGAGAACGGTAGTGATGAGCTCTTGGGGCTCGTGATCGTGCGAGTGCGCCGGATGTTTCTCGCACCCGGTCAACCACGGGAGTGCGCAGGCAAGGCAGAACACCAGACCACGCTGAAGCTGCAGAGAGCGCATTGGGATACCTCGGATTGTGACACACACTCACCATTGCCACTCCACCCGAAGGGCAAGCGTCCGTCCTGGTTCCTCGGCAAAGTAGCGTAGCCGACTCATGTAATCCCGGTATGCCCGATTGAGGAGATTCCGGACATGCACGCTGAGGCTGAGAAGGCCGGCACGCAAGCGATACTGCAGGCCCGTTGCCGCTTCCCAGAGGACATATCCCGGGGGTGCTGGAGCAAAGTCGAGCGGGGAACTCTGTGCCCGTCCGACGACGCTACAGCCAAGCTCCACGAAGGTTTCCTCTGCTGAAGGCACATGGGCATGCAGACGTCCAGCAAGACGCGCCGGCGGGATACCGTAGAGTGCACTTCCATCATCACGGCGCCATCCCCGGAGAGAGGCGCCTTGTAGCTCGAGGCGGAGCCAGGTTGTGAGTTCTGCCTGGAGTTGTACCTCAATTCCAGCAATGAAGGCCGGAAGCGCACGATAGCTAAACACAGGGAAGGCACCGCGGATGGTCAAGGCCGTCTGTCCAGTAGGCATAGCCCCGATATAGCGGGGGAACCAGTAGAGGAAGGCGGTTACCTCGGCCTGCCACGATCTTGCACGGTAAGCTCCCGCTAATTCCCCCATCCACAGCCGCTCGGACGCAAGCGTAGTATCGCCGATTTCGAGGATAGCCGCGCCGTGGTGGACGCCATGAGCGTAGAGTTCCACTGCGTTGGGCGAACGCCAACCCGTAGCAATACTGCCTCGGAGCTCCCACTGCCGCCAGCTCTTCCGCAGTGCCGCACTCAAGGCAGTCCCTTCCCAGCGATGGGGACGCTCGTCCCGACTTCCTCCCCGAAACTGCCAGACACTGAGCCAAACCATATCCGCTCGGACTCCAACGAAGGCATGCCAAGTTCCCCAAACCCACTGCTGCCAGACCCCTACCCCTAACAGATGGCTGAGTGAATTGGGCACGAAGCGGTCACGTCCTTCAGAGACATTCCCCTGGCGGCGCACATCGAGTGCCAGAGAGCTCAATCCAGCAAGCCATGAGCGCTGCAGCTCCGCACGCATATTCCACGTCGTCTGCGTCACATCGTAGGCTGCACGCCGCCCAGAGGATTCATCGCCCCAGAGCCGGTGAGCATCGTATTCACGACGCCGATTCTGCTGCCATGCAAAGAGCAGCATCCACCGTCCGGCGGAGCTTCCCTCACTCTCTGCCACAAGTTCGCCGAGCAGATGCTCAATACGCTGGAAGGGAGGGCTAATCTCGTAGCTGGGCGGGCGCTCAACGAGTGGTCGTCCCGCCTGCAGGGCCCGCTCCAGATCGGATAGATTCCCCAAATGCATGCCCGCAAAGACCCCGAGTCGTCCTGTATAGAGCTGCAAGCGCCCCCGCACAGATGTATGCTCGCGCAGCCGGTAGTGCACCGTTGCTGCCCCGTTGTACTGTTCGAAGGCAGTATTGGCAAGCCAATAGTGCGGCGTGCGTGCATCAGCTGCTCTACGGGCACTCAACAACATCTGCCACCCTACCGGACCATGCGCCCCCTCCGTCCACAGTGCAGCAGCCCCTTGACGATTGACCGAGAAACCTTCCAGGCGTACTTGCCACCGCAGCCCAGATTCAACACGGAGTGATGCCGGAACGAAACGGATCACCCCTGCTAGAGCCTCCGTCCCATACTGCACTGCAGCCGTACCGCGGAGCACTTCTACCGACCCGACCAGCAGCGGATCCAGCTCGGGGGCATGTTCAATCCCCCAGTTCTGCCCTTGGAGGGGGAGCCTGTCGCTGAGCACGACGAGTCGCTCTCCTGTCATCCCGCGCAAGGTGGGCTTGGCTATAGCCGGCCCCGTTGCAATGCTTCCAGCCCCTGGAATCATCCAGAGGAGCTCCCCCACACTCTGTCCGCGGTGGACATCGAGCTCCCGAGGGCCAATCCTCAGGATCGGCACTGAGCTTACCGATAGGGGTGATTCGCGCTCCCCCTCCACCGTCAGCTCAGGCAGTGCAACAGCCTCAGCAACCAGCACGCACGTAAGGGTTGTATCGCGCCAGATGGTTGCCTCGAGCTCGTATGTGCGAAAGCCAAGATGGCTCACCACGAAGCGATATCGCCCCGCAGGCAGGTTCTGCCAGACCACTCGCCCGGAGGCATCCGTGACATATCCCTGGCGGAGTCGGTCCAGCAGGACCCGAGCTCCCGGTATGGGTTGCCCAGCACTGTCGCGGACTACCAGCTCTACCCGCGGTAGGGCCCAGGCTACGCCTACACTCAGACACACGACACAGAGGATCCGCATAATGAGCTCCGCTCAGTTCCACGCACCCGGAAGGCGCTGTGCTCAGCTGTGCAGACTCGTTGAAGGCTCTCACACGGCTGACAGCTGCGGCGGAGCTCGGACGGTGAAAGTACAGCACCCAAAATTCCAAAGGGTTCCCGCCGACGGCTTATGCGGAGATGGAAGCCACGCAGACGTGGGTTCAGCAAGCTGTACAGCCTCAGGCACTGTCGGCACGGTGAGCCCGGGCAATTGGCACACCCAGCAGGGTGCCTCCACAGCAGCTGCTTCTTGACTGTGGTAATGCCCTGTCTGGAAGGTGATTACCCCCAGCAACCAGAGCCCGACACCGGCCCACACGAAGCGACGCCAGCCCATAATCTGCCTGCCCATAAGGCGGCCTCTCAAGACGAGCCAACCTTTCCCTGTAGTGTCGTGTCCGCACCGAGCAGCGCTCCGAATCGTCGATATCCCTGTCGGTTCGCTTCGGGTGGATACCATGGCACAAGTTGCCCTCATCGGCATTGGCGACGAACTCTGCATTGGCACAGTGGTCAACACGAATGCTGCGTGGCTTGCCCAGCGCTGCACTGAGCTTGGCTTTTGGCCGGTACGGCATGTCGTCGTAGGAGATCGGACCGAGGAAATCCTTGAGGAACTGCGCCGGTTGTGGGAACGGGTCGAACTCATCATTACCACGGGGGGCCTGGGTCCCACCCATGACGATGTCACCGTTGCAGCTCTGGCAGAGTTTTTGGGGAGCCCTCTGCATGAACATCCAACCGTGCGGAAGTGGCTCGAAGAGACGAGCCAGCAGCGTGGGCAGCACCTGAGCGAGCGTGCTCTCCGGCAGGCTCTCCTCCCGGAGGCAGCCCTGCCGCTGCGGAATCCCGTGGGCTATGCTCCAGGCATCTGGGTTGAGCGTGATGGCAAGGCACTCCTGGCGCTGCCAGGTGTGCCGGCCGAAATGCGCGCCATTGTAGACATGTCGGCGATCGAGCATCTACGAGCCTTTCGGGAACGGCTTGGCGGGCGCATTCTCCGGTTTCACACGCTCGTCACAGCCGGGATTGCCGAAGCGCGGCTTGCCGATCTCATCGGCGAACCGACAGCCCTCTTGCCCGACGGTGTGGAGCTTGCCTTTCTGCCCTCCTTCTGGGGGGTGCGTCTGCGCTTGAGTGTCTCCGCCCGTTCGGCGGCCGAAGGTGAGCATCTCCTTGCAGAGGCGCGCCAGCGCCTCCTACAGCGCATCGGCCCCTATGTCATCGGAGAAGGTGAGACGAGCCTCGCGCAGGCTGTCGGAGAGCTCCTGCGGCAGCGCAAGGAAACCCTTGCCGTGGCCGAATCCTGTACAGGTGGGCTACTCGGTGCTTCGCTGACCGATATTCCCGGAAGTTCGGATTACTTCCTCGGCGGCCATATCGTCTACAGCAACGCAGCCAAGGTGGCCCTGCTGGGTGTTCCAGACGAGCTGCTCCAGCGCGTAGGAGCTGTGAGCGCAGAAGTTGCTGAAGTATTGGCAGCCAATGTGCGCCGAGCTTTTGGAGCAACCTACGGGATTGGCATCACGGGCATTGCCGGCCCAGGAGGGGGTACACCGTCCAAACCCGTTGGCACCGTCTGGATTGGGCTTGCCACGCCGGAAACAGTGCAGGCACAGCGCTTCCACTTCGGAGCTGAGCGCACCAGCAATCGTCAACGAGCCGTTGCCGCGGCCCTGACGTGGCTGTACCGTCTGCTCAAGGGACTCCCCGAGCTATAAGATGGGGCAGACTTCCTACACGGTGCTTGCCCTCGAGACTTCGTGCGACGAGACTGCCGCCGCTCTCATCCGAGAGCAGCGCGTGCTGAGCAGCGTTTTGCACTCGCAAACCCTGCACCATCGCTACGGTGGGGTTGTGCCCGAGTTAGCCTCCCGAGCACATCTGCAGCACATTGTCCCCATCGTTCGACAAGCCCTTGCACAGGCAGGCGTTGAGATTGAAGCCGTGGACGCCATCGCCGTTACGACTCATCCGGGGCTGATAGGCTCACTCTTGGTGGGGGTAAACTTCGCCAAAGGACTTGCTCTACGGCTCCGACGGCCGCTCATACCGGTCAACCATCTCGAAGGGCACATCTTCTCCGGCTTCCTCGAAGATCCCGAGCTTTCCTTTCCCTTCCTCGCCCTTGTGGTCAGCGGTGGGCATACGGCACTCTTCTGGGTCGAGGACCTAGACCGGATTCGGCTCATTGGGTCCACGCGCGACGATGCCGCTGGGGAGGCCTTCGACAAGAGCGCTTCGCTTCTTGGACTGGGCTATCCGGGCGGTCCCGCCATTGATCGATTAGCCGCACACGGCAATCCCCAGGCGTTTCGGCTCCCGCGAGCGCTCCTGCACGAGAGCAGCTTTGATTTCAGCTTTAGCGGCTTAAAGACGGCCCTACGCGGCTTACTCCAGCAGCGCTTCCCCCACGGAGTCCCGGCGGAACTCCTCCCCGACCTCTGTGCTTCTGTTCAGGCGGCCATTGTAGAGGTGCTGGTCCACAAGACCATCCGGGCAGCTCGGCTCTATCGGGCTCAGAGGCTTGTTGTAGCCGGGGGTGTTGCCGCTAACTCGGCATTGCGGCGCCATATGCAGGAGGCTGCCGGGCAGCTCGGGATTCGTCTCATACTGCCGCGGCTCCACTACTGCCTGGACAACGCCGCTATGATTGGGCTGGTGGCCCATGAGAAGCTACGCCGGCTCGGCCCAGCTGCCTTCCGCTGCCTGACAATTACAGCATCGCCCACCCCGCTACGCGCGAAACCGGCAGCAGCCCGAAGCCGACCGCACACTCTCGCGCCAAGCCATTCGGCTCAATAGCGCAAGATGGCCACCATAGCTGTATCGGGTGGCAGCTCCTCTGCCGTCGCAGCATAGACGCGCACGCGCGTGGCAAAGGCGTGGATTATGGCCTCATTGACCAGGTTGACCGCTCCCGGAGTCTGTGGGGGCAGCAACTGCAGGCTGGCCGTGAAACGGTCCACCTTCCCCCAGAGCTCTGCATCCGGACGCGCCAGGAGCGTTTCCACTCGCCCCTCATAGAGAGCCTGAAGCACTGTCGTAAGCTCCTCGGCAGCCTTAGGACTGCTACCCCGCAGCTGCCAGAAGCGCTCGAGCCAACGACGCCGTTCCGCATCAGACCAGCGCATGACGATCTCGGAAGCCTGAGCATGGAGCTCGGTTAAACTGTACTGCTCCGGGCTCCCTAGAAGAGCTTCGGGCAGAAGGAGCGGGTAGCTGCTGATTTCTCGATAGATGCCGACCAGATACTCCACACCAGCCACCACGAGCGGGAGTTGTCGCTCATGGCCCAGAGGCGCTAGGGCGCGGTCGACCATGCGGTAATACTCAGCCACCAGGCGCTTGATATCCTCGCGCTCGAACGTATGGCCGTGTGTGGCCATAATCTGGCCTCGCCCCAGCCGCAACCCTGTTCGGTACTGAACCAATGGCTCAGGAACATCGACCTGCAGCGCTTTCCACAAATCCAACGGGAGCCGTTCCCGCTCCACTTCCGTCAAGCCCGTGGGGCCACCCCCATAGAGGCGAACACGGTACTTCTCGAGCGCCAGCACCAGAAACTGTCGATTGCTCAGGAAGAGAGGGACAAGCGGAGCAACAACGAAGGAATCCCCCACGTAGATCTCCTCCCGGAAACGCCACGGGAGGCGGTAACTACAGGTGTAGGTAGCCGTTGCAAAGACGGCTAAGCCATCGCTCTGATAGAGCCAGAAGACCTCTCGGTCAGCCAATTCCTCAAGTGGCGCAAGGAGGTGATGGAGCTGCGCCGGCGATGCTCCCCAGCGCACCAACTCTTCGTGAGCCCGCCGCAGTGCATTGCGGAAACGTACAGGATTCTGATGGGACGCCGATGTAATGCGCTCCATTGGAAGGTAGAGCGACAGATACGGTGGGTCATCCTGTACGGCTAATAGCTCTGCCAACTCGCGCTGTCCAAACAGGTCCATGAGTCTCTCCAATCTCTAGCGATACACACCTCGTCGTGAACGGCGGATGAAGTCAATACACTCCTGCACTTCTGGCAGCACTACAGGGTGCTCTGCCAGATAGCGCTCGAGACCGTCGCTGAGATTCAGCCCGGAAAAGAAGACCGTGCGGTAGAACTCCTCCAGGGCGCGGATAGTCTCTGGCGGAAAGCCGCGGCGCTGGAGCCCGACGCGATTGATTCCTTCCAGGCGAGGCGGCTCTCGCGCAACGAGTGCATACGGCGGGACATCTTTGACAATCTTGGCATCAGCCCCCACCATGGCATGCTTCCCGATGGAGCAGAATTGGTGTACCTTCACAACCCCGCCTAGGACAGCCCACTCCCCTACGGTCACATGCCCGGCTAGCTGTGTTACGTTGGACAGAATGGCATGATCCCCAATGACGCAGTCGTGTGCAATATGACAGTAAGCCATAATGAGGCAATCCCGCCCGATGACCACTTTCCCTGAAGCACGGGTACCACGGTTAATCGTGACGAACTCCCGTATTGTAGTCCGATCGCCAATGAAGACCACCGTCGGTTCCCCTTGGTATTTGAGGTCTTGCGGAGGGTTGCCGATGACGGCGCCGGCAAAGATCCGACAGCCCTGTCCCAGACGTGTCCCATTGGCTAGCACTACGTAAGGGCCTATTTCGCAGTCACTGCCAATTTCCACATCGTCCTCCACAATGCTGTAGGGGCCGATGGTGACCCCGTCAGCAATGCGCGCTCGCGGAGAGACAATAGCCGTCGGGTGGCAGTTGACCATCTACCGCTCCACAATGGCCGCCTGTAACTCTGCCTGGGCTACTAACTGTCCGTTGACAAATGCCTTCCCCTCCAGCAGTACAGTCCGGAAGCGGCGATGAAGGAGGCGCACCTCCATGAAGAGTTGATCACCTGGCACGACTGGGCGCCGAAACTTTGCCTTGTCAATGCCGGTGAAGAGGACGAGAACCCGGTCAGGTTCGAGGGCTAAGTCCTTCAGGAGCAACAAGCACCCCGTCTGTGCCATAGCTTCAACAATGAGCACCCCGGGCATGACAGGACGTCCAGGAAAGTGGCCCTGGAAGAAGGGCTCGTTGAAGGTGACATTCTTGTAGCCCAGAATGCGGTTGTTCTCCAAGTCGTACTGTACAATGCGGTCAACCAAGAGGAAGGGATAGCGATGGGGCATGATGCGCATGATGGCCTCAATATCGAAGACTGCCCCCTCGGAGGGGCGCACCTGGTAGCGGCGTACCAGCTGCTTCTGCTCATAGAGGCGCCGGATACGGCGAGCAAACTCCACATTCGTCGCATGGCCAGGACGGGCAGCAAGGATATGGGCACGCAAGGGTACCCCCACGAGAGCCAGATCCCCAAGCAGGTCCAAGAGCTTGTGGCGTGCCGGCTCGTTACGGTAGCGGAGAGGGACATCGTTGAGGATCCCATTGCTGCCCAAGTAGAGCTCTTCGGCAATGCCCAGGCGCTGCCCTAGGGTGCGTAACTCCTCCGCCTGCATCGGACGATCGACAATGACAATAGCGTTATCGAGACTGCCCCCACGGATAAGCCCCTGCGCAGCCAAATCCTCTACCTCCGAAAGCAGACAAAACGTCCGGGCAGGAGCAAACTCCGTGACGAACTCCTTCTCCAGACTGAAGAGTCCCGTATACTGGCTGCCGAGCGCTGGATTGTGGTAGTCGATCATGACGGTGACGCGGAAATCCTCATTAGGCAGGGCGACAATGTCCGTTCCCCGCCGTTCATCGGTGTAGTGAATAGGCTGGTCGATGATGAGGTAGTCCCGCGGGCTCTTCTGCTCCACCACTCCCGATTTGAGGATGGCTTCCACAAAGGGAAGAGCACTGCCATCGCCAACAGGGGGTTCACTGGCATCGAGCTCAATCCGGCAATTGTCTACCCGTAGGCCCACCAGAGCCGCCAGGACGTGCTCGACCGTATGGATCGTCACTCCCTCTCGACCGAGCGTCGTCCACCGGGTACTGTCGACCACGTAATCGACCACCGCTGGGATCTCGGGTGCACCAGGCATATCCAACCGTACAAACCGATAGCCATAGTTCTCCGGTGCTGGACAGAAGGTGATCGTGCAGGGAATTCCTGTGTGCAAACCCACCCCGGAAACGGAAGCTGGCTCCCGCAGTGTTCGCTGGTACTCAACCATGCTGCCTCCAGGTGTGCTCGAGCAATGCTACATACTGGCGCAGTTCATCGAGTTGCCGGCGCAGCTGGTGAATTTCCCGGAGAAGTTCCGGAAGCTGCCGTACGGCCGCTTCTTGCCGGAGTGCTCGGTAATGCTCCTGTGCCGGAATACCAAAGTAGCGCCCTGGCCCCGAAAGCGACTTAGAGACCCCAGACTTGGCCTCGACGATGACATCGTCTCCGGTAGTGATGTGTCCGACCATACCAACCTGTCCACCGATCCGATTCCGCTTGCCCAAACGCACACTGCCTGAGATACCCACCTGCGCCGCAATAGCTGTATGCTCGTCAATTGTGACATTATGGGCAACATGGACGAGGTTGTCCAGCTTGCTGCCCCGCCCAATGCGTGTACTTCCAGCAAGCGAGCGATCGACGGTCGTATTGGCTCCGAGCTCAACCTCATCTTCAAGGACAACATTCCCAACATGCGGAATCTTCTCCAGCTGCCCTGCGTGGCTTTCCCAGAAGCCAAACCCGTCCGCTCCAAGCACAACCCCAGCGTGGATGAGGCACCGTTTGCCGATGACCGTACGCGGATAGCAGACAACCCCGGCGTGGAGGATCGAGCCCTCCCCCACGGTTACATCTTCGTAGAGCACTACGAACGGATGAAGGATGACCCGGTCTTCAATGACACAGCGGGCCCCGACGACACAGTAAGCATTCACAATAGCCGTCGGGGCAACGGTAGCGCTCGGATCGATGAGAGCTGTCGGATGGCGCAATCCCCACGGCGGTTCATTGTTGGGGACAAAGAGCGGCATGAGCGCCACGAAAGCCCGATATGGATCAGCAACACGAATGAAAGCCTGCCCCTCACGAGGCACAGCTTCAAGCTGGGGTGGGATCAGGATACAGGTGGCCCGAGTATGGGGCAGAAACCGAGCATACCGGATATGGTGGATGAAGGTGAGCTCACCGGGAGCAGCATACTCAATCCGGTTGAGGCCTGAGATACACAAGGTCGCTTCTCCCAGCACTTCTCCCCCTACATAGCGGGCAAGCTCGGCAACGGTATAGCTACGCTCATCCATGGTGTCTCTACCGAGGTATCGGACGATCTTCCTCCGGAGTGTCTGGCGTCTGGGAAGGCGACTCTAGGCCAGTTGCGGGGCGACGGCGGGGTGCACGGCGGCGCTCCTCTCCAGAGGCACCCGCCCGACGCTGCCGGTCCAACTGCTCAATCTGTTGCTGCTGCTGTGCTTCAAGCTCCGTGGTCTCTACCCCTAAGCGCTTGAGCACCTTGACGGTCAGATCGAATTTGGGATTGGCAAAGACGAGCGGATGTCGGCTCTTATCCCACACGAAGTCGTAACCTTCCGCCAGAGCCACCTCCTGTACGGCAGCGTAAATTTTGGCCTCCACCGGCTGGTAAATAGCTGCCGCTGCGGAGTCGTAGCGCCCTCCCGGAGCGAAGCACTGCCGGAAGAACTCCTCACGCCGGCGTCGCAGACGGTCTAATTCTGCTTCCTTCTGCTGGCGCTCTGCGTCTGTCCAAAGAAGACGATTCTTGCGGATCTCCTCTTCCAGCCGCGCAATCTGTGCCCCCATCTCTTCCAATGTCCGCTGCCATTCGTCAGAGAGCGAGCGCAGGCGCTGCTCAGCCTGCTGCGCTTCCGAGAAGCGCTTGCGTACTTCTGCAGAGCTGATAAAGCCCACCCGCGCCGTCCCTGTCCCTAAAAGCTGCTCAAGTGGCTTCAATTGCCCCCAGAGTGGGAAAGTGCCAAGCCATAGAGCCGATAGCAGTTTCAGCAGCCCCTTCATGGTTGACCCCGCTTGAGACGGTCCAACACCCGATAGGTGAGATCGAACCGATCCTCGGCAAAGAGAACCGCCGGACTAGAGCGATCGAGCACAACGTGGAAGTTCTCTTCCCGGGCCACCGTACGGATGGCCTCTTGCACGCGGGTCCGCAGCGGCTGGAGGAGTTGCTCGCGTAATTGTGCCAACTCTCCTGTTACCCCGAACTTGTCCTCTTGGTACTGCAGGTAGCGCTCCTGGAGCTGCCGTAGTGCTTCCTCCTCCTTGGCCTTAGCATCTGGTGTCAGAATACCCTCTCGTTTGCGATACTCGTCGAGTCGACGCTCGAGCTCGGAGCGCAGCTGTGTGAGCGTATCGCGAAAGCGCTGTGCTGTCTCGTTCAGCTGCCGATCGATTTGAGCAGCCTCAGGCAATTGGCGTACCAGGGTCTCCAAATCCACCACAGCCACACGCACCTCTCCTGCCGGCGAGGCCCGGCGTTGCTGTGCATTGAGCGTCAGCAGACACAGAGCAGTACAGCAGAGAACGAACCATCCCGAACGCATTTCCGCTCCTCCTTTCACCGACCTAACTGGAAGTGGAAGTTCCATCCCGACCGAGGTAGCCCGGGGCGAGCCGGATCGAAGCCATAGCCATAGTCGAAACCGAGTAGTCCCAGCGGCAACAACAGGATACGCACCCCAATACCGGCAGAGCGCTTGAGCTCGAAGGGGTCCACTCGCTGCAGCCTTGGCCATACATTGCCAGCTTCAGCGAAAGTGAGCACGTAGATGGGCATGGGATTCAGTGTGAGCGCAAAGCGCAACTCCGCCGTATGTCGTGCCATAACCGTGCCCCCACCAGGTGGGCCGATACTCTGGTCCGGATACCCCCGCAGTGGGGTCACATTGAATCCCCCCAAACCACTGCCACCCATGCGATAGAACTCAATAGCCGGGATGGTCGTATCCGAGCGCAAACCCCGTAAGTAGCCAAGCTCTGTAGCCATATACACGACCAAGCGTTCAGCTAGCTCCGGCCCCCAGAGCGGAGCAGCAAACTCGGCCGAAAAGCCCACCTTGAGGTAATCCGTAGTGCCAATGCCCAGCGCTCCTAAGGCCCACTTCGTTGTCATGCTGACGCGAGAACCGCTCGTGGGGAAAATAAGACTGTTGAAGCTCAGGCGGCTGAGCGTCTGCCGGAGGCTCAGTTCAGTTGTGATCCCCCTCCGGTAGAAGCCTTCGCTTGTCTGCTGGTTATTGCGTTGTAAGACCAGTTGCCAATCGCCACGGAAGTAGTCATCGGGAAAGCGGAAGCGACGCCCCACATTGACGGCCACCCCAGTCTGCCGCAGATTGTAGCCCAGCTGATAGTGAGTGTCGTACAGGTTGAAGCCCACGGTTGTAGGTTCATCGAAGAGCCAGGGCTCGGTAAAGCCCAATGATAGCTGCCGCATATAACCGACGGCAGCTGCCTCCCAGTTGAAGGTGAACACCTGCCCAGCGCCCCCGCGCAGCGGTTCGGTGAGCGAGAAGTTATTGAAGGCAAGCCCAATAGAGCCGGTGACACCGAGGCCTTGGGCAATCCCAATGGAGGCATTCAGCACGTCGGTGGAGCGTTCCTCTACCCGATAGATGAGATCAACCTCGCTCTCGCTGACCCAGCGAATGTCAGGCCGGAGCGCCTCGGGGTTGAAGTAGTTGAGTACACCGAGCGCCCGAATACTGCGAATGATGGCGGCACGGCTAAAGTAGTCACCTGGGAACGTGTAGAGTTCGCGCCGGATGACCTTGTCTTTGGTCTTCGTATTGCCCACAATGTCGACACGGCGGATGCGATATCTGTGCCGTTCGTAGATGCGGATGTCGATATCGACGGAGTCCGGTGCTACTCGACGTTCTTCCTTGAGCAGTTCCACGCTCAAGTAGCCCCTGTCCAAGTATAGAGCCGCTACATCGCTCTGATCCTCGTTGCCTCGTAGGTTCTTCTCAAAGCGCTCTGCATCATAGAGCTCCCCCCGCTGAAACTGCAGACGTTCTCGGAGCAGCTCCTCTGGGAACACAGTATTGCCCGTAATGCGGATGTGGCGCACATAGTACTGCGGGCCTTCAGAAAGCCAGACAGTAATGATTGTGCGCCCCGTAGCGCTGTCGATGGAGACACTATCACGGACGATCTCGGCATCGAGAAAGCCGCGACGGCGATAGAGCTGCAGGAGGCGCTGCTTGTCCTCTTCGTAGTCTTTCTCATCAAAGCGCGCCGAGCGCCAAAATTGCCACCATGCCTTTGGCTGAACCTTCTGGAAGGCACCCTCGAGCTCGTCAGCCGGGAGGTTCTGGTTTCCCACAAAGCGCAGAGCCACCACCGTCGGCTCTGGACCTTCCTCGAGGCGGATCTGTAAATTGGCATATCCGGCTGTATCGGTGGGGCTCCGCAAGAGTTCCACTGAGCGAAGGGTACGTTTCTCCTTCTGATACAGCTGCTCGATGGCTCGTCGGACGCGATGGAGCGCTGCCAATGAGAGAATGTCCCCACGAGCGAGGCCAATAGCCTCACGAATCCGCTCCTCCGAAAGCTGTCTTGCCCCCTCCACCACTACGCGTTCCAGTCGCGGGAACTCCTCTACCCGAATCAGGAGAGCCACTCCAAGGGGGGTTACCCGTTCGACCAGAATGTCCACAGAGGCAAACTGCCCCCGCTGCATGAGGAGGCGGAGCGCCCGCTGAATCTTCTCCCCGCCCAGCTGCAATTCCTCCCCTGGCTGCAGGCCAGAGAGGATGATCACCGTCTGCGGGTCGGCAAAGCGCGTGCCCTCCACGCGGATGGAGAGAATCCGCACACTGCTACCGGGGGTCTGTGCACTGAGCCAGGCTGCGGCCAATCCGACGAGAAGCCCTACGCTACGACTCCACCTCATGGAGTAGCTCCTCCAACTGCACCCAGAGCGATTCAGCAAGGCATCGTTGAACCTGTTGCTCAGCCGTCATCCCAAAACGCCGCTCTCGGCGCAGGTAATCGAGCAAGGCCTGGTAAAAGGCGTGCCGCCGGAAATCCGGCCAGTACAGGTTGCTGACATAAATCTCCGCATACGCACTCTCCCACAGCAGGAAGTTACTCAGACGCATCTCGCCGCTTGTCCGGATGATCAGATCCGGCTCCGGCAGATCATGGGTCAGCAAGTAGGACGCAAAGCGCTCCTCGGTAATGTCTTCTGGAGAGAGTTTGCCACGGCGGACGTCGATGGCAATCAGTTGGACAGCCCGGAGGATATCCCAGCGCCCGCTATAGCTGAGCGCCAGTGTCAGCGTGAGCCCTGTATTGGCGGCTGTCGCTTCCACGGCCCGACGCAGTGCTTGCTGTACTCGCCGTGGGAGTGCTGTCAGTTTCCCGATGGCCCGGAGACGAATGTTGCGTCGTTGCAGCTCTGGCAGCTCGCGCCAGAGGTAGTACTGGAGCAGCCGCATAAGAGCCTGGATCTCTGCCTGCGGACGTCGCCAGTTTTCCATCGAGAAGGCATACAGCGTCACATACGGAATGCCCAAACAGACAGCCACTGTGACAACCTCGCGCACACTCTGAATGCCCTGTCGGTGCCCTTCCACACGCGGGAGCCCTCGCTCGAGTGCCCACCGGCCATTGCCGTCCATGATGATGGCAACATGCCGCGGCAGCCGCCCACATTGGCGCAAGAGCTCCTGGAGCCGTTGTTCAGCCTCCGATTGTACTGCGTCCCATCCCTCCATCATCCAGACTCCCCGAGCGTGCCTACCTACAGAAGACACAAACTTACGGCAAAGACCTCCTTGCCTTGCCCCGAGAATGGAGGCAGCGCAATAAGTTCGCAGCCCGGTCGAAGCCCATTCCAGCCATGGCCGTAACCATCAGCGGATTTTCCTTCGTGCGCAATGCCATCCGGTACGACTATCCCATCGTGGAGGCTCTGCTGTCTCTCTTGCCCCTCTGTGATGAGGTCGTCGTTGCCGTCGGAGATTCTGATGACGGCACGCTCGAGGCAATAACCCGCATTGGGGACCCGAAGCTCCGCATCCTCCCGACACGCTGGGAGCCTACTAACCCAGGTTGGCGCGTCTTGGCCGAACAGACCCAAAAAGCTCTCGACGCCTGTCGCGGCCTGTGGTGCATCTACCTACAAGCCGATGAGGTGCTCCACGAGAAGGATTACGACACCCTCCGCCGTGCTCTCCACGAAGCCGCCGACGACGAGCGCGTGGAAGCTTTCGTGCTTCAGTACTACCACTTCTACGGCAGTTACGACTACGTCGGAGCTGGACGGCAGTGGTACCGCCGCGAGATCCGTATTGTCCGCAATACGGGCGATGTCATCTCGTGGGTCGATGCCCAAGGTTTCCGGAAACGGCTCCCTCATGGGAAAACTCGCCTGCTGCGAGCCCGCCAGCTCCCTGTCTATGTCTACCACTACGGGTGGGTTCGGCCCCCGCAGGTTATGATGCAAAAGCTACGCCATTTGCACCGGCTCTGGCATGACGAAGAGTGGATCCGCCAGCACTTGCCAGCCGGTGAGGCGTTCGATTATCGCTCAGCCTATGCCGTCAAGCGCTTCACGGGCACGCATCCGGCAGTCATGCACGAGCGCATCGCTCGTGCACAAGAGTGGACACGCCTCTTCGATCCCTCCCGCCTCCCCAAAGCACCTCTCCACGTGCGGATCAGCGATTGGCTGGAAGAGCACACCGGATGGCGCATCGGCGAATACCGCAACTTCCGCCTCCTCGATTGACCACGGCGGCCTAGGCAAATCGCTGCCGGATATACCGAGCCACTTCGTGCATATACCACTGCGGCGTACTGGTCGCCCCCGTAATACCGACGGAGGAAACCCCCTCGAACCATTCCGCCTGGAGCTCGTCAGCTGCCTCAACAAAGTACGTGCGTGGGTTGACCGACCGGCAAATTTCGTAGAGGACTCGCCCGTTCGAAGAAGCCCGGCCAGCCACGAAGATGACCACTTCGTGCGCGGCAGCAAAAGCACGTAAATGCTCCTCACGGCCGGCAACTTGTCCGCAGATGGTATCCTTCACCTGAAGCAGCCCCTCGGGATCCTCAACGACGAGCTGACGTATCCGCTGCCGGAGCGCCCCGGCCAGCTCGGCAAAGGCCTTCTTATCCATGGTCGTCTGCGAGAAGAGCACCGTCGGACGGGTACAGTCGACCCGCTGCAGCGCTTCCTCAACTGAGCGGACAATCAAACAGCGATCGTCACAGACCCCGCGGACGCCAACCATCTCCGGATGTTCGGGCTTGCCGAAGATGACAATCTGGTAGCCTAACAGGTGGAACTTACGGACTCGCTCCTGCAGCTTGGCCACAATCGGGCAGGTAGCATCGACGAGCTCGATGCCGAGCTGCCACGCCTGCTGGTATGTACTCGGCGGCTCTCCGTGGGCACGGATGAGCACTCGAGCTCCGTGCTGAGCTGCTTCGGGTAATTGCTCGTGCGTGATCGTTCGCAAACCTAAACGCTCGAGGCGCTCGACCTCCCGTGGGTTATGGATGATCTGGCCAAGCACGTAGACGGGCTGCCCTTGTTGGAGGCTCTCCTCGGCAATCTGAATTGTCCGTATAACCCCCCAGCAGAAGCCTGCATGCGGATCGACGTGCACCTGCATGGAGCACTCGTGCTCGTTGTCAACGCAGGCAGACGCTCCTCTACGGCATTCTATTGCACAGCTTCTGCCGCACAAACTGCAGCACGCGCTCGGTTTGCTCCTCGATGGTTAACTCTGTGGTATCGATGACAATGGCGTCAGGGGCACACCGGAGGGGGCTCTCCGCACGTTGGGAATCCAGCTCATCGCGCCGCTGAAGTTCCGCCGCCAGCTCGTGCTCAGTAATGTCCGTAACGCCATAGGAGCGCAATTCCTGCAGGCGGCGCCGGGCTCGGACGGCCAGAGACGCCGTCAGGAAGATCTTCACATCAGCCTCGGGGAAGACAACCGTACCGATATCACGTCCATCCATGACGACCCCTCCCTGGCGCCCCAAGCGGCGCTGCTCCTCAACCAAGAAGGAGCGCACCCGCCGGAAAGAGCTTACCAAACTGACCCATCGCGTCACCTCCGGCAGACGGAGTGCGTCGGTCACATCCTCCCCATTGAGGAATGTCCGCTGTCCGTGCGGGGAGGGCCGTAGCTCGATCCGCACTTGGGGCAACAGTTGGGCAATGTGCTCCTCGTCGAGAGGAATGCCCGCACGGAGAGCAGCCAGAGTGACGGCCCGATACATGGCACCCGTGTCGATGTAGAGATAGCCCAAGCGCTCGGCAACACGACGGGCAGTCGTACTCTTGCCGGCTCCGGCTGGGCCGTCGATGGCAATGATAGCCTTATGCGTGCAGCTCATAGAGGGCGCGCAGAAACAGTGTTGATTCCTCCAGTGTTGGCAAGACGACCGTTGCTCCGGCAGCGTGCAGCAGCGTTGCCTCTGCCGGCCCCGTTGCAACCGCAATACAGGGCAGCCCCCAGCGGCGAGCGCAGAAAACATCGCGAGGCGAATCCCCTATGAGCACCGTCCGTTCAGGCTGGATTGGAATACCCTTGGCCTGTACTCGGCGCCAAGCAATTGAGACAAGACGCCACCGCTCCCAATGGTCTGAACCAAAGGCACCCGCAGCAAAGAAGGGCGCTATGCCACCGTGCCGCAATTTCCAGAGAGCAATCGGACGGAGATTCCCCGTCAGCACTCCCAATGTCACCGTCGGCACCATATTGAGGTGCTTGAGCAACAGCACAACACCGGGCAAGAGCTGCAGATCGCTCGGCCGCACCCACCGGCTAAAAGCTCGTATGTAGATCCGGGCGAAGAGCTCGAAGGCCTCCTCGATGCGCTCGGCCGACCAGCCACAAAGGGTTGCAACATCGGCAAAAATCCCCCAGTCCGTCTTGCCCGCCATATCCTCGAGCCATTCCGCTGGGATAGGACGACGGCACACCAGACTGAGCGCCTCATGGAGGGCTGCCCGCACGGCCTCACGGCGTAGGCGCAGCACCGTCCCATCCAGGTCAAAGAGGAGAAGCCACATCCGAGCAGGGGTGCCCTATACGGCGGCTCGAAAATACAGAATGTCTCCCTCGGCAACCCTATAGTCCCGCCCCTCTCGGCGATAGCGGCCAGCGCGACGGACCCCCTCCTCGGTGCCATAGTGCTCCAAATCGCCTACGGTCATGACCTCCACGGCCACGAAATAGCGCTCGAAGTCGCTGTGAACCATCCCAGCTGCCTGAGGTGCTGGGGTCCCTTCAGGGACGAGCCAGGCTCGCACCTCCCGTCCGCCTACAACGGTAAAGAAGGTCACCAAGCGCAATAGGCGCAGCGTCTCCCGTATGAGGGTTCGGCTGCCCAGCTCGGCCAGGCCCAGTGCGCGAAGGAACTCTTCACGCTCGTTGTCCGGGAGAGCCAGCAGCTCAGCTTCCCACGCTAAAGCAATCGGCACAACGGGCGCCTGACGCTGCTGGGCCCACCGGCAGAGCTGCTCGTACCAATTTTGTGCCCTTGCTGACTCATCGAGATTGGCCACATAGAGCACCGGTTTGTCCGTCAAGAGATGCCAGCTACGGAAAATTGGCTGGCTCCCCTCGGGCTTCGGAAATTGCCAGACAGGCCGACCCTGCGCAAGATGCTCCCGGAGTTGAGCCAAAAGCTCGACTTCACGCTGCTCCTGTTCAGAAGCCCTGCCACGGAAGCGCTTCTGCAGAGCCTGCCAGCGCCGTTCCACTGTCTCGATGTCCTTCAGCAAAAGCTCAAGCTCCACAATCTCTACATCCCGGCAGGGGTCGTTTTCGCCGTAGATGTGCGCCACCTCAGGATGTTCGAAGCAGCGCACCAGATGCCAGAGCACATCCACCTCACGGATGTGAGCCAGAAACTGATTGCCGAGCCCCTCACCGTGAGCAGCACCTCGCACTAAGCCAGCAATATCGACCACTTGAAGTGTGGCCGGCACGATGCGCTGCGGACGGTAGAGTCGGGCCAAAAGCTCTAAGCGCTCATCCGGTACAGCCACAACTCCCACATGCGGTTCGATAGTGCAGAAGGGATAGTTCGCAACAGCGGCACTTCCCCCGGTGAGGGTGTTGTATAGCAACGACTTCCCCACATTCGGCAGGCCCACAATGCCGCAACTCCAGCTCACAGCGCTTCCTCTGCTATGTCACTGGTGGAGGGTACCGCTTCCACCTCAACTCCATTGAGCGCCGCAACCATCTCCTCCCACAGAAAACGAGCCAGAGACAGTGCTTCCTCACCCCGTACCAGCGGAAAGCATGCCAGCGTCCGATGGCGCTCCTGGACAAACTGTGCCCCCTTCCAGGTGGTGACCGCCTCTACCCACACGGGGAAGGCATAGCGGTAGAAGAGTTCATGCCGCCGTGATGGCAGTTCCAGCTGCACCACATCCGGACGCACGATGGCTCGGGTACAGCCCGTCTGCATTAAATATACTCGCAAGCGTACCGCCATCAACAGCCGCTCCGCAGGCGGCGGGAGCGCACCAAAGCGATCGCAAAGCTCAGCCGCTATCTCATCAACCTCGAGCTCTGACTCAGCACGGTAGAGGCGCTTGTAGAAGGAAAAACGTTCCCCGTCGCTGGGCACATAGGTAGCCGGCAACAGTACCTCCCCCGGCACATCCAGGGACATCCCCGGGTTCTTGAGTACCTGCAGGACAGCTATTCGCCGCGGCGGTGCTTGCGGGAAATTCTCCTCGGAGCGTAACTCCTCGATGACGCGCTCGAGGATCTGGTGGTAGAGCTCAAAGCCCATCTGCGCAATAAAGCCACTCTGCTCCGGGCCGAAGAGATTGCCTGCCCCCCGAATCTCTAAGTCACGCAGAGCCAAACGGAAGCCGCTGCCGAGCTCTGTGAATTCTTCCAGAGCCTGCAGACGGCGCAGCGCTGCCATGCTCAACTGCTCCAGCGGGGGAACGATGAGGTAGCAGTACGCTTGCACATTGCTGCGCCCGACTCGGCCGCGCAATTGATAGAGCTCAGCCATCCCGAAGTCCTCTGCATGGTGGATGAAAATCGTGTTGGCCTGCGGGAAATCCAGCCCTGCCTCCACAATTTTCGTACACAGCAGCATATCGAGCCGCCGATGGAGAAAATCCCGCATGACGGCCTCCAGCTGCCGACTCTGAAGACGCCCGTGCGCTACGCCAATACGGAGCTGCGGCAGGAGACTCTGCAGATGATCCCGCAGCTGTTCAATGCCCTCGATATGGTTGGTCACGAAGAAGACTTGTCCTCCCCGTTCTAACTCCGCCTCGATAGCACACCGGATGAGCTCATCATCCCACTGCACAACGTAGGTCCGCACGGGCAGTCGATTGTGCGGCGGGGTCTCTATCAGGCTCATATCCCGTACGCCAATCAACGCCATGTGGAGGGTCCGAGGAATCGGTGTGGCTGTCAAGAGCAGTGTATCGACATTGAGCTGCAGCTGCCGCAGCCGCTCCTTGGCCATTACGCCGAAGCGATGCTCTTCATCGATGATGAGCAACCCCAAGTCTCGGAAGCGGACATCGGCACTCAAGAGGCGATGGGTTCCGATGATGATATCGATGCGGCCGAGCGCAAGATCGCGCACAATGGCCTGCTGCTCGCGGCGGCTGCGAAAGCGCGAGAGCACAGCAATCGTTACTGGATAGGACTGCAGGCGAGTTGAGAAAGTCACGTAATGCTGCTCGGCCAGAATTGTTGTCGGGACCAAGACCGCAACCTGCTTACCCGCCTGCACAGCCTTGAAGGCGGCGCGGAGAGCAATTTCGGTCTTGCCAAACCCGACATCGCCACAGATGAGCCGGTCCATGGGCACGGGAGATTCCATATCGGCTTTGACTTCGGCCGTTGCCCGTACCTGGTCGGGTGTCTCCTCATACGGAAATGCCGCCTCCATTTCCTTCTGCCAGAGGGTGTCTGGCGGGAAGGCAATACCACGCTGGAGCTTGCGCTGAGCATAGAGCCGCATGAGCTCGCGGGCGATTTCTTTGAGACGACGCCGCGCACGCCGTTTGAGGTACTCCCACTCCCGACTGCCCAGGCGGGAGAGCTTGGGCTGCGCGCCGTCGTAGCCCTCGTAGCGCTGCAGTTTGTGCAAGTAGTCCAGCGGCACGTAGAGTACGTCCCCCCCAGCGTACACGATACGGAGGCACTCCTGACGGCTATCCCCGAGGGTGAGCACCTGGAGGCCATCGAAGATGCCAATCCCATGATCGACATGCACGATGTAGTCCCCCGGCTTGAGCTGCCTGAGCTCCCGCATGGTCAAGCCGGCAGAGACCCGACGGCGCCCGGGCTGCCGCCGATGTGCCCGCCCGAAAACCTCGTGCTCTGTCCATACAGCCACTCGCTCGGAGCTCCAGAGAAATCCCGCAGCCGGGCTCCCTTCCACCCACGCACACCGCTGCAGAGTGCGCTCCTGCTCCTCTGGGTCAGCCACCTCGGCTTGGACAGCGGCAGTGACAAGCTGCTGGAAACGCTTCAGCTGGATGGCATCCGCAGCGCAGAGGTAGAGCTCATACCCCTCGGCGGCGAGCTGCTGGAGCTCATGTACCAAACGTCGCACCGACCGTCCAACCGGAGGCTGGGCTATGGCTCCAAGCGCCTTGCCCCCGCCACCGAGAGGATTCAACCACAACCTCACCCGGCGCTGAAGCGTGTCCCATGCGCGTTCTGGACACACTTGCTGCCATCGCGCCCGAACACGTTCCGGGCAATCTACCACCAAAAGGAGCTCCTCCGGCATGAAGGCTTCTAACGAGGCCGTGGTTTCCTCCCAGACGAGAGCCCCGAGAAATTCCACCTGCTCGAAACGGCTCGTGCTGCGCTGCGTCTCTAAATCGAAGCAGCGGATCGATTCCACCGTATTGCCCCAGAACTCCACCCGGAGAGGCTCCCTCCAGCCGATGGGGAAGAAATCCACAATACCCCCGCGACGGGCAATATCCCCAACAGCTGAGACACTCTCCTGCCGCTGGAAGCCTCCGCGGAGCAGACGCTGCACAAATTCCTCCGGGGCAAGCTCCATGCCCACAGCCACACGCCAGCGGTGGCGTATCAGCTCCTCCGGTTTCGGTAGCGGAACTGCAAAGGCTTCCGGTGGACAGAGCAGGATCGGAGCTTGAAACTGCTGCAACGCTACTGCACATTCCACCCCCTGTACCTGCACCGCATCAATATGGCGAAGCTGGGCCCAGAGCCGATGTGGCTGCGTATCCCACACCAGGATATGTGCCCCCGGACAGAGCTGCAGGATGTCGTAAGCCCACTCTTGCACCTCCTCGGCAGTGGAGCTGAGCACAAGGGCCGGTATCTGTCGCTCCTGCCATAACCGAGCTACCACAAGCGCAGCCAAGGAACCAGCCGCCCCCGAGACAGTATACGGCCCCTCGGCGAACCCCGCATGCAACGAAAGGTACCTCTCCATACGCTCCCCGAGCCGTTCGATAAGCCAGCTCAACGACGCTCTCTCCATGGCTCCCGCGCTACAGCACCGCTCCATAAGACGAAGAGGCTCCTACCCCTTGGGCGCACCTTGGTACACTGAAACCTGCGCCAGGAACGTCGCTACGGCTAGCTACGGATTGCAGCCATGGCTTGCGGCGCTGTCTTTCTCGACCGCGATGGCATCATCAATTGGCGCATCGCAGGAGGATATGTCCGCACACCCGAGGAGTTCCACTTTCTGCCCGATGTCTTCCCCTTCCTCTGCGGTGTGCGTCGGCTGGGATTGCTCACTATCGTCGTCACTAACCAACAGGGGATTGCAAAGGGCCTCATGAGCTACGAGCAACTGAATGCACTCCACGACTACATGCAGCGAGAGCTCCTCCGCCAACTCGGCTTTGCTCTCGACGACATCTTCGTCTGTACCGACCCCGCCGAGAGTGCCAGCTGGCGCCGTAAGCCACAACCTGGAATGCTCTGGGAAGCTCTCCACAAGTGGCAGCTTTCCCCAGAAGCATGCTGGATGGTCGGCGATACTGCTAGTGATGTCCTTGCTGGACGACGAGCCGGCATACGCACCATCCTGGTCGGGGCAGAAATTGCCCCAGAAGCAGACTTTCACGTTCCTACCCTTGAAGCCGCGCTCGCCATCATTGCGCTCCACCGCAACGGCCCTCGCTCAGCCTAAAGGGCTCGAGTCTGTCGGGTGTGTCAGACCGGCACAGCCGTGTCCAGCCATGGAAGACGGTACTGCCACGGTTACGCTCCTCTCCTCGCAGCGCCGCCAGGTTGCTCACCAGCTCTTCTGGCGGGGAACTACCGAAATGGAGCCGGTACGGACACTCCACTGCGACGTGCTCGTTATCGGAGCCGGGCCAGCAGGCCTGACGAGTGCATGGCTCATGCAGCAGGAAGGCTACGAGGTCATTGTGGTTGACAATGAAACGCTCGTCGGTGGTGCAGCGCGGCAGTTCGTCTGGCACAATGTCCACATACCCTGTGGGGCGGTCTACTTTGCCGATCTCTCAGGGGTACTCGCTGAGGTACTCTCCTGCCTTGCACTTCGCCCACTCCCCCTTCCCGACGATGCGCTCTGGCTTGCCGGGACAGCCTATCGGAGCTTCTGGCAGGATGAGGTGTTGAATGAACTCCCCATACCGCAGGAGGAACGCCGTGCTTTCTACCGCTTTCGTACAGACCTCCTTGCGGCTCCCCCGTTCCCGTGGCCATTACCGGAGTCTCTGCCAGCCTTTTGGCAGAGGCTGGCAGCCTGCCCTGCCGAAGCGGTCGTCAAGGCTTACGGCTCCGCCCACCTGGAGCGCCTCCTCAATGCCTATGCCCGTTCCGTACTCGGGGGATCGCTAGCAGAGGTCAGCGCTCTCTGCCTGCAGGAGTTCTACGCTAGCGAGCTGGGCCAGGCCTTCCACCGAACGCGCTATTCCCTGCGCGGCGGTATAGCCCGCTTCTGCGAATCTCTCTGCGACCGAATTGGCACCGAGTATATCCGCTCTGGGTGGTTGGCGTTTCGTAGCGAACACATCCGAGCCACACGCGTGCGCACACTGTGCCTGACCGAGGAAGGAACGGTGGGAGCAATCGAATCGTCCGTGGTGATCTTTGCAGGGCCCAAATATGTGGCGAAACACCTTCTGCCGGAACTTCCGCCAGCCCAACAGCAGGCTCTCCTCCGCTTGCGCTATGCCCCGTACGTTCTTGTCTACCTCCATACCCCTTTTCGCCTCCTGCCAGAGAACTCCTTCGACCTATGGGTGCCTGAGGCCAGGCTCTTCACTGATATCACGGATGTGGGGCTGTTGCAAGCCCAGCCTACGGATGGCTTCCTCTACTGCATCTATGCCCCCCTCTCGCCCCGGCAGCGAGCACTCCTGCTGGAGGAAGAGCACGTGCACCATCTGGTCACAGCGATTGCTCGGGAAGCACTCCAGCTATTAGCCCCCGATGCCTTACACTCGATCACCGAGCTTGCTGCCTTTGTCTGGGGACATGGCTTAGTCATCCCCACTCCTGAAGCCTTCTGCGGAGTAGCTCAGCAGGCACGGCGTCCCGTCGGACGCATTGTCTTTGCCAATACGGATAACGAAGCTGCCCCAGCTCTCGAGAACGCCATCGAACATGCCGTGCGCGCGGCCGAACTTGCCCATTCTCTGCTCCGTGCACACTCAAAGGGAGGGACTATGCGTCCTGCACCACAGATGCTCACTGCGCCAATTCCAGGTCATGCGGATCCGGTACAGTCGATGGACTGAGCATGCCGAAACCGCCGAGCACCATCTCCGCCGCCTGCTCCGCTCCTTCGCCTTCTTACTCTTGCAGACCAATGGAGATGCCGAAGAAGCGCTCGAGCTGCTACGCATAACGTGGCAGAATTCCCCTGCAGCCACAACTCTCACAATGGACCAGTTCATCGACTTCGTGCGCGCTCAAGGCTACCTTCAGCAGAATGCTCAGGGCCAGCTTGAGCCGACAGCGAAAGCACTCCAACTCCTCCGTATGCAGGCTCTGGAAGAAATCTTCCGCTCCCTCCGCAAATCCGATCTCGGTCTGCACGAAACCGTCCACAGCGGGCAGGGGGTGGAGTGGCTTCCGGAAACTCGCCCGTACAGCTTCGGCGACCAGCCGTCACTGATCGATGCCACAGAAACCCTCACAAACGCTCTCCTCCGTACCCCCGACATTGCTACGTTTCAGCTGCACTATGACGACGTCCGCGTGCATGAAACCGAGCATCTCACCTCGTGCGCAACGGTAGTGCTGCTCGATGTGTCGCACTCGATGGTGCTCTACGGCGAAGATCGCATGACACCGGCCAAGCTCGTTGCTCTTGCGCTGGCCGAACTGATTCGCACGCGGTACCCGAAGGATACCCTCGAGGTAGTCATCTTCGGCGATGAGGCCCGGCGCATCAGCGTTGCCGATATCCCTTTCGTCACAGCAGGGCCTTTCCACACGAACACTCGCGATGGACTCCGCCTGGCACGCGCCATTCTGCGGCGCTGCCAGGATGCGAACAAGCAAATCTTCATGCTCACCGATGGGAAACCCTCGGCTATCTTCGATGAAGCCGGTCGCCTCTACAAGAACGCCTTCGGCTTGGACCCTCGCATCGTAGCGAAAACGCTCGATGAAGCTGTTGCCTGCCGCCGAGATGGGATTGTCATCTCCACTTTCATGCTGGCCCGCGATCCGTACCTGGTGAATTTCGTCGAAGAGCTGACCCGAGTCAATCGTGGGCGCGCTTTCTATTGCGGCTTGCGCCGGCTCGGGGAAACAGTCTTCGTCGACTACATTCTCAACCGGCGGAAGACCTTCCGCATGTAGCGCCTTCGCGGCGGGCAAAAGCCACGGCAATGCGCAGTAACGGGTAATCCGTCACCCCACCCAAAGCAGCCGCAATATCCCGTAGCGGAGCGGCTCCAAGCCGGCCGACAGCAATGCAGACAGCCCTGTAGAAGCTCTCATCCGGAACGAGCGACCTCCGCGGGAGCTCTCGCCCGCTTTCGAGCAATTCCTGCACCAGACGCGCTACCGTCGCCGCAGTCAGTCCCGTCTGCGTGCAGATGGCCTGCAAGGAGGCTCCGTGGCGAGCTAGCTCGTAGACGAGCCGATGTCGCTCCTCGAGCGCATCGGCACGACGCCCAGCAGTGGGAGGGACCCTGCGACGTCGATGCTGCTGGGACAACGCCACTGGAGCTTGTTGGTTCGTACAACTGCTACAGCGCCCACAGGGCTGTCCGGCGCTACTCCGATAGAAGAAATGGCGCAGGAAGAGCTGCTTACATTGCGCCGTCGTCGCATAATGCAGCACCTGCCGAAATTGCTCCATGGCCCACTGCCGCCGTGCAGTGAGTAGCTCTGGATCGAGCGGTAGAGACTCCGGCAGTGGCTGCTGCACAGCCAATCCTGTCTGCAGCCACAAGGTTTCGCACTCGATGAGCCGGGCATAGAGGAGTGCTCGCAATCCGCGCTCGATCTCCTCTGCGCTGAGGCCGTATCGCCGGCTGAGTTCGGCCACCGAGAGTGAGACCGGCTGGTGGTATCCTTCGGCCCCCACGCTACGCATGAGCAGCTCCACCATCTGCCGCCGTTCGGGGACAGTACTCCGGCTCCAGTACTCCCACAACTCCTCCCGGCTTGCCCGAAGCCGCAGCGTGATCTGGCCAGTTGGTACCATCGGTTGCAGGAGTCCCTGATACTCGAGGAGCCGGAGGAGGACCTCGACGGTAGGCTCTGGCAAGTGCACACGGCTAGCTATCTCAACGGGCTGCATCGGTAAGACAGTCTCCCTGCCCACCAGAGCACGAAAGGCCTCGTAGAAGCGCACGGCCGTCTCCCAGCTCGGATGGCTGAGCTCGATGAGCCGCTGTTGCACGGTACAATCCTGCGGATCGTAGAGCAGCAAACACTCAGCCAGCTGGCCGTCGCGTCCGGCACGTCCGGCTTCCTGGTAATAGGCCTCAAGTGTCAGCGGCGGATCGTAGTGGACAACGGCTCGAATATCTGGCTTGTCAATGCCCAACCCAAATGCCGATGTGGCCACCAGAACCGGCAGCTGTCCGCTGAGAAAGCGCTCTTGCACGCGCTGGCGCTCCTCAGCCGGCAATCCAGCATGATAGGCGGCTGCCGAAATTGCCCGACGGCAGAGAAACTCTGCGAGTGCTTCCACACGGCGCCGCGACGCTGCATAGATCAAAATTGCCTTGCCCGCCCAGCGAGTGCATGCAGCCACCAGACGCTCTCGCTTCCCCGCCCCCTGCTCCACCCGCCATACCAGGTTCGTCCGATCTGTATCCAGCACAAATACCCGCGGCGACCGGAGGCGTAAGCGCTCGATGATCTCCTGTTGCACCTCTGGTGTAGCCGTCGCCGTTAAAGCCAGAATCGGCCGACGCCCCAGCTGCTGTATAGCTGCAGCAATTGAGAGGTAGGCCGGACGGAAGTCGTACCCCCACTGCCAGACGCAATGAGCCTCATCCACCGTCACGAAGGCAATCGGGCACCTCCGCAGGTGCTGTATGAACCCAGGCTGCTGTAAACGCTCGGGAGCCACGTAGAGCAGCTTGTAGGCACCCTGCAGACATCCTTCCAGACGCTGAGTAACCTCGGCCGGAGGCAACCCACTGTGGATACACGTTGCGGCAATGCCACGCTGCTGGAGTGCACGAACCTGATCCTCCATCAACGCGATCAGAGGTGCCACGACCACCACCATGCCCGGCAAGATGACCGCCGGTAGTTGGTAGCACAATGACTTCCCACTGCCGGTCGGTAGCACCGCTAGCACATCTTCCCCCGCCATGATGCTCTGCACGATCTCCTGCTGCCCCGGCCGGAAATCCACATAGCCGAACACCTCCCGTAGAATCTGCCGCAGCTGCTCTGGTGATGGGACCATCGGCATGCCCTCCCTCTGTCGGGGGCAAGACGTCTGGCGGGATGGAGTCAGTGTAAAGGAAGCACGCGTAACTTTGCACCGGCACCGTGCTCCGGGCAAGGAGTGATGACCAAGGGAATCATCCTAGCGGGGGGCAGCGGCACACGGCTCTACCCGATGACGGCTGTAGCAAGCAAGCAGCTCCAGCCCATCTACGACAAGCCCATGATCTACTACCCGCTAGCGACGCTCATGCTGACCGGAATTCGCCACATTCTGCTCATTTCCACACCCCGCGACCTCCCCGCCTTCCAACGCCTGCTCGGCGACGGCTCGCAGTGGGGTATCGCCCTCCAATATGCCGTTCAGCCAAAACCGCGCGGGATTGCCGAAGCCTTCATCTACGGCAGCGAGTTCATCGGCCACGACCAAGTCTGCCTCATCCTGGGAGACAATCTCTTCTACGGCAAGCTGGACTTTCTCCGCGAAGCTCTGCGGACGAATACGGGCGGGACAATTTTCGGCTATCCGGTGCAGGATCCGCACCGATACGGCGTTGTCGAGCTTGCCCCCGATGGGACGGTGCTGAGCATTGAGGAAAAACCCCACCATCCCCGTTCCCCGTACGCCATTCCGGGATTGTACGTTTACACGGCCGACGTGGTCGACATTGCTCGCCACCTCTCCCCGAGCCCTCGGGGAGAGCTCGAGATTGTCGACATCCACCGCGCCTACCTTGCCCAGGGACGGCTTCAGGTGCGTCTACTCGGCCGCGGTATTGCCTGGCTCGACACCGGCACACCGGAAGCCCTCGTGGAGGCGAGTATCTTCATCCATGCCATTGAGAAACGGCAGGGCACGAAAATTGCCTGCTTGGAGGAGATTGCCCTCCACCAGGGCTACATTACGCTCGAGGAGTTCTATCGGACAGTCGAACGCCTCCCGCCCAGTCCCTACAAGAGCTACTGCCTGCGGGTTGGCGCTGAGTACGAACAGCTCCTCCTTGCGTCTCAGCAGTGATTTACCAGCGCCGTCCACCCCGGTGAGAGGGTGCCCGCCCGCTGCGAGGAGCCTGCTCGGTGCGCTGCCGCGCAGGATTGACCACCAAGGTCCGCCCTTCGATCTCGCTCCCGTTGAGCGCATCGATGGCCCGGCGGGCCTCCTCCTCGTTCGGCATCTCGACGAAGCCGAAACCGCGCGAGCGCCCCGTAAAGCGGTCCGTCACAACAGTTGCCCGCTCCACAGCACCGTACTCCTCAAACCACGAGCGCAATTGGTGCTCGTCGACCGAGTACGGTAAGTTCCCAACGTAGATGTTCATGACCGTTCCTTCCCTGCAGAGCCTCGTTCCCTGCCCTCGCACACCGTTGCCTGCGATAGCAGACCTCCACTGCCGGCTCCGCCTTCAAAGCAGCAAGGCGTACAAATATACGGCAAAACCGGACAAATGCAGCTGTACCGGTGTTCCTGCCATTCTCTGCAGCCGCCCTCTGTTCGTCTACAGGAGTGCTATGGAGCCGCTGAACTGAAGATGCCACGCTACGTCAATATTGCACTGCCCATCCCGGCTGGAAAGCTCTTCACGTACCACCTCCCCGACGATGTGGGGGGGCCGCTGGCGGGGATGCGCGCAGTTGTCCCCTTTGGACGGCGAGAGCTGACGGGCGTCATCGTCGAAGAGCTCGCTTCGGCACCGCAGACCCCGACAAAGCCTATTCTCGAACTGCTCGATGAGACTCCCATCTTCTCCGAGTCCCTGCTCCGCTTCACGCGTTGGGTGGCAGAGTATTACTTCTGCTCCTGGGGCGAGGTACTCAAGGCAGCTCTGCCTCCCGGGATGGTACCTCAGCGCGAAGTCACCATACGGCTCCTGCGCTCCCCGACGGAAGAGGAGCTGGCTGCGCTGGAGCGTCGAGCGCCAAAGCGCGCTGCAGTGCTGCGCATGCTCCAACACCATGCAGCACCACTCACTCTGGGATACCTGCTGCGCCAACTCCGCAGCGAGAGCCTCTCGGCCCAACTCCAAGCCCTCGAACAGCAGGGCTTCATTGCTCTGGACTACCAGCCCATCAGCACACCGCGCCCACGCTTGCGGAAGGCCCTCGAGCTGGATGCCGAACTCCAGGCCCGTCCGGAGCGCTTTCAGGCTGTGCTTGAGGAACTGCAGAGCCGCTCGCCCGCCCAGGCACGCCTCCTCAGCGTCCTCTACGCTTATGCACTCCAACACTCGGCCCCTATGCCGCTGCGCGAGGCGCTCCGTCACAGCCGTGCTTCCTCTACCACTGTGGCCCACCTGCGCCAGCAGGGCTACATTCGGGAAACAACATGCGAAATCCCGCCTGCGGAAGAAGCGGAGTCCCTGGCTGAGCGCAACGAACTACAGCTCCAACCCACCCTCGAGCAGCAGTACGCCATCCGCCGCATCAGCGAAGCTCTCCAGGCAGCCGTCCCCAAGGTCTTCCTCCTGCGGGGCGTTACAGGCAGTGGGAAGACCCTTGTATACCTGCATGCGATCCGGCATGTGCTTCAGCAGCAGGGAGGGGTGCTCGTCCTCGTACCGGAAATTGCCCTCACTCCGCAGCTCATCGATCGCTTCCGGGCCGCGTTCTCGGAACGGATCGCCGTACTGCACAGCCGCATGAGCCCCAGCGAGCGCTTCTACGCCTGGCGCTCCATTCACAACGGGCACTCCCCCATCGTCCTCGGTCCACGCTCTGCTGTATTTGCGCCAATCCCTCGCCTCCGACTGATCATCGTCGACGAAGAGCACGAGCCTTCATACAAGCAGGACGATCCAGCCCCCCGCTACCACGCTCGCGACTGCGCCGTGATGCGTGCCCATATGGAAGGAGCCGTCGTCATCCTAGGCTCTGCAACCCCATCGCTTGAGAGCATGTTCAATGCCCAGCTGGGCAAGTACCACCTGCTGGAGCTGAAGCAGCGGGCCGATAGAGCACGTCTGCCGACCATGCGCGTGATCGATCTGCGCCACCAGCGCCACTCCCATCAGATGCGCGGGAGCTTCTCCACAGAGCTTCTGCAGGCCATACACACGCAGGTAGAAGCTGGCCACGGGGTTATCCTCTTCCACAATCGCCGCGGCTTTGCCCGCTGGCTCCAGTGTCCTGATTGCGGCTATGTCCCAAGCTGTGCCCACTGTAGTGTCTCGCTGACCTACCACAAGCTTCCCAAACTCCTCCGCTGCCACTACTGTGGCTATGCCATCCCTGTGCCAGAGGAATGCCCACAGTGCGGGAGCCCGAACTTCGAAGAAATCGGCTCCGGCACCCAGCGCATCGAGGAAGAACTCTCCCATCTCCTGCAGCCCACCATCCCTGGCATTCGCATTGAACGGATGGATACCGATACGACCGCCCGCCGTGGTGCCCATCGCCGTATCCTCCACCGCTTCATGCGCAAGGAAACCCACATCCTCGTCGGCACACAAATGGTGGCCAAGGGGCTCGATCTTCCCCACGTGACCCTGGTTGGGATTGTCAATGCTGACTTGCAACTCTTCTTGCCCGATTTCCGCGCCTCCGAACGGGCCTTCCAACTCTTGACACAAGTTGCCGGGCGCGCCGGCCGCCGTAGCGAGACCCCCGGCGAGGTCATTGTCCAGACGGCCCATCCTGACCATCCTGTCATCGTTGCCGTCCAGACAGGCAATGAAGAGCTCTTCTACCACGACGAACTCCAGCATCGCAAGGCCGCTCTCTACCCGCCCTTCACCCGCTTCGTCGTCGTCGAGCTCTCCGGCCTTGATGAGGAAAAGGTGCACCAACATGCTCACCACTTTGCCAGCTGCATCCCCACCCACCCAGCCGTCCTCAAGCTCGGTCCGGCCATTCCGACTATTGTCCGCATCCGGAATCGCTACCGCCGAGTCGTCATCCTCAAGAGCATCAAGCAGCTCGATCCAGCTGCCCACCACTTGCGCAGCGTCCTCCGCACAGCATACACACTCTACCGCCGTCGCTATGCTGTGAGCAGCATCCGGCTCACCATCGACGTCGATGCCCATGGGATGCTCTGAGGCCCTCTACTTTCCCAATGGCACGGCTCTGTAACTTTGCATCTCAGCTATGGGCCTCCCGCCATGGAAGCGTTTCTGCACAGCCTCAACGCAGCCCAGCGCCAAGCTGTCATCCACGGTGATGGGCCTCTGCTCATCATTGCTGGAGCCGGCAGCGGGAAAACGCGTGTGCTCACCTACCGCATCGCCTATCTGCTCTGGCGCGGCATCCCGGCAGAAGCTATCCTGGCGCTCACCTTTACGAATAAAGCCGCCGACGAGATGCGCCAGCGCATCAGAGAGCTCGTCGGACCCACCTACGCCCACCGCCTCTGGATGGGGACCTTCCACAGCATCTTCGCCCGTATCCTGCGAGCAGAAGCGGAGCGATTGGGCTATACGGCCGACTATACCATCTATGACACCGACGATTCCACAGCCCTGCTCCGCCTCATTCTCCGTAACATGGGGATTGGAGCCCATGTGCTCGAGCCTGCAGCCGTTCGCCATGCTATCTCCCGCCTCAAAAACCAGATGATCTCCTGGCAAGAAGCCGCTGCTGCCGCCACTACCCCACGCGACCGCCTCATTGCCCAAGTGTACGCCGAATACGACCGCCAGCTCCATATCAACAACGCCATGGATTTTGACGACCTCCTGCTCAATACCATCCGCCTCTTCCGCACTCATTCAGATGTGCTCGAACGCTACCAGGAGCGCTTCCGCTACATCTTCGTGGACGAATACCAGGACACCAACCGCGCCCAGTACGTAGCGCTCCGCCTACTCGGCCAACGCCATGGCAACCTCTGTGTCGTCGGCGATGATGCCCAGAGCATCTACCGCTGGCGTGGGGCTGACATCCGCAACATTCTCGAGTTCGAACGCGACTACCCCAACTCGACCCTGATCCGCCTCGAGCAGAACTACCGCTCCACGAAACGCATTCTTGCACTGGCCGATGCCCTCATCCGCCACAATCGCCACCAAATCCCCAAACGGCTCTGGACAGAGAATCCGGAAGGGGATCAGCCGATACTGCTCGTCTGCGCTAACGAACGTGATGAAGCCGCACAGATCGTCAGCCGCATCCGGCACGAACTCGACCGCGGATACTGCTACCGGGATATAGCCATTCTCTATCGCACCAATGCCCAATCCCAGGCCCTCGAAGAAGCCTGTCGGCAGGCCGGTATACCGTATGTGCTGGTGGGCAGCATTTCCTTCTACCAACGCAGAGAAGTCAAAGACGCGCTCGCCTACATCCGGCTCCTTCTCAATCCGGCCGATAGCGTCAGCTGGTTACGTATTCTCAATGTCCCTCCACGGGGAATCGGAGCGGTGACGCTCGAACACCTGCGCACTGCGGCTCAACAGTGGCACTGCTCCTTCTGGGAAGCTCTCCAACGCTGTGAGCAGATCCCGCAGCTCCGCCGCTCGGCCCAGGAGACCCTCCAACACTTGATAGCCCTTCTCCACCACTTCCGCACAGCCCTCGACACCCAACCGCTGGATCTGGTCGTACTCGAGTACCTGGAAGCCACCGGACTGCTGGCTTACTATCGCAATGCCGATGAGGGAGAGGAACGGTATCGGAATCTCGAGCGCCTCATTGCAACGCTGTCCGAGTACGTCGAACAGAGTCCCTCACCAACCCTCCACGACTACCTCCAGAGCATTGCTCTCCTGAGCGAGTCCGAGACTCTGCCCGAGAACGCCAATGCAGTCACTCTGATGACCCTGCATTCTGCCAAGGGATTGGAATTTCCCGTCGTCTTCATCGCAGGTCTCGAGGATGGGCTTCTCCCCATCGCCCATGCCCTCGCTATACCGGAGGAACTCGAGGAAGAGCGTCGCCTCCTGTACGTGGGCATCACACGAGCGCGGCAGAAACTCTACCTGAGCTATGCCCAGTACCGTCGGCGTTGGGAAGGGATCCTGCCCAGCCAACCTTCACGCTTTCTCTCCGAACTGCCCTCTGAACTGCTCCACATCGAGTACAGTCCTAGCGCCATCCCATCCCTCTTGCCGACCGAGAGCCCGACTGACGGTCCAGCCGAAGGCTTGCTGCGCCCGGGGCTTCGCGTACGCCATCCAGTCTTCGGCATCGGGGTCATAGAAACGCTCTCCGGCAAGGGGCTCGACACCCGGGCCGTCGTCCGCTTCTCCAGTGTTGGGCGCAAACTTTTGCTCCTCCGCTATGCTCGGCTTCAACCTCTCGAATGAGGCCATGGTCGACATTCAGCACTCTGGGTTTCCCCACACGGCACTGCGGCATGCCCTCAGTGGCCAGGCTCTACTCCTAGGAGTAGCCCTTCTTCTAGGCTGTCGTTCTTCGCTTCCGCTGGCCCATCTGGCCTGTCCCCCGCCGGAGTATCCCCGCTGCACTGCCTCTCCATGGCGGGGAGCTCCAAGGGATACAGTTCCACGAACTGACAGACCCTACTGGACGCTGAGAGCCGTCGAGGGGCTCTCGAGAGTAGGAATCGATGAGCTCGCCCTTACTCCACTTCCTGACCACCGGTTGTGGGTTACGCTGGCGCAGGACCACCGCCAGTGGGTCGCCTCGGCGACGCTGCTGGATGAGGCTCATGCTCGCATCGAGACCGAGTGGCAGTTTGATGAATTCACATGCATCGGCTTTCCGGCCGGCAAGCCCGAGCAGCTCCTGCTGGCCGGGGAAGCATTCGGGACTTCCGGTGTGGGGATCTTCACGGCACAGCTCCACGGCAATGTGCTTCGGAAAGGATCGGCCGTGCACTGGACAGAGCTTGCCCCCGTATGGGCATCACAGCCAGCGCTTTCGCCACAGGGATCTGTGGTCTTCTTTGCCGCTGATCTGGCAGAGAGTTACGGCGGAACGGACATCTACTTTGCCGTCCGTCGTTCCGATGGCACATGGGCTGGGCCTTACAACTGCGGTCCACAGATTAACTCTGCCTGCCACGAACTCACCCCCTGGATTACCCCGGATGGCCGCTGGATTCTCTTTGCCTCCAATGGGCATACCAGCGTGGGAGGCTATGACGTGTTTGCTGCTCCCATTCACCCCGGTTTCTGGGAGTGGATTGCCCGCGGAATGCCTCCCCTCCCCTCTGACGTACCGCTCCTTCAGCCCTGGTTCGGCGAAGCGCACAATCTCGGCATCCCCATCAATACAAGTGCCGACGAGCTGGCACCGGTGGCCTTTGGGGAACCTGACTCTCTGCTCTACTGGAGCTCCAACCGCCGGGGGGACTTCGACCTCTACGTCCTACGCCGGCACGAGGCGCTTGCCAGCCCTCTTGGGCCGGCATCCTCTCTGCAGACGATAGAAATCCGGGGCTCTGTTCACCATCAGGAAACTCGGAAACCAATCCCTGGGGCTGAGGTACGTGCCCACCGCCCCGGAGAGCGTACCCCCATTGCCGAAACGACAACGGATGAAGCGGGCCGCTATCGGCTGCGCGTTCCGGCAAACACAGAGCTAGAGCTCATTGCCCAGGCCGGAGAAGTGTTCTTCCAAATCCAGCGCATTACCACGCCCTCTACCGATACTACACTGCCGCCCCTGGAACTGCCAGCCCGTTTCTTCCTCCGCATCAACTTCCCCTTCGACCGCTATGACACTCCATACCCACTGGTGCTGGACACCAACGGCCGAGAGACCTCCCTGCGGTGGGAGCAAGTGCTCGATCAGCTGGCCGACAATATCCTGCGCTACCGCGATCGCCTCCAACAGCTTGTGCTCGTCGGACACACCGATGACATAGGTTCGGCTGAATACAATCGATGGCTTGGGCACAAGCGAGTGAACTTCATCATTGAGCAGCTCTGGCGGCGTGGAGTTCCGCGGGAGCTGCTGCGCGGGGAATCGGCAGGACAATCGCAGCTCTTACTCCGCCTGCCGAACGAACCGATCGAGCAGTGGCGTAAACGGTGCCGCCGGGTGGAACTGAGCAAAGTCCTGCGGACACCATGACTTCTCTACCGACACGCCCTCACCGCCGATGGATTCCTGTCCTCGTGGCAGCCCTACTGGTTTGGGCTGGAGGATGCGCCTACGTGGCCTTTCGGGTCGTCCATGGCCTCCCATCGCTGGAACAACTGGAAAACCCCCCAAACGAATTAGCGACCCGAGTCCTCAGCGCTGACGGCGAAATCATTGGGCAGTTTTTCATCAAGCGCCGCTCCTACCTGCCCTTCGACAGCATCCCGCCAGCCTTTCTCCAGGCCCTCATTGCCACGGAGGACCGTGCTTTCTACCGCCACTGGGGCATCCACCTGTTCCGGATCGTGAAAGCTCTGGTCAAGAATGTGCTCGCTGGCGATCTTACCCGGGAAGGGGCCTCCACCATCACGCAGCAATTGGCGCGCAATCTCTACTTTGGACGCGAGCTCACGCTGTGGCGCAAACTCCGTGAAGCTATCACAGCCGTCCAGCTCGAGCGCACCTACAGCAAGCGGGAGATCCTGGAGCTTTACACGAACACGGTCTACTTCGGTCGCGGCGCCTATGGTCTCGCTGTTGCTGCACAGGTATACTTCGATCGCTCCCCCTCTGAGCTCAGTGTCGCCGAATGCGCTTACTTAGTAGCTCTCCTGAAAGCGCCCGAGCTCTACGATGCGCGCCAGTTCCCTGAAAACGCCCTCCAACGTCGCAACCTCGTTCTGCGCCTTATGTGGGAAAATGGCTTCCTGACGGAAGCACAAGCTCGCGCAGCGATGCGAGAACCTCTTCGGCTAGCTGAGGAATCGAGCTTGCGAACAATGCTGGGGTTAGCCCCCCATTTTGTGGAGATGGTGCGCCAGGAAATCAGTCGGGACTGGCGCCTCCAAGGATACGACCTCTACCGCGATGGATTGACAATTTACACCACCCTCAATGCCCGCCTCCAACGGCATGCCCTCGCAGCCGTTCGCGAACACCTGCTGGAGTATCAACGCCTCTTCGATCGCCTTTGGCGGTGGACCCCTAAGCTGACCGCACAGCTGGTCGACTATGCCGTGCAGCGCGATCTGCGCTACCTTTCGGCCCCCTCGGAAGAGCGTGACCGTATTGCAGCCCAACTGCGCCGTGATGAGCGTTTTATTGACTCTGTGCGCTACGCTGCCACGCGCATCCAGGTGGGTTTCGTCGTGCTCGATATCTCAACGGGAGACATTGTAGCCCTGGTCGGAGCTGCCCCGGAGATGGCTGGGGCCCCTTATAGGGTACGTTCTTTCCTGAACCACGTCACGCAGATCCAACGCCAAGCCGGCTCTGCTTTTAAGCCTTTCGTGTATGCAGCCGTCCTCCAACGCGGCCTCTCCCCTGATTTCACCCTCCCGAGTGGGCCCTTCCGTTACGTCCTGGCCGATGGCTCCATCTGGGAACCGAAGGGCTCAGGCGAACGATTCGGGGAGTTTGTCTCTTTGCGCACCGCACTGCAGTACTCGATTAACTCCGTGGCTGCTCGGTTGATCGTAGAGTATAGCTCGCCGCAGGAAGTAGCGGCGCTGGCCCGGCGCATGGGGATTACCTCCCCCTTGCGACCCGTTCCTGCTCTCGCACTGGGTGCCTCAGAGGTCATCCCGCTGGATTTGACCAATGCCTTTGCTACCATTGCCCGACAAGGTATCTGGATCAAGCCCCGCTTCATCCTGCGCGTGGAAGACCGCCATGGCAATGTGCTCATCGATGAGACGACTACGCGTACGGTCTCCGACGCCCTCCCAGCAACCGTCGCACAGCAGCTTATCGCTATGCTCGCAAGCGTTGTCGATGGGGGTACAGGGAGTGCTATCCGGCGGTGGTACACCGGACCAGCCGCTGGGAAGACGGGCACGACCAATGACTTTGCCGATGCATGGTTTGTGGGCTTTACCCCAGACCTTGTCGCCGGGGTCTGGGTCGGATTTGATGACCGGCGCATTACCTTCACCGACTGGTACGGCCAGGGGGGACGTGCTGCTGCCCCTATATGGGGGCGCTTCATGGGCAAAGTCTATGCCGATCCCCTCCTCCCCTACCGCCGGCGCCCCTTTGCCGTGCCCGATTCCCTGCTACCGTCAACGTCTGATACCTTGCGGCCGGAGCTGCTCCTGAACCCACCGCCAGACTTCCTCCCTTCACCGCCACCGGCGCAGTGACGGGCGTTAGTACTCAATCTGCGTGTGGAGCGCAATTTCCTCCAGAATGCTGCTCACTTGCAGGCATTCCGTGAGCGTCCCCTCATACACTGCTGCTTTACCCCGGGTGTGTACCTCCCACGTCAAGGCTTCCGCACGCTCCCGCCCGCAGCCGGTGGCCTTCATGAGCTGCACGATCACTTCCTCGAATGTGTGCCAATCGTCGTTGAAGAGAATTACCTTTGCCGGCAAATCAGCCCCGGTGCTCTCTTCCTCGATAATCTCAGGCTCGCCCAGCGGCCGAACGAGCGTATCGGCAACCATGAGGAACAACACCAACCCAGGGAACACTTCCGCTCATCGTAAGCAAAATTAGCCAACACCGTATTTTCGTGCTCAAAAGCAGACTAGGGAAGTCCTCTTTGGAGCTCTTGTCATGTCGGCACAGGAGTTTCTGCAGGCGCTGGATGCACTGATTGCTGAGCGGCACTTGCTCCAGCATCCCTTCTACCAGCTGTGGAATGAGGGAGCTCTCACACTCCCGGTGTTGCGGGAGTACGCCAAGGAGTACTATCTGCACGTCCACAGATTCCCAACCTATCTCAGCGCTACGCACTCGCGATGCACCGATCTTGAACTCCGACAGATGCTGCTGGAAAACCTCCTCGAAGAAGAGAGAGGTCCAGACAACCACCCTGAGCTCTGGATACGCTTTGCTGAAGCTCTGGGGGTTCCTCGCGAAGAACTGCTGACACATTCCTATTTGCCGCAGACCCGGCTGGCCGTCGAGCTCTTGTATGAGCTTGCTTGCCGTGCACACCCGGCCGAGGGGCTGGCTGCGCTCTACGCCTACGAATCTCAGTTCCCCGAGGTAGCCGCCGTCAAGCTCGAGGGATTACGTCGTTACTACGGTATCACGGACGAACGCGGGCTGGCTTTCTTCACCGTTCACATAGAGGCTGATCTGCTCCATCGAGCAGTTCTCCGGGAAGCGCTGGCCAAAGTATGTGGCACCCCACAGGAGCAAGAACGCGTGCTCGAGGCAGCCTCCGAAGCTGCCGATGCCCTCAACTTTCTCTTAGACGGCATCTACCAGACCTACTGCCTCCGTCCGACAGCTGTTGTATAGGCCATGGAGGAGCTTTCGCCGCAGGCGGAACAGGCGCTGCGGGCTGGCCTCCTGCCTGAGCAGGTACACACGGAGGTTCTGACACGCTATGCCTTTGCATCCGATGCGAGCCTCTACTGGTACGTACCGCAAGCTGTCGTTTTCCCCCGTACCATCGCTGATGTGCTACATCTATTCGCATGGAGTCGCTCCTATAGAGTGCCCCTCACCTTTCGCGCCGCTGGCACGAGCCTTTCGGGGCAAGCTGTTACGGAAGGCGTGCTGGTGGAGGTACGTCGGTACTGGCAGCGGTGGGAGATTCTGGATGGCGGACGCCGTATCCGCTCACAACCCGGGGTACGTGCCGGTGTACTCAATGAGCATTTACGCCCTTACTGGCGCCGCCTCGGACCAGACCCTGCCTCCGTGGCCGTGTGCACTATTGGCGGCATTGTTGCGAACAATGCCAGCGGCATGTGCTGCGGGACACGCCAGACGGCCTATCGCACGCTGGATTCTCTCGTGCTTGTGCTCCCCAACGGGCTAGTGCTCGACACAGCTCTCCCGGAGGCTGACCGTCTGCTCTGGGAGCACTCCCCCGAATTGGCTGAGGGACTGCTCAGAATACGGCAGCACATCCTCAGCTCACCAGGACTCTCCGAACGCATTCGCCGCAAGTACCAGCTCAAAAACACGGTCGGCTACAGTTTAAACGCCTTCCTCGACTACGACGCCCCGGCACAGATTCTCGCTCACCTGATGGTTGGCTCGGAGGGAACCCTGGGCTTCTTGGCCGAGATCGTGCTCCGGACGGTCCCGGATCCCCCACTGCGCGTGACCGGATTTGCCCTCTTCCCCACACCGGAAGCAGCCTGCCAGACAGTCATCCAGCTCCGGGAACTCGGCGCTGATGCTGTCGAAATTCTCGATGCCGCTTCTCTCCGCTCCTTCTGCAGCAGCGCAAATATGGAGCTCCCCCCACTACCGCCTACGGCGACGGCCCTCCTCTTTGAGTACCAGCGCTTTGCCTGGAGTGAACTCCAGGAATGCCAGCGGGAAACAACTATTGCCCTCCGCTCCGTGCCCCTGCTGCAGCCCCTCCTGCTCACCTCCGAAGGTGCTCCCCAGTTGTGGGAAGCTCGGCGGAGCCTGTATCCGGCCGTGGCCGCCCGCCGCCCACCGGGAACTACACCCATCAGCGAAGATATCGCCGTACCCCTGGAAGCCCTGGCCGAAACCCTCACCCAGCTCCGCCATCTTCTACAGCGCCACGGCTACGCTGACGCTGTCATTTTCGGCCACGCAAAAGACGGAAACCTCCACTTCGTGCTGCCCCAACCCCTCATGGGCCCCGAGGATACGGAGCGCTACGCTGCTTTCATAGACGAGATTGTCGCACTGGTGCTCAGCCATGGTGGCTCGCTCAAAGCCGAGCACGGCACGGGACGAAATATGGCGCCCTTTGTCCGTACGGAATGGGGCGACGAAGCCTACGAGCTGATGTGGCAGCTCAAGCAGCTCATCGATCCCGATGGCATCCTGAACCCTGACGTCATCCTCAGCCGTCGCGAGCGCATCCACATACAGCAGCTCAAGCAGCTCCCCATTACCGGCTCAGAGGTTGATCGCTGCATGGAATGTGGCTTCTGCGAACCTGTCTGCCCCAGCCGGAGCCTGACTCTGACCCCGCGGCAGCGGCTTGTCCTGCTGCGCCGTGCAAGTACCCTCTCCCACCACCTCTGGCGATACGCCCTGCTGGACACGTGCGCTACCGACAGTCTCTGCCACCTCCACTGCCCGATTGGCATCGATACAGGAGAGGTCGTGCGAACCCTTCGGAGGCAGCTCCAACCTACCGTAATCCATCGCGGAGCGGGCTTTCTCGCTCAGCACTTTGCTGCTGTAGACACAGCCGTACGGCTGCTCCTCCTCACCGGACGGTCTGCGGCACGCCTTGTAGGCGCTGAGCGCCTCCAGACAATCAGCGCTCGGCTCCACCGGTGGAGCAACGGCCGACTCCCGCTATGGCAGCCAACTCTACGCTCTCCCCTGCCTCGGTGGTCCGCTGGACTCGCTACGGAAGGCGCCTCAACGGTACTCTTCCCGAGCTGCCCTAGCCGTTGGGCAGGGAGCCCCGAGCTTCTCCTCTTGCCCGAAGTGGCCCGGCGCGCTGGACTCGAGCTCCAGTGGTTTCCCGCTGCCGAGCGCTTCTGCTGTGGCCTGCTGTTTGCTTCCAAAGGCTTGCCCCAAGCTGCTGCTATCGCCCTGAAGCACTTCCAGGACGCGCTCACCCGCCTCCGACCGCAGACGCTCGTGGTCGAGGGTAGCTCGTGTACCCAGTGGCTCAAAAGCCATACTGCGGCAGGAACCCCCACCATTGTCGACAGCACTGAGTTTCTAGTGCAGCTTCTGCCCCACCTTTCTCTCCCACATCGGCGGCCTGCCATTCTCCTCCATATCCCTTGTTCGGCCCGACTGATGGGCACGACAGAGCACCTACGTAGGCTTGCCCATGCCTGCGCTGAGCAGGTCTTGAGTGCCTCGACAGCTGAGTGCTGCGGGGCAGCTGGAGACCGGTGGCTGTTCCTCCCCGAATTGGCCCAATCGGCAATTCAGCACATCGTACAAGCATGGCGTAGCCTGTCTGCAGACCTGCCTCCCGAAGGCTACAGCAGCAATCCCCCCTGTGAAATGGCTCTCGAATGCTTCACCGGGCTGCGGTGGCGGTCGCTGAGTTCGCTACTCGTCTGGGCTGTTGGTCTGGCGGCACCACAAAACCCGACGGAATAACCTGCTGCAGCAGACGTTCTACAGCCTCTACGACCGCACCGGGCGGAAGGAATGAGATCCCCTCAAGCGCTGAGCTGACCGCAAGCACGAAGGGAACACCAAAGGGATACCACTCTGCCACCTTGATCAGTTCGCCGTACAATCCCACCACCGGCTTGCCCAATGCCGCTGCTATGTGCACGATGGCCGTATCGGGCGTGATGACCCATGCTGCTCCTGCCATGAGAGCCGCAATATCGGCAAAGCTTCCCCGAAAGGCCCGGCAGCGAGGGTGAGACACTAACTGCACAAGGCTTTCGGCCCAGCGCTGCTGCCGTGGCGAGGCAATCACAAGCAACTCTATCTCTGGTAGCCGCCGCAGGAGCTCGCGGCAGACTAAGAGCGCATGGTGCGGAAGCCACGATCGGTTCTCGGTGTACGCGGAGAGATTCACCACCACGTACGGGGTCCCGGAGAGCTCTTCCCACCCTCCCCCCTCACATCCACGCTCCCACACGAGAGGGGCTCGAGGCGCAGTAGTACCAAGCCCCCGCCGTTCGATCCATTCCCAGACTCGCTGGCAAGCCCGTGGAGAGATGGGCACATACGGCCGTTGTTCGGGCTCAACCGAGCAGACTGGCTCAAGTGTCTGGACTCCTATCTCTAACAACAACTGCGCCCAATGCTGCCGCCAGTGGCGTATGACGGGCTGCCGATGAAAGACCCTCCCGTAGACAGCTGCCCGCTCCGCATGGTAGGGTGCCACATACTCTGCGCCCGGCGCAAGAATCCGAGCCAGAAAGGCTGCTTTACTCATGTGGGGGAAAACCAGCGCAAAGACTACCTCGTATGGTCCACGCAGCCGAGCCGCCGCCGTCAGCCACGAGGGGTGAAAGCCGTGTTGGGGATGGATTGGCCAATGCCTATCGACATGAGGGTCCCTTGCGGCAAGCATATCGTTGCGTGTGGAGGTCAGCAGAGTTATTTGCGCCTGTGGCAATCCCTGCCGGAGGTAGCGCAAGAGCGGGGTCGTCACGATGTAGTCCCCAATACCATCGTAGCGGAACACCAGTACAGAGCGTACGTGCTCGCCCGGGATTGGGCTACTGGAATCCCACCGCGGTGCGCTCTGAAGCATGCCGAAGAGCAGACGCCTCCCCCACGAAACAGCTCGCCGCGGAGGCTGCCCCCACTCGAACGGAGGGCGGAAGCTCGGAATACACGCCGGATGTGCCCACGGTAACAGGACAAACGAACGTCCCCGCTGCTGCAGCGCTCCAATGCGTTGCTCTACCTGCTCGGCTTCCTCAAGGCACTCCCACGCTTTCTCATCCATCTCCATGACTTCATCGCCCACCAGAAATGCCCAGGCGAATATCCATGCCGATCTGGAAGGTGCTGTAGCCCGGTTGCGCTGCACCCTCGTTGAAGACCCCATCGTAGCGCATGAAGAGAGCCGCCGTCAGACGCTGGCTGATGGTATAGCGAGCCCGTGGCTCAACCGTAATCTGCGTGCTCCCATCGACGCGAAGGCCGCTACTGCCGCCTGAACCAAACACATCATGCGAGGCCGTCAGGTTCCGCCGAACCGAAGCCAACAGAGAAAACTCCACATCGTTCTGCAGCTGCGCCCCAATGAACGGCAGCACCAAGCCACGCCGAGTATGGTTGAGCTGCAGCGAGAATTCGTGCGAAACCTGGCGCTGGATTGACCGGGCTGCCGCTCCAAGCTGGTAGCTGTAGCGTAGATTGTAGCGCACGCTCCCCGTAGCCGGCCCGCGGAAGAGCTTCTCGTCGAAATTGACCGTTACCCCCAGGAAGGGCTGAAAGTTGGCCTCTACCTGCTGCATATCGATGAGGCGTCCACGGTCCGTCAGCCGGGTGTTCTCCCGATAAGTGGAACTGTATGCGTGCTCGAGCGACACCCGCCGAGCCCCTATAGAGCGCAACGGTTCCCACTTCTCCAGCCCATCCCACCGGAGCATCCAGTTGACGCGCGGCATCACGAGTGCCAGGGCTCCGGGATACCAGCGGAAGCTCTCCACCCCACGGCGAAAAGCATCGGCTAGAGCGGTTTGGAGCCGAACGTGCTGCTCAGTCGTATCGGGAGTGCTAGCCAGAATAGTCTGCCGTTGTTGGGCGTAGAGCTCCAACACCCGCTCAGGCGTATTGCGGAAGACGGCGAAAAACAGGAATGGCGGCAAAAAGAGCGCCGTGCGGCTGTACGAATTGGTCACCACCACAGAGGTTGGTGTCGGGACCCCGTTTGCATCGGTCTGGAGCGTCCAATTGCGGTTATAAGCGACTTCGCTCTTCCAGCTGAGCGTTAGTGTAGCACCTTCCCAGAGCGGGCGTGAGGTGCGCATGTCCAGCACGGTCTTCTGAGCAAAGTTCTCCTGCAGGACAGCATTCGGTGGGCGTGGTCCGAGCGTTGTTGCAAACCCGAAGAAGGGAAAGTGCGGGCGGGCATGCACACGGATGCTGCCATGCGGTGCAGCCAGGAGCCCTAGCTGATAGCCCATCGAGGGGCCATAGAGCGGACTTTCAGAGCGTAGTAACAGGCTGCGCAGCCAGAAATTCGTCAACCCTGTGCCTCCCAAGACCCCAGGGTTGAGCGAACTGTTCTCCTGCTGCAGGTTGATCTGGAAGTTGTCGTACTCGAACAGGAGGCCGCGCAGCGCCCGGAGGATGCGGCTTCCTATGGAGGGTGTATCAGCCGTGGGGACTCGACCGAAGAGCTGTTCAGCAAGTTGCTTGAGGCGGAGCGCCGTATTCCAGCGGAAGGAGCTCTGCCACTGTGCCTGCTTGACAGCATCGCGGATGGCCGGATCGGGCTGTCGCGGATCGTTCCAGGAATAGGTCACCGTGTATGAGCCCGTCATATCCACGAAGCGCTGCACGCGGAGCAGCTCTGCCAGGCGAGGACGGAAGTTGATTGTGACATTCTGCCGGAGGGATGTTTCCTCGCCCAAGTACAGCGGAGTAGAGCCCGCAAAGAACATATGGCGCACAATTTCACTCCCACTGCGCTGGCGCCCAGTGACGGGATCGAGCTCTATGGGGACCAATGTCGCATTCGTTGTCAGGGCGTAATCGAGCGTTGGGTTGAGCAATCCCCCCTCGCTGAGCCGCCAGCCAGCCTGGAGCTGCTTCTGCGCCGTAAACTCTCGCACAACGGGGCTTGGGAAGGGAACGTCGCGGAGCTGCTCGGTCTGCCGTCCGCGGGTTAGCGTGAGCCCAAATCCAAAACTGGTCGGCCATGGTGCTAGCTGCCACGCAGCAAATTCCCGTACCAGTGGGATCTTCGTCCCCCAGCCTAAGGGGCGGAGTGTAAGGAGCGGCTGCATCTGCACGGCATACTGCAGGGTGAGATTCCACCGCCAGCGGAAGCGCTCGGCCACTTGCGGAGAGCGTTCGAACTCTTGGGCATATGCGTAGCCGATGGTGAAGCGGTTTATGATGTCCCGTACCCACCAGAGATCGAGGGGAATGCCCGGACGCAGTCCCGTCAGCGCCCAACTGTCTTGGACGCGTAGGGTTTGGCTACGAAGACGCACCTGCTGGGCCGCCTGTGCCGCCTCCTGCGGCGTGGCTCCCTGCTGGAGCAGTTGCCGCTGCACGGCCTCTGCCGTAGCCTCCACCGACATGTCGTTGTTGGGGAAAAGGCGTGGCCGCTCCAGTACTTCCGAGTGTGTATAGCTGAGGGGAATGCGCAACTCACGCCACGCTTTCGGAAAGAGCTTCTCCAGAGCGAGCGTGAGATTAGCATTCCACAGACTCCGCAGGATCCGATCTCCGAAACGCTCTTCAAGGCGGTGGAAGTCCGGCTGTGTTCGCATCACGTTAAGGTTCAGGGTGCCTATATCGGCCAGCTTGAGATCGAGCGCTGCCACAGCAGCCCAGTCCGGGCGGGCATCGGGCTGGACCAGCCGGAGTTCATCTATCCAGACGGTGGTGGTCAGGAAATTCGGGAAGCGATCGGCCGGATTGGCAATGCCAATCCCGATGAACTGTACCTGCGTCAGGGTAGGATTGCCCCGAATGCGTACCCGCCCGAGCTCATCGCCGGGCAACTGTACCTCGAAAAGGCGCGCTTGCAAGAGCGAGTCGCGTAGCCCCTTGAGGGCAGAAAGCTGTTGCAGGTCGATTTGAATGTCCTGCCACCCCTGAAGGAGCGGACGTCGGTACTCGTAGTAGTTGGCCGAATCGATGCCAAAGCGCAGGAAGACCTCTGCTATGGGCACATCTGCTGAAGTGAGCCGAACGGGCATGCTCCCATCGCCGTGGACGAAGAATTTGAGCTGCCGATAGTAGAGCATATCGAGCCGCTGCGGGAAGAGGCGCACAGCCATGCGCTCATCGCCGTAGCGGAGATTTCGGACCCGCAGCACAAGCGACTGCTCATTGAGCCGAATGTCGCGGGTGGGATCGGGATTGCTCACCTGTCGCGGCGGCCGCACCCCGGGCGGCAGGGTATAGTAATCTGGAGGCCCACTGTTTTCCTCCCGATTGACAAAAGCCACCTCGAGCACCGAATCGGCATCCGTTGCGGCAGCCTGGAAGGGATGCCGCCGCTGCCAGAGCGCCCCGACAAGGCGCCAATCCGCGATACGGACCTTCAGAGCTCCCCCCTTGACCCAGAGCCGAGCATACTGCACGTTTGAAAAGAGCGGATTGCCGACAATGCGATCGGGACGCCGCAGGGGAATCCGGTAGAGATACCACCCGTTACTGCCCCCGCCGACAATCTGAGGGTTGGTGGCCGGATTCGGATCCAGCCGAATTTCATAGCTGAAGTAGCTGTTGTCGAGCATCAGCGTCTGGCCGTTGTTGGGGTTGAGCACCTCCGTGTCGGGAAAGCGTCCTAATTCCGAGCGAGAGTTCCCCTCGGGATTGTTGTAACGCTCAAAGTCAGCCTCTGTCAGCAGTCCCGGGTCCTTCGCGTAGTCAAAGGCGAAGTTGTCCCGTGCCGGATCCTCCTCCAGCGACAGCGGGTACGGATAAGCAGCGCGTTCGGCCGCATCGTCGAGGGCATCAATACCGACATCCTCGCCGGCATCCAAGATACCGTTCGGCAGAGGCGCTGCAGCCGTGATGCCATCCTCCGTATCCAGCCTGCCATTGGGGATGATGTCCTCGCTGATCTGCCCCAGATCGAAAAAGAGGCGGGCACCGGGCTCGGCGTAGTCGACCCGCATCATCAGCTCTAAGTACTCGAAGTTCTCGGCATCCAGGTTGAGCGGATAAGAGGCAAGGAGCCGTGTCATGCCTGCCCAGATACGGCGCCGATTTTCCGGACGCCGTGCAAAAGCTGTGGTGGAGTCAAAGAGCGGATTGCGCCAGTCGACAAACTCCGGGTTTGGATTGTAGATACCCCGCTCATCGGGACGAAACACGACGTAGAGGGCGCGCAGATTGCTCTGCCCGGGAATGATGTCTCGGTTCGGGTAGACCTCCCGGATGGGGGTTTCGGGCAGAAAGAATTGGTACCAGAAGAGCTTGCCCCGATAGCGTACAGCCGTCCGAGCATCGGGAGCAATATCCGGATCCACCGGTGGGGAGGCATGGCGCCAGTAACCGGGGAACATCCCCAGGGGAAAGCGCCGTTCGGCTCCCTCGAAGTCATCCAGATACACGACCGGAGCACCGTTGTCGGAGGCTGCCTCCGAACGCCGTGTATTAGGAGTCGGGAACATCTGCGCCAGCTCCGCCCGAATGTTAACCCGCGAAGGCTCTTTCGTATCCACCAACGGGAGGGCATTGAGGAGACTGGTCAGCCATGGGGTCTCCCATGTCACGGCCAGATCTGTCCCAAGCATCCAGTTGGAGACGGGTTCATCACCGAGCCGCACACGGTCAATCAAAGCGGCCTGGTGATAAAACATCGTCGTAAATCCCCAGCTTGCCTTCAGCAACCGGCGGTTCAGGAGCAGCACATCCCCGCGTAGCCCCAGCAGGGTCCGAGCTCCGATGGAGAAGAGGTCCCGCGGTTCGTACTCCACCTCCACATTAGCATTCGGCAGCAATGCCCGAGGATTGCGGAGGATGACCTCACCGCTGTAGTACTGCACCGTATAGTCCTCCCCTTCCTTCAGAGGCTGCCCGTCCAGATAGACGCGCACGCTCCCCGGCTCGAGATTGAAGGCGTTCAACGAGATCCGTGCACCAGCCGAGCCGGTCACCTCCCCTGCAATGATGAAGCGGTCGCGGTCGGTCTGCAGACGAGCAGCTTCAACCGTGGTATCGTAGACGGCTCCATAGACGTAGCGCTCCGCCGCCGAAGGGACACCACGTGTGGCAAAGTACCGACGGAGCCCTTCCCGAAAGGGCTCCAGGGAAGGGAAGATAATCTCGCCCGTCTGCGCATCGAAGAAAGGTGACTGCAGCCCTGTGTCGAAGACCCCATCCGGTGTTGGATCCCCTGTTGCATTGTTGACGCGGTCGACCCCTAGGACTGTCACGAGCTTATCCGGGGTGCCCTCGAGCACTTCGGAGGAATCGTTTCCCTGCCGGATGTACCACACGCGGACTGTAAGCTCTTGCACATTGCGTGTCCCCAAGGGGTAGATGTTGCGCAGCTGCCGCTTCCACAAGCTTCGAAAGCCCGGCTGAAGATTAGGGCGGTAGATGAGCTTGAGCACGAGCGTGTCGCGCTCGCCCGCCGTATTGGCGAAGGTACCGTAGACGAGATCATCCTCTGGCCGTTCCGTTGGCCCCTCGATGCGGTAAGCAACTGCGTAGGTTCGGTCCTGGCGCAGGTTGAAGAGTGTCAGGACTCCCAAGTGCGGATTAAACCGATACTGCGACGGCTCCAGCCGGACGAAGCGTCCGCGTTCGACCTGCCCAGCAACGACGGGAGCGGTCTTGTAGGTCTCCGGATAGCGCTGCCCAACGGCAAGTGGGGGAAGATCAGCGTAGGCAATGGCCTCGGCTGCCTGCGTGATGCGTAAATCGGTTGTGCTCTCCCACACTTCGATCTCCTTGACGCGGAGCGGTGCGGCTGCAACCGGGACAACCGGTGTGGCGTAGCGGAAGTATTCCTCGTAGAAGGCCCGGTAGGCCGTATCGAGGAAGAAGTGATTGCGAGCGTAATCGTAAGCACGGAGTGCAAAGCGTTGCCGGAGTGCTCCGCCTTGAATGCGCGTTGTGCGCCGCTCCGCTCGCTTCTGGGCTGCCACAGTCTTGAGGAAGAGCGGCCCAAACTGATAGTCGGAGCGAATGCCAAAGAGTGCCTGCGCTCCACCAATGAGGGTCGACGGCGTCGGGAAATTGACATTGCCGACCTCTACCTTGCGCACCACGTCATCGTCGTAGCCCTCGTAACCAATGCGGAACTTGTTGTCGAACTCGAACATGCGATGGGAGCCCCAATCGACTCCCAAGCGGACCTTGTCTCCGATCCGCCCGGAGACATTGAGGTTGATGGACTGCGAGAAGATAGGGCTCGACTGCACCTGGCCCGTGGCCGATGCCGTCCCGAGGCGTTGCCAATCCCAGCGCCAGCCGGCCCGGATGTTGACATCTCCGGCCACCGAGATACTGATCTCCGGCTTACCGAACAGCGTCACAAGGGGGTTCGGCGGGAGAGGAATGGTAATGGTGGCAATCTGCCCCAGAAGCTGCTCGCGCTCACGAGGGGACAGAGCCAGGCGAATATCATAGCTCTGCCACAGGGAATCCCAGACCCGATCCTGCCAGAGACGTTGGCGCCAACGCAAGTACTCCTCAAGGCTCCACACGGCAGGGGGCATCAATTCCAGATCGTCGTAGAGGAGCCGGCGCCGCCACCTCCATCCTACTGTGTCCAGCTCGTAACGCTCCTCCCATACCGTCCGCTGCCCGGGGCCGAGTATCTCTGCCCTCCCTTGATATTCCCACGGGGACTCATGAGAGAAGAGCCCATCGCGGAGCTCGGACTGCGACCAGCACACCGCAGTCCCGACGATGAGCCCCCACCACACTCTCGTGCACTCCAGAGCACGCCGATACCCCATCCTCGATGTGTACAGTTCCCGAACAGATCCAGCTGTCTATCGTGTAGCTCTGGAGCGCTTCGACCTCCCCTTCCCAATCCCACACCACCGGGCGAAATTACGCCGATTTGCTGCCTGAAGGTATCTCGTTCGACTGGGGCTGGCGCAATTCATCGTGCGTCGGCGCATGATCTTCTCCTTCCAGATGGGTTACGATATCGGCTCGGAGAGCAACGGCCTCAGCAATGCGCTGTTCAGCAGCTGTTGCCAATGCATGGGCTCGTTCAATTGGCGTCCCATTGGCAAACTGCAGGTGCACATCGATATAGAGCTGTGGGCCAAGCTCGCGCAAGCGCAACCGATGGTAACCAATACCATGTTCGGCACAGAAAGCATCTAGAGCCTTTCGAGCTTGGTGCTCGAGCTCGAAGTTCGTCCGATCCACAAGCCCATGAACAGCCTGGCGCACCAGCAGCACACCCTCTTTGGCCAAGTGCACTCCAATGAGCAACCCGACAACGGGATCGGCCCACCACCAACCAGTCCAGTTCACCAGCAGCAATCCAAGCACAGCCCCGACAGTAGTCCACACATCTGACAACACGTGCTTGCCGTCGGCCAGCAGCAGAGGCGAATTGGAGCGCTTTCCCTCGCGCACGAGCAACATTCCCAGCACAGCATTAGCTCCGGCCGCACCCAGGCTGAGCACCACTCCCTCTCCGAGGCGCTGTAGCGTTACGCCAACGAGCAGCTTCTCCACAGCTGTAATTCCAATGGTGGCTGCAGCCACCACGATAAGCCCTCCCTCGAGCCCCACTGAGAAGTACATCACTTTGAAGTGCCCGAAGGGATGCTCTCGATCCGGTGGCCGGAAGCTCACCCGCAGCGCATACCAGGCCAGCGCCACTGCAAGAATGTGCACTACGGACTCCAAAGCGTCGGAGAAAATCGCTACAGAGCTCGTCAGCGCATATGCGCTCCACTTCACGCCGAGAATGAGCACCCCAAGCCCCAATGATGCGTTCATGAGGTGCGCCTGCGTACGCGGGAGAGCTGATTCGGCTGGCATCAGAGCGCCCAGCTCATTCGGTAATCAACGTGTTGATTGTGGCCAGAAACTCCCGATTGGTCCGCGTCCGACGCATATGCTCCAGGAGCAGCTCCATTGCCTCTACAGGGGGGAGTTCGCTCAAGACCTTCCGCAGAATCCAGACGCGATTGAGCTCCTCGGGTGTCAGCAGGAGCTCCTCGCGCCGAGTCCCCGAGCGATTGATATCGATAGCAGGGAAGATGCGCCGTTCGGCAAGCTTGCGATCCAAAACCAGCTCCATGTTGCCCGTGCCCTTGAACTCTTCGAAGATCACCTCATCCATGCGGCTTCCCGTCTCGATGAGAGCCGTTGCAATGACGGTTAGCGAACCTCCCTCTTCGACCTTCCGGGCTGCCCCGAAAAAGCGCTTGGGCCGGTGGAGTGCATTGGCATCCACCCCACCGGAGAGGATCTTGCCCGAATGCGGAATGACTGTGTTGTTCGCACGGGCCAGCCGCGTGATGGAATCCAGCAGAATCACCACGTCGTGCTTGCACTCCACCAAGCGCTTGGCCTTCTCCAACACGATATCGGCTACCTGGACATGCCGCTCCGGTGGCTCATCGAAGGTAGACGAGATCACCTCTGCTCCACGGACCGAACGCTGCATGTCGGTCACCTCCTCTGGGCGCTCGTCGATGAGGAGGATGATGAGTTTGACCTCTGGGTGATTGCGGCTGATGGCGTTGGCAATCTGCTGGAGCAGAATGGTCTTGCCCGACTTCGGTGGAGCCACAATAAGCCCACGCTGCCCCTTCCCCACAGGGCAGAGCAGGTCGATAATGCGCGTGGAATACTCGTTGGGCACCGTTTCTAAGCGGAAGCGCTCCGTTGGATAGACTGGAGTCAGATCCTCAAACATCGGGCGGTCTTTGACCGCCTCCGGCGGGAGGTAGTTGACCGACTCAATCTTGAGCAGAGCAAAGTAGCGCTCTCCCTCTCGAGGCGGCCGAACGTGCCCCCGGATCGTATCGCCTGTGCGCAGACCGAAACGCTTGATTTGCGAGGGGGACACGTACACATCATCGGGCGAGGGTAGATAACTCGACTCCGGTGAGCGCAAGAATCCATAGCCCCCATCGGAGGCAACTTCGAGCACTCCTTCGACGATGGAAACTCCAATCTCCTCGGCCGCCCGCGCCTGCTGTTCTCGGAGCAACTGCCCCTGGGCCTCCATGATGTGAAAGATGAGCTCCTGCTTGCGCATGTCGGCATAGTTCGGGATGCCCAGCGTCCGAGCAATCTCGAAGAGCTCCGCAATTTTGCGATTGCGCAATGTCTCTACGTCGTAGAGAGACACTCTCTCGGCCGTCTGCTCATTGGTCTGTCGCTCCATGATTTGTCCCTGCGTTAGACCTACACGTCTCTACCCGCCCACCCTGTGCTCTCTATTACCCCGGCGTCTTGCTCTTGCAGCAATCGCTGAACCGAAGTGGTAGCAACCAAGGGAAGAGTGCGCGCGCGACTACCGAGGTCGTGACTCTCTCGGCGGACGTCGGCATTATAGACGCACGATTGCTGTCCCCATTGCTTCCTCACGGCTGCATACGCCGATGAATCCGCCGTCCGATGAGCACCACCGTTGCAATACCGAGCAGAGCCCACCATACCGGCGGGAGCCCAAATGTCCCAGTCCAGTGCCACTGCAGCAGAGCTTCCACAATGGTACAGCTGAGCAGAGCAGCATACCAGGTGGAGTATTCCCGGCGCGCTACCACGTTGCAGCGGAAGGGCCGTTCCGCAGCTCGATAGAGGCGCCAATGGGGGATCAATGCTGGAGTCTGCTCTGCCCACCGCCGGAAGTGCTCGCCAAAACGCTGGTGTAGAAAGGCTTCTTCTGCCAGCATGATGCGCTCGTAGAGTAACATGAATCCCATCAGCCCGATCACCCACAACCACCAGACGGCAGGTCGCAGCAGAACGCCTGACCACATGAGAGCGTTAGCTGCATAGAGAGGATGGCGCAGGAGAGAGTATGCACCCGTTGTGTTGAGCTGCTCAGCTATCTGCTCCTTCGTCGTGCGCCCCGAGGTCCCTTCGGGCACAGTGCCCACAACCCAGGCCCGTAAGCACGCCCCACTCAAGAGCAGCAGATAGCAAAACACCTGCCACCATACCATCCGGGCAAGTTCTGGCACGTCCCCTCTACCGACGGCCAAGAGAACAAGCGGCAGGAGAAGTACGGGGATCCAGCTTCGATTTCGGAAGAGCCACTCTCCCTGCCGTCGCAAGGTTTCCTCAAGCAGTGCTGCCATGTGCTTCCCCTCAGCCGTGGACAAGAAACGCAGTACGGCAGGGGTTCGTGTACTGTGATGCTTCTAGGAAGCGTCTGCTGCAAAAGGGCTAATTTTGCGTGCTGAATGTCTGTTCATCGTGTGAGACTCGTGCTTCCAGCAGAACACAAGCCTCGTCGGGCAGTGCCCCCTATTGGCAAAGAACTGCTCACCTATGCCAACATGGGCATGACGATTGCGGTTGCTCTCGTCGGCTGTGGTGCTGTTGGCTGGTGGGTTGATCGCCAGCTTGGAACTTCACCCATTGCTCTCCTGAGTGGGCTCGGTGTAGGCTGTGCTGTGGCCATGCGCGAAATCTGGAAACTCCTGCGGAAGCTCAACCATAAGTCGGAGGGATCTCACCCATGAGCTGGGATATACTCGGGAGCGTCCTCTGGGGCGTCGGGCTATGCGCTGCCAACTTTCTAGTGGCTCACATCATTGCTCGTTGGGCAATGCGCCGACCGTTCCGGAGCTTCCTCCGATGGGTGCTCGGGGGGATGGTCGCACGGCTAATAGCTATCAGCGCGTGCGCTTTTGTTCTCCTGGCAGCAGGCCGCGTCGAACCGGCAGGCTTTGCACTCTCCTTTGCCCTGAGCGTCGTGCTCTTCCTGACGGTGGAGGTAATAGACTTCCACCGACGGTATGAGACCTTTCGTCTCCGCCCGCTGGCAGCATAGGGAAAGGCAGCGATGAGCGCCGCACATGCAGAACATACGGGCAATGTCTTCGCTCACCTCCTTGCCGAACTCGGGGATCATCACGGCTTCTACGTTGGTCCCTACAAAGTTGCCAGTCTGCCCATTATCCTCTGGGACGAGGGGCGGTTGCACATCTATCCTTCGGCAACTGCCATGGAGGCCGCCGGTCTCTATCGAATGGTTGAAGGCCACCCCGTACGGGTTGCCGATGGACACAGACCTACGCTGGATCTGTCCATTACCAACCTCGTTGTCTATCAGTGGCTTGGGATGCTACTTCTCGGGCTCGTCCTGTGGCGGACTGTGCAGCGATACCGCCGTGCCCCCCTCCAAGCACCCCGGGGACTGCAGAATGCCATCGAAGCTGTCGTTGTATTTCTGCGAGATCAGGTGGTGAGCCCTAATATTAGCTCTCGGCGCTTGGCTAATGGCTTGCTGCCGTATTTTCTGACCCTGTTCTTCTTCATCCTCGTGCTCAACCTCCTGGGCCTTGTTCCAGGCGGGCACACGGCAACGGGCTCCCTCGCTGTGACGGGAGCTCTGGCGTTGACAGCATTTGTGGTCATCAACGGCGGGGCTATTGCAACCCTTGGTTTCAAGAAGTGGCTCGGCCACCTATTGGGCGGTGGCCCGTTGTGGCTGAGCCCGATTCTATTGCCTATCGAAATCATCGGGATGTTTGCCAAGGCTTTCGCACTGTGTGTCCGACTCTTTGCCAACATGACAGCCGGTCATATCGCTCTGCTGTCGCTGGTAGGGCTTATCTTTTTCTTCGGCACCGTGCTCATTGCTCCTGTCTCGGTAGCTTTTTCCGTATTCGTCTATGCGCTGGAAACCTTGGTTGCGTTCCTGCAAGCCTACATCTTCACGATCCTGACGGCTGTCTTCTTAGGTCTGGCAAGCGAAGAGCAGCACTGATGGAAGCAATGGGGGCTGTGTCAGAGCGGCCCTTGGTGTGAGGATAGTTCAACAAGCACATGGAGTGATTGGCTCATGGAACTCGGATTGGCATGGCTGGCAGCAGGAATTGGGGTTGGCATCAGTGTCCTGGGTGCCGGAACCGGTATTGGGCGCTTGGGAGCAGCTGCCTTGGAGGCAGCAAGTCGACAACCAGAGATAGCCGGAGAAACACGGACACTGATGCTGATTGCCGCTGCTTTGATTGAAGGAATTGCCCTCATTGCCTGCATCGTCTGCATCCTCTTAGCGGTCAAGACTGCGTAGAAGCAGTTGGAGGAGTGCCATGCCGAACTTCCTCGAGGTCTCACCAGGCCTCATCTTCTGGACCCTGGTCAACTTCAGCATCTTCCTCGTTTTGCTGGCTCGCTTCGTCTGGAAGCCCCTCCTGGCTGCTTTACAGCAGCGAGAGCAGCAGATTGCTGAGGCACTAAGGAGCGCTGAGCAGGCACGGCACGATGCTGAACAGCTTCTGCAGCAGGCTCAACAGCAACTGCAAGAGGCACAGCAGGAGATGCAGCGCCTGATCCGTGAAGGCAAACAGCAGGCCGATGCGTTTCTACGGGAAGCCGCCGAAAAAGCCGAACAGCTCAAGCGCCAAAAGCTCGAAGAGGCCGAGCGCGAACTGCACCGTCAGATTGAACGGGCTTACACTCAGCTGTACACCGAAATTGCGGATTTGGTGCTCGAAGGCACAGCACGGCTGATTCAGCAAACGCTGGATCCGGCCGCACACCGCCGCTTGGTGGAATCCTTCTTGGCAGAGGTTGCACGACACAATTGAGGCGATGTCACCTCTGCGCATTGCCCGGCGATACGCTGCTGCACTCTTACAGTTAGCGCAGGAGAAAGGCCAGCACGATGCTATTGCTGCAGAACTCCACGAGCTGCGCACCATTCTGCAGAGCTCATCCGAGCTGCGTGCCTTCCTGCGAAATCCCGTCATTCGCAGCGAACGGAAACGGGCGATCCTGGACGAGCTCTTCCGTCAGCGATTCAGCCCACTCCTTTGCCAGTTTGTGCAGCTCTTGGTTGACAAGCGTCGCGAAGGGCTCTTGCCAGAGATCATCACGGCCTACGAGGAGCTCTATTTCCAGTACACCGACCGTCTCGCCGTTACCATTCGCTCAGCCGTTCCCCTGGCGGCGGACCTCCGAGAGCGCATCGTAACGCTCTTACATGAGCAGACGGGCAAAAACATTGTCCCCCACTTTACCGTCTGCCCGGAGCTCCTCGGAGGCGTCCAACTTCAAATCGGGGATACGGTCGTCGATGGAACATTACGGCATGCCCTGGAGCGCCTGCGTCGGACCATCCTGCAGCATGCTCCAGTGCTCTGGCAACAGCAACACCGTCAGGATAGTCTCCCGACCAACCATGAGCGATGATTGAGCTACGACCGGAAGAGATCTCCTCAATCCTCCGTCGGCAGTTGACTGGCTTCGAACATGAAGTGGACCTCTACGAGGTAGGCACCGTGCTACAGGTCGGCGACGGGGTCGCCCGTGTCTACGGGCTCCGTCAGGCCATGATGTCCGAGCTGGTGGAATTCCCCAATGGGGTCGTTGGCATGGTGCTGAACCTAGAGGAAGACCACGTGGGCGTTATCCTCTTTGGAGACGACCGCCTCGTCAAGGAAGGGGACATCGTGCGCCGTACCGGCCGGGTAGCCTCTGTCCCTGTCGGCGAAGAGCTTTTGGGGCGAGTTGTCAACCCACTCGGTCTTCCGCTCGATGGCAAAGGGCCCATCCAGGCCAAACACTTCCTGCCTATCGAGCGGAAAGCCATCGGAGTTATTTACCGGCAGCCGGTCAAAGAGCCCCTGCAGACGGGCATTAAAGCCATCGATGCTCTGATCCCGATCGGGCGCGGGCAGCGCGAGCTCATCATCGGGGACCGCCAGACGGGTAAGACAGCTCTGGCCATCGACACCATTATCAATCAGCGTTACACGCACACTGAAGAAGCACGGCGCCGCGGAATTCAGCCGGTCTACTGCATCTACGTTGCCATTGGGCAGAAAGCCTCCACAGTAGCCAACGTCGTGGCAACCCTGCGGGAGTACGGCGCCATGGACTATACCATCGTCGTGGCTGCCAATGCTTCCGATCCAGCCCCCCTGCAGTACATTGCTCCGTACTGCGGGGCTTCGATGGGAGAGTACTTCCGCGATACCGGACGCCACGCCTTGATTGTCTACGATGACCTCTCAAAGCAGGCTGCAGCTTATCGACAAGTCTCTCTCCTCCTGCGCCGTCCACCAGGCCGGGAAGCTTACCCCGGCGATATCTTCTACGTCCACAGCCGGTTACTCGAGCGCGCCGCAAAACTCAGCGATGAGCTCGGCGGTGGCTCTCTGACCGCCTTGCCCATCATTGAAACCCAGGCTGGCGATGTGGCCGCCTATATCCCGACGAATGTCATCTCCATCACCGACGGCCAGATCTACCTCGAAAGCGGGCTCTTCAACGCTGGAATCCGCCCGGCCATGAATGTTGGGATTTCGGTCTCTCGCGTTGGCGGCAATGCGCAAATCAAGGCCATGAAGCGCGTTGCGGGGCCGCTCAAACTCGAGTTGGCCATGTATCGTGAGCTGGAAGCCTTTGCCAAGTTCGGTTCTGATCTGGATCCGACCACGCAACGGCAGTTGCGTCGCGGCGCTCGCCTAGTGGAAATCCTCAAGCAGCCGCAATACCACCCGATGCCCGTTGAGGAGCAGGTGGCTATCCTCTATGCGGCAACCAACGGTTGGCTCGACGAGCTCCCGCTCGAACTGGTCTCCACGTTCGAACGGGAGTTCCTCGAGTACCTGCGCACCTTCCACCGGCAGGACATCCTGGAGGCTATCGCCGACACCCGAGATCTGACGCCGGAGATAACGCAGCGGCTCGATGAAGCTCTTCAACGCTTCAGCACCGAGTTCCGGCAACAGCACCTCCGACCTGCATGATTCTGCTGACCGGCGGGGCTGGCTTCATCGGCAGCTGCTTCCTCTGGAAGCTCAACAGCGAGGGTATTCGTGACATACTTGTCGTGGACGAGCTCACCGACGCCCACAAGTGGCGGAATCTCATCGGAAAGCGCTTCCGCGAGTTTATCCCCAAAGACTCCCTCCTGCCCCGCCTGCTGCGGGGAGAGTTCGGACAGCTGGACGCCATCGTCCACCTCGGAGCTCGTACCAACACGACCGAGACAGACATTGCCGCCCTCCTAGCCGACAACTACGAGTACAGCAAGGCCCTGGCACGCTATGCGGCCGACCGCGGTATCCGCTTCCTCTATGCCAGTAGTGCCGCCACGTACGGTAACGGCGATGCAGGCTTTCGAGAGGATCGGCTCTGGCATCTGCGACCTCTGACCCCATATGCCTTCTCGAAACATCTCTTCGATTGCTGGGCTGCCGCGGAAGGGATTCTGGAGGAGGCCGTCGGAGTCAAACTCTTCAATGTCTATGGCCCGAATGAATATCACAAAGGCCCAATGGCAAGCATGGTCTGGCAGGGCTTTCAACAGATCCGCCACAGCGGTCGCCTGCGCCTCTTCCGCTCAGACTCCCCCGAGTATGCCGACGGCGAACAGAAGCGGGATTTCATCTATGTCAAAGACGTCGTCGAGGTGCTCTGGAAGCTCCTGATCCATCGTGAACTCTGTGGCCTCTATAACCTTGGCACTGGCCAGGCGCGCAGCTGGAATGAGCTCGCCTTTGCCCTCTTTGCAGCCCTTGGCCAGCCACCGCAGATTGAGTACATCCCTATGCCGGAAGCGCTCCGCCCACAATACCAACGCTTTACGCAAGCTGATATGACAAAGCTCCAACAAAGCCCTGCTGCTCATAACTTCCTGCCCCTTGAGGAAGGCGTGCGGGAATACGTGTGCGACTACTTGCTCTCCGGGCGCTTGTACCTCTAGACCCCAGCAGGAGCAATGGCAACTCTGCGGGATATCCGACGCCGAATTCAAGCCGTTCGGAATACGGCAAAAATTACGGCCGCCATGCGCATGGTCTCGGCCGCCAAGCTGCGCCGGACCCAAGAAGCCATTTGGGCTGCCCGCCCCTATGCGCAGAAACTCACCGACATCCTCTGGCATCTGGCTGCAACGACGCAGGACTTCGTCCACCCCTTCTTTGAACGCCGCCCCGAGATACGCACGCTCGCTCTCGTTGTCGTCACAGCTGACCGGGGCCTCTGCGGCAGCTTTAACAACAATGTCCTGCGAGCAGCCGTTCAGCGCCTCGAGCAGCTCTACCGGGAGTCCCCACAGCTGAGAGTGGAAATCCTCGCCGTCGGCCGCCGCGGCAGCACCTTCTTCCGCAAGCGTACCCGCGAACCGATTGCCTACGAGAGAGCCGACGCTTTCTCCCCCTTGCGCTATACGACAGCCCAGGAACTGGCCCACTTCATCATGGATACCTACCTCAGCGGCCGCTACGACCGCATAGAGATACTCTACAACGAGTTCCGCTCCATCCTGCGGCAGGAGGTCCGCCACGAGATCCTCCTCCCCATCATTCCCCCAGAGGCCGACGCGCAGCTGCGCCACCGAGAGTACATCTACGAGCCCTCCCAGGCAGACATTCTCAATGCCTTGCTTCCCTTCTCAATCCAAACACAGCTGTGGCGCATCCTGCTCGACTCCCACACTGCCGAGCATGCTGCACGCATGTTGGCCATGGAGAATGCCACGACGAATGCCCACGAGCTTATCCGCCACCTGCAACTGCAGTACAACAAAGAACGACAGGCCAGCATCACGAAAGAGATGGTCGAAATTACCAGTGGTGCAGAAGCGCTCCGCTCACACGGGTGAGTCTCACAATGGAAGATCCGCTGGCAGTCAAGTCCGACCTTCGAGCACTCCTCGAGCCGCACTCCATCGCCCTCATTGGGGCCTCCCGCCAACCGCACACGGTAGGCTGGCTCCTGCTCGATAACCTTCTCATGAGCGGCTATACGGGGGTCATCTACCCCGTCAACCCCCATGCTCACGCCGTCCGCGGCGTCCGGGCCTATCCAACCATTGCAGATGTCCCGGACACGGTCGATCTAGCCATCATTGCCGTTCCAGCCCCTTCTGTTCCTGCAGTTCTGGAAGACTGCGGTCGGCAGGGTGTCCGGGCTGCTATTGTCATCAGCGCTGGCTTTAAGGAAATTGGGCCCGAAGGAAGTCTCCGCGAGGAGCGTCTCCGCGCTATTGTACGCCACTACGGGATCGCTCTCCTGGGGCCAAACTGCCTCGGCATTATGAACACCGACCCGGCTATCCAACTGAACGCTACGTTCGGGCAAGCTATGGCGCAGCGCGGCAGTATTGGTTTTATCAGCCAGAGCGGGGCCCTCTGCGCTGCCGTGCTGGACTATACCCGGGCGCACGCTATCGGACTGAGCAAGGTCATTAGCCTGGGCAATAAGGCTGGGGTGACCGAGGTAGATCTGCTGGCCTATCTCTGGCGCGACCCCCACACGAAGGTCATCTTGCTCTACATCGAAGAGCTCTCCGACGGGCGCCAGTTCTTGGAGCTGGCCCACCGAGTGACAAGCGATCCTGACAACCCCAAACCCATTCTGGCCCTCAAGGCGGGGCGTACGGCAGCGGGTGCTCGTGCTGTAGCTTCTCATACGGGCTCGCTGGCCGGCAGCGACGAGGTCTATCACGCCCTCTTCAAGCAAGCCGGCGTCCTTCGTGTGGATACCGTAGAGGATCTCTTTGAGTACGCTCTTGCCTTCGCCAATCAGCCTATTCCGAAAGGCGGGCGAGTCGCCATCGTCACTAATGCTGGGGGACCGGGCATCATGGCTGCCGATACATGTATCCAGCACGGCCTTGAGGTACCCCCACTGCCGCACCCCGAACGCTTCCGCCTCCAGTGCCATCTGCCGGCCCATGCCGGCCTGAGCAACCCTATCGACCTCATCGCTGATGCCCGCTCAGACCGATATGCCTGCGTGATCGACGCTCTATTACACGACCCCAGCTTTGACGCCCTCCTTATCCTCTTCGTCCCCATCCCTATGGCCGACATTGAGGCCATTGCGCAGGTCGTTATCCAAGCAGCACAGCGCCGCATCAAACCAATCGTAGCCTGCTTTATGGGTGTCCTCGACGTAGGTCCTGCCAAAGATGCGCTCCGGGCCGCCGGCGTGCCATGCTATGATTTTCCCGAAGATGCTGCCCGAGCTCTGGCTGCTATGGCTCAGTACCACCGCTGGCGCATGCGGCCGCTGACGGGCTACCGCACCTTTGAGGTGGAACGGGATGTGGCAACACACTTACTAGAGAGCACCACACCGAGTGCCCATGGCTTTATCCCCGAAGATGTTGCCTTTCGGGTCGTCCAAGCTTATGGGCTGCCCCTCCTGCCGTGGGCTGTTGCCCGCTCACCCGACGAGGCTGCCGAGGCTGCCACCGAGATAGGCTTCCCGGTGGCTCTCAAGGTGCTCTCGCCCGATATTATCCACAAGTTCGACATCGGTGGAGTCGTGCTCAATGTAGATTCCCCCGCGGCGGTCCGCCAAGGCTTTGAACGCATCGCCGAGGCTGTAGCTCGGCATGCCCCAGGGGCTCGATTCGATGGGGTGATCGTCCAGCGGATGGGGGGCCGCGGCCAGGAGCTCATTCTGGGCATCAAGCGCAATGAACAGTTTGGCCCTATCATCATGGTTGGGCTCGGGGGTATTTACGTGGAGGTCTTCCGTGATGTGGCTTTCCGCATAGCCCCTTTGCGCGAACGGAGTGCCCACCTGATGCTCGAGGAAACCCGCGTTGCCACACTGCTCCGCGGCATCCGTGGCCAGCCCCCGGCCGATGTCGATGCGGTGGTTGAGTGCCTTCTGCGCCTCTCCCAGCTAGCAGTCGAACAACCGAGTATTGACGAACTGGACATCAATCCACTGCTGGTCTACCCGGAGGGCAATGGAGTTGCCGTTGTCGACGTCCGTATAGCCGTCCGGCGCTCTCATGGACAGAAGCAGTGAAGAAGGCGCGAACGATCTTCCTCTGTCAGAACTGCGGGGCCACCTCTGCCCGTTGGATGGGTCGCTGTCCAGTGTGCGGCGAGTGGGACACTTTCGTTGAAGAGCGCCATGACAGCAGAGAACGTCCCTCCCGAGAGGCTGTCCGGAGTGTGCACCCTCTGCCTCTGTCGGCGGTTGGGGCACAGCCTCTTGAACGCCTCCAGACCGGAATAGGGGAGCTCGACCGTGTCACTGGAGGCGGGTTCGTCCCGGGCTCGCTGGTCCTCCTGGCTGGCGATCCTGGTGTGGGAAAATCCACCCTCCTGCTCCAAGCGTGTGCCCAGCTCCGAGGAGCATCAGCCCTGTACATCTCGGGGGAAGAATCCCTGGAGCAGCTGCGCTTACGGGCCGAACGCCTCTCCTGCGCTCCAGACCAGCTCTGGGTTTTCGCCGAAACAGAGCTCGATGCCATCGAGGAAGCCCTTGCCCAGAGCCAAGCCAACTTCGTGGTCATTGACTCCATCCACACACTCTATAGCCCCACGGTGGATTCTCCTCCTGGCTCCGTGGCGCAGGTCCGTGAAGCTGCGGCACGACTGCTGCAGGTGGCTAAAAGCACTGGGAAAGTGATCGTCGTCGTGGGTCACGTCACCAAGGAGGGGCTCATCGCCGGCCCCAAGGTCCTGGAACACATCGTCGATACCGTGTTGCACTTTGAAGGCGAAACGCCCTATGCCTACCGTGTTCTCCGAGCTATCAAGAACCGTTTCGGACCAACCCATGAACTCGGCTTCTTCGAAATGACAGCTGCCGGCCTGCGCGAACTTCCCAATCCATCGGCACTCTTCATGACGCACGAAGCTCGAGCAGAGTCCGGGGTTGCTCTTGCTGCTGTGCTCGAGGGAACCCGCCCCTTGCTTGTGGAAGTACAAGCGCTGGTAACGCCCAGCACATACGCTGTGCCGCAGCGCAGCATTACGGGATACGACTACCGACGGCTGCACATGATTATGGCAGTCCTTGAACGCCGACTCGGGATTGCTCTCCGGCAACATGATCTGTTTGCTAACATCGTCGGCGGCTTGCGCCTCGATGATCCAGCGCTCGATCTGGCTGTTGCGCTGGCTATTGTGAGCGCCTATCGTGACCAGCCGCTCCCACCGCAGACGGCTGTCTTCGGCGAAATAGGGCTGACCGGCGAGCTCCGCCCAGTCCGCTTGCCGGAAATCCGCCTCCGCGAAGCCCAACGCCTAGGTATCCGCCGCCTCCTTCTCCCGAAAGCAAACGCTGAAACCCTATCCTCCACTGCTATCGAGGTGGAACTGCTCCCCGTTGAACGTCTCTCCCTTGCCTTGTCAGCCATCTTGTAGCCTGTCCCACATGTTGGAGGACCGATGCCCCTTCACCCTGACGAGCTCAAACGCTTTCAGGAGCTGGACGACGAAGCACTCATGGCGCTGTTCCAGCAGGAGGGCTCGGAAGCCGCTTACACTGTACTCGTCCGGCGATACAAATCCCCGATTACGAACTTCTTGTATCGCTTCGTCGGCAACTACGACGATGCACTGGACCTGGCACAGGAAACCTTCATACGCCTTTATCGGTACAAGCACGCGTACCGCTCTGCACAGCGCTTCTCGACATGGTTGTATACCATCGCAACCAACGTAGCTCGTACCTTCTACCAGCAGCGCCAGCGCCGCGCAACCGTATCATTCTCTGCGCTCTCGCCCGATGAGGAAGGGGAACAGCATGAGTGGGAAATCCCCGATAGCAGTTACATGCCTGACACTCGGGTGGATTCCACCTATTTGGCTCAGCGCATCCAGAGAGCACTCATGCAGCTGCCTGCCGTATTCCGAGAAGCCATTGTCCTACGGGAAATCATGGAGCTGAGCTACGAAGAAATCGCCGAGGTAATGCAGACGGAGCTGGGCACAGTAAAATCCCGCATCAACCGTGCTCGCCAGCGCTTGCAAGAGCTCCTGCGGGATGTCTACGAGGAATTGTACGGTTCAGCAACTCAACAGCCATGACCGATCGCCGTCCCACACTCAAAGTGTTGCTTCCCTCTGTACCTGTTCCGGAGGACTTCGAGTACCAGCTTTGGCTGCGGCGTGCTTTACGACAATTACCGATTGCGCCCGTTTCTGAAACGTTTGAGGAAACCCTCCTACAGCGCCTTCGGGCTGAGCAGCACGTAGCAGCCTGGAGACGTGGGGCTTTTCTGTCGCTGCTCGCAGTCGCCCTCGTCAGTGGCACACTGGCCTTGTGGCGCTTCTTCCATCCCCCAGCCCCTGCAGCGCCTTTGCGGCCCATCGAGTATGTTGCCCCTCTGGTGGTCACTGCAGACCAACGCTTTACGCTGCTACCGCAGCCCTCGCACACGTATACTACTCGCAGTGTACGCCGCTTGCCCTCCCCGACACCAGTACCCGGGGGAACTGTTCCTCTCCCACCGCCGGAGGAGTAAGTCCTCCCACCACCCCAGAGGAGTCACCGCAATAGGGCAGAGGGCGTCCACACGGGACGCCCTCTGATTTTTTGCTGCCTCCGATGCGGTTCTCACTTGCCCCGGTGATGGGTACCCAGCGGGCAAGGAGGCCCGGGGTACCCAATCACACGAGGTCTACAGCTTCCACAGCCGTCTTTTGCGCGTGCCAATTGGGGGTGGTTCCATGATTGCTCCGCACACTGCTCCGGTGCGGAACTCTAGGGAAGAGAAGCGCCCAAAGACGCGTGGAAGCCGCATAAACCAGACTCCAAGCTCTGTCGCTCTCCTTGCCGTCTACGCCCTGTGTATACGGTCCGCCTGTAGCTTCCCACAACTGGTGTCTGCCAATGGTCCCCCTAGCGCTGTAGAGAGCAAACACTCCCCTTACCTGCTTTCTCAGACAGCCACCCGCGACCATCGGACAACTCGTTCTGCTTCTGACGGCCCGGTCTTCGCGCCCACATGCGGGAGCGCAATTTACGGAAATCTGTCGGTAGCGGGTTTGAAAGTAACTTGTTGGTTGCCAACGAGTTACGGATTGCCCCGCGAAGCTCCTTCTGGTGCCTCTTCCGACCCCCCGGGGGTTGGCGCTGTATCAGGCAGAACGGGGGAGGGGGATGGGGGAGGCTCTAAAATGGGCTGAGAGGAAGGGGTAGGCGGAACAGAAGAAGCCGGTGGGGTACCATAGTGCCGAAGGAGTGTTTCAGGGGCAACCCCCTCGCGATAGGCGCGAGCATAGACAACGCTTAGCCGAATATCGGCGGCATACTCAGAACTTGGATACCGCTGCAGAAGGAGTTCGTAGTAGAAGAGGGCGCTATCCAGCTGCCGTAGAGGCTGGTGCTCATACATCCAGCCGAGGGCATAGAGTGCTCGTGGCGCATACGGTGATGTAGGAAACTCATGCACAATGCGGAGAAACTGCTGGCGAGCCCAGCCGTATTCTCCTATGCGCCACAGGCGAGTACCAGATTCGTAGAGCTCCGCAGCAGTATCGATAATTGCCTCCGGTGTATAGCCCAACAGACGCTGCGCCTCTTGGCCGTAAGGAGTTTGCGGGCAGCATGCAGCAAGTTCCTCAAGTAGTGAATCCGCACTAGCCGAAACAGGAGTATGGAGAGCGAGCGCCAAGAGAGCTCGGGGTCGATATAACCCCGTATCGGGGGCACTTTCGAGAGAGCGCTGATAGAACAGGCGAGCTGAATCCGAGCGCCCTAGTTGGGTGTAAACTCGCCCGAGGTCATAGTATGCAGCACTGATGCGAGCTCGGAGGCTATCGGGAAGTGACTGTGGCTGAACCCCACGTATCGCCGAGAGCGTGGCCGTAGCTTGTTCCCAACGTGCCAAGAGCTCACTGTAGTAGCGCGCTCGAGTAAAGACGGGCGAGCGTGCAACGGCTGCACGAGCAAAGAGACGCTGTGCCTGCCGGTACTCCCCACGGCCGAGCAGCTGAAGAGCGTACTCATACTGCACCGCCAGGAGGGCGGGATTGCCTGACAGCACTGAATCTGCCTGACGCTCGAGACGGCGGAGGCTATCCTCAGCAGCTCCCATCATCCGCCGCAGGGCTAGCTCTTGAGCCAGCGTATAACTCAGCCATTGTTCATAGCGCCGCCGTCGTTTGAGCTCCATCAGGAGTGCTTCCGCTTCGCGGAAGCGCCCACTCCGAGCCAAGGAAGCTGCCCGATAGAGCTGGGCCTCATACTCGACCACAAGAGTCGGCCGATAGCGCCCAACCTCAGCAAAGGCAGCGGCTGCCTCTTCGAAGCGCCCGGCGCGGTAGTAGATGGCCCCCACCTCCCACTGCCATCGGGCCCGTAGCTCTCCATCCGGAGCAAGCAGCACCGCCTGCCGGTAGGGTCGGAGAGCGGCTTCGAGCTCCCCATGGCTGAGCGCTAACTCTGCTTGGAAGCGGAAAGCTTCGCTGAGGACATCGTAACGGCGCCGCTTCCAGGCAATATCAATAGCCCGAGAGAGGGCCTTCTGCCCTAAGGCATACTTCCGCTGCATCAGGGAGGCTTTAGCCAGTAGCAGTTGCGCATCGGGGGCTAGCTTGCCATCGGGGAAGAGCTCCAGAAGCTCTTGGCACTTGATCTGCGCCGGGAGCCACTCCCCGCGGTAGAAGAACGCCTGCGCCATGAGCAGGAGAGCATCATCGACAAAATCCGAGCGCGTCCGAAAGGCGAGAATTTTCGAGCCCTTCTGCAGAATCGAGTCCAGCCTCTTCTGCACAGGCTGCAACTTCGGCGGCTCGATGACAAACTCGCGAAGGAAGGGCAGCACGTCCCCTGCTTGGGTCTGGGTCAGAATAGAGGGATCCGGTACGAGGAGGCGCGGGCGCTGCGTGCGCCGCGTATCGTCGTAGTAGCTGAATTCCTCCTCCACCTCCCCCATCAAGCGGTGCATGTTGTAGGCGGTGTTGAAGTATGCCTCGGCGTTCCACCACAGCTGGCACGCGGCAAGGCAGAAGGCACTCAGGGTCAGAGGGAGCGCAACTCGATATCCCATGGCGACCATATGCTCACGGGCACACCATCCTGATCCCAAGCTGGGATTGGCTCACGCAGCCAGCGTTTGAGGAGAGGTGGCTGCGCCTCATCGGTTGCATCCACGCAGAGCTGAGCCCGACGGTAGGGCTGCGGGAGAAGACGCGTCGTATAGAGCTTTCCATCGCTGGCGGCTACAATCTCGAGGGGGCCTTCGGCCATCCCCACAAAGGCATCCCACTGTGCTGTCGTATGGACCCGCACACCGTTGACGGCCACAATCTCATCCCCGACCGCAATACCGGCCAGCGCACCGGGGGAGAATTCCTCGACCGCCTCAACCCAGAGCCCTCTGTGATCGTGCCGGAGCGAAATCCCTGTAAACCGAGAGGCCGGGATACGACCCAAGACACTGAACTCGCCGAGCAAGCGCTCTGGATCAGCAGCCTTGACCCACTGCAGCTTCAGCCCGACAGTAGGCAACAGCTCTTCGTAAGGCAGCTCGCCGCGGTCTGTCAACCACTCCATTAAGGGCTCCCGCACCTCTACCCCGGTGCCCGCCTCTAAGGCTGCTATGAGCTCATCCTCGGTTACTCCGCGCTCTGGCGAGCGCTGTACCCAACGCCAGAGCTCGCGCAGCCCATCTTGTAATCGCTTCTGACCTTGAGTCTGCTTGAGAATCCAGAGATCCAGCAACCAGGCTATCAGCGCTCCCTTGAGGTAGTATGACGGAAAGCGGTTAGGACCATCGGGGCTCTGGCCGTACAGTTTGACCCAGGCCAAGAGGCTACTATCGCGCGTCGAGAGAAAGAAACGGCCCGGGACATGGGCAAGCCGCTCGATTTCAAACCCCAAGTGCACCAGCAACTCCCGCTGCGTGAAGTACCCACACCAGTACGGGAAGAGGATCTCGTAGTAGCTTGTCACCCCTTCTACGAACCAGAGCAGAGGCGTGTAGCATTCACGGCTGTAATCGAAGGGTCCGAATCCCGCCGGGCGTATCCATTTGCCGTTCCAGACGTGGAAGAACTCGTGACAGAGCAAGCGCAGAAAGCGGTGCGTCCCGCTCAGCTCCCGCAACGTTGATGGTTCTACACTGATCACTTGCGATCGTGCATGCTCCAACCCCCCCACAGAACCTGGCAGAAGATGGAAGATGAAGACATATCGGTCGTAAGGCAATTCTCCTCCCCAGAATGCCCCAACAACCCGAACGACGCGCTCTGCGCAGGCCACAATCCATTCCTCATCGACCGGCTCCGTGCTGAGGAGCGCTACCTCATGGAGACGCCCCTTAACCGAGAAGGCGTATACCCGATGGGACCCAACCTGGATAGGGGAATCGGCCAAGATGTCGTAGGTAAGAGCCCCCAGGCGCGGTGGGAACCCATGGTCAACTGCTGAGAGCGAGGTGGTCAGCCGCGGCCACCGGGAGGGATCAAAATCGACGATGACAAGGTGGGGCTCATCCTGACGCCCTTCCACGTAGGGCAAGCAATTTGAGGGCAGAACAAAGGCGTACCACCGATTCACGTGTGTGGTCCGGACAGAGCGTTCGTTGCCAAAATAGACCGCCTTCAGGTACACAGTCTGAGCCTGCTCACAGCTGACGCGGAAGCGGTTCTTGGCACGCCACTCTACCTCGAGCGGGCGTCCGCGCTCGTCGAGCACCCCTTCGAGCGTAAAGTTGGTGGAAAAGTCACGGATCTTGTAACTCCCGGGGGTCCATGCAGGGAGAACGAACTCCAGCCATGGCGCCCCACGGGTAGCCACTTCCATGCGAATATCCAGCAAGTGGCGCTCAGCCCGCTCGAAGGAGAGGACATAGCAGATGTCAGCTGCTATGCCGAAGAGCTCAGCATCGCGCTGATCAACCCGGTACATTGTCTCCCTTAGCTGTGGGAAGAGAGAGGCGCCGTCTGAAGCAGAGCTGGCGTTGAATCTCGAAGAGGATCACTGCAGCTGCTGCAGCAGCATTGAGCGACTCCACGTCTCCATGGAGGGGAATACGCAGGATAAGGTCACAGCAGGCCCGCAGCGTCGGCCTCATCCCTCGATGCTCATTCCCAATGACCAGTACGACTGGCCGGTCGTACAACTCCTCCCAGTAGAGGTGGTCCCCATCAGGAGCTGTCCCCAGAATCCACCACCCCCACTGCTGCAGGGTGCGGAGAGCTGTCGCGAGGTTGGCAACCACGGCAACTGGGAGGGTCAGGAGGGCTCCGGCTGAGGCTTTGAGAGCTGCGGGAGTAATTGGTGCCCCCCGATGGCGTGGCAGCAAGAGGCCATGAGCCCCTGCAGCCCGAGCACTCCGAGCAATGGCACCTAAGTTCTGCGGATCTTCAATACCATCCAGCGCAACCAGTAGCCCAATCTCCCCTTCGGAGGGAAGCCTTCCGAGCTCCTCCAGCCCTCTGACAGGGATGGGGAAGGTCAAAGCGAGCACTCCTTGGGTGTCCTGAGGCTCTATGCCAGCAGCGCGGGCACATGTCCCAAAGCGCTGACGGTCGAGCACCGTACAAGGGATACCAGCGTGCCGGGCTCGATTGCGCCATCTGCGTTCAGCTGCACTCCCATAGAGCACGTAGAGCTTCTGCACAGGAATGCCTTGCCGCAGAGCCTCCTCCACTGAGCGATGGCCATACAAATATGTCCCGGCCTCCACCATAGCTTACGATGCAGAGGCTGGCTCAGCTGCTACCCGGGCTTTACGCTGCCGACGGCGCGCCGTCAGCCGGAGGTAGCGCTGACGAACGCGTTCTTTGTGCTCAGCGACTCGGCGTTCAATTTCCTCGGCTGGCAGCCCGGCCTTGAGCAGGCGACGTCGCAGCAGAATCCCCTCGTAGCTGAGCAGCAGCCGTACGATGTGCGTCGGACGAGCACCAACCTCGAGCCAGTAGAGCGCCCGCTCCGGATTGATGACAATTGTCGAGGGCGATGTGTTCGGATCGTAGTAGCCAATGCGTTCGATGAAGCGCCCATCGCGCGGGGCGCGGCTATCGGCGGCTACGATGTCGTAGAAGGCATAATTGCGTCGCCCACGGCGACGGAGACGCAGCTTAACCATCTCAGCCAAGTCGTTGTGGCACCTACCCTTTGAAGCCAAAACGCACCGGAAGCCCTTTTCGCTTCCACTGCTGTAGAATCTTTTGCATCTGTTGGAGCTGCGCAACAAGACGATTGACCTCCTGAACCGTTGTGCCGCTGCCACGAGCAATGCGGCGCCGGCGCGAGGCATTGAGAAGCTGTGGCGAGCGTCGCTCCTCGGGGGTCATGGAGAGAATGATAGCCTCAGCCCGGATGAGTGCTTTCGGATCCAGCTGCGCCGTTCGCATCCATGGGGGAATCCCTGGCAACAGGGCTACCAGTTCGGAGAGTGAGCCCATGGAACGGATCGAACGGAGGTATTGCAGCAAGGTTTCGAAATTGGCCTCTTCCGCCCCTTGAGGCTGGGCAACAGCCGCACCGGCCTGTTGGAAGCGTTCAACCAGCGTGGCTACATCCCCCATACCAAGGATACGGGAGACCAGCCGGTCAGGATGGAAGGGTTCCAAGGCCTCTGGCCGTTCACCGACGCCGACAAACTTAATGGGGACTCCCGTAGCGGCACGGAGCGAGAGCGCAGCCCCGCCGCGGGCATCACCATCGAGCTTTGTGAGAACAATCCCCGTGATGCCAATCGATTCGTGAAAGGCCCGAGCCGTTGGGAGCACATCCTGGCCGCCCATGGCATCGGCCACCAGGAGAACTTCCTCCGGCTGCAGTATACTCCGCAGATGGCGGAGCTCTGCCATAAGCTCGGCATCAATGGAAAAGCGCCCGGCTGTATCGACGATGAGGATATCACGTGCCGACAGCCGAGCATGCCGCAGCGCAGCTCCAAGCAGAGCCTCAGGCGAGGAGCCTTCATCCCCGCGGAAGAAAGCAACCCCAATCTGTTCGGCCAGCTGTTGCAGCTGCTCCCGCGCCGCCGGACGGCGCATATCGCAAGAGGTCAAGAGAGGATGACGCCCACGCTGCCGCAAGTAGAGAGCTAGCTTGGCCGCCGTCGTCGTCTTACCTACCCCATGCAGGCCAACGAGTAGAATCCGCGTGGGCGGTCTTGGTGCTATGCGCAGCGGTACCCACTGCTTCCCCAGTAGCTCCACGAGCTCTTCGTAGAGCAGCTTCCTCAGGAACTGCTCTGGAAGGAGCATCGGCGGTAAAGAAGTCCCTAGGGCCTTCGCACGCAGGCGCTCTAGGAAATCCCGTACCAAGCCACTATAGACGTCAGCCTCCAGGAGACTCCTCCGCAACTCTCGGAGGGGTTCCTCTAGTTCCTCAGCTGTCAGGGTCCGCACTCCCCGCAGCCGCCGCAGGACAGCCTGCAACCGCTCGCTCAGATGTTCAAACATTTTCCCGCAACCTCCGATGAACCTGCAAAACTACTCTGTGCAAGCCATCAGCACACGGGGATTGCCCTCTTGACAGGTTGGTCGAAAGTGTGTAATTTTGCACTGCCTCCTAATGGCCTCCTTTGTGGTGGTGAAAGGTGGGAAGGGGAGTACCCCTCGGTAGCCAACTACTGAGGGGTATCCTACTTTTTAGGGCCGAGGTCACCGCACTGCTCTCTACGGCCGTGCGTCAACACACCCACACGGTGTACAACTGCCCGTCGAAAGCAATGGTACAGGCCATCCTCGCTGCACTGACTGTTTGCCTGCTACGAGCCCAGATTCCAGGAGCTCCCCAGAAGCAGCCCATAGCGCTGCTCAATGCCACGATTCATACCGTCACACACGGTGTCATTGAGGGTGGAACCCTCGTATTCGACAGGGGGCGGATTACCGCTATCGGGACGAATGTGGCCATTCCACCGACGGCGCAACGGATCGATTGTACGGGCAAACACATCTACCCAGCCTTTGTGACAGCGTTTTCACAACTGGGGCTCATTGAAATCGATGCCGTACGGGCCACGCGCGATGCTGCCGAAGTGGGGGATTTCAACCCTAATGTAGTCGCCGCTACGGCGTACAATGTCGAAAGTGAAATCCTCCCTACCGTTCGGGCCAATGGGGTTCTCATTGCCCATGTTGTGCCCTTAGGCGGACTGGTAAGTGGACGGAGTTCCGTGCTCTACCTTGATGGCTGGAATGTTGAAGAGGCCACACTGCGCAGGATTGCCGGTGTTGTGGTCTCCTTCCCTTCTCTGAGCTGGAGCTACTCGAGACAGGACCGTCGTACAGGCGAGGAGCGGCAGCGGGAGCGAGAGGAGCGATTGCAAGCTCTCTATAACTTCTTCGAGCAAGCGCGTGCCTACTGGCACGCAGCGGCGGCGGGGATCCTCCGCGAACGCGATCTGCGCTTCGAGGCGATGCGGGCTGTGTTTGCCGACTCTCTGCCCGTCTTCGTGCTGGCGGATGAATACCAGCAAATTCTGGAAGCTCTTCGCTTTGCCCGCCACTTTGGGCTCCGCCTGGTGTTGGTAGGCGCGGCTGATGCCTGGCGGTGTTTGGAAGACATTCGCGCAAGCGGAGCTTCTGTCATTCTCCGCCGCCTCCATCGGCTGCCCCGACGGGCTGAAGAGCCTATCGACATTGCGTATCGGCTCCCTGCTCTCTTAGAGGCAGCAGGCATTCGCTTTGCTATTGCGGAAGATCACACATGGCCGCAGCGCAATCTCCCCTTCCATGTTGGTACGGCGCGTGCCTATGGGCTATCCCCAGAGGCTGCTCTGCGCTCGGTCACGCTCTGGCCTGCTGAGATACTCGGTATAGCCGATCGCGTTGGCTCGCTCGAAGTTGGGAAAGAAGCCACCCTCATCGTGTGCACCGGCGACCCATTCGATGTGCGCACTAACCGGGTCGAGTACGCCTTTATCCAAGGGCGCGCCGTTGATCTCAACAACCGCCATCGCCGGCTGGCCGAAAAGTACCGCCTGCGATATCGCCAGCTGCGATGACTGAAGGGCAGTTGCTCGAACAAATCCCTGTCGAACTTCCTGCAGCAGCGTGTTCGCTCTTTCGCCGGCGACTCTCTGCCGAGGAATTCGAGCGCTTCAGCCGCATACGGCTCTTCCACATTACGTACTGGAGTAGCGGGCTACGGATCCGCGGGTACCTGGCCCTTCCTGCTCAGCTCGAGGAGGCTACCCCCGCCGTCATCTTCAATCACGGAGGCAGCGGCCCTCGCTCTGCACTGACCCCCTATACCGCTGCAGCCACCCTGGGACTCTTTGCCACGTGGGGCTACGTTGCCGTCGCCAGCCAATACCGAGGCATTGGGGGCAGCGATGGGCAGGAGGAATGGGGTGGAGGCGATGTCGACGATGCTCTGGCCCTCCTTGCGCTCCTGGAGCAGTTTCCCGGCGTCGATTCTGATCGTCTCGGGCTCGTCGGTGGAAGTCGCGGCGGCATGATGGCGCTCCAGATGCTCCGGCGTACTACACGCTTTCGAGCTGCTGTAACGATTGGCGCTCCAACCATGCTCCATGTTCTCCCACCGACGAATCCGCTCTATCGAACTCTCCTGCGCTTCCTCCCGCCGGGTGTGCCCCCTTCAGTGGCTGCCGCTGAACGCTCGGCTGTCCTCTGGGCAGACCAGCTCTGTAAGAGCACCCCATTGCTCGTCCTCCACGGCACTGGGGATCGACGTGTCGACCCCGAACATGCCCTCTACCTGGGGCTGGCTCTCCAGCGAGCACGGCATCCTTACAAACTCATCCTCTACGATAACGCCGACCACGTACTGGCGGGGCGGTGGGCAGAGAGCAACGCTGACATTCGCTGGTGGCTCGACCACTACGTCCGCCATCGGGCTCGACTGCCGAAGGTAGGACCCCACGGAGCTTGAGGCCCTCTGTGAAACGCCTGCAGCCACCCCTGCAGTACTGTTAGGGCGTGTAGCACATGCTGGGGCTGGATCAGCCGCATGCAGTGAAAGTGCCCCTTCGGACAGCGTCGGCGGCCAATGGCAGTGCAAGGGCGACATGGCAGCGGGTATTGGACAATTTCATGCAGAACGCCCACAGGGCCAAAACCCAGGGCTGGTACTGTGGAGCCGAAGAGAACAATGACCGGTATCCGCCGTGCGGCAGCTAAGTGGACTACCCCGCTGTCGTTGCCAATGGCAAGCTCGACCGAATCGAGCCGGCGAGCAAGCTCCAGTAGCGACGGGGTACAGACAACCTCTGCGGCTCCAATCAGCCCGGCCATGGCACGAGCATGTGCCTCCGCAGCCGGTTCGCCAACGAGGACAACTTCGTATCCCTGCTCACGTAAGAGACGCCCGAGAGTTGCGAAAGACTCCTCGGGCCATCGCTTCGTTGCGTGGCGTGCACCGTAGATGAGCGCAATTCGCCGTATGTATTGGGGGAGCGGACGCAGGGAGGGCGGATACACGGTTGCTGTCTGCTCCTCCGGTAGCCAGCATTCTAAACCTTCCTCGTCCCTCTCCACCCCGACTGCGGCCACCGCCCGCCAATAGCGCTCTGGCACGGGGGACAGCTCCCACCACCCCCAACGCTTAGCCCAGACGAGCAATAACTTCCGCCAGCGCTGCTTGGGAGCTCGGAACAGCCGCGCTCGGCTCCCCCAGCGTAAGTACCAACTCCGCCAATTCCGCTGAAGATCCACAATCCAGAGCTCCTCGGCCGGATGCCGGAGGCCATAGCGCAAGAGCCGACGCTCTTCCCTGGCCTGCCAGAAAGGCCCTTCCGTCACATAGGGCACCACAGCTGTTAGCCGTGGATTGTATGCGACAGCCTCGACATACTGATGGCGCACCACAGCCACAAGCTCTGCCTCTGGGAATCTTGCCCGAAGCTGACGGAGCAGCGGGGTCATCAACAAAACATCGCCCAGTGAACTGAGCCGCACAACGGCAATCCGAAGCATCCTACGCTACGGCCTCCCGCTCTATCCAGAGCGTAACCGGCCCTTCGTTGAGGAGCTCCACCTCCATCATGGCTCCGAAGATTCCCGTAGCCACAGGCACCGGATACTGACGACACAGCCGCACGAACTCCTCATACAGCTGCTGCGCACGCTCCGGTGGCGCCGCTTGGGTAAAGCTCGGGCGGAAGCCACGGCGGACATCGCCATAGAGAGTAAACTGCGACACAAGGAGCACCCCGCCCCCAACCTGCTGCACGGAGCAATTCATACGCCCAGCCTCATCGGGGAAGACCCGCAGATGCATCAGCTTATGCGCCATCCACTGCAGAACCTCCGGCGTGTCATCGGCAGCAAAGCCGACGAAGACCAGGAGACCCCTTCCGATTTCCCCAACGGTACGGCCATCGACCCGTACCTGAGCATAGCGCACCCGCTGTACCAACGCCCGCATCTTATCCATCCCCCCACGGATACCCATTGACTGCTCTGTGCTGGCGCCACCGCCGCAGCAGATACGCCACCACAGGAGGCGCAAAGACGAGCACGAGGAATACCACCCCAGTGAGCCAATACACAATGGCTGCCACAACGACTCCAGCAGCCAAGAGCAGCAGCGAAACCACCCATGCCGTCTGCTGTATCCGCTCCATGGCAGTTACTCCACCTGCGTCTGCAACCCACGTGGGATCTGTGAATGGAGCTGTCCCCGGGCATAGAGTCCGCAGCCAAGCTCAAAGGAACGGTAGCGTACATGGACAAAGCCCGGTTCGACATCAGCAGCGAGATTCTGCGACTGTCCGTTCACGAAGCGCAACGCTGCCGCCCGGTCAGGTAGCTCGACGACATTGCGTGTCACCATCGGCCCGAGGAGCTGCAATCCCGCCGTCTTCGGTTTGATGTGTTTTCGCTTGTAGCTCAAGAGCGGAATCCCGCAGCTTTCCAAGACCACATTCGGGGGAAGCTCCAGCACAGGAAAGGCCATCCAGAGAATCTCTCGCCCGCGCATCCAATAGCGGTACGAGGCGAAGAGCTCCGGGGACAAGCCAAAACGCTCACACAGCCATGTAATACCGTCCAGACGGTATGCGGGCTGCTGCGGAGGCCAGCGGCGCGGTGGCCGTGGGAGCGACATTGCAGGCAAAGGGATCTCGGTCCGGCGAATACGAGCCACAAAGAAGCCACCCGTATCGTTCAGATGAGGCCAGAAGCGGTGGGCATGGACGACATCCTCTCGTAAGCTCCGGCCCTCCCAGCGTTGCACACCGGGCATAGCCTGCAAGCCCTCGATTGTGAAGGGCTCCACCACTCCATAATCCCCCAACACGGCATCCAACACCATCTCGTTCTCCTCAGGGGCAAATGTACAGGTGCTGTAGACGATGACCCCACCGGGTTTGACCAAATGGAGTGCACGCCGCAGGAGTGCCTGCTGGACGGTTGTGCAGTAGCGTCGGAAGCTCTCCGTTACCGGACGCCACCGATGCTCGGCCTTCCGCACGGTACCCTCTCCTGTACAGGGGGCATCTACGAGCACACGATCCCAGACACCATCTGGGGCTGGAAAGAAACGCCCATCGTACCACGCTACCCCAACGTTCAGCAAGCCGAGCCGATCGACCGTCGCCCGTAGGCTTGCCAGGCGTTCTCTGGAGACTTCATTGGCCAGCACGCTCCCCCCAGGACCGACGCGCAGGGCAATCTGGGCGGTCTTTCCCCCTGGTGCAGCACAGAGATCGAGCACTCGCTCCCCGGGCTGCGGATCGAGCGCCACTACGGCCGCCATAGCGATCTCTTCCTGCACGTAGTACCACCCTGCAACGAAGGGCAGCGTAGCCCCTGGGCGCTCCCACGACGGCAGCCGAAAAGCTCCCGGATACCATGCAACGGGCTCGAGCTCGATGCCCTCTTCACGACAGTAAGCCTGAAACTCCTCCACGGTGACTTTGAGCCTATTGACCCATACGCACGGCGGCAGTGGGGTCCGCAGGCATGCCCAGAAAGCTTCCGCATCCTCTACCAGCCCTCTGTAGCGCTGGAAGGCTCTCTCCCACACAGCCGGTTCCATCGCTGACTCTACCGGGGCTTTGGAGAAGTGCAAAGACGTGTCACGGGCTAAATTTGTAGCACAAAGCCATCCCACATCCCATGTGGCGCCTGACAGCGTACGTACTGCGCCAAATTGGGCTCATCTTTGCCTTCACGCTCGTAGCTCTGTGCGTGATCTTCATCGTGGTCAACCTCATCGAGAATCTGGACGACTTCCTGGACACAGGTACTCCGGCACTGGTGATCGCCGAGTACTACGTCATCTTCCTTCCCGAGATGCTCAAGTACTTAGCGCCTGTAGCAACTCTGCTGGCCTGCCTCTTCGGTATCGGACGCCTGACGCAGCGTCACGAACTTACGGCCATGAAGGCCTCCGGTATTGGACTGCCCCAGCTTGCGGCCCCCGTCTGCGGTGCAATGGTACTGCTGAGCTTCGCACAGCTTGCCTTCAACGGCTGGATCGTCCCACGGGCAACTGAGCGCAAACTCAGCATTGAGCGGCGCTACCTCCAGCGCGCGCCGCAAAGTCGGGTTCTCTTCAATCTTGCCTTCCGAGATACCCCAACCCGCACCGTACTGCTGCAGCGTTACGAGCCTGAAGAGCGTCGGGCCTACGGCGTGGCTATTGAAGATTTCACCGCCGGGAATGCTCCCCGTTGGCTGAGCCGCCTGGAAGCCGATGTCATGGCTTGGGATAGCCTAAGCAGGCAATGGAAGCTCTTCCGTGTGATTGAACGCTCGTACGGTACTCCCCCAGCGCTCATCACCCGAGCTGAGACCACAGTAGCCCTCCGGCTCACGCACGAGATGATTGCGCGCCTGCAACGGACGCCAGCGGAGATGACGCTGCCAGAGCTGCAACACTACATTGCTACGCTGGCCCAGAGCGGACAGGATGTCCGAGCCCTGCGCGTGACCTACTACAGCGAATACGCTCTGCCATTTGCGCATCTGATCATCACGCTGCTTGCGGTTCCGCTTGCAGCCGTATATCGTCGAGCTGGGCTAGCGGCACAGTTCGGAACAGCCGCCGCTTTAGCCTTCACCTACATGGTGCTCACTCGCCTGACCCAAACTCTCGGGGTAGCTACCCCTCTGTCCCCCTTTGTAGCGGGGTGGTTTACGAATGGCCTGTTCTTCATCGGCGGGATTCTCCTTCTATGGCGGACGCGGACATAAGGGAACGCCTCTTCCTACAGGCTCAGGAACTACTGCAGCGGCAAGGGCGGCTGCGTACGTTGGCACAGACGCTGCGCTGGGCCATTGCAGGCTCCCCGGAGATGGATCTGCCCGCACACGGATGGTGGCACGGTGGACGACGCTGGCTTGAAGCTGTCGTGGCTCCTCTCTTTACCCCATGGGCACTGGGACTGGTCTTCCTCGGGGCAGCCTTCATTGTGCTGCTCCTTGCCCTCCAACGGCTGACCGGCTCTGTCGGCGAAGGGCTCATTGTGGCCGGGCTCATTGCCGAAGGCTTCTTCCTCGTGCTGCTGTGGCTTCTGTTGTTGCTTGCCCCTGGTTCCCCTGCATCCAAGCGCGGCGGCGACCTTGCCGAATTGGCCAATGACCTGGACACCATCGCAGCCGACATTGACACCATCGCCAAAGCTCACGAGGAGCTCCTCCAGCAATGGCAGGAGCTCACAGCTTCTCAGATTGCCTCCCTCGAGCATCTGCGCCAGCTTGTGGAGAAGTTCCACCACCTTCCTCAGCCAGGAGAGGCACTCACAGAACGCCTGGAGCTTCTCCAGCAGAGCCTGGCACAGCTGACCGCCGTGCTCCACGAAGCACTCAACGAGTTCTCGCTCTGGCGTACGCAGCACCTGCAGAGCCTGGTCCATCAGGAACTGGCCCGTTTGCTAGCTGCTGCGGCCGATGAGGCGGGTCGTCGACAGTCGCCACCGCACCATGATGCGTAGCACTGTCCCCGTTGGTGGAGAGTTCTTCGTTGCACTTGCCGTCTTGCTCTCGATACTGCTGGTGCTCGAATGGACATGGTCGCCACCGCAGCGCCCTGGGCTTCTCCCCCCGCCGGCAGAAGGACCGGTGGAATTCTTCCTGAGTCAGACCGAGCTCCTCTGCGTTGTGGAAGATAGCGCCGGCAGGCGACGGGTGCTGGCCTACGATTCCGTCCTCGTCCTATCGTACTCCCGTCGGCTGGAACAGCTCGTGCTCAGCGCAGCGCTCGATTCAGCTGGGCAGCTCCTGTGGCACTCTTCTCAGCACAAGGATGCCACTCCGATATGGCTGGATATTCAGCCTGAGCTCCGACGTGTTCGGGTTGTGTGGCGCTTCCCGTGGAAGACCGCCCCGCTGCTCCCTGGGCAACATCTCTACCGGCTCCGCCTACAGGCCTCCTATACCATCGGACAGACTCACCATACAGAACAGCTGACAGCACTTCTGCGCATTAGCTTCATTACCGCGGCTCCTCCTCCAGCCCCGAGCCCGCTTTCTGCCGAGCGCATTCCTCCACCCCCACTGCGCTTGGTACCGATCGAGTCCGTACTGGAAGCCCCACCACATGGCCAGTGGGAGACAGAGATAGTGGTCTTCGGCATGAACGTACTCACCGATATGGCTTCCCCGCCGCAAGTCTCCCTCATCGGGGATGGGAAAGCCACTGTCACCCCCCGTACTGCAACCAGCCTACTCCTTCGGGGCACAGCTCCCGCCATCGGACAGATGCAGATTGCCGTGACGCTGACCCGTCGCCTCGATGGAGAGCAAGCCACAGCCCGTATTGCCGTCAATGCGCGCCCGCTCCCGCGGCCTGAGGTTCCAGCAGAAATGTATCCGGAACGAACCTACCTGCTCGACCCACGGCTGCAGTTACGAGGGCAGGCCGTGCGGGTTGAACTCTACGGCGGACAACGCCTGTGGACCTCCTCGACTGCAGGAACCCCGCTCTCTGTTACCCCACAATTGGCCGATACCGGCACCACATTGATCCTGCGCCGCTTCGTCAACTCCCAGCTACTCGACGAAACTCCCATTCCCATTCGGGACTTTCCCCCGCCCGAGCTCCTCGAGGTCCGCTCCCTGGAGCGAGGACTCCTGCAGCTTCGTATCCGCTGTTTTGGTACTGTCCGCGGTGAACCCAATCTGTGCTCGGCCTCCTTAGACGGCACGGGCACCATACGAGAGCTCTACGGCAACCGACGGCGGCACACTGCTGAGCCATACGGGCTTATCACAGAACAGACCTTCCTCCTCGAAGGGGCTGACCCAGCGCGCCCGCTCGAGATCCTCTTCACCGATCGTGCCGGCCGGCCGCTCCGGTGGCGTCGCTAGCCGAGGAAGTCTTGCAATGGCACCTCCTCCTCTGCGGGCAACTCCCAGACCGCGCGGCGGAAGACCTCCCCCCGATGCTCGAAGTTGACGAACATATCGAAGGACTTGCACGCCGGGGAAAAGAGCACGACATCCCCCGGCTGCGCTGCATGGGCAGCCAGTTGGACAGCCTCCTCGAGGGAAGCGGCCGTGAGGCAGCGTACGTGCACACAGAAGTGGGCATAGAGCGCTTCCGCCTCCTCTCCAATGGCGATCAGAAGCCGCACGCGCTGTCGCACGAGTTCATCGAGCAGACTGTAATCGTTGTTCTCACCCCGCCCGCCAGCAATCCAAACGATGGGCTGCGTGTAGCTCGACAGCGCATACCAGGCAGCATTCACGTTCGTGGCTTTCGAGTCGTTGATGAAATCCACCCCCCGCCAGCGGCGAACGAACTCAAGCCGATGCTCGACCCCGGCAAACTGGAGCAGACTATCGCGGATGTCCTCGTTGCGGATTTCAAGCGCCCGTGCTGCTACAGCGGCTGCCAGGGAATTGTACACATTGTGCACCCCCGGCAGACGGAGTTCACTCGTCTGCATGAGTACTTCCTCTCCATGCTGCCACACCAGCACGATCGCTGTGCCTCGGACGTAGGCCCCGTAGGACACCGGTTGCCGCCCAAAATAGGCACAGCGTGCCCGACTCCACCACCCTGCTGCTCGAGCGAGTGGATCGTCGGCGTTCAAAATTAGAAAATCCTGTGGGCGTTGCTGCGCCGTAATGCGCCACTTAGCCCCACAGTAAGCTGCAAAGCTGCCGTGATAGTCCAGGTGATCGGGCGTAATGTTGAGCAGCACAGCAACATCCGGGCGGAAGTGCGAACTGAAGTGGAGCTGGTAGCTACTGACCTCCAGCACAACAATTCCCTCTGCCGGGATACCCTGTAGCACCAGGGCTGAGAGTGGCGTCCCTATATTGCCGCCGACGACCACCTTCTTCCCCGCCCGCTGGAGCATAAAGCCCAAGAGGGCGCTTGTGGTCGTTTTGCCATTGGTACCCGTCACCGCCAGCACAGTCTGCCCCGAGAGGAATTGCCAGGCAAACTCGAGCTCCGATATAATCGGGATGCCCCGACGGCAGGCCTCCTGAACAACGGGAACGTGCGGGGCAATGCCGGGGGAGATAATCCACAAATCGGCGTGGAAGATCCGCTCGCTATGCCCTCCAAATTCGGCAGCAATGCCGTATCTGGCCAATTCCTGGGCAGCCTCTGCACACTCCTGAGCCGTCTTCTGCTCAGAGACCCTCACGGCCATCCCTCGAGATTGGGCCAGACGAGCTGCTGCGCGCCCGCTGCGACCTGCACCGAGAACGACAACCTCAGTCATCGTCGGGCGTCTCCAACTCAAACTGAGCTACCACAGGACAGTGGTCCGACACAGCCTCCGCCTCCGCAAACGGATACTGGGCATAGAAGTTCATCACATGGGCGCTTCCTCGACGGTAGCGGCGCGCGAAAGAATGTGTGACGACTATGTGGTCGATTGTGTAGGCTCGCTCGTAGCGGCAACTACGCAAATCGGTGGTCAAAAACTGCAAAGCAGGATGCTCGACCAGCGGCGTCAGCGTCGGATATCGCTTGCGGCGGGGGGTATCGTTGAAGTCTCCAATGAGAGCGATATCCCGCTCGGAGCCAACTTGGAGCATTGAATCAACCCACTGAGCCAAACGCTGTGCCTGCTGCTGACGCAGCTGACGGGCTATCTCACGCAGCTCCTCCGTGCTGTCGTAGCGAGAGCTCGACTTCAAGTGTACCACCATCACGTAGAAGTCCACAGAGCCGGCCCGGCAGTAAGCCAGCAGTCCAGGACGCGTCCGACCCGGTTGCACAATCAGGGGGGTATACTCGCCAACGAGCTGGACGTGGAGCCCGTTACGATAGATCAGCGCGACATTCTGCTGCCCACCTAGCGAGCCGACGAAGCCAGAGAATTCCGGCAGAAAGCGTAACAGGCGCTCGAGAGCCCGCTTGTTTTCCACCTCCTGGAGCCCGAGGATATCTGCTCCCGATTGCCGGATGACCTCTGCCAGGCGCCTGAGCTCCTCTTCCGTCCGCGGTTTCCGGTCATTGATCCCATCGCCCAGCCATTCCACATTGAAGGTCCCCAGTGTCAGGAGCTGTTGCTCGGCCTGCTTCTCCCCGGAAGGCTGTTGTGCTGGGCGGCACCCTGCCGCAATAGCGAGCCAAAGGAGGAGGCAGTACAGAAGCAGCCCGATCCTCATCGCTCCTGATCTCCTCGCAGGAGAGCGCGGAGGATATGAGCAACGATGTTGGGATTTTCCCGCAAGCGACGCAGGGAGTAGCCGTACCAGTGCTCCCCGAAGGGGATATAGACCCGCACGGGATGCCCTCGTTGGCGGAGGAGTTCACGCCGCTCAGGGCGCACCCCTAAGAGCATCTGGAATTCATAACGGTCGGGCAGCACTGCATAGCGCTGGAGCCTCTCTTCAGCAAAGCGGAGCAGCTCTTCGTCATGCGTTGCAATAGCCGTCGGCAGTCCGTGCGAGAGCATCACCTCCAGGAGCTCCTGATAATTGCGCCGAATCTCCTGGCGGCTCTGGTAGGCCAGCTGTGGCGGTTCTATGTAAATCCCTTTGCACAACCGCACCGACGGCCGCAGTGGGAGTAAGCTCTCCAAATCTGCCCGGCTACGCCGCAGATAGGCCTGCAAGACAATCCCAACGTTGTCATAGCCGTCTGCTCGCAAGCGACGGTAGAAGTCGAGGGTGATGTCCGTGTAAGGCGAATTCTCCATGTCGATGCGGACGAAGAGCCCTCGTTGTCGGGCACTCTCCACGACCATTCGCAGCAGACCGTAGCTTCCCTCTGGGTCAATATCCACACCAAGGGCTGTGAGCTTGACCGAAAGGTATATAGGCAGGCGGTGCTGAGCAACGGCCTCCAACACTGCTACGCCCTGCGCTGCATACTGCTGAGCCTGTTCCCAGGAGGTGACGAATTCGCCAAGGACATCGAGCGTACTCCGGATCCCCCGACTGGCGAAATTCTGTGCCTGCTGCAGGGCCTCCTCGAGGGTAATGCCGGCAATGTAGCGCTGGGCGACTATCCAAACAAGCCGTTGCGGCAGCAACGGTAGAAGGCGTGCCAGAACTGCCGACACCGTTGCCACGGCTTTCTCCTTAGCGGATGATCCTTACCGGAAAGCCCCAGCGCCCGCTGTCTGTCAAGAGCTGCACCAGGTAGACCCCCTCGGAGAGCCCAGCCGGAATAGGCAGTACCAGCACTTGCTCCCCTTTCGGAATCTGCTCCCACCGAATTTCCTCAACGAGCTGCCCGAGGAGAGTGAGCATGCGCAGCCGCACGGCCTGCAGAGGCTCAATAGCCCGTACCCGCAGCCACAGCCATCCTCCTTCCACAAAGGGTGGCTGCACCTGAGTGCTGGCTTCCTGCGGGGGCTGCACCGACAGGGCCGGTTCAATAGCAAAGGGAGCAGCGCTCTGAGCCTGATGGTTCGGATTGGCCAGATTCCGGAGCCTCACGAGCGCCTGTTCTGTCGGCGTATTGGGTACCTCCCACTCATAGCTCTGGAGAGCAGCCTCATACGAGGCCCGAATTACTCTCCAGCTCTGCCCACCATCGGTGGAGTACTCTATCCGAACGCGGCTGACAAAATCCGAATGCCACCGGATGAGCTGCCGTGTCCCTGCTGCCCAGCGCTCTCCTCCGTTGGGGACTTGCAGGCTCAACACCGGAACTCCAATGGCAAAGGGTTGACTCTGGTGAACCAGACTCGCATCGGAGGTATCCTCTACCCGCATGAGAGCCTGCTCTGTTTCGATACTCGGCACAGTCCACTGATACGACCGTGCCGACGTTGCTTGCGCTAATGTATCCCAGCGTGCTCCCCCATCGGGACTGAAGAGCAATCGCACGGCCGGGACAAGGGTACTTGTCCACTCCACACCGACTCGCTCACCCTGCCCATAGCGCTCCCCGCCTGCAGGACGGGTCAGACGCAGTTCGGGCATCTGCACGGCAAAGCTAGTTATCGTTGTGTCCCCAATGCGGGGATCGACTACACTGTAGATGCGCAGCCACATGGCAGGGATCGTGGACTGAGGTAATCTCCAGCGATAACTCCGCTGACTGGCGGGAATGCCCTCGGCAATGCGCTGCCACGTCCGCAGAGTGTCGACAGAATACTCAAGGGTCACTGCTTGAACCTGCGCCGAAGTCCAGCGAATCTGGATTTCCTCGCCCCCACGCAAGTTCTGATTGCCAACCGGATACTGAAGCAAGAGCACAGGGGCTGGCGGTTGTTGCAAGCAGTTCTCTGCCCGGCTATTGCGGATGACTACAGCAACGCGCGGGCGGAAGGTCAGCGCAACAGAGGGTTGGACCAGATGGCAGTAGCTCATAATGCTGCCGCCATCCCAGGCCGGCCGTGGGGTTATGGGAGACCGATAGCAGGCATCCGGTGTCGGATAGGGAGCCCCATCCTGCGTCACACAGGTATCCAACGGCGGTCCCCAGTAGCAGGCATGGGTGTGAGGAGCCCCAAACACATGCCCGATCTCGTGCGTGACAACGTGGACATCCCAGGTGTAGCTCAGGGTCGGATAGCTGTAGCTTCCCCGAATACCTGCCACACTATACGCTGATCCCGGCAAACAGAGAGTGTTGAGCCGCGCAATCCCGCCGACCATTGTCCCCCCGGGAACGGTCAAGACATGCACCAGATCCCGTTCCACGCTCCGTCGATGCTGGTTCCAATATGTGGCAACCTCACCCAGGAGGGCTCCAATGTCATTGTCGTTCTGGTACGGATCCTCCTCCCCATCGGGCGGGGCCATCCAGATGAGCACCCACGGTAGGACAAAAGTCACATTGACTTCGTCCTCGTAAATGCGGCTGGCCATGGCAAAGAGGGAGGCAATGTAGGCAGCCACTCGATCGTAATCTCGATTGAGGCGCAGATAGAGCGAGGAAGTCGCCTCGACGGCAACACGAGCTTGTCGCAGTGTTGCAAAATGCAGCACTGGCTGGTCAGCCTCCCTAGCTTTCTGGAGCTCTTTCCAGTACTCGCTGGTCTGTTCAATGGCACAGAGCCATGGGTGCACGGGGCCCTGTTCTGCTAGGAGGTGCTCGCGCTCATCGCCCCAACGCTGCCCGCTCGGGACAAATCCCCAGAGGCGCCCATTCCCCCGGCGCAGATAACCGTAGAGCTCCCCGCCGACAATGCTGAGTACAACGTCTGAGCCTGCCTCGCCAAGGATGGTGCCGCGGAAGACATACTGCGTCACCCCCGGCATGGGCTCGAGCTGCTCAGGCTGTCCATCCCGCGCTGGGCGGATTCCACGCCACCACTGCGTCCGCCCATCCACGACCGAGGGAAGGCGCCGCAGGCGCACAGTGGCTTCTTGCCCCTCCCCGATCGGGAAGTGACTGAGCTCTAGCTCCGTATGCGGCAACATCGCTACTGCTCGAACCAGGGGTTCTCGTACCCAGTAAGCCATCACCTGCGACGGCTGCAGCAGGTGTTCGGCCGGCCGTAGGAAGAGCCGAGCCGAGAGGGGTTCCTGAGCCTTGGTCAGTACTGCACTGCTTACCACCACAAGCACGCACCACACCATGATCTCCCATCCACACTCGGCCACATGATAGTGCAAAAATACACCTCACGGCGGCAGCCCACAGGGCTTGAGCACTTTCACAAGATTGGGGCTTCTGAGCGTCTATTGTCGAGCAACAGTACGGCCAGAGGTCATGGCCCGAAACGTAGCAGGTCGCTCCGCCGGCTCACGCTCTCTGAACGCAACCGTTCGGAAAGCTCGGCTCGCCCCATCGGCCGATACTGCATCCACGGCGGGCCCGCACCTTGTTATCGTCGAATCCCCGGCCAAAGCCCGTACTATCGAGCGCTATCTTGGCCCAGGCTATGTAGTGGAGGCTTCCCTCGGGCACGTGAAGGATTTGCCCGAACACAGTCTCGGAGTCGACATTGCCGGTGGCTTCTGCCCACAGTACCAGATTCTGCCTACGCGACGCCACATTCTGCAGCGTCTCAAGACTCTGGCCCAGCGTGCCCAGCAGATTTTGCTGGCAACCGACCCCGATCGCGAAGGGGAAGCCATTGCATGGCATATTGCCGAGGAACTCCGTCCGCACAATGCCAACATCCGTCGGGTTCTCTTCCACGAAATCACCCGCAGCGGTATTGAGCAAGGCATTGCGCAATGGCGGGAGCTCAACGAAGCCCTCGTGCTCTCCCAGCAAGCTCGGCGCGTCATGGATCGGCTCATCGGCTATGAGGTCTCTCCGTGGCTCAGCGATATCCTGGCCCACGAGGTTGCCCATGCTCTCTCGGCAGGACGAGTCCAATCTGTGGCGCTTCGCCTCATCTGCGAACGGGAAGACCTCATCGAGCGCTTCCAACCCATCCCCTTCTGGACTCTTCGGGCCCAATTCACCCTTCCCTCGGGCGAGATCCTCTGGGCAGAGCTGGTCGAGTACGAGGGGCAACCGCTGCGCAATCCCGAAGGATCGGCTCATGAGCATTCTCCGGAAGCGCTCCAGGCTCGGCACTACCTTCGCTCGGAAGCTCAGGCTGAGCAAGTCGCCGCGGCCATACGCGCCTGCGCAGGATGGACCATTGTCGAGCTGCGCAAACGCCGTCTCAAGCGCTCGCCCCCTCCACCTTTTACTACCAGTCTGCTGCAGCAGGAGGCATCCCGCCGCTTAGGGCTTTCCCCACGACAGACTATGCGCCTGGCCCAACAACTGTACGAAGGGATGACTCTGGGCAGCGAGGGCCCCGTCGGGCTCATCACTTACATGCGCACCGACTCCATGCGTATTAGCCATGAAGCGCAGCTGGCCGCCCGGCGCACCATTGCTGAGCTCTTCGGCACGGACTACCTCCCCCCGGAACCCCCGCAGTATAGCAGCCGCTCAGCCCATGTCCAGGATGCCCACGAAGCTATCCGTCCAACCCACCTGGAGTACACTCCCGAGCGTGTGCGCCCCTATCTGCCCAAGGACATGGCAGCCCTCTACGAGCTCATCTACACCCGCTTCCTGGCCTCGCAGATGGCGCCCGCCGAAGTGGAACGTACAACCGTGCTCATTGCGGGCAATGGCTTCCTCTTCCGAAGCAGTGGCAGCGTCATTCTCTTCGACGGCTTCCTGCGGGCTTACACTGAGCTTGCCGAGGGAGAGGAAGCCGAAGAAGAGCGCCAGAAGCTCCCCGCCGGGCTCGCCGAAGGTCTCCAGCTTGTGCTGTCCGACCTTGTGACAAAGGCTTCCCAGACCAAACCTCCACCGCGCTACACAGAAGCCACGCTCATCAAGGAACTGGATGAAAAGGGCATTGGGCGGCCTAGCACATATGCTACCATTGTCAGCACGCTCTTCGAACGCCGCTACGTCCAGCGCCAGCAGCGGTACCTCCTGCCGACCCCTCTGGGGCGCAAAGTCAATCAGATCCTGGTGAGCTTCTTCCCCGACATCTTCACCGTCGGCTTTACCGCAACCATGGAGGAGCAGTTAGATGGCATTGCCGAAGGACAATTGGCCTACGAGACGGTGTTGGCCAACTTCTACGCCCCCTTCCGCCAAGCTCTCGAGCGAGCTCGCCAACAGATGGGCTCTCTCTTCCCTTGTCCCCGTTGTGGCAGCTCGATGACGGTTGAGCGCTCCCGACGCGGGAAGCGCTATCTGCGCTGCTCCTCGTGCGGAGCTACGCAACCCATGCCGAAACCCCCAAAGGAACCTGCACCCCTTCTGGAGCACATCCGCTGTCCCATCTGCGGGGCTCCTATGGTTCAGCGACAGAGTAAGTACGGGGCCTTCTACGGTTGTTCCCGCTATCCCGAATGCACGGGCACACGCCCTTTGAGTTCTGGAGTTCGGTGTCCGGAGTGCGGCGAGGGTGAGCTGATCGAACGCATGGATCGGCGCAAACGCCGCTTCTGGAGCTGCTCACGTTACCCTGATTGCCGCCACATCCGGCGCTATCGCCCAATCCCCTTTCACTGCCCTCAGTGCGGGCATCCCTTCGTGGAGGAGCAGGGTCAGTGGCACAACGGACAATGGCAGAGCCTCTGGCGCTGCCCTCAGTGCCACACACATTTTGAGCCGAGCAGCGACAATGTCCAAGAGAGTCCACTGCCCGACTTACCCGAGGCTGATACGTCGCAGAGCTGAGGGAGCAATGCATGGTGGAGCGTATTCAGATTGTCCAGGGAGATATCACCCGTGAGCAGGTCGACGCTATTGTCAACGCTGCCAATCCAGAGCTCTTGCCCGGGGGCGGGGTCTGCGGAGCCATTCACCGCGCTGCGGGCCCTGAGCTAGCCGAAGAGTGCCGACGTCTGAACGGATGCTCCCCCGGTGATGCCAAGCTTACCGGTGCCTACCGTCTGCCTGCTCGATATGTCATCCACACTGTTGGGCCGATCTGGCGTGGTGGGACGCACGGCGAAGATGCTATCCTGGCCTCGTGTTACCGCCGTACTCTCGAGCTTGCCCACCAATACGGCCTTCGCACCTTGGCCTTCCCGTCCATCAGCACAGGTGCTTATGGCTTCCCGGTCGAGCGCGCATGCCGCATTGCGCTGCGAGAACTCCTCCACGGCCTCCAGCGCTTCCCCGACATCAGCTCTATCCGCATCGTCTGCTTTGACGAGCACACGTACCGCTGCTACCTTCAGGCCTACGATGAGCTGTGCCAGTCCACCTCCGAGCACTCCCGATAGACCCGTGGAGGTCGTGGCAGCTGTCCTCCTCTCTGAAGGGCATGTCCTGCTGTGTCGGCGGGCTCGAGATGTCCCGTATGCGCAGCGCTGGGAATTCCCCGGCGGCAAGATCGAAGCCGGTGAAAACCCCGAAGAGGCTCTCCGCCGGGAATTGGCTGAGGAATTAGACATCGAGGCTACCATTGGCCCGGAACTGTGGCAGACAGACTACGACGCTCCTGACGGTTCCTGCTTCCGGCTCCATTTCTTTGCGGTCGAACGGTGGCAAGGCATTCCACGCCCTCAGGCTGGGGTTGATCAACTGGCCTGGGTTCCTGCCGAGGCTGTCGAGCAATACGACATCCTGGAAGGCGACCGAGAGTTCGCCCTGGTACTGCCGTGGCTTCTGAATCCTAAGCTGTGCGATGCCGACGAGCTCTTCATGCGAGTCGCCCTCCTGGAAGCCCGCCGGGCCTATGCGGAAGGGGAAGTCCCCGTCGGAGCCGTACTCGTGCGCAACGGGCGTATTGTAGCGCGCGGACGCAACGCCGTCGAACGCGGCGGCGATGCGACTCTCCATGCTGAAATGCTCGCCATCCGCCGGGCATCGGCCCTCCTGGGACGGCGCCTGGAAGGGTGTACGCTGTATGTCACCTTAGAACCCTGTCCCATGTGCGCAGGAGCCATCGTCTGGGCACGGATCGTACGGCTCGTCTACGGGGCCCCCGACCTACGAGCCGGCGCCTGTGGTACGCTCTATAACATCGTCCAGGACGAGCGGCTCAACCACCGATGTCAGGTCCACGGTGGAGTACGGGCTGAGGAGTCTGCGGACCTTCTGCGCAGCTTTTTCCGACAGCGACGGGAGCAAAGCCGTGGAGTGGACCCCTGAAGTGCTGCAGAACAAACTCTACGTCGTGCCTACCCCGATTGGCAACCGGGGCGACATCACCGTACGGGCGCTGCACATCCTGCGCCATGCTGCTCTCATAGCCTGTGAGGACACTCGGCGTACGGGATTGCTCCTCAAGGCGTACGAGATTGTCCCTCGCCGCCTCCTGCGCTGTGATGCCCATACGGAGACCCGCTGTGCGGAGGAGATCCTCCATGTGCTGCAGAGCGGTGCCAGCGTTGCTCTCGTCTGCGATGCGGGCACACCGGGCATAGCCGATCCCGGTACACGAGTCATCCAGCGAGTCCTCCAGGCAGGCTATGAGCTGAGTGTCCTTCCCGGTGCTGTTGCGCTAGTTCCAGCGCTCGTAGGCAGTGGTTTGCCAACGCAGCCATTTGTCTTCTGGGGTTTTCTGCCCGCTCGCGGGAGCGCCCGCCGCCAACGGTTGGCCGACGTGGTCGCATGTCCGTGGACGAGCGTCCTCTACGAAGCCCCCCACCGCTTGCTACGCTTGCTGGAAGAGCTTCAGAGCCTCTGCTCCCCGCAACGCCGGCTCTGTATTGCTCGCGAACTCACGAAGCTGCACGAGGAATTCCTCCGAGGCACCGTGGCCGAATGTGCCCACATGCTACGCCAACGAGCTTCCATCCGCGGAGAATGTGTTCTCATCCTGGAGGGATACCGCCGTGAGGGGAATGCTGATCACCTTTGAAGGTTTGGACGGCTGTGGTAAATCGACCCAGCTCCACCGCCTAGCCGATCGCCTCCAGCGGCTCGGTTATCGGGTAACTATCGTCCGTGAGCCTGGAACGACACCGCTTTCGGAACGGCTCCGGCACCTCCTCTTGGAAGGCCCCACAGACATTGTGCCCCTGGCGGAACTCTTCCTGTTCAACGCCGCCCGGGCCCAACTGGTTGAAACCGTGCTCCGCCCCACCCTCGAAGCCGGCACCATTGTCCTTTGCGACCGCTTCGCTGATTCCACAACAGCCTACCAAGGCTATGGTCGAGGGCTTCCCTTGGAGCTCGTGTTGACCTGCAACCGGATTGCTGTCGGCGAGATCGAGCCAACCCTGACCTTTTTCCTGGATGTACCCGTCGAGCTAGCCATACAGCGCCACGGCATCCCCGATCGCATGGAGCGCGCTGGCCCGGCCTTCTTCGAGCGTGTCCGGCAGGGTTACTGGGAAATTGCCCGCCGCGAACCACAGCGGGTCATTCCCATCGATGGCACACGCTCTCCCGATGCAATCCACGCCGAAATCTGGGAACACGTCCGCCCCCACCTCCCCCTTGAGCAAGCTCTCTAGCGCCGCAGTGCCTCGAGGAGAAAGCCCTCAATCGTTTTATCCGGCGGCAGATCGCCGACGAGACTCCCCACAAGGGAATCGGCGGCCGTGACGAAGAAGGAGGGTAAGCGCTGGAGCCGCCACCGGTGGCCGTACGGATGGCGATCCCCGACATCATGCATGGCGTAAATTTCGTAGTCACCTGCCTCGACTCCACACTCGACCAGTACTCGCACAAAGTGCGGGAAGAGCTTCTGCGTTCCCACACACGAGCACGTCGGCTTGACATATATGTAGAAGCGGTGGAACCCCGGACGATAGAGCTGCCGGATTTCCGCCACAAGCAGCGTATCGGGTTGGTAGGCCTGAAACTCCGCAGAAAACCATGCAAAGCCCGGGGTCGTCTGAAGTTGCTGGAGTGTCAGCCGTTCGGCCGTAGACTCTGGCTGCGTACTCTGTGCACAGCCTATCAGCCCGGCAGCCCCAACGATTACCCACCACATCGCTCCCACTTCGTCTGCTCAGACCCTGTCGGGGCGGTGGGATTCGAACCCACGACCTCCTGGTCCCAAACCAGGCGCGCTCGCCAAGCTGCGCTACGCCCCGTAGACAGAGCAAACTTAACAAATTCCCAGCGTTGCGTCCGCCATCGTCTGGCCAAATTGCCTTAATTTTTCTCTGTGTCGGTCCGCCTGCTCCCATCGATGCGAGAAGCTGACTTCCAATCCTGGAGTTATGAAGCCCTGGCGCGGGAGTTCAAGGAAGCCGTCGACTTCGTCTGCCGCCGAGTAGTCAACCGTGAAGAGGTCGTCGAACAAGCCTTCTGCGCGCTCGTGACCGGCGAGCACCTCCTGCTCCAGAGCCGTACGGGGGTTGGAAAGAGCCTGCTGGCAGAGCAGATCTTCTGCCTGTTCTCGGGTGCCCGCGTCTTTCGCGTCCAGGCCAGCAAAGAGCAACAGCCCGACACGTACTTCGGTGCCGTGGACATTGAAGAACTCAAGCGCGGACGCATCATCCATAACATCGAAGGCTCCATCGTCGACTGCGAGTTTGCTTTCATCGATGAAATCTTCGACGCCAATGACTTCACGCTGCGGGCACTGCTGTCGGTGCTCAACGAACGGCAGCTCATGCGTGGGGTACAGAATGTCCCGGCTAAGCTTCACACCGTCATTGCAGCAACGAACTACCTGCGCGTCAGCGATATCACGGAGGCTATCCTCGACCGCTTCCTCTACAAGGCTGTCATCCTGCCCGACAAGGAGCCGTACATCCAGTACAAGATTGCGCAGCAGTTCTTGCTCCACGGTGGCAAACCCGCCTCTCCTCCGCGCACAATTCCCTTTGCCTTGCTCCGCTATGTTCACACGATTGTCACGGGCCAGGACGCGGAACGCCACATTACAATTCGGCCCGAGCTTATCTACTTTGCCAATCTGGTCATCCGCTACTATGAAGTTCTGCGCAACCGCGCCCTCCGGGAGCACTACCGCGGGAGCACCCCGCCGATTGACTACTACATCTCCCCACGCACGCAGGCCAAGTCCCTCAATCTGCTGCGCACCATCGCACTCCTGCATGGCCGAGGAGAAGTGTGCCCGGAGGATATCAGCAAGCTTTACTTCATCTTCGCCACCGTGGGGATTCCAGAGGAAGTGGAGCTCTTCCGGAAGGCTTACACGACCGTTGCCAACTCGCTCCACGCCTCTAACGGGTTCGAACAGGTGCGTCTCTTGCTTGCATTCCAATCTCTGCTCGAGGAACTCCAACGGGACCGCAGCCTGCTCTTTCGCCCCCTCAGCAGCCTCGCACAGTCCCCTCTCCGCCGTACCTTTCTAGACTGGCTTAAGGAGACATTCGGCGGCGCTGACCACACGGTGGAGCAGAACAAGCGTCTCCTAGAACAGTTCCTACGCGATTTCGTCCCCGCCTGCGAGGAGGTTCGCGAGCTCAAGCTCTCCCTCGAACGGGAGCTAGCCCATTTCCTGCGCAGCCTTGAGTGAGTCACTACCAAGCAGCTTGCCAAGGGCAACTTTTTCGTAGTTTCGTGCCAAAGGGCTGTCTGCTATGCTAGTGCTACAGCGCAATGGGCCCTCAGCAGAGACTCCAGCTCAGCCCCGAGCTCCAACAGCACCTCCGGCTTAACCCTGCCTTAGTGCTGCAACAGACTCATTACCAGCGTCTGCTGGAGCTCTCCAACGAGGAGGCTCTCGAGGAGCTCATGTCAGCGCTGGCCGACAATCCCTACCTTGAGGAAGACGGTGGCACCGAAAGCTCTCCTTCCGACAGCCCGGTCCCAGAGGCCTCATTGGAGGAACTCGCCAGCAGCGATCAACCCCCCGAACTGTTGCGCACGGAGGAGACCACCGAGTACGACATCCAGCAGAACCCTTTCGCTTACTACACCATGTTCTGGCACGCACCGCACACCATGTCTAGCCCCGAAGAGAGCGACGAAGAGGAGGAGCCCTGGGAACCGGAGGAACGGCAGAGCCTCTACGAGGTCCTGTGGAAACAGCTCCCGCTCCTTGATCTCTCGCCCGAAGAGAGGCTCTTTGCCGAGGAGCTCATCGGCAGCCTTGACCCCGATGGCTATCTACGGGAAAGCGTGGAGACACTGCTTCAGCGTACCAATGCTCGGATAGCCGAGCTCAACTACGAGCGTCTGACTACCCACCAGACTGTCCAGCCGTCGGACAACCCCGCCTGGCGCTACGCTCTTGACCCGATAGCAGCTCACCTGGTACTCAACCGTGCTATCCCGAACGTTTCCCTGTTGACCCCACTGACTCTCGAACACGCCGAGCGCCTCCTCAAGCGCCTCCAGCGCGAGCTCGACCCCCCAGGAGTTGGAGCGCGCACGCTGCAAGAGTGCCTCCTGGCTCAATTAGAGGCTCGCCCTTTACAGACAGAAGCTGAACGCTGGGCCTATCGCATCCTCCAGGAAGCTTTTCCTGCGCTGACCCGACGCACCTGGCAGGAACTCCTGCGCCACTTCGGCGGGCAATTAACCCCTACCATGCTTCAGCAAGCCTATGAAGTCATCCGCCACCTCAACCCTCGGCCCGGGGTGGCTGCCTCTCAGGAACCTCCCCCAACGGTCTCGCCCGACTTTACAGTTACCCGAGACCCCGAAACTGGGGAGCTCCAGATTACGCTCAACGACGGGATCCTCCCGACACTCAACATCAATGCGCTCTTCCGACGGCTGCAACATCTCCAGCGCCAATCCTCTCTGCGGCACATCAACCCTCAGGCCCGCCAAGCCCTACGCCGCAACTACGTCGTCTCGCGAGCCATCCTCACGGCCCTCCAGCAGCGTAAACACACTCTGCTGGCCATCATGACGGCAATTGTCAAGCTCCAGCGGGAGTTCTTCGAATACGGTCCGGCCTACTTGAAGCCCATGATTTACGCTGATGTGAGTCGGGAAACCGGCTTTGACACCTCAACTGTTTGCCGTGCCGTGGCCAATAAGCACGTTCAGACTGACTTTGGCATCTTCGCCCTGCGAGAACTCTTCACGGAAGCACTCCCGAGTGCGAGCGGGGAAGAGGCCATCTCGGTCGAAGTGGTCAAACAAAAGCTCCGCGAGCTACTCGAGCACGAAGATCCCAACAAGCCACTCAGCGACATGCAGCTTGCTCGCAAGCTACATGAAATGGGCTACAAAGTTGCACGGCGCACCGTAGCCAAGTACCGTGAGGAAATGGGCTTCCCGCCGATGTGGAAACGCAAGGCACTCCGATGAGCCTGGCGTACTGCCTCCTCCGCTGGGGGCACCGCTTTCCCGTCCACCTGCTCCCCTTTCCTCTTGTGCTTGCCCTCCACAGCTGGGGACGGCCTCTCCTGTGGAAGCACCTCAGCCGTCACGTGCCAGCAGTCCCCTTCGACCCACCCCCTCACGCAGAACGACGCTACTGGGGACTACGCTTCCGCTGCCCAGTGTTCAATGCAGCCGGCCTGTTCAAGTACGGTGAAGGCTACGAACTGGCCTATCGCCAAGGTGCAGGGGCTTATCTTCTCGGGACCATCACCGCCCTCTCGCGGCGCGGCAGGACGGCTTTCGGTATTCGGCACCCCTTCATGAGCTTTCCCCGCACCCGGGCAGCCCTCAACGTGCTGGGGCTCCCGAACGCAGGCCACCGCGCTGCCGCAGCCTGGATACGAACCCTGCCACGCTACACAGCCTTCCCGCTCGGGATCAGCGTTGCTCTCGACCCAGAACTCAATCCCTCCGAGGCCCTCCAGCTCCTTCTGGAAGGCCTGCGCCTTTACAGCGACGCTGGAGCCGACTTCATCGAAATCAACGAGAGCTGTCCCAACATTCCCCATGACCCCTCGTGGCACGCCCTTCAACATCGCCTGCGGTGGATTGCTGACCACTTCCTCGTGCACCGTAGCCGTCCTCTGCCCGTTTTGGTCAAAGTCTCCGTGGACACACCCGCTGAGTCACTGCTGCGCCTCCTCGAACTGCTGCTCGAACTCGGATACGATGGGATGACTATCGGCAATACTTCCACGGCCTATGAGGCCCTTATGCCGGCCTTCGCCAGTTCAGAACTGCGCCACTACGCAGCCTTCTGGCGCCGTCTCGGTGGCGGCGTCAGCGGAGCACCGCTTGCCAAACGCCGTCAGCAGCTCCTACAGCTAGCCGCCCAGTGGCTTGCACAACACCGAAGGGACCGTGAATTTCATCTGCTAGCTGTCGGCGGCATCATGAGCCCTACGGATCTGCAGGAAGCCCTTGCCACTGGAGCAAGTCTGGTCCAATGGTACACCGGCTACATCCATGCCCTAGCCCACTACGGCGATGATGTCTACCGATGGATGTGCTCTTCTCTCGCCCCTGACCCATGAGGTGGATCGTCCTATGCGCGCTATCCCTCCTGGTAGCCTGTAGTTCGGACTGGGGCCCAGAAGAAGACCGTTTCGCTCAGACCTATGCGGAAATCTTGGTGGCTCGGGAGCTCTATCCGGACACCGCCGTGGGGAACGCCCATGTTCGGGCTACCCTCTCTCGCCATGGCTACAAGAGCGAAGCTGAATTCCGGCAGCACTTCCTTGGGCTGATCCGCGAGCCAGCTCGGCTCCGCCGAGTTATGGATTCAGCAGCTGCCCGTGCTCAGCGCATGCTCACCGATTCCCTCCGTGCCCCGTCCCCGTAAGTCACTCCTGCGTTCCGGGCCAGAGTAGTGGAATCGCTTCCGTAACGGTTAAAGCCTCCAGCGTTACCTCGGACCCCGGGAGGGGCTCAAGGAGGATCCATTCCGTCAAGGGGTGCTCGGTAGCAAACCACATCGGTGGGAGGCACTCGAACCGGGCTTCGACTCCTCGTTCCCACTGTGTGAGCTGCCAGGAGTGACTGCCCGCGGTTGGGATCTCGAGCGTATCGCGCCGAGCCCCTGCGTGCACACGCAGTTGCTCTGCCTCCACGGTCAACTCAAGAGCCGCTTCCGATCGCTGCCGCCATTCATGGGGCGTGGTCCGTACCCAAAGCCGATAGCCGCCCGTTGAGTGCAGCCGGAAGGTGGCCGTAAACATCGTCAAACCCCTCACGCGCATTCCCATTACTGTTCCCGCCCCTATCCGAATGCTTCCCTCTTCCAGTCGTTCCCATACCGGCGGATGCCCCCAGAGGCGCACCTCTACCGGCAGTGCTCCCTGTTGGAGCATCAGCGAGCGTTCCGATGGCGTAGGCTCATTGACAAGGAAGGCAATGACCCCACATCCACTCAACAGCCCAGCTACGGCAATACACCACCACATCACCTCACCACCGCTTCTGGCAGGAGCTCCAGCTGCTGTAGAATCTCCACCGCTACGTCGTAGCGTCGGAATGGGGGCATGAGGTAGATGCCCTGAACGGTCTGACGCACTGCGTGGACAAATTCCACCGCCAGCGCAATGCCTTCCCGCAAAGCCGCCTCGGGCGTTTCGGCCCGAGCCATCCTGCGCCGAACCCATTGAGGGATGCGAATGCCGGGAACTTCGTAGTGCAGGAACTCAGCATGGCGCACGGTGCGCAACGGGAGCACCCCCACGAGCACCGGCACACCGAGCTTTTCTATCACTCGAAGGCAGCGTTCCCAGAGCCCCGGGTCGAAGACGGGCTGGGTAAAGATGACCTGTGCTCCTGCGGCTACCTTTCGCTCCAGATGCGCCCGCTCTCCATCCCAATCATCTGCTGCAGGGTTGAAGGCACAGGCAATACAGAAGTTCGTCGCCCCTCCTAATGGATTGCCCAGCGCATCACGCCCCTCGTTGAAAGAGCGGAGGATCCCAATCAGGCCGATGGAATCCACATCGAAAACAGCTGTCGCAAACGGGTAATCCCCAATATGCGGTGGATCGCCTGTCACGGCCAAGATATTCCGCACGCCCAATGCATGCGCCCCCAGAAGCTCGGCCTGCAGTGCCACGACATTTCGGTCACGGCAAGCCACATGGGTAATGCACTCCATCCCCGTCTGACTCTGCACGAGGTACGAGAGTGCTATCGAGCTCATCCGTAGCCGTGCTCGGGCTCCATCGGAGATATTGACGGCATCAACTCCGAAGCGCCGGAGAAAGCGCGCCCCCTCAAGGAGGGCACTCATCTCAACCCCACGCGGGATATCGAGCTCTACGGTCACGAGAAACTTCGTCCCCAACTTCTGGGCAAAAGGGGTCGGCGCCGGCCTTGCCTGCTTAGCCTGCTCTGGCTGTATCGCTGGGGATGGTTCGTCGAGATGCACCCGAGCAACCACGGTAGACGAAGAGCGCACACTCTCGGCAATTGCACGGATACACTCCACCGTGGCCCCCCCATCGGCTCCTACAATGCGCACACCCAGTGCGACCAACGTCCGAGCACTCTGTGCCAGGTAGTCCGGATCTGGATCATAGAGGCGCACCTCCCCCCGGATATGGGGCACACTCACATCGGGCAGTACACAGACAGGGAGCGCACTGGCTGCCACCAGCTTCCGAGCAATACCGACCATTCGCTGGGGGCCGACCGTCCCACTGGCTCCGAGCGCCACCAACGGGAAAGAGCTCAAACGCTGTGCAACCCGAGCTGGCAGCGAGCCGGCCAGCACTGCCCCATCCTCCGGAAAGGCCTTGAGGGCTACGACGGGCAACTGTGGATTGACCAGCTGTGCTGCTTCGAGCGCCAGCTCGAGCTCCCGCAGTTCCACAAACCCTTTCAAGAGGAGGAGCTCTGCACCCCCATCGACCAGCGCCACAATCTGCTCCACGAAGGCCTGTCGGATGAGCTCCGGCTCAAGATTTCCCAGCGGAGCCAGAAATCTGCCCGTCGGCCCTACCACCCCCGCCACATACGCCCGATGGAGTGCTGCACATCGGGCCAGCCATACGGCCGTCCGGTTCAGCTCGTACACCTTCTCAGAGAGACCGTACCGCTCTAGCGCAATCCGGTTGGCCCGAACGGTGTTCGTCTGCACAATGTCTGCTCCTGCTTCGACGAATGCACGATGGATCTCCTCCACCACCGCCGGTTTCTGCAAGGTATAGAGCTCCGGCGGCTGCTCCCATAAGCCTCGCCGCTGCAGTTCCGCCTCGATGGAGCCATCTGTGACAAGCACCCCCCGTTGTAGCCGCTCCACGAAGGACAGCTTCATTGAGACACACGCCGCACGTAGTTCTCCAGGCTCCAACGCTGTGGTGGCCACACAACGACCAGGAGTGCTCCGAACAGAAGCGCTACATCCTCCACAACACGCCCCCAGCCAATACGTTCGGCCGCTGTCTGCGAGAAACACCCACAGCTGATATCCAACCCACGCACGATAGCCGATACGAGAGCGAGCGTAAACACTGCAAGGAGCACCGTCGCCACCGTTGCCGCGGCCCGAATCCGCACTCCAGCCACCAGCATTAAGCCAACCAAGAGCTCCAGCCACGGTAACACTATCGCCACACCGTTGACGAATTCCACCGGCAGCAGCCGATAGTTAGCTATCGCCCGTGCAAATGGCTCCGGATTCCCGAGCTTATCGACCGAAGCGATGAGGAAGACCCCGCCAACGAGTACTCGCAAGGCAACCCCGATTGCCTCGCGCACCGCATGCTTGAGCATTGCCCTCCTCCCTCTCTTACGCTCGAAATTACAGCAATCCCCTCAAACCCAACGGCGTCCCAGGCGCCACGCTCCCCAGAGGAGGCCTACCATCAGGAGTGTCCATGCCACCCGCCCAAGCGGATCCGCACCATAGCCGAGCGCCGCCACCACCAGAGCACCGCCCCAAACTCCTGCAACCCTCCCCCAGGGATAGGGGATCGGGTAGAGCCGCCTTCCCATCCACACCATCGCACCGGCAGCCACAGCATACGCCCCTACAGTTGCCCATGCTGCCCCCATATACCCCCACCGAGGCACCAGCCCTACGAGCAATCCCACATTAACGGCCCCCGCTAACACCATTGCCATGGCCAGACGCTCTGTCTTTTTCCGAATGTGTGCCGCCGCTGCAGCAAAGACATAGATCCCAAAGAGCGCATATCCTGCAGCTACCACCGGGACTACACCGAGCCCCTCCCAATAGGCCGGATGAATGAGAAATCCCCGCCCAAGGGGCAGCCGTACCACCAGGGGCATCCACAACGTCAGCATCACAAACACGAAGGCCGCGCCGAGGTTCCAGTACCAGAACACACGCGCAAACAGTCCCGGAGCATCTGCCCGCTGCATTCGCTGGAGGAAGAATGGACGCCAGGCGTACTCAAAAACTGACACCATCAGCACCATTGGCAATGCAAGCCGGTAATTGGCCTGGTAGATACCGACGCTGGAGGCATCCGAGAGCAGCATCAACAACGGCCGATCCAGGACATGGAGGGCAATACTTGCCAGAGCTGCTGGAACGGTCGGCAGCGCATATCGGAGCATCTCCCCGTAGAGGGCTGCCCGCCACCGCCACCGAAACACCCGCACTACCACTGGTATTGTCCCCAGCGCCGTGCTCACCGATGCTGCCACCCCTGCCCAGAGCACCCCGCCAGCCCCCCAACCCCAGAAGACCACAAAGAGCACCGTTGCCAGCACTAGGACGCCCACGTTGACGAGCCGCAGCACAGCGTACCACACCAAGCTCCGCCTTAGGCGCAATTCCGCATATGGGACAACCGCCAGCGCATCCAGAAAAGCCATAGCGACAGCCGCACGCACTCCCTCAGCCCCTAACACCTCAAGCCGCATCAGCGGAGCAATCCTCGGAGCGAGTATCCATCCGAGTCCACACAGAAGCACTCCATGAGCCCCCATGGTGGCCCACGCATAGGCAAATACCGTCCCCCGTTCCTGCTGCTCTACGGCAAAGCGCATGTAGGCTGATTCCCACCCCAATGTCAACACCACGTTGACAAAGGCCAGGAGAGCAAAGAGATAGCTAACCTCTCCGAGCGCTGCCGGATGCAGGAAATTTGTATGGAGAGGCGTCAGGAGAAACGTTGCCAGGCGCACAAGAGCTGCCGTAACAGCGTAGAGGAGTGTGTCTCCGGCAAGCTGCCGGAGCTCCCCCCGGTGCCCGACCAGCTCGCTGTCCCTTCCCCTCGTCCCTGCGGAAAGCTCTATTTTTGCAGGGTGTTTCGGCATTCAGGCCCATGCGCACACTACAAAGCTACCGCTTTTGGCTGCTCCTCTCTCTGGCCGGGAGTATTCCCACGTGGGCACAGAATCCCGCAAGCCTCCTTTCCCCGGCAGCCGAACGACTTCAAGGGTACGTACGCTTCCTTGCCTCTCCCGAGCTTGAAGGGCGCGCGGCCGGTTCGGAGGGCAACCGCCGTGCAGCAGCCTTCATTGCCGAACACTTCCGCCGGATCGGCCTTCAGCCTGTCGGAGGCAGCTACTTTCAACAATTTCCCCTAGTGACCGAGCTCCGGATTGGCACCGCAACACGGGCAGAGTTTACCATCACGGTCGAACGCCTCGATCTACCCCGCGAGATGTGGCGCTCGTATACCCTGCGCTGGAATGCTGGTACCCAATTTGTCCCCCTCAGCTTCAGTGCCAATGGCACAGCCTCCGGCCACCTCGTATTTGCCGGCTTCGGGATCTCTGCTCCCGAACGCCAATACGATGATTACGAAGGCGTAGAGGTCCGCGGCAAAATCGTGCTGATCCTCCGTGGGACTCCATGGGACGAACGCTTACGCTCGAAGCTCGTGCGAGAAAAGCTACGTGAGGAACGCCACTCCATCGACCCACGGTATGCCTCGCTTCGCTACAAGATCTCGGAAGCCGAACGTCGCGGGGCTGCCGCTGTCATCGTGGTCGATCCACAAGGGGATTCCGCCAATGTGCTGCTTCCCCTCTCGCCGGAGACGCGTTCACCGCTGGCTTCCATCCCCGTCATCCACGCTCAACGGGTAGAAGCAGCTAAACTCTTCCCCCGAGACCGCTCCCTCTACACCCGTGAGCTCGAGATCCTGCGCACCCTCAAACCGCAGAGCTTCGAGCTTCCATTGGTGCAGGCCACCATTACCGTGGAGCTTGAGACAATCGAGGTGGAAATTCCCAACGTCATCGGCTACCTTCGTGGGAAGGATCCCGCATATGCCCACGAGCATATCATCCTCGGGGCACACTTCGACCATCTTGGCTGGGGAAGCTTCGGCTCGCTTGCGGCCTCTCGCGAACCGGCCATACATCCCGGAGCCGATGACAACGCCTCTGGAACCGCCCTCTTGATGGAGCTGGCCGAGCGCTTGGCCCGCCAGCCGCTGCCTCGCTCCGTGCTCGTGATTGCCTTTAACGCTGAAGAGCACGGTGTTGTGGGTTCGAGCTATTACGCCCGCCATCCCCTCCTTCCTCTCGATAGCGCCATCGCCATGCTCAACTTCGACATGGTCGGACGGCTCCAGGACAAGCTTATCCTTCACGGTCTGGGGAGTTCCTCAATTTGGCAGCCCCTGTTGGACTCGCTGGCTCCTCTGTTTGGAATGCAGCTCTCAACCGTCGAAAGCGGCTTTGGTCCGAGCGATCATACACCCTTCCATGCTCGAGGGCTCCCCGTGCTCCACTTCTTCACAGGCTTGCACAGCGATTACCACCGCCCCAGCGATACGTGGGAAAAGCTCAACTACGAAGGTCTGGCGCGCATTGCGGATCTGGCCGAAGCAATACTGCGTGCAATTGGCTCTCGCCCTGAGCGACCCGATGCTCGGCGCACGCAAGCAGCTGCATCAAGCCAGTTTGAGGGCCGTCTCCGAGTACGCCTCGGCGTGATCCCCGATTACAGTGACCATCCTGCAGGACTCCGCCTCAATGGGGTCAGCGCCGAAAGCCCGGCCGAACGCGCCGGACTCCAGGCGGACGACATCATCGTGCAATTAGGGCCGTACACGATTCGCTCCATCTACGATCTCATGCATGCACTGCAACAGTTTACCCCCGGAGACACAGTGACAGTCCACTTCCTGAGAAACGGGGCCCGTAAGACGGCACAGGTGCGGTTCGAAGAGCTCCGCTAAGCTGCCTGATATGCCATCCATCGTTACTGAACGCTTCTGGTTGACGAGTACATCTGGGGAACGCATCCTCGGCGATCTGTACTGGCAACCCACTCGCGGCTCGGGGCCACTCATCATCATGCTACACGGCTTTACAGGCTTCAAAGATTGGGCCTTCTTCCCGTATGCTGCAACCGAGTTTGCTTCCCGGGGGGCCTGTGTTGTGACGTTCAACTTCTCCCTGAGCGGCTACGTTGAAGGCTCCGACCGTGTCGAGCGCCCAGAGCTATTTGCCCGCAATACTATCAGCCAAGAATTGGCCGATACCGTCACCGTTGTGACCGCCTTTGCCAAACGCACGGTAGAGGCCCCTGCAACATGGTGGAAGCGCTGGAACAAGAGACTCTTCCTGCTCGGGTACTCCCGCGGAGCCGGCGTCGCTCTTCTTGCACTCCGACTCTATCCCCAGCTGCCTGTTGAACGCCTGGCCCTTTGGTCGCCCGTGACAACATTCCATCACTATACGGAACGGCAGAAAAAGCGCTGGCGCCAGCGCGGCTCGCTGGAGATCTCCCACACCCGCACCAGTCAAATTCTCCGCATGAACGTGGAGTACCTGGAAGACTTAGAGGCAAACGCCGCCCGCTATAATTTGCAGCAGGCTGTCGCTCAGCTGAAATGCCCGACCCTCATCGTCCACGGTATGCACGATATCACCGTCCCGCTGCGCTCCGTCCAGGAATGCTTTGCCCAGGCTCCCCCTGACCTTGTCCATTGGCACATCATCCCGCACACTGGGCATACCTTCGGGGTCGATCACCCGATGCGCACCCCCTCTCCAGCTGTCATGGAAGCTGTCAACGTCACAGCACAGTTTTTCAACCTATGAGCCTGTCCCACCTGCTGTTATCCCTCGGGATTCTCTGCGAAGGGTGCCGAAGCCTCTCTCTGGAGCGGAATACTGTGCCCCTGACACTGCATACCCCTTCTGGCACGGCACTCTTTTTTAAGGCGCTGCTCGACAGTGGCCTAACGACCGAGGCTGCTTCACTTTTCGCAACGCCGAACGGCACCCCCCTGCTGGCAGAGCAACGCTATGAGCTAACCCCCGAGCTGGAATGGCTGAGCCAAATAGTTAGGGGGCTTCCCCCCACATATCTGCGCACCGATAGCCTCGGCCCAACGCTCCGCATCGTATGGCTAGAGTTGGACTATTTGCATACCCTCCGTTTCCGCCTCTTCCACCGTGATACGACATGGGCCATCACGGGGCTTGACTATCTCCCATGGCGTCGCCCTGCTATCCCTGTCCTCTCCCCAGCGGATGAGTAGCCGTGCAATCTCCCCTCATTCCGCTATTTTGCACACGACAGTCTGTCTCCGCACGCCCTCAGCCATGAAGGTCAGCGCAATGGTTAGCCTCACCCCGATTGGAGTGGGGATGTCTCTGTCGGCATACATTGCAACGTGTGTTCGGGTTCTCCAGGAAGCTGGTCTCCACTGCCAACTCCACGCCCACGGCACCAACGTAGAAGGAGAGTGGGAGACATTGTGCACCGCCCTCGCTCGGTGCTTTGAGCAGTTGCAGCAGCAGAACGTCCAGCGCATCAGCCTCTGGCTTAAAGTGGAGATGCGCTCGGATCGAGAGCCTTCGCTTGAGGCTGCGGTTCGTTCGGTGGTGGAAAAACTTCCCTCGGCGGCGACCGTTCAACAGCAGTCGAGCATGTAATTTCGTGCTGCCCCGTCAGTGGAGGGCAGCCTCATCCCCCTGTATGTGCCACATCCCCCCATCGAAGTCCCATGCAGATCCCAAGGCGTTTCACAGAAGCTGGACGGAGCCCTTACGAGTACTTCACCTATGAACGGCGCTCCTCCATTCTCCGCAACCCGGATGGGACTGTCGTCTTCGAGATGCACAATGTCGAGGTCCCCACACATTGGTCGCAGGTTGCCACAGACATTCTGGCCCAGAAGTATTTCCGCAAGACCGGGGTTCCACAGTATGACGAGCACGGTAATCCGCTGTTCGACGCGCAGGGGCAGCCCATACTGGGGCCGGAGCGTTCTGTGAAGCAGGTTGTGCACCGCCTGGCCGGTTGCTGGCGATGGTGGGGGGAGCAATATGGCTACTTTGACACCCCTGAGGATGCCCAGGCCTTCTACGACGAGCTCGTCTACATGATGTTAGCTCAAATGGCTGCGCCCAACTCTCCGCAGTGGTTCAACACGGGGTTGGCCTATGCGTACGGCATTACGGGCAAGGCTCAGGGGCATTGGTATGTCGATCCCAAAACTGGCCGGCTGCAGCGTTCCCGCGATGCCTACTCCCGCCCCCAGCCACACGCTTGCTTTATCCAGTCTATCCAGGACGATCTGGTCAACGACGGAGGCATCTTTGATCTGCTCACCCGTGAAGCCCGCATCTTCAAGTACGGCTCTGGCACGGGGACAAATTTCTCCACTCTGCGAGCTGCCGGTGAGCCCCTCTCCGGTGGTGGAGTTTCCTCAGGCCTTATGAGCTTTCTGAAAATTTTCGATCGCGCCGCCGGCGCTATTAAGTCCGGCGGCACGACACGCCGCGCTGCAAAGATGGTCATTGTCAACATCGATCATCCCGACATCGAAGACTTCATCGAGTGGAAGGCCCGGGAGGAGGAGAAGGTCGCTGCACTGGTGACTGGTTCGCGGCTTTGCAGCACTTTCTTGCAAGCCATCATGGATGAGGCTGTCGCCCGTGGCACTGACTGGCGCAGCAATCCTCGGCTCCATACCCTGATCCGGCGAGCCCTCCGCCGTGGTATCCCGCGGGCCTATATCCTGCGAACCCTAGCCCTTGCCGAACAGGGATACACGAAGCTCGATTTCCCCCTCTTCGATCTCGACTATGAGGGAGAAGCATACCTGACCGTCAGCGGGCAAAACTCCAACAATTCCGTCCGTGTCCCCAACGAGTTCATGCACGCCGTGCTCACCGATGGCACGTGGGATCTGCGCTGGCGGACCGATGGGCGTATTTGCCGTACGGTGCGTGCTCGGGACCTCTGGAATGCAATTGCCCTGGCGGCATGGAAATGCGCTGACCCCGGTCTCCAATTCGACACCACCATCAACGAATGGCACACCTGCCCGAACTCTGGGCGCATCAACGCTTCGAACCCTTGCTCAGAATACCTTTTCCTGGACGACACAGCCTGTAACCTGGCTAGCCTCAACCTGTTGAAGTTCTACGAGGAGGAAACGGGGACTTTCCGCATTGAGGACTTTCGGCATGCTGTCCGGCTCTGGACCATTGTGCTCGAGATTTCGGTCCTCATGGCCCAGTTTCCCTCGAAGGAAATTGCCCGCAAGAGTTATGAGTTCCGTACCCTCGGACTGGGTTACGCTAATCTCGGCGCTCTGCTCATGGTGAGCGGCATTCCGTACGACTCTCCCCAGGCGCTGGCCATTGCAGGGGCTCTTACGGCCCTCATGACGGGTGAAGCATACGCCACCTCGGCCGAGATGGCCGGTAAACTTGGCCCCTTCCCCGGCTTCGCTGACAACCGAGAAGCCATGCTCCGTGTCATCCGCAACCACCGTCGGGCCGCCTACAATGCTCCACCGGAGGAGTATGAGGGCCTCAGTATCACGCCAATGGGCATCGATCCACGGTACTGCCCCGAGGATCTCCTACGGGCTGCCCGCCAAGCATGGGATCGTGCCCTCGAGCTCGGGGAACGTTATGGCTACCGCAATGCTCAGGTTACTGCCATTGCTCCCACGGGGACGATTGGCCTGTTGATGGACTGCGATACCACTGGCATTGAGCCTGATTTTGCCCTCGTCAAGTTTAAAAAGCTCGCCGGCGGCGGCTACTTGAAAATCGTCAATCAGTCGGTCCCCAAAGCTCTCCGCCGGCTCGGTTACACCGAAGAGCAGATCCGTGATATTGTCGCCTACTGCATCGGCCATGGGACTCTGGTGGGATGCCCCACAGTAACTCACGAGCGCCTTCTCCACAAAGGCTTTACCGACCGAGAGATTGCCCTCATTGAGTCGCTCCTACCCAACGTGTTTGATATTCGCTTCGCCTTTACGCCCTGGACCCTTGGCGAGGAGTTCTGCCTGCGTCTGGGCTTCAGCCGTGAGCAGCTCTCCGATCCCCACTTTGATCTCCTGCAAGCCCTCGGCTTCAGCCGGGAAGAGATCGAGGCTGCCAATGAGTATGTCTGCGGTACAATGACGGTGGAAGGGGCCCCCCATCTGCGTCCGGAGCACCTCCCCGTGTTCGACTGTGCTAACAAGTGCGGCAAGCGCGGCAAACGCTACATTGACTACCTAGCCCACATACGCATGATGGCTGCCGTACAGCCATTCATCTCCGGCGGCATTTCCAAAACGGTCAATATGCCCGCAGAGGCAACGGTCCAAGACGTTGCGGACGTCTACCTCCAGGCATGGCAGATGGGGCTGAAAGCTATTGCTCTGTACCGAGATGGCTCAAAACTCTCGCAGCCCCTAAGTAGCGCCATCGAAGGGTTGGAGGATGAAATCGTCATGCTCGGCGATGAGGAGACACTCGATGAAACCAAAGGCCCCCGGGAGGTACAGGAACGCATCATCGAACGCGTTGTCTACCAGCGTCCACAGCGCCGACGCCTTCCAAAGAAGCGCCAAGGCTTCGTCCGGGAAGCCTATGTAGGCGGCCACAAGGTCTACCTCCGCACGGGCGAATACGAGGACGGCACGCTCGGCGAGATCTTCATCGATATGTACAAGGAAGGAGCCTCCTTCAAGGGCCTGCTCAACTGCTTTGCTGTACTGGCTTCCAAAGCACTGCAGTACGGCATCCCCCTTGAGGAGCTCGTGGATACCTTTACCTTCACTCGCTTCGAACCCTCCGGTCCCGTCGAAGGGCACGAAGCCATCAAGTACGCTACCTCCGTCCTCGACTACGTCTTCCGCTCGCTGGCTTATGATTATCTGGGGCGCACGGATTTCGTCCATGTCAAAGCGGTCGACGAAGTACCTCCTCACCTGCACGAGAGCACCCCTGCGCCGCCCACAGCAGGCCAACAGCCCCCTCCAGCATCCCCGTCGGTGGTTCGCATTAGCGAATGGGAGACACCAAAGCCCGCAGAGGAAGAGCCTGAGCTGGTAGCTCCCAATGGCATAGGTATCAACGGTGCGTATGCCCGCCGCGTGGCTGAGGCTAAAGCTCGAGGATATACGGGCGAGACCTGTCCGGTCTGTGGCTCCATGCGCATGCGGCAAACGGGCAGCTGCGCTGTCTGCGAAGATTGTGGAACTCCGAGCGGATGCTCCTGAGAGCTCATGGCAAGCGGTATCTGGATCATCGATCAGCACACCGAACACCTCCAATTCCACTATCGCGTCCATGAGGTTCTCTTCCTGGGTCGCACGGCCTACCAGAGCGTAGCAATTGTCCGTGCCCCTGCTTTGGGCAAAGCGCTCTTCCTGGATGGCCGTATTCAGTCGGCAGAAGTCGACGAGTTTATCTACCATGAGAGCCTCGTCCATCCAGCCTTGATGACTCATCCTCACCCTCGCAGCGTTTTGATCATGGGCGGCGGCGAGGGAGCCACCCTCCGCGAAGTGCTGCGCCATCCGTGCGTAGAGCAGGCGGTTATGGTCGACATCGATCGGGAGCTCGTCGAGCTCTGCGAGCGCCTGTTGCCGGAATGGCACCAGGGCTGCTTCCAGGACCCGAGAACACAGCTCTACTACGGCGATGCGCGAGCCTTCGTGGAAAATAGCCCGGAAAGCACCTACGATGTCATCATCTCCGACCTGACCGAACCCATCGAAGGTGGCCCGTCCGTCATGCTCTTTACGGTCGAATTCTACAAGCACCTTGCCTCCCGCCTTACCCCGGAAGGCCTCTTCGTCGCCCAGGCCGGAAGCGCTGACCCCCTCTATCCCGATTTTGCGGCTAGCCTGAGGAAAACACTACGGGAGGTCTTCCCCTGGGTAGGCCTCTACTGGGCATTCGTGTCCTCCTTCCAACTCCCCTGGGCCTTCATCATGGCTAGCAAAGCCTACAATCCAATCGCTCTCCCCCTTCCTGAACTCGAACACCGCTACCGCACTCGGCAGCTCTACAGTCGGTACTACTCCCCACATATGCACTCGGCCATGTTTGTTCTGCCTCCCTATCTGGAAGAGGCTCTTCACCAGCGTGGACGCCTCATCCACGACCAGAATGCCTTCGTCTGGCAGGCGTAGGCGCAATGGGAAGTGCAAACTACACTACATTTGCATTTTGTTCGTGCTTGCTATCTGCTTGTGTCACAGTTCAACGGTCAGTCCAATGCAGAAGTTCAGCCGTATGCTCTTGACAGCTTTCGCTTTGAGCCTTTTCATCGCTGGTAGTACAGGAGCGTATGCACATGGAGACGGAAACTGCCGCACAAAGGCATCTTCACGATCTTGTTGCGCTACGAAAGCCCAGCACACGAGCAAGGTCGTAGACACTACAGTACAGGAAACAGCCGAAGCTTCAGCCGCAGAGGCTGCTTCAACAATATCTGCAGCGAGTACACATCGCTCCTGCTGTGCCAAGGGCGGAGAGCAGCACAGTGAGGGCACGGATAAGCAGAGCTGCTGCGCCAAGGGCCAGCACAGTGAGAGCAAGGATAAGCACAGCTGCTGTGACCATGCCGAAGGGACTCCATCTTCTGAAAGCTCAACTCCCCAACAGTAAACAGCACGTCAGATAGACAGGAGAAGACCCGATGGCGCGCGGCGGCGGGCCAGGCAAGGTATATTTCGTGCTCTACCTAGCGGTCGTTCTGGAATTGCTCCTCATCATCGTCGAGCGCGACGACGCCGAGGAGCACCTGCTCCAGAAGCAGAAAGAGTCCATGCGCATCGTCCAGAGCATCCTCTCCCAACTCCAGGTGGGGACGGGGACAGAAGGTATTGCAACGCGCCCGAAGGATGAGATCACGCTGACGGAAGGCTTCATGCAGACATCGGGGGGCATTCAGATTCGCCAAGATCGCTATTACGAAGTCGAGGTGGGGGTCACAGACGTCTCTGGTCTTTCTACCACCGAAGAGCTCGAGCCAGCTGAAGCACAGCAGCGCTTGCAGAACCTCATCCGCCTGGCCAATGTTCAGGAGCTAGACTACCAAATTTTCTACCACCCCAGCCCGAATCCTGAACAACCACCTCCCTTCCTGCCCGATGATTCTCTCCGGCGCATCCCCTGGGAACGCCTCAGCGAAGGCCAACCCATTGGCTCCGAAGTTGAGGGCGCGCCCTGGCGACTTCTGGCAATGCGTCGCCTGGAGCTGGATTTGGCTGCAACACGAGACTATCAGCTCCCTGTCTACAAGCCCTACAGCATTGCTATCGGAGACATACGGCGCTTTGCCCCTGCCGACGCCGCTGCTAAGGATAGCATCTTCTGGTACGACCACAAGCGGACACTCGACCGAGCCCATCAGAACGGCGGACGTATCAAGAAACGCGTCTTCGCTATCCGCTTCCAGCCCCCCGCCCAACCTGGATGGTATAAACTCCGCTTTGCCTCCCGCACAAATCGTATCCTTGGGATCCAAGGCGAGAAACCGCTCGAGCTCACAGGGGATGAAACCGTCAACATTGGCACCGTGCAAATCAAGGTTAAAGATCTGCATCTGGTCAAGAACTCGCTCGAATACGAACTCGATGCCTACAATCCCCCCCTGGCTGACAACCTCATCGCTGGCCGGATCGATGCTGAGGAATTTCTCAATCAATTGCAAGCATCGATGGATTATGCGCGGCGAGAATTTCCCGAAAAGGCTTCCGAAATCATCAGCAAACTCGAACTCTACGGCTACATTGCTCGTCTGCTTGCCCCTGGCCAATCGGCTGGCTTCGAACAGAACCGCTCAAGTATTGCTATCGATATTCGCGTCATTAAGCCCGCCGTACCCCCACCGGCTGATCCCAAGGTCTTCCTGGCCCAGGAGGAGTTCTACTCGTTCGACAAAGCCCAACGGATCGTCATTCCCTTCGTTGCTGGCCCAATAATTCCGGGGGGGAAACCTCCGACAGTCTCGATCCAGCCTCCGCTGCCCTTCCGTCTAGCCGATCTCGGGCCTGAACTTGTAGCCGGCACGGCCCAGGCTGGAGCAGCAACGAACCACAAGTTCGAACTCCAAATCAACGAACCTGTCAGTGCCGGTCAGTATACTATCCGCATCACCCATACCAACGTAGTCGGGAAACAAGCCACTTCTGAGGCTCGCCTGGTTGTCTTCCCAAGCCGCCTTGAGAATGCTCAGGATATCGACGCCATGCTCCAAAACAGCCTCTTCTATGGCTACACCTTCCAAGTCGTTGCCCAGCCGAGCTCGGGAGGCAAAATCCCCGCAGCCCAATTCCGGACCGCTATCCTATTGGGCACGGATCAGCAGCCTATTGCTCCCGGCCTCCAAGCCGAACGTGACATTCCCGCTACGGCTTCCTCGGTGACCGTTCAAGTTGCATGGCAGAATCCGTACACAGGCGAGCTGGTTCCGCTCTACGAAGGGACTGGTCTCCCCCAGCAGCGAGCTCCTCGCATTGCCGTCGGGGATGTCAAGATTGACCCCACGATCGACCCGCGCAATCCTGAAATCCTCATCACCGGCATTACGATCTTGCCTCCCTTCGTCGACGTGCAGCGCTCAGCTACAGCGGACGACATCAAAGATGTGCGTGTCCAGATTACCCGTGCCGACATTCCCAACTACAAGCCAAGTGTATCCATCCAACGGGCGGGAGCCAATACCTATGAAGTTCGCATCCGCCTCGACGGGCCTCTCCCGGTCCGGCGCGGACGTCTCGATGGCACGGTCTCGCTGCTTATAACGGCCAAAGCCCGTAATCCTATTAACGGAGCCGAATCGCGCGAAGGACGGGCAGCGATTCCCAATATCCCAATCACGTACTAGGCATGTCCTACAGCCGACAAACGACGATGCGGCGGGCACTCTCCCAACAGCTCTTCCTTTTGGGGATTATCATCCTGCTGTGTAGTAGCGACGTAGTGCATGCACAAGATGCAGAAATCCGCGCCATCTTGCGCAAGTTCAAAAACTACCGCTACAGCACAATCTCCATCTTCCGCCTAGAAGGCCAAGTTTTCGCCGACATCCAAGAGCTTCTCAATCCCATGCCGAAAGCTCCCGATGTAGTGACCACTCTGCAGACGACCAATCCAGCCCTTTACCAGCAAATTCAAGATCGCGTAACTCTTGAAGGCTGCGCCGCTGACATTCAAGAGGTGCTGCGTAAACTTCGTGAGGAAGACGGGGTCCCGCCGGGCATTGTCAATCGGGCAGAGACCATTGAAGCGGTCAAGTATGCCGTGCAAGTCATGCAGAACAACTGCAACGCCTTCAAAAACGCCTTCGTCGTCACAACTCGCTACCGTCCAGGTGAGCCCTTTAGCGTCATCGCACTGGTCAAGACTCGAGACCGCTCACGCACGATTGCCCGCGACTTGCGGAGCGTCCAAGATGCTGATATTCTCCTCTTCACCGAGCTCCGCCGTATCGCTGCACCGTCAACGTCTCCGTCGCCTACCCTCTACGACTACCTAGCCAACGCCGTGGTTCAGGGTGCTGTCGAGAATGTCACGCTGGAAGCCCAGGGCATCGGGGATGAGGATACAGAATTTGCTCCCCCTACCTTTGGGAATGCCGAGCTTGTGCAGGAGGATGACGTACAGACCTACCTCCGCATCTCCGAGGGGCAGCCTCTCCAGTACACAAAACCGAGCGAACTGATTCTCAGCTTTCCTGACCTCCTCCGCTACACCCATTACGCTATTCCGGCTCATGCCGAAGAGGAGGCAGCAGCTGAGGAAGAAGGGCAGAGAATCTACAATCGCCATCTGCCCCAGCTCGGTGTTGAGCTACGCTACGGATTGGAAGAGCTCAACTATCCCTCCGTATGGTCACAACGACTGACGGTAAATGCCCTCTGGAGCAGCGCCCGCTTGGGCGTGGTGCTGCCAACGGCGGGCTGGAGCAAGCTTTCCTCACGGCTGGGGGTCCGATCGCGGCTGACCATTGCAGGATGGGGCTTGTATGGAAGGGTAGACTTCCCCATCAAGCTTATTCGTGACGGTGGCCTCTTTCACCTCTCTGCTTCCTATGTCTTCGGTGATGCACAGCGCTCAGACCACCCAATCTGGAATCCCCAGCTGCAACAGGAATCCGACTTCCTGATCCGCTACCACGTCCAAGCACACTACTCGTTTGCTGTCGCTGTTGACAAGAACTACTACTTCCGCCTGCTCCTCGGTGGCACCCTCTACGGAAGCGAGACATGGGCAGAACAGCACGATACTGCTGCCTCACCGTCTCCCCGCTTCATCCGTAAGGGCAGTGAAACCATCGGGAGCATTAGCGGAGGTGTGGACTTCATGTCAACAGAGGTGAGCACCCCATACGGATTCGGCTTCCGATACTTCGATGGAACACTGTTGACAACAGCATGGCTCCAGATTCCTATTGTGCCGAGCTTTTCCCTCCGCTTCGACGGGCGCCTCTTTACCTGTCTTCTCCGAGAGCCTCGATTGTGGGAACAACGCACCCTGTTCGTGCCCTCCGTCCGCGCAGTGTTGAACTTCTAAGGGAAACTCCATGCAACGCTGGACTCTCCCCTGCCTTATCGCAACAGCTTCGCTCCTCTGGGCACAGCCGCAACCTTACGTTGCGGTGCCGGATGCCGATTCAATTGTAGCAGCTCTCAAAACCATTGACCCCAATATCCTCAAGTACTTCCCTCGATGGCGTATCTGCGAACCCAACCTCATGATCCAACTACACCAGACTTTCCTCCTCCTGGGCTACCCCGAAGCGCAGTTGGATATGCAACGCATCCTGGTGACGGCAGCCCCGACACGCCGGCGCAACACCGAATACGAAATTCTCCTCATCGAGTGCGGCACGGCGAAGATGACCTCTTCGGAGATCGAAGCCAACATCCGGGGGTTGGCTACCTTCCTTGCGGACCCACAGCGCCGCTACTGCTACGAAGATATCCCTCCTACTGTGCCTCCAACTCCTGCTCAGGCTGAGGCCATCATTAACTTTACCATGCCCACCACTGTGGGACACGCCATTGGAGTGTCCGTCTTCGAGCAGAGCCTCAAACTCGGACGCAGTGGCTTCTGGCTGCGAGCCAATACGGGTGCCGATCCTATTGGCTATCCCTTCTGGTCCGCCGGCATTGCCCGAGTCTTCCTCCAGCGCCCCCTCATCCAAAACATCGATGAAACTACGCAGAAAGCTATCCCCCATCTCCTCGACATTCAGTTCGGTATGGGCTACCGTATCACCGGTGGCCTAGATCCGAACTTCCTCGGCGGACTAATCCCCGTGCGGAAACTCAATCTCAGCTCCGGCGGCCAGCTGGTTGCGGGGGCTGATTTCTATTTCCCCTTCCATCCCCAGCTTGGTACTCATGTCCACGCGGAAATTCCCCTCAAAGGGATCGATCCTTCTAGCTCCATTGACCCTACTACCTACGCCATCCTCCCGCTTGCGCCCGACCGTGACCCCCTCCGCACAAGCGACCCCGATATAGATCCCGACCGCGTCGTGCCACTACTCCGCTCCACAGGACAGTGGACCCTTTTTTACAACTGGTGGAGCAATCCAGAGCGTCCCACCCACTTCCTGCGGGTGGACGTCGGGATCAGCTATGCTGAAATTACCGAGGCTGCTCTCCTCCGACGGAATACTACCACTGTCTCTCTGACTCGCGAAGGAGTGGAAGGGCTGCGTACGTACAAACCTCAGGAGTTAGGCGATTGGCTGTACGTACGGTTCGAATATCGCAACCAGAGTAGCTTTCCCTTTGGCGTCTCGTTACAGTACTCCAACCAAATCTTACTCGGACGTGCGTACGTGCCTATCGTGGGGCGCTGGTTGTACGTTGAAGCAAAGTATGCAACTCCTCTGCGGCCAGTCCGCCTCTTCGAAACACGGAATTTCTTCGTCCTCTCCCCGCTTCTCCGTATCGCCCTGTGACAGCAGAACGACACTCGCAGAACGGAGACACGGCTCCTGGTGGATGGACACAGAACAATGAATGGCTATGGCATGCCGCCACAGAAGTCTCTCCTCGATTGCCGCTGTCCTCGGCCTGCTCTCCGCCTTACCGACAAGGTTCCCGCAAGCCGACACAGCTGATATTCACCGCCGTCTCCTTGAGCAGACGCGAATCCAGAGTACACGCACTACATTTCAGCTACGCCTGCACAACGTCGATATTACACGCTTCCCCGACATCAATCTCATTGTGGAAGTCCTCGGGGAATCCCCCGATACGCTGTACCCGGAGGAATTCACCATCGTAGAAAACGACCGCACCTATCCCGTGCTCGCCACCAGCCGCCTTTCCCCACAGCGGCGCATCCCCATTGACTTCGTCTTCGCCATCGACGTCACTGGGACGATGCAACCATATGTGAACGGCGTACGCAACAATATTGAACGTTTCACACAAACGCTCCGGCTCCACGGTATCGATTACCGCTTGGGCCTTGTCCTATTCTCCGACGTCATCGAGCGTACATATCCCTTCACCGAAGAGGTAGCCGAATTTCTCCGCTGGATTTCTCGCATCTGGGCCAGCGGGGGGATGGATGAGAAGGAGAATGCTCTGGAAGCGCTCGCCGAAGCTGCGCGCTACCCCTTCCGTCCCGCAGCCAACAGAGTAATCGTGCTCGTGACCGATGCCCCGTACCATCAGCGCGGAGAGAAAGGATATGGACGCACGGAGTTCACCACCGAGACTATCATCGACTACCTCCGGGAACGCCATGTTCGTGTCTTCTGCATCACTCGGCCTGAGCTCAAGGAGTACAGGCGCATTGCGGAGTCAACTCGCGGCAGCCTCTACGATATCCAAGCGCCCTTCTCCCGCATTCTAGAGCAGTATGCAGCAGAGCTAACCAACCTGTGGGTGCTGACCTATCGCACGGGCGAGGAGATCCCCCCGGACTCTATCCGAGTGGCTATCCTGGATCACCAGAAGCAACAGCTCCTGCGGCAGACCATCCCGATTGTCGCCATTGGGCGGAAATTCATCCTTGAGCACCTTCTCTTTGCCACCAACGACGCAACTCTCCCCGACAGCGTTCCCGAGTTGGAGATCCTGGCTCGCTTCCTGAAGCGTCGCCCTGAGGTGGTCATTCGCATCGAGGGGCATACGGATAGCCGCGGAACGGCAGTCCACAATTACCGTCTGTCCCAGCGGCGAGCCGAGAATGTCCGCCAATACCTACTCCAGCGCGGGGTTCCAGAACGCCAACTCCTGGTGGCTGCTTTCGGAGCCAGCCGGCCCATAGCAGACAACACCACAGAATTTGGGCGCAGCCTCAACCGCCGAGTGGAGATTGTCATTGTTCGGAAATAGTGTCCCGCCCCCTCCACAGCTTTGCTACCATAGCTATGAGAGCCCCCACAACGAGCGAGTAACCTGTGGCTCCTGCCACAGTGAGGAGGAAGCTCCCCAGCGAGACATCCAGAGGATGGAGGAGAAGGGCATAGTAGAGCAAGTGCTGAACCGCGCTGCTGAGAGCCAGGATGGCACTGAGTCGAAGCCATGGCAGAGTCAGCGGATTATCGAGCCCGGGCTCGGCAAATAGGCCGCCGACGAAGCCTGCCACAGTCTTAGCAAAAGAGTTGATCCCGAGAGCTCCTGGCAATACAGCATCGACGAGCAAGCCGATGATAAAACCAGCCAAGGCGCCAGCCACTGGCCCATGGCGCAGAGCAATCCAGAGAATTATCACCAGCAGCACATCAGGGGCAATACCCCCAATTGCTACCGAAGGCATCAACACAAGCTGAATGACAACCCCACAGAGAGCAGCAATGCCGTAGCCTATCAGGCGCAGCCAAATATGTACCCCCGGTAGCGGTGATGGGCCCATCGTCACCTCCCGGGTGACAAATAGCGCTGCTCCAAGAGCCGACGCTCCGGATGCGGAACATGCCGCAGTACTGCAACATACCGAAGAGTCTGGTACGGCTCCCGTGGGGTGACAAGAATCCGGTAAAAACCGCTCCCCGCTTCCCGATCGACCCGCTGTACGACACCAACGGGAATTCCCGGCGGGAAGCGATCACTAGAGGCAGACGTTACCACGAGCTGCCCTGCCTGGACGGGGATTGAGGAGGGAATGTAGTGTAGAGCAAACTGCCCCACACTCCCCTCCCACACTAAAATGCCTTCAGCCCCAGATCCCTCCAGCCGAACAGCAACCCGCACATCCCGATTTTCCAACAGCTCTACAACGGCGTAGTGAGCGCTCACCTCCCGAATACGTCCGACAAGTCCAGCCGCTGTCACAACCGGCATCCCAATTTGGAGACCATCGGCAGCTCCTCTGTTCAGGATTGCATAGTTGCGCAACTGCCCTACAGTCAGACCGAGCACCTCCGCCGCAATAAACTCGTACGGGCTTTCGGCCCGTATACCGAGCAATTGCCGCAGCTGCTCATTCTCCGCCTGCATCCGTCGCAGGCGCGACACCTCAAGGAGCAGCTCTACATTGAGTCGATGTAAAAGCTCGTTTTCTCGGTGCAGCAGCCACGGATTTGGAATACCCCCGAGCAGTTTCTGTACCACACCTATTCCCACAACAGCCAATGCCCGCAGGCCGCGGAGCGATGCTGCATCGTCAACCTGCATGAGAGCAAGAGAGGCAAGCAGGAGGGCCGTCAGAACAATGTAGCTCCGAATCCGCAGAACAAGTACCACAACGCGCTGGAGGCGCATGGACCGAATGCCGCCATCCCACAGGTGCTAACTTTTGTACTCGTAAAAACCGAGCCCCGTCTTCCGCCCAAGGCGGCCCGCTGCTACCATCTTCCGCAGCAGAGGACATGGCCGATACTTATCCTCCCCGAGTTCCCGATGCAAGACCTCGAGAATTGCCAGGCAGACATCCAGCCCGATTAAGTCTGCCAGCGCTAAAGGCCCCATCGGATGGTTCATCCCCAGACGCATGACGGTGTCGATGTCTTCAGCCGAGGCCACCCCCTCCATGAGGCAATAGATGGCTTCGTTGATCATCGGCATGAGGATGCGATTAGACACAAAACCGGGGTAATCCTGCACACAGACGGGCGTCTTGCCGACCCGACGGGCCAAATCTTCAGTGAACCGATATGTCTCCTCGCTCGTTGCCAATCCGCGGACGATCTCGCAGAGTTGCATAACGGGGACGGGATTGAAGAAGTGCATACCGATGAAGCGATCAGGGCGCTTGGTTGCTGCTGCAAGCCAGGTAATGGACAGGGACGAGGTATTGGTAGCAAAGATCACCTCGGGTGCGCAGAGCTGATCGAGCCGCTCAAAGAGCTGGCGCTTCAGCTCTGGATGTTCTGGTGCGGCCTCAAGGACAAATTCGGCCTCGCGGGCAGCCGCTTCGAGGTCTGTTCCCATGTGTAAGCGCTCCATGATGGCCTGCCGCTCTTCCTCGGTTATGACACCCTTCTGCACCTGCCGACCGAGATTACGCTCAATCGTCGCACGAGCCCGTTGGAGCACTTCCTCGGCAACATCCACCACGAATACCGTAAAGCCATGCTGAGCGAAGACATGGGCAATGCCCGTACCCATTGTGCCCGCACCGATGACGAGAAGACGCTCCATCAGTATCCATACTCTGTTCGACTGCCGACACAAAAATACGCAGCACCCTTGCTCTCCCTGTTGCAATAGGCTTTCGGAAGCCCACGTCTTTTGCCCACAGCCGTCATGCCTATCGATGGTATGTCACGAGCCCTTCCGCATGCTGCGCAGACACCTACTGTTGCTATCGTGACTCTGGGCTGCAGCAAGAATACGGTGGATTCGGAAACGCTGGCAGGCTACCTGCAAGCCCACGGTGTCACAGTGACAGATATCGAGAGCGCTGAAACCCTCATCTTGAATACCTGTGGGTTCATCGAGGCTGCCAAGCAGGAAAGCATTGCGGCCATTCTGGAAGCCATTGAACGGAAGCGCGCCGGCCTTGTTCGGCGCATCATCGTTGCTGGATGCCTAGCCGCTCGATATGCTGACGAACTGCGTCGCGAACTGCCTGAGGTAGACTACTTCTTTGGCCCGGAAGCTTACGAACCCATCGTACGCGCCGTACGGGGTGATGCGTGTTACGAACTTGTCGGGGAGCGCCAACTCTCCACGCCTGGGCACTATGCCTATCTCAAAATTGCCGAGGGCTGCGACCACCCCTGCTCCTTCTGTGCTATCCCGCTCATGCGAGGTCGCTACCGGTCTCGTCCCATAGAACACATTCTCGCCGAAGCCCAACGCCTAGCCGAACGAGGGGTTCGAGAGCTCATCCTGATTGCCCAAGACACCACCTTCTATGGTGTGGATCTCTACGGCCGCCGCCGCATCGCCGAGCTCCTTGCTGCCTTGAGCCGCATCCCTGGTCTGGCCTGGATCCGCCTCCTTTACGCCTATCCGGCCCACTTCCCCGGTGAAATACTCGAGGTTATGGCGGATACCCCGTCAGTGTGCCGCTATCTGGACATTCCACTCCAACACATCTCCGATCCTGTCCTCTCCTCCATGCGTCGGGGGATAACACGGCGCACAATCGAACGGCTGCTGGAGACCATCCGTGCACGGGTACCCACGGTCGCGCTCCGCACAACCTTCATTGTGGGATATCCCAATGAAACGGACGAGCGCTTTGCTGAGCTCTATGAGTTCGTCCGGCAGGCCCGCTTCGAGCGTCTGGGGGTTTTCCCGTATTCCCACGAGGAGGGGACTGCTGCATGGATACTCGGCGATCCGATTCCCCCGGAGGTCAAGCAGGAACGGCTCTGCGCCCTTATGGAGCTTCAGCGTGGGATCTCCTCTGAGCTCAATCGGGCCAAAATCGGCTCTCGCCAGCAAGTTCTGCTCGACGAACGTCTCGCAGAGGGAGAATATCGCGGGCGCACCGAGGCCGATGCTCCGGAGATTGACAATGAAGTTTTCGTTCGTTCCTCTCGTCCGTTGACCCCCGGCAGCTTCGTCTCCGTGCTCATCGAGGATGCAAGCGACTATGAGCTCTACGGCACGGCTCTGTAGCATACTGGCATCCCTTGTGCTGGCTGGAGCTGCCACTGCACAGGACTCACAACCCTTCATCATGGATGTTCTCTGCTTTGCAGCCGACATACCCGATTCCAATGCTCGGCTAGACGTATGGACCATCGTCCCATATGCTGCCCTCAGCTTTCGGCCCACCGATACAGCTGGCTTTTCGGCAACATATGTTGCCAGCATCGCCATTCGCGATAGCACCGGGACAACTATCCGACAGCGCCTTTATCGCCGCACTCTGACGGCTCCAACCTACGCCATCGCTCAAGGTGCAACAGCGGCCTTTGACCGACTCCAGACTGTCGAACATCTCCCCGAGGGGGTCTACACCATCACTGTGGCAATTACAGAGGAGGCGACAAACCGCACCTACCAGCTGACACGCCGCTACCGCGTCCCGGATTATCGACGCCCGGAGCTTGCGCTGAGCAGCATCCTCATTGCCAGCGCCGTGGAGGAAACCTCCGAACGCCCCCTCATTACCCCCTACTTTGACGACAATCTCGCCCAGCTGGATTCCCCTTTCTTTGCCATTGCGGAACTCTACGCCCACTACCGGCACGATAGCCTCGAGGTACTTGCCGAATTACTCTCACCCCAGCACACGCTGCTGGCTACCCTCGCACGGAAAATACTCCCTACCGTTGAGCCTGGCCGCCAAATCCTTATCCTGCCGCTGACGCTCCCTGCAGAACTCCCGACGGGATCGCAACTGCTGCGAATCCGCCTCCTTTCTGCAGGATCCCCCGTGGCTCAGAGTGAGCGCTCTGTTCGCTTTCTCTGGAGCTTCTGGGGGCGAACCGTCAGCGACCTTGAGCAAGCTATTCGCCAGCTCCGGTACGTGGCAACCCAAGAGCAGATCGATAGCATCCTGGCAGCTCCAACAAGTAGCGAGAAGCGACGCCGCTTCGAGGCTTTCTGGGCGCTTCTCGACCCAACCCCAGGTACATTGCGCAATGAAGCCTTCGAAGAGTATTATGACCGCATCGCCCAGGCCAATCGGCTCTTCCGAAGCTACACCGAAGGATGGCTCACCGATCGTGGCATGGTCTACGTCATCTTCGGCCCACCGCTACGCCGCGAGCAATTCCAGAGCAATGGGCGCTCCTATGAGCGCTGGATTTACAGCGACCGTGAAGTCCTCTTCGTCGACTACACGGGCTTTGAGGATTACCGCTTGCTGACTCCCCTTCCGCCAGGGACGAAGTACCGCTACCGTGGAACATAGATGCGCGCTCTCCTTCTGGTCGGTCTCGGTGGAGCTCTTGGGGCTCTGGCGCGCTATGGGCTCATGGGAGCCTTTTACGCGCTCTTCGCTCTACCACCCCGCTTTCCGGCTGCTACACTCCTGGTCAACACCCTAGCATGCTTCGTGCTCGGACTCATCTTAGGGCTCATGGAGCTCAAAGGCTGGTTTGGTAGTTCGAGCCGGCTCTTTCTCGTCATCGGCTTCCTGGGAGCCTTTTCGACCTACTCGACATACGCTGGGGAAACCTACGCCCTGCTTCGGGCACTCGAATGGTGGCTTGCTGCTTTCAACATTGTCGCCCACACAGCTCTTGGGCTCGTAGGCGTGTGGCTCGGTATAATATGTGCTCAATTGCTCGCCTAGTGCGCCATGGTACTGCCAACCGAAGGCCATCTGCTGCGCATCTTCATCGGTGAACAGGATCGCCACGAAGGTATGCCACTGTGGGAGTGGATTCTCCGACAGGCTCGCCAACAAGGTCTAGCAGGGGCTACAGTCCTGCGCGGCATTGCCGGCTTTGGGGCGCATAGCCGCATCCACACTGCGCGGCTGGAACGGCTTTCGGTCGATCTGCCTATCGTCATTGAAATTGTCGACACTATCGAACGCATTGAGGCCTTCCTCTCGCTCATCGACACCGTCATCCCTGAAGGGCTCGCAACGCTTGAGCGGGTCCACGTCCGCTTTTACCGAGCCGGTGAAACACCACACGAGTAAAGCGCATCGCGCAGTGCTGCATCCTGTGCTGCAGTGTCGATGCCGCTTTCGGACTTCTCCTCCAGCTCCCTGCGAGGCTATCGCTGAAGGGATTAGGCTGGCTTTTCACAGCTCTTTCTCCTGCTCTTCGATAATCGGCAAACGTTGGCTCCGTGGTGTGCTCTTGGGGCTGGCGTAGCAGCAGGACAGCGTTTCTCGCCGAAGGTGCTTTTGGCCTCCTTGTCTCTGCTGGGGAGACAGCCGGCTAGTCCCATCTGCTCAGGTTAACCAGGGATACTAGGGATGTGCCCCGGGCGGGTGCTTTCGCAATCGGCTGACTTGCCGGCGTACGGCTAGATACCTCTGCCTTTCCGTGGCTTGCTGCGTTCAGGAGGTGGGCAAACGGTGCTCAGCACAGGGTGCTGGTCCCCTTTCCTCAAGAAGCCTTCCCTGCACACCGCCCCGAGATGAGAAGCGGGGCCGACGAGACTCGAACTCGCGTCCTCCTGCGTGACAGGCAGGCGCTCTAACCAGCTGAGCTACGGCCCCACATTCGTGGACCCGAGGGGATTTGAACCCCTGACCTCGTGAATGCCATTCACGCGCTCTCCCAACTGAGCTACGGGCCCATGGGGGTAATGCAAAATTACAGGAATCGCCGCTTCCATGCCACCTCCTCACGGCGGCACTATAATGGCGCCGTAATGCCTTTTCTGCCCACGAGCCACCCGGACACCATACCACCCCGGTGCTAGCACAGGGGTGCACCATCGTTGAAGCGGCAGAGCAGCAGAGCCGAAAGCCAGAAGCTCTCCGCAGACCGTGAAGATTGCAACGTCAGCCGGGGTATCGAGCTGTACCCACAGGCGGCCATCCTCGATCCAGAGGCGCCCCCACCCTTCGGGCAGCTCTCCGCCATCGATGTGCTGCCCCAGAGGAACGAGCTCGACGATGCGGTCGTCCCCCGGTCGGGGCGTTCCACGACCATCTCGATTACTGGTGCAGAGAAAGACTCGTCCGTCAGGCGTCACCAGCACATCCCGCAGGCGTCCGAGACCTACGGCATAGGGTCTTACGCTCTCGATCCGCCTACCATCGGCAGAGAGGCGGAGCTGGTACAGCGTATTGCCCTTCAGGGTTGCCAACAGCAAAGAATGCTGGAACTGGGGCAGGCGGGTCAATGCCCTGCCGTAGTAGGCCAAGCCGCAGGGAGCTACCGTCGGAGTCCAGGTATAGAGAGGCTCTGCAACATTGGAGTCCCGGCAAAAGTCCTGCTCCTGAGGCTTATCACAGACCCCCTCCACGAGCGGCCAGCCGTAGTTGCGACCCGGTTCGAGAAGGTTGATCTCGTCATCGGTAGAGGCGCCATGCTCGGAGGCGTAGAGGAGACCCTCACTGCCGAGCGTGAGCCCTTGGGAATTACGCAATCCCCACGCCCAGAGAGGGCTGCCTGGAAAAGGATTGTCTGCCGGCGGAGTGCCATCCCACCGGATACGGAGGGCCTTACCGCTCAGAGAGTTTAGATCCTGTGCCAGCTGTGGGATACCTCCTTCCCCCACGGTCAGCAGCAGTGTGCCATCGGGCAGAGGGAGCAGGCGGCAGCCAGCGTGGATGTTCCCAACTCGGATACCAGCAAGCAACGTCCGTGGCTCCAGGAGCGTATCGCGTGCAGCATCGTAGCGGTAGCGCACAACACGCAGCTCCACAAAGTCTGAAAACACCGTGTAAGCTACCGCCACGAAGGGAGAGTCGGTAAAGCGCCGATGGAGTGCCATGCCCAGAAGCCCTGCCTCCGTCCGAGCATAGAGATCGGGCACCGCCGCCAGAAGCACACTCTGTGCACCTGTCTCGGGGTGTATACGGCTAATGCGCCCTGGGCGTTCGGTACACCAGAGCCACCCATCGGGTCCCCAGAGGATGGACCATGGCACATTCAGATTATCGGCCACCAGGCGCACCTGAAATCCCCACTCTTGGGCCTGCGCATTAGCGCCGATGCACAACAGGCATCCCACCACTGCAGCAGCGAAGCTACGGCGCCTATCCAGCATGCTCGGCCCCTGGGACATTCAGCGCCGCAAACCACTGTAAGAGGGCCTCTACAGAGTAACTGCCCTGGTCTCCCAATCCATGTCGCCGTACAGCTACCGTTGCATTCTCTACCTCTCTACGGCCCAGGATGAGCAGGAAGGGGATCTTCCGGTGCTCCGCCTCAGCGATCTTCCGCTGAAGGCGCTCAGGACGCAGATCCACCTGCACTCGGTAGCCGACCGCCTGGAGCCGTGCGGCTAGTTCGACAGCTGCTGTGTGCTGAGCATCCGTAATCGGCAGCACAATAGCCTGCACAGGGGCCAACCAGAAGGGGAAATTGCCGGCGTAGTGCTCGATCAGAATGCCAATGAAGCGCTCCAGAGATCCAAACGGCGCTCGGTGGATGATGACAGGTCGATGAGGCTGTCCATCCGGGCCGATATACTCCAGCCGGAAGCGCTCTGGCATAACGTAGTCGACCTGAATTGTCCCCAGCTGCCACCGGCGGCCGAGAGCATCGCGGACGATGAAGTCAATCTTCGGGCCATAGAAGGCCGCCTCCCCCAGGCCGATTGTGTACTGCAGGCCGAGCTCATCGGCAACTTCCTGGATTTCGCGCTGTGCCCGCTCCCAGAGTGCCCGATCCCCGCCGTACTTGGCAGCGTTCTCGTCACGAAAGGAGAGCCGAATATCGACCGGCATGCCGAAGATGCGGAAGACATACTGGGTCAGCTCCACGACAGCCTTGATCTCCTCCTTCAGCTGCTCCGGAGCGCAGTAGATATGGGCGTCGTCCTGAGTGAAGCCACGCACCCGGATCAGCCCATTCAATTCCCCCGACTGCTCGTAGCGGTAGACGGTCCCGAATTCGGCCAGACGCAAGGGGAGCTCGCGATAGCTACGGGGCTTGGAAGCGTAGATCTGGTGGTGGTGAGGGCAGTTCATGGGCTTGAGCAAATACTGCTCATGCTCCTCCAGAGCCATGGGCGGAAACTGGGAATCGGCGTAATACGGATAGTGCCCCGACGTCTTGTAGAGCTCCAAATTCCCGATGTGCGGGGTAATGACCTCGTGATACCCTCGCTTGAGCTGCTCCTGGCGCAGGAAGTGCTCGAGTGTCCGGCGAAGAACCGTCCCATTCGGCAGCCAAATGGGCAATCCTGGTCCAACGGCTGGTGTCAGGAGGAAGAGCTCTAGCTCCCGCCCTAGCTTCCGGTGATCACGCCGCTCGGCTTCCTCCCGCAACCGGAGGAATTCCTCTAGCTGCACGCGCTCGGGAAAGCAGATGCCATAGATACGGGTGAGCATCGGCTTCCGACTATCCCCACGCCAGTAAGCGCCGGCAATGCTTAACAACTTCGGATACCGGAGCATACCCGTAGAGGGAACGTGTGTGCCCTTACAGAGGTCGATGAAATTGCCCTGCCGATAGAAGGTGATGGGTTGGCCCCGAAGCTCTTCCAGAATTTCCAGCTTGTACGGGTTCCAGTGCTCCTGGTAGTACCGCACGGCCTCTTCCCAGGAGACCTCGATGCGCTCGAAGGGAACGGCGCGGCAGGCCAGCTCGCGCATCTTTTCCTCAATGCGTGGGAGATCCTCGGCCGTCAGTGTTGCGCCCTCGGGCAGCTCCACGTCGTAGTAGAATCCCTGCTCGATTGGAGGACCGATGGCAAACTTGATCCCCGGATAGAGCGCCTCCAGCGCCTCGGCCATCAGATGTGCCGAAGAATGCCAGAAGATCTGCTTGCCCTCAGGATCGTCGAACGTGAGGAAGCGGACAACGGCATCCTCCAGTATCGGGCGGGATAGATCGTAGATGGTACCGTTGACTTCGATGCCCACAATCTGAGACGCTCTGTCGGGAAAGAGTGTCTCAACAATGTACTGCCCCGTCACCCCGCGAGGAAATTCCGTGCTCGGCCCTCCCTGGATGTGGATGGAGATCGATTCACGTTCACGCACGACAATCTCGGCCATGTATGACCCTCCTACATTACCCGACTCAGCTCTTGAGACGTCAAGCAGACACCTTTAGGGCACGACCGTCATCGTACCTGTTATGCTGCCAATAGCTGGTCCGAGCCGTGGGAACCAAAGCCGCCACAGGTAGGTCCCTGGCCCCACAGGCACCGCCTCATCGGTCCGCCCCGGCCAACACCATGTCTGCTCGCCCACCCTGATGAGCCGTTCCTCTGCATAGAGTCGCTGCCCCAGCAGGGAGAAGATCTCCACCCGCACAGGCTCGTATGCCGTATACCCTTCGTAGGCGAAGCGCAAGCATATCGGGCCCGGGGTAGGGTGTGGATACTGCCCAAGGAATCGCAGGGCAAAGCGATCGGTGACCTCTACCACTCGTTCGACCGTATCCTGCAAACCAGCGGCATCCTCCCCAATAGCCCATACGACAATCCGCCCTAGCGGCAGGCGCTGTGGCCGACAGTACACCGCCGCGCGTACGCCTGGAGCGCGCAGAAACGCTGGCAGGGAATCCAGCTGCGAACTGGGGTAGAATCGATACGCGGCCGCCGTTGTGCTGTCCATCAATTGTCCCTCAATCCAGACACGCAGTGCCGCGGCTTTCGCGATGGGAGCCGCGGTATTGTTGTCCGACAACACAAACCAGAGCTCCGGTTGACGAGCAATCGATATTCCTGACTCTAAGGGCACCCAATGCTCTCCATCGCGCCACCACACTTGGAGCGTTGGCGGGAGGGTATCGAGCGCAAGCCGGTAAGGTACCTCAGCCGTATTGTTGAAGGTATACAGCTCCCCCTCCGTGCGGAGGGTTGCCCATACGATCCCCTGCTGACTCCATCCAAATGTAGACAGCCTGCTCTCCACAAGGATCTCCTCATTCGGCGGAAGGAAAATATCGAGCTCCCGCCTCTCTCGCTCCTGATCCCCTAGCGCTGACCGGGTCCCTAGACGCAGCTGAGCACGCTCGACTACAGCCCGGAGCGAGCGGTTGCCGATACGCAACGACACTGGTATGAGATCACCGCTCAACCCCGTCGGCACCCACAGGGAGGCCGGCAGTATAGCCAGCTCCCCTTGTGGTTCAAACGTACACGTGATACGCCGCAGCTCTGGCACAGCAGCTCCCTCAACATAATGGGCCCGAAGCTCTAGCTGAAGGAAGGCATAGGGCTGCTCAGACAACTCGAGCACTGTATCCCCTTGCACAATGCCATCCCAGACAATGTCGTGCTCGGGCTCTCCCAGACTACGCCGTCCGTAGAGAGTAAGCTCCCAATACTGCAGGGCGCTGAGCTCAAGCTCTAGTTGGCCGAGACGTCGGGCTGGTCCAATCCAGGGCGTCCGCAGCCTCCCTTGCGGCACAAAGCCGACAAGCTGTGCATGCACCCTACTGCTATCCCCACGGCGAAAGACCTCAACGGCGCTTCCACCTTCTCCGCCGCGCCGACCGATGAAGATAAAGGCTATCCCCGAACGAGCCAGAGAATCAACTCGCACAGCCCCGTAATGCTGCCGGAGCACACTCCGAAGGGTATCCAACTGCTCTGCCGTGAAACGCCAGAGTCCATCGCCCGAGAGTACCCACACGAGGTACTCCCCCCCACGGACCGAATCCCGCAGGAGTCTGAGGAAATACCCAGCCTCCTCGGGTTGACCAGTTCTGCCAGTGCGGTAGAAAAACGCCCTGGGGGCAGCATCTCCAGCTGGGAGGATAACCGCTCCAATACCGGCTTCCTGTTCCAATTCCAGAATGCGCTCCCCATCGATGCGAACAGCAGCCCGAATCCGCACCGGGTCAGACCAGGCCTCCACCGAGCGCCTCCACTGACGGAGCCGTACAACAGCCCCTCCATCTTCCCCAGGCACTATCTCCATGCCCTGGAGGCTATTGGCGGCAAACTCAGTGCTATCGCGCTGTTGCCAGCGAACCCATCGATCCGTAGCGGTGCTGTCCACCCAGAAGGGCACCTCTAACCACTGCGTCCACAGGGTATCGGCACCGTCCCGTGCACGGACACGTAGAGAATAGCGTCGGCCAGGTTGTAGGAGTACCCCTGCTGGGCGCCAATCTACCACTTCATCGACCAGATGCCATTCTGTTGGAGCGGCAACAGCAATCCGCTCCCCTGCCTGCCAGAGCTCTGCCTCGTACTGGAAGGCCTGTGCCGATCCCAATGGATTCAGCATCCGGAAGTGCGCCGCCCCAGCAGACACATGCCAGAACGGCAGAGGCTCCAGGGGCACTAGTCCCCGAGGGCGCACAAGGTAACTCACACTGCTTTCGTTGTTGTCCCACGTGCGCTCCCGAACAGTGCTGTCCGGATTCAGCTGCAGGAGCAGCCGATGCACGCCCGGCTGACTCCACGCCGAAGGAAGGAGAGTATCCCACAGAGCGCTCGCCTGGAGCGGCTTCCCAGCAATCCAGAGGGTATCACGGCCCGCCGGCCCGTCGTAGCTCAGCCGTATGCGCCACGAGTTCGGTGGGACAATCCCTGCATTACCGACAACAATCCGCACCCGAATAGAATCCCCGGCAACGAACTCCGCTGCCGGCACCCCATCTCCTCGATGGACAAAGGGCGTAGGCGGTATAGGGAACAGCTCTGGTACCGTATCCACAGGAAAGAGCAGCAAGGGATCCCCCAACAGCGTATGCTGCAGAATCGTTGCTCGATACTCATCCCGCCCGGCAAAAGGCACCAACGGCAAGCGCGCCACCACATAGAGCGCCCCGAGCAGGCGCATCCTCCGCTCGACAAGGGCTTCGAAAAGATAATGCTGCACCGTGCGCTCGAGCAGGTCGATACCAATGCCCGACATCCCCAAAGCTGCTACCATGCCCCGGCGCGCTGTGACGACATACTGCTCATTGAACGCCCGCACGTAAGGCACGGCAAAATTTCCCATCGAGCACGACAGCGTCATCAGGATCCCCTGTCGCTCAGCATTGCTCAATCGGTCGGGTTCCCAGCCTTGGACCTCCATATTGGCTTCGGCACCGTGTCCGAAATAGATGGTCACCCCGGCTCCTTCTGCGAGAGCCTGCCGAATGAGCGGCCCATAACGACTGCTGGTCGGCTCAGGGGTTTCTTTGACAAACACCGTCGGCTGCATACCGAGCACACTGGTCAGCCAGCTGTAGTAGGCGTCGCTCGTATTGAGGAAGCCATAGCCAAAGATGAGTACTGCTCGCTTGCGCCACAGTTCCACCGGTGGAGCCGCCTCCCAGGCACGAATCTTCTCTACAACCGCCATCGCCTCCACGCTGTCAGCAGCCGGAATCCGTCCCACGATGAGCTCAGGAATCAAATCATCGCCCTCGAGCAAGCCATACCAGTAGTCGCTCGGTGGCACGCCATACGTTGGGACCAGATTTGGTTTCGGATAGCCCAGCAGCCCGCGTGCATCCCAACTGGCCGAACCAAACAGAAGGACCGCCTGCGGAGCCGGCTTCTGCCAGTGCGTATAGGCATACCGCAGAAAAGCCTTGAGAGCATGTGGAGAGAGCCGACCGTACCCGAAGACTGTGGCGATTTCCTCGACCGACACCAGACGCACGCGAACTCCACGGCTCTGGCGCCGATAGTCAGCCCAACGCTGAGCTGCCGACCATAGCCGCGGATGAGCAACGACAATCACATCCGCCTGTGGCTCCGGCTGCGTCAGTGTGCTCGGTTCCACCCGCCGTAGGGAGACCCTCTGCCACTGCTCCCGGTCCTCTATCCAGAGGTGTGCTGTATCGGCCTCTGCCAGAGCCAGAGCTACTCGGTATGAGCTGCTGAACAGGGGTATCCCAAGCAGTACGTTTGCCCAACTCCCCGGCGGGGCTACCTGTTCGACTTTCCCGGCAGGATCGCTGCGGCGGAGTACCCATATCCATGCCCAATCCCGCGCTGCGTACGCTCCCTGCTCAAGCCCCCACGAACCCAATAATGCCAACGCCTCTGCCGTTGGGGCCTCCAAACTAACCCAGAGGACGAGCGCTTCCGGAGGAATGCCCCGGACTACTGCAACCAGCTCTGGCGACATACCGCGCACCCACACCTGCTGCAGCTCAAATTGTGGCGGCTGCCACCAGCAGATGAGCACCCCCGCTTGCGTACGACGCACCAGAAGGCTATCCCCGAGCCAGAGCTCCAATTGTGCCCTTTGCCCCGAGCGTGCAGCCACCCGGAGAACTCCCTCGGCTATCCCATGGGCGCGTACTATCCGCCCCCGCAGCGTATCGACAGCCACAATGTCCGGAGACCGAAAGCCATGCACAACAAGGCGACTCCGACCGTTTCGAGCAGCTACCTCCCCCTGCCACCTGCCCTTCACGGCTACCGGCTGCGGCCTAACGAGGAACTCGAGGAAATCTACCCCCTGCTCGGCCACCGCACAGCTTCCGAGAGTATCGGCAGGGACCGAGTGGAGCTCGACACGATTCCATCCAGCCGACCACCCCTGTACGAGCACGGTATCCCATACCAGGGGTCCCCACCCGGAGCGAAGAGATAGCCCCACGGTATCACCGTTGAGCACAATGAGCAACCGATGTTCTGGCGCACAGGCAGGGATCCCGTTGAGTGCATATGCTCGCAGGCGCACCGCCACAGTATCGAAGGCCGGCAGCTGCAATGAATCCCGCCACGGGGGACGGCGTGCACCGACCACTGCCCAGTACCACCCTTCCCCGGGCGCTGTCTCTGTGCGATACCGGAGGAACCCTTCGTTCACCCCTTGTACGTAGGCCCGCTCGTATTCCCAGTGGAACAGCGTCGGCAGAATCTCTGCCTCGCTGTACTCATTCCCCTCGGCCTGTTCCAGCAGTTCAAAGCGAGTCCCTGTGCCACTATCGCGCAACACGAGGAAGAAGGCCTCCTCGCTGCTATAGGAATCCAACCACGTTGTGTCTCCGGCTGGTCGACGCCCGAAGAAGAAGAGCGTATCGCTAGCATCGAGCCGCCCGTCGCTGTCGATCAGCCACAGCGGCACTGGTTTTCCCGACCAGAGCAGCTGCAGACGCTCCGCGGCAGCCCCCTGCCACTCCGGGACGAGCGCCAGAAGATCACTGAGAGGAAGCATCGCAATACCATCCCGCTGCGTCCCTAGCCGCACCGCAGGCTGCTCAAGCAGAAACGGCTGTTCCATGACAGCCAACGCAGACTCTTGACGGCGAAGAGCAAGCGCATGCTCCGCATTGAGCAGCATACGGCCAATTGGCTCCTCCAACGGCGCCCAGGCTTGGCGCACCGGGGCCGCAATCGGCTTGGCGTAGCGGATGCGGACGGTGAGATCGCTCCAGAGGCGTAGTCGCTTCTGCCCAGGATCATACTCCCAGGGAATAAGCTCCAGGAGCCCCAGCCGTATACCTCGCCAGTACCCAAGTGGTCGGAGTCGGACGCTCGGGGTTATCGAAGGGGCCTCCGCAGTGTCCTGTAGGTTCCACACCCCTCCAACTGTTCCTAGCTCCACCGGCATCCACTGTCGCAGATGCCGCACCTCCCACTGGAGCTCCGCTTGACTTGTCCCCTCCGGAAGTGCGACAAGCCACGTACTGTACTCCACCGCTGCTGCTGAAGAATCGGGCAGGAAGAAAGCATCCGCCTCCCCGAGCCGAGCAGCATAACGCCCACGGGGCATTGTGTCAAGACGCGCCTGCTCAAAGCGCAGCCTGAGTTCGAGCCCCTCTGGGCTGAGCCGCCGCTGTACAATAGCCCCCGCCTCCGTGATGAGCAGCGCTCCAACGAGGATAGCACGTAGGATGGTGGACATTCCTCGGTCTCTTCTCGGACAGCTCCGCAGAGGAGCTTCACCACACGTCCGTAGAGCGTGCGGGTCTAGCTCCTCTCCTCATTCGTCCGGCCCTCCTCGACCGCTTCCCGAATACCGATGAGGATCTTCCGGCTAATCTCTTCGGCAACCATGCGCTTGACAGCGTCATCGGAGGTCAAGTACTCCGTGATTGCCTGTTCGACGCGCTTGCGAATGAGTTCCGTCGTACCCCCTTCTAAGGCCTGAGCAAGACGGTGGATATCCCGCGACTGCTGCTCCAGCGTCTCAAGCTGGCCCCGAGCCGCGTCTTCCATCTTCTTGAGCATCTTGTCCACTCGCTCTTCAGCCTCGGTATAGAAGAGCGTGAAGGCCAGCAGGGTGAGCATGGAGAACTCCAGGAAGATGGCAAAAAGGATCAGAGTCGGCCGCGTGGCGGGAATGAATTTCAAGCCCCGGATACCGATGGCGATGATCAGCAGAGCAGCCCCACCGTAGGCTAAGCCAGTGACAGCGTTGGAGTACTTTTCTGCAAAATGGTGGCTCATGTACAGCCGCAATGCTTTACCAATACGCAGCCGATTACGACGCCACAGCTGTGCAGCCCGCGTATCTACAATCTCCCGGGCCACAAAGTCCGAGAAATGCTCCCGGATACGGTTGTCCAAAATCTCTTTCCGGAAGCGCACTGGATCGGTCTCTGGGGTGAAGAGCTCTTCAAACGAAGGCTGGCGATGCGCTGCAGCTGTTTCCTCCTCCGGCATTGTGCGCTCCCAGACATAGGCGAAGACATGGCGAAGCGTATCCCAGTCGAGTTTGACAAGATCCTCGTCCTGCATGACGAGAACCTCGATGACCTCTTCACTGAAGCCAGTCTGAATACGCACCTTGGCCTTGGTCTCTTCTATCGCCTCCTCAACTTTGGCCGAGAGGAGCCCGATAGATGGGGGCAAAAGGAGTGTCAGCAGTACGGCGATCAAAAAGCCTATGTCCAAAGAGAGGATGAGAAAGCCAAACGGCTCCAAAATGATGGGATCTTCGCCAAGTTTGGGAGCCTTGACGAGCCATTCGCTCGCCGCCTTCGTATATCCATGCTCCTTCTCCGTGCGTGCTTTCGGCGTGAAATCGAAGATGTACTCCCGATTGATGTACTCCCGCCGCACCTCCATACCACCATACTTCTCCCCTTCAGTCGAAGGCGTGGCGTAGACGCCGCGGAAGTTGACCAGTGGCTTACCCGTTGCTGGCTTGAACTGTGAAACGAAGAAGTACTCCACAATGCGCGGCAACAAGAAGCTGTGGAAGATCCACGTCACCCCTACGAACAGCACCAGAAAGAGGCCATAGTGGGGGAGACTGGCCCGACTGCCCTGAGCCTGCTGATGCTTCGCCATCACAGCAGTTCCTTCTGGATGAGACGGTCCTCTCCAACGAAAGCGCAATATAAGGGGTTTTGCACTCCCTACCAAACATTGCGCAACACGAAGGCAGAGTGTCATTCGTTGCCTAGTTCAGGTTGAACCTCCTAAGAGCAGCAATGCTCTCGACCGTAAGAGACATACTCCCGACGCTCTTTTCGCCAGACACGGCAGCGTATGAACCCATGTTTCCGGTTCGTCCGGAAGAGGTGCTCTCCGAGCTGCGCAAGCACATTCTCGTGGATGGGTTCGATGTCGTGGTCGATCTGGAACGGAGCCTCACGCCAACCATTGTCGACGCCCGGTCGGGCAAGACGTACTTGGATCTATTCACCTGCTTTGCCTCAATGCCCTTGGGGTTTAACCATCCTAAGCTGCTGGAGCCGGGTTTCCTCCAGATGCTACTGGTGACCGCCTTGAACAAGCCCTCGAACTCGGACATCTACACCACGGTCTATGCAACCTTTGTCAAAACCCTCTTTGCCCTTGCCGCTCCGCCGGCATTTCGCTATGCCTTCTTCATTGAAGGCGGAGCATTAGCCGTGGAAAATGCTCTCAAAGTTGCCTTCGACTGGAAGGTCCGACAGAACTTCCGCAAAGGCTACGCCATCGAAAGAGGACATCAGGTAATCCACTTCCGACGCGCCTTCCATGGCCGGAGCGGCTATACGCTCTCCCTCACGAATACCGACCCAATCAAGACGATGTACTTCCCCAAGTTCCCTTGGCCTCGTATCCACAACCCTGCCCTCCGCTTCCCCGTTACAGAGGAAGTGCTCGAGCAGGTCATGCGCGAAGAGCAGCAGGCTCTCGAGCAGGTGAAGCAGGCCTTCCGGGAGCACCGCGACGACATCGCCGCTATCATCATCGAGCCCATTCAAGGGGAAGGCGGAGACAACCACTTTCGCCCGGAGTTTCTCCAGGCACTGCGCCTCCTGGCCGATGAGAACGATGCCCTTCTCATCTTTGACGAGGTGCAGACCGGCGTCGGGCTGACAGGTACCATGTGGGCTCACGAACAACTCGGAGTCACCCCCGACATTGTGGTCTTCGGCAAGAAAATGCAGGTCTGCGGCATTCTGGTCACTGACCGAGTCGATACCGAACCCGAGAATGTCTTCCACCGTCCCGGGCGCATTAACTCCACCTGGGGTGGGAACCTGGTTGACATGCTCCGTGCCACGCGCTATTTGGAAATCATCCACGAAGAGCGCCTCCTTGAGCATGTCCGCCGAGTCGGGGCCTACCTTCAAAGCCGCTTGCAGGAACTCCAAGCAGAATTCCCAGAGCTCATCAGCAATGTACGTGGTCGAGGACTCTTCTGCGCCTTCGACCTTCCTAATGATGACATCCGGCAACGCTTCCGCCGTCAGGCCTTCAACGAAGGAGTGCTCATTCTCCCCTGCGGTGAGCGCTCAATTCGCTTCCGGCCTCCTCTGACGATCTCTGAGGATACCATCGACGAGGCACTGCAACGCCTACGCACAGTGTTTTGCTCGCTACGGCATGAACTCTCTTAAGTACGCCGCGGTGCGCTCAATGAGCCGGTGACATACCTGCCGTAGATCCCCAGGAGGTAGCCGAGCGCCAGCGGCATATTCATGTCCGCCACCTCCAAACTCAGCTGCAAGATCGTGCACTGGAATGCCCATGCGTGAACGGAATGAAATCTTGATATCGCCCCCTTGCGGAAGCTCAACGATGAGCAGTCCAACAGAGACACCACGCACCGAGAGCGTATATTGGGCTAGCCCTTCTACATCTTCTTCTGTGGCCCCTGTTCGGTGAAAAGCCTCTTGCGGGACAACCAATACCCCAATGCGGCCATCATCGTGCAGCTCCATAGTAGCCAAAACCTCTCCGAGAAGATGCATCCGGGCCAGCGACCAGGACTGGAAGAGCTGCTCGTGAACCCAAGGGATATCGACCCCAATGTCCACAAGCTCGGCAATCGTCCGATGTGTCTGGGCTGAGGTGTTGGAGTAGGCAAAACTCCCCGTGTCCGTCACAATAGCCGTGTAGAGGCAGAGGGCAATCTCGGGCGTGCGATAGGCCCCTCCCATTCGCTGCAACAACTGCCAGACGAGCTCTCCGGTAGCACTTGCCCGAGGGTCGACAACGTAGACATCAGCAAAGGGTTGGGGAGACAGATGATGATCGATGACGAGCTTCGAAGCCGCTGCTTGCTCGACGACTTCGGCTACCGCCCCAAGACGCCGTAACTCACTGGTATCCACGATGACAACGGCATCGGCCTCAGCCAGCACCGCTGCATGGCAGTCTGGCTGGTAGCGCAGAATGGTATCTGCACCCGGGAGAAACAACAAGGTTGCCGGAACTGGACTGTGCAAGAGGCAGCGTACCTCCTTCCCCAATGAGCCGAGATAGTGCTGCAGCGCAAGCGCCGAACCGATGCCATCACCATCAGGATGGATATGAGTGGTGATGATCACCCGGTGGCTGCGGCATAGAAGGTCTTGTGCAGAGGCTATGACGTCTCGATCCACGCTTTCCCTCCCTGCGGTGCTCGGACAAGCCGAATGTGCGTAATCTCCGGCGGAGCATTCCACCGGATTGGGATTCCAACCGTGCCAATCCCTCGCGTCACATACATCCACTTATGCGGCCGTAGCCTCGACCAGTATGTCCCCGCAACATACGGCGACACCATTGCCGCCGGCGACAGACTCAAGCGCCCAAGCTCAGCCAACACGATTTGCCCACCGTGCGTGTGCCCAGCAATAACAGCGTCAGCGCCCAGAAGTACCAACGGCTCGAAGTAGTACGGTCGATGGCACAGCACAATCCGTGGCCCCACACTCTGCGATATGCGGCGTTGCCAGTTTGAGAGCACTCCATCCGGATCCCGTCCCCACTCAACGTAGTCAGGCAGTGCACGGGCATAGAAGTCATCGAGTCCAGCAAGAGTGATAGCTGCCCCATCCCGCTCAACGGTGACAGCCTCATTGCGGAGAAGCCGGATACCGGCCTGCTCTATCTCGTGGCAAATACGCTCGACCTCACCGGAGAAGTAGTCGTGGTTCCCCGTGATTGCAAAGACACCCAGCGGTGCCTGTAGCCCAGCAAAGGTTTCAACGAAGGGATAGATCTCGGACGTCCGGTTGATGATGAAATCCCCCGGCAAGACAATCAGCTCGCAGCCGAGCTCCTCGAGCTCACGCCGGTAGCGCTCCAGCTGCGGACGTTGCATAAACGGCCCGGCGTGGATGTCGCTGATGACTCCAATGGTCAAGCCCTCCAACGGGGCCGGTAAATCAGCCACCGGGAGTTCGACAAATTCAACATGCCCGCGACGCTGCCGTGTTGCGGCCAAAAGCTGCGTTGAGGCCACAAAGCTAGCTCCCCCCAGAAGAGCCAAGCGCAGAAAGTGGCGCCGAGCCTCTACAGCAACCGTAGGCTGCCGCTGTCGTAAGACTTGCCGCTCGAGTACCTGCCACACACTCATGCCCAAGCCCAGCAGCGTCACAGTCAGCGCCCATGCCCACGCTACGAACCACACCTCTGCGGGGAGCTCTACGGGGATGGCCTTGTACAACAAGAGACCGTACACGAATGGCACCTGCGCCATCCCTACACTTACCAGAAAAGCGCTCCGCTGCCGCCATCCCCGCACCTGCCGCCACAACCGCACCCATCCGGGTAGCTGCAAAAGGAGCAGCCCCGCAAGACCGAGCAGAGCAATGGTGAAAGCAACAGCACCGTTCGGCATGCTCCTACATCCAACACTGTGCGGACAGAGACGAACAACACCGCAGCAGCTATAGGCGCCAAGCACGCACCGGATCCCCAAGCTGCACTTGCAGGTGCATCGCTGCATGCCCGTTGCGCCGGGCAATCTCAATGAGGCCATCACTGCCAACATAGGCACAGAGCTCGCCCTCGGCAACGTCGGCGAAGGTACGCACAATGCCCGTCAGCGTCACGCTGCCGATGGCAACACACCACCGGCTGCGCTCCTGGGGTGAGCTGCCTATCTGGAGACGCTCGACCGCCAACGAGGTAATCAAGTTGCCAAAACGATCAATGTGCAGCACCTCTCCAGTCCAGACACCACCGGCGTACTCGCACCGCGGCGGTGGCAGCCGGTATAAGCTTCCTGGGTCGACCGGCAGGCCGAGCTGCTCCAGTCGTACCCCCTGCGCCACGTAGGCAGCCGCCGGAGCAAAGAGATCCCGACCGTGAAAAGTCGAGCTGAGCACGGGCAGCCGATAGGCAGGGTTTTCTATGAGGACTGCCCGCTCCGCCCCATAGCGTTCTAGCACAAAACTCAGCACACCGTTGTCGGGCGCCAGGAAGTACTTGCGGTTTATCTCTACCGCAACGGCACGCCGCTCGGTCCCTACCTCTGGATCAACCACCACCACGAAAATTGCCCCATCAGGGAAATATGGCTCCGCAATCCAGAGAGCATACGCACCCTGCCGAACCTGCTGCGGCCGCACATAGTGCAACAAATCAATGACTGGCGTCTGGGGGGCAATACGGGCAATGATCCCTTTGAGTACCCCGACGTAGGTATCCTGCAAGCCGTAGTCGGTCAGCAGCACAATGGGCCCTGCCATGGAAACCGACTCTGTCTGGCTGACTGGAAGCCAAAAGACGAACAAGGAGCGAGAATGCTGCCATCGGCCAGGAGAGCGCAACGGGTTTTGCATTTTTGTACTCCTCTAGCATGGTCTTCTGCGGAGCTTGTGCTGTGTGGCGATCTCTCCGACAAGGCGCTTTCCTGCTCCCCACCGTCGTGGCGCTGTGGGCCGGATGTAATGATGCTCCCTCGCCGGTCGGCGCGGAGTTCCTCCCAGACACCGTCCACTTACAGCTCCTCTCTGCTCCACCGGACTCCCTCTTTGAGGCCATTGAGACGGAGAAGATCGCACAGCCTCTCTTCAATGCAGGCGTGCTCTATATTGGACGCTTCCGCGATCTGGAAGCGCGCACCTTGCTCCGCTTCACCGACATTCCTGATACCTTAGGATGGCTCAGCGCAGCATGGATTCTCCGCGCTACCCTGGTGCTTTCCCCCGAGCGCTATACGCTCGGCGACAGCAGCGGTGCGGCAACCCGAGTCCCCTTCACCGTACACAGAGTCACGCGGCTGTGGACCCCCAAGGCTACCTGGGATAGTCTCTTTGCCACTGGGGATGCCGGAACACTCGATCCTCTCGAGCTCGGGCGCTGGGAGGAAGCAATTCCTCTGCGTGACACAGCCGAGCCAGTTCGAGTAGAATTGAACGAGGCTGGACGTCAGCTCCTTGCAGAATGGTTCCGCCTGCAAGCCGATAGCCTCCAACGGCAGCAGATCTACGGTATTGCGCTGATTCCCACAGGGGCTGCCACGGCCATTCGGGCTTTTGCAACGCAGAGCATTGGTCAGCTGCACCGTCCGGCTCCATCTCTGGAGGTCCTCTACCGCCGCTCAGACCGAGTAGACACCGTGCGGTTGACCGCCGGATACGCCGGGAGCTTCCTCTCGCCGAGCCAATTCGATCCGTACTGCTGCCTCATTCTCCAGCCAGGTATTGCTTACCGTCCGGCGCTCTCTATACAGCTGGAGGGGCTCCCTCCGCTGGCAGCCCTCTATCGGGCGGAGCTCCGGCTGACGCTTGATACGGCCGCTTGCTGGACAGGCAACCGGGAGCGCTCCCGCACGCTGCTCATCCTGCCTGCCGACACGAATGCCCCCTCCTGGCTGAGTGCGACGGCGACCTATGACCCCCACAGCGGAACCTACGTGAGCCGGACTCTAGCACCGATGCTCGAGTACTGGTTCCGCCGGCAACGGCGCGGGAGACTCTTCATCAGTCTCCCTGCCACAGAGCTCTACGGACATCTGGATCGGCTGGCCTTCTCCCGCTCTGGTAGCGCTGCCCCGCAGCTTGTTCTCATCTACGCCGTGCGGAAACGCCCATGAGGTATTGCTTGCTCACTCTGCTCACTATTGCACCCGTCCCTCTGTGGGCACAGGGAGGCTCGAACTACTCCCTCTTCGGGATTGGAGACTTCCGACCCAGCGTCGGAGCCGTCTATGACGCAGCAAGTTCGTACGGCATTGCTCTACCCTCAGAGTACGCCATCAGCATAGCAAATCCAGCCCTGTGGACCTTTGTCCGCTCAACCCGCCTCCAAGGGGGCTACCGTTTCCATCAGCAGCAGATCCGAGGGGAGATGGGGACGGTGGCACAGAATAACGGCAAGGTTGAAGGACTCTTGCTCCTCTTTGCCCTTGACACGGCGCAGGGGTGGGCGTTGAGCTGGGGCTTCTATCCGCTCAGCTCGGTCAATGTAGCCGTTGCTGTCCCTATCAGGCTCCAACTCCCTGAAGAGCAGCTTCAGGGAAGTTATCGTCTTCTGGGCAGCGGAGGCATCAGCGCCAGCCACCTCGGCTTTGCCTTCCGCCCGCTGCCTTCGTTTGGGATCGGTGCTGCAGTGCGGTACCTCTTCGGGCTCTTCCGCCGGGAGTGGAGTACCACGCTGCAGGACCAGTGGTCAGCACCCGACACACTCACCGTGACGGACTGGCTTACCGGGGGGGCGGTCGTGGTAGGAGCCTGGTACGGTCTAGCACCTGGGTGGCTTGTCACCCTGGCCCTTTCGAGCCCCGCGGTAATCTCGACACAGCAGCTGTGGCGCTACTCCTTCACGCACACATACGGGGATACGACGCTTGAGCGTTCGCTCAGATGGCGTCTGCCGCCCACAATAGGTGCTGGCCTTGCCTATCGCTGGGGCCGCACGACTGCAGCGTTCGAAGGCCTCTATGCTGACTTCCGGCTGCTCGACTACCAATCCGCCCGCGGGGTGGTTTTCCAGCCCTTGTACCGGCTTTCCCTGAGCTTGCACCGAGCTCCGCACGTGACCGCAGGGCGTACTCAGTTCGGCTTCTCGACCGGCATCAGCTGGCAACGTCTCTACTACCGAATTGCGGAGCACTCCCTCTCGGAAGCTGCTCTCTCATTGGGGGTTCATCTCCCAGTGGGACAGACAGCGCTGCTGGACTTGGCTTGCCAAACTGGGATGCGCGGACAACGCACCCGAGGGCTCGTCCACGAATGGTTCGGACGCTTCACCTTCACCCTTACCCTCGGAGAGCAGTGGTTTCTCCCTTCGAGACGGCGCTAACCGAGTCCGTGCCGGCGCAAGATGTCCTGGACGAGGCTACTTGTGGAGTACCCCTCAACGTACGGGATGACGACAACTTTCCCGCCCCACGACCGCACTAAATCTGCTCCAGCAATTTGCTCGGGCAGGTAGTCTCCTCCCTTGACAAGCGTGTCAGGGCGTAGCTGCGCAATGAGGGCTTCCGGTGTGTCCTCGTCGAAGAGCGTCACGAAATCCACTGGCTTCAATGCTGCCACCAGCGCGGCGCGCTCCTCCTGCGGACGGAGGGGCCGCAGAGCCCCCTTGAGGCGTCGAACAGAGGCGTCGGTATTAACTCCAACCACAAGTACATCCCCGAGCCGACGAGCCTGCTCCAGGTAGCGCAGATGGCCGAGATGGAGCAAATCGAAGCAGCCATTGGTGAACACAATCTGACGACCGCGCTCTCGGAGCTCGGCGCAGAGCAGAGCAAGCAGCGAACGCTCCACTACCATCGTCACTATCCCATCTCGAAGATAGCCGACAGCAGGGCTCGAGGGTCAATGGGAACCACCCCCGGTTGGGAGCAGACCACACCGGCAGCCACATTGGCAAGAGCCGCTGCCTCGCGGAGTGTGGCCCCGGCTACCAGAGCGGCGGCTACAGTGGCAATGACAGTATCCCCCGCACCGGAGACATCGGCCACATGGCGGGCCCGAGCCGGAATGTAGCTCTGCTGCTCCCCAGCCTCATCCAGCAGCATCCCTTCTTCCCCCAGCGTCAAGAGCACCGCCTGGCAGTGCAGCTGCTCCCGCAGCTGACGAGCTGCCCACCGGACATCTTCAATGGTTCGAAGCGGCCGTTGCAATGCCTGAGCCGCTTCGCGCCGATTCGGTTTGAAGAGCTTTACCCCGACGTAGGCGAAGAAGTTCTCCTGCTTCGGATCGACAAGAACTGGGATACCACGCTGGCGCATAAGAGACAAGACTGCCGCAATGAGCCCCGGTGTCAGGAGCCCCTTGTTGTAATCCTGGATAATGAGCGCCTCGACATCGGGAGTCTCCTCCAGGAGGTGCAGAATGTGGGCAATGACGGCACTGTTGACCGGGGTTCTGACCTCTCGATCGAGGCGCACCAGATGCTGTCGGTTGCCGAGAATGCGGATCTTTTCTGTAGTTGGCCGGCCCGGCTGCCGGAAGAGCCCGTGCGTTTCACAGTCCAAGCGGGCCATGAGCTCCAGAAGTACGTCTCCAGCGGTATCCTCCCCGATGACTCCGAGTAAGAGCGGCCGAAGGCCAAGGGCTGAGAGATTATGGGCTACATTGGCCGCCCCACCTAACCGAGCCTCTTCCTCTTCCAGATCCACCACCGGTACGGGGGCTTCCGGCGAAATGCGTGTCACGCTCCCCCAGAAGTAGCGGTCTAGCATTACATCACCGAGCACCGCAACACGCCGGCCGCGACATCGCTCGAGTAACTCCTGCGCCCGTTCAACAGTGAGAGAATCCATCGGCCGAAACCTCGACTCACCCGAGTAGGTACAAAACTAGGGTGGGAGGGAGCTATCCTGCAGCAGGGATGGAGCTGCAATAAAGCTCGTCCCCACTGCGTCCCCACCCGTAGTATGCTCGAGAGTCCAATAGGCTCTAGCTAGCCCAACCATGGAAGGCAATTTCTCGCAGCGGATGCAGGAAGTGCTCCGGCTCAGTCGTGAAGAGGCTCTACGCCTAGGGCATGACTACATTGGCACAGAACACCTCCTGCTGGCAATCTTGCGCGAAGGCGGTGGGATGGCCGTCCGTATTCTACGCAACCTCGGCGTTGACCTTGCCCGCCTCCAGCGGGCCATTGAAGACAATGTCCGCACGTACGGAGGAACCTTGACCATCGGCAACCTTCCCCTGACCAAACAAGCCGAGCGAGTTCTCAAGCTCAGCTACCTCGAAGCCCGCGCCCTGAAAGCCGATCTGATCGGCACGGAGCATCTCCTCCTGGCTCTGCTGCGAGAGGGCGATACCATTGCAGCGCAAATCCTTGCTCACTTTGGCATCACGTACGAGGCAGCTCGTCAAGAGCTGCAAAATATCCTCAGCGGGCGCCCCACGGCGTCACGTACCGAGCGCGCCGGACGTAGCCGAGCCCCCGAGCGCGTGAAAACACCGGTACTGGATAACTTCGGGCGCGATCTGACCAAGTTAGCTCTCGAAGGCAAGCTCGACCCCGTCATTGGGCGAGAACGGGAAATCGAACGTGTCGCCCAGGTACTCTCCCGTCGTAAGAAGAACAATCCCGTCCTCATTGGCGAACCCGGTGTCGGCAAAACTGCTATCGTCGAAGGTCTGGCACTGCGTATTGTTGAACGGAAGGTACCACGAGTTCTCCTCGACAAGCGCATCGTCACGCTCGATCTGGCCGCCCTTGTAGCGGGGACGAAGTATCGCGGCCAATTCGAAGAGCGCGTCAAGGCAATTCTGAATGAGCTCGAGAAGGCCCGCGACGTGATCCTCTTCATCGATGAGCTCCACACCCTTGTGGGAGCCGGTGGAGCATCGGGCTCGCTGGATGCCTCCAATATGTTCAAACCTGCTTTGGCTCGAGGGGAAATACAATGCATCGGCGCCACAACCCTGGACGAGTATCGCCAGTACATTGAAAAGGATGGGGCTCTCGAGCGCCGCTTCCAGAAAATCCTCATCGACCCCCCAACCCCTGAGGAAACTTTCCACATCCTGATGAACATCAAGGACCGCTACGAAGCCCACCACGGGGTCGTCTACACAGAAGAGGCCATACGCGCTTGTGTTCGGCTTGCGGAACGCTACATTACCGACCGCTACCTGCCCGACAAGGCTATCGATGTCTTGGATGAAGCGGGGGCCCGCGTCCATCTAGCGCACTTGACTGTCCCGAAGGAGATTACGGAGCTCGAAGAGCGTATCGAGCAGATCCGCCGGCAGAAAAATCAGGTCGTCCGTGCCCAGAATTTCGAGGAGGCCGCCCGCCTGCGAGATCTGGAAAAGAAGCTTGTTGCCGAGCTGGAAGTGCTCAAAGAGGAATGGGAGTTGCGCTCGGCTGAGATGGTCTATCCCGTCACGGAAGAAGATGTTGCCGAAGTAGTCGCCATGATGACGGGCATTCCCGTCAACAAAGTGGCCGAAAGCGAGCAGCATAAGCTGCTCCATCTGGAAGAGGAGCTCAAGAAGCACGTTGTCGGCCAGGATGAAGCTATCGAACATCTCGTCCGTGCCATTCGCCGAGCACGGGCTGGGCTGAAGGATCCCAATCGGCCGATTGGCTCTTTCATGTTTCTGGGGCCTACCGGTGTTGGGAAGACCGAGCTAGCGAAAGCCCTAGCCCGCTGCCTCTTCGATAGCGAAGACGCCCTGATCCGCATCGACATGAGCGAGTACATGGAGAAACATTCCGTCTCCCGTCTCATTGGGGCCCCGCCTGGCTACGTCGGTTACGAGGAGGGGGGCCAGCTGACGGAGAAGGTACGCCGCAAGCCCTACAGCATCGTCCTGCTCGACGAAATCGAAAAGGCCCATCCCGATGTCTTCAACATCCTGCTTCAAGTGCTCGACGATGGCATCCTGACCGATGGGCTCGGACGGCGGGTAGATTTCAAGAACACCATCATCATCATGACAAGCAACGTCGGCACGCGTGATCTCAAAGCCGGAGGCAAAATCGGCTTTACAGCCAAGCCAGATGCCGATGATTACGAAACACTGCGGAGCACTATCGAAGAGGCCGTCCGCCGCCTCTTCAACCCGGAGTTCCTCAACCGGGTGGATGAGTACATTGTCTTCCGTCCGCTCAAGCGCGAGCACATCTCCCGTATTATCGACATCCAGCTCGAGCGCCTCTTGAAGCGCTTGGAAGTCCAGCACATTCAGCTGGAACTCACCAAGTCCGCCCGTGAATTCCTCATCGACAAAGGCTTCGATGAGAAGTTCGGCGCCCGTCCCCTCCGCCGTGCTCTGCAGCGATATCTGGAAGACCCGCTGGCCGAGGAGATTCTCAAGGGTAGTATCAAGGATGGGGCGCGCGTTCGCGTGCGCTTCGATAAGAAGCTCGGTCGTCTGACTTTCACTGACGTTTCAGTCCAGCACGACGTCAGCGAGGAAGTCTCGAAAGAGGGAGTTTCCCCCGAGTGAGGATGCTCCCACACATGCGTACCCTGTCGCTCCAGCAGGGAGAGAAGCTCCACCTTAAGGGATTGTCTCGTGCACAGCTGGAGTTACTGTTCCAGCAGTGGGGACACCCTCGCTACCGAGCCGTTCAACTCATGGAGTGGCTCTACGCGAAGGGTGTGGAAGACTTCAGCGCCATGACCAACTTGCCGAAGGCGCTCCGTCAGCATCTAGCTGAAAGCTGTACTACACAGACGCTCTCCCTCCGCCAGTGGCGCCGCGCTACCGATGGCACTGTGAAGCTTCTCCTCCAGCTGCCTGGTGGTGCTTCTATTGAAGCTGTTCTTATCCCTGCCGAGCATCCCTGCCGTGGGCGACTGACGCTATGCGTTTCCACACAAGTAGGCTGTCCGCTCGGATGTGCTTTCTGCGCAACAGCCTCTCTTCGACTGCGGCGCAACCTGAATAGCGCTGAAATTGTCGATCAGCTCCTCCTTGCCCGGCGCTTCAGCGGTCAAGCTGTGACGAATGTCGTCTTCATGGGGATGGGCGAACCACTGCTGAATCTCGAGGCTGTCTTAGAGGCCATCCGAGTGTGGACCGATCCAGCCGCAGGATTGCTCTCCGCACGGCGCATTGTGCTCTCCACGGCCGGAATTGTCCCCGGTATCTATCGCCTAGCTGAGTCAGGGCTGCGCGTGAGGCTTGCAATTTCACTCCACACCACAGATCAGCACCTCCGCGAGCGCCTCATGCCCATTGCACGACGCTATAGCCTGCTCGAACTCCAAGGGGCAGCCCGCCACTACAGCGAACGCACCGGAGAGCCAATCACATACGAATACATCCTCTTCGACCACCTCAACGACTCCCCAGCCGATGCCAACGCTCTTGCCCGTTTCGTTCGGCAGACTGGACGGGCCAAGGTCAACCTTATTCCCTTCCACCCAATTGATTTCGTGCATCCGACTGGCTTTGCGGCCACACTCCGCCCAAGTCCGCCGGAGCGCATCCCAGCCTTCCAAGAGCGCCTCCGCACTCATGGTATCATTGCAACAGTCCGACGCTCTAACGGCCTCGATATCGAAGCTGCCTGCGGGCAGCTGGCCCTGGCATGGGAAGGCTCGGCCTGCCCGATATCACCGCCTCACGTGAGCCCCGTCAGCCCAGATGCTGCCGTAGGCGCCTAGTTTTGCCGCCCACGATAGTTTACATGTGCGTCTGCACCGATGTATCCGCCAGAGCCTTACCGCATTAAGACAGTCGAGCTCTCGGACCGTCTGTCCGCTGAAGAACGCCAACGTGCGCTCCAGCACGCCCACTACAATGTCTATCGCCTCGCCCACGAAGAGGTCCTGATTGACCTGGCCCACTTTCGCGGGCTCCATGCTATGAGCGATTCTCAATGGTCGGGAATGCTCATCGGCGACGAGGCGTACGCCGGAAGCACCAATTTCTACAACCTGGAGCGCATTGCGCAGATGGCCTTTGGCACAGCATGGGTCGTGCCGACCCATCGCGGACGCGGGGCTCTCAACCTCCTGGGCCATATCTTCTTCTCACAGCACAGCCGAGTGCTGCACGGGCCTTTGAGCCCTCTGGAGCACTTTCACTTCAGCCGTGCTGGGGCAGAGCTCATTCCGATCCCGATTGCTGAAAGCTCTGCCGGCATTGCTCCAGACCTACCAGCGCTCAAAACCCTGTTACACGAGCGCATCCCCACACTCTTTTACTGGCGTCTGACGCCCGAAGTCATGGGCTTCCCTCTGACAGACTTGACAGCCCTTGGCGAAAGCTTCGAAGTTGCCGCCGAGCACGGAGTTGCAATCCTGTGGAACGCCTCCAGCTGCTTTGCCCATTGCGCCTTACAGGGGGTCCCGATCGATCTCATACGAGAGCTAGCAGCCCGCACTGTAGTGACGGTATGGAACGCCCGCGAAGATGGATTTGCGCACACGGGAGCTCTCCTCTGCGGCACCGACCCTGAAATCCTGCAGCAGGTACAATCACTCGTTGTCGTCTACGAAGGTCTGCACACCTACGGGGGGCTTGCTGGCCGTGACATGGAAGCCCTCGCCCGTGGACTTCACGAGGCACTTACCCGTCCGGAGCTCTTCCGCCACCATGCAGCGGTGCGGGAATGGTTGCGGGAAGAACTATCGCGCCGCAACTTTCACCCCGACAGCGGGCTCTGGGGCATTCATGTGCCAGCGGAAGACTTCGGACGGCCTGCACGTCCTGAAGAACTCGCTTCACTTGCAGCCGCGCTCTACCTCCTCTCGGGGATCCGTATCGGCATCAATACTAACCGCCTCTGGCTAGCTTTGCCCCTCCGCCGGTATGTGCCCGAGCATTTCACGTATACCCTCACTGCGCTCGAGCACCTCCGCGCCATAGCTCCGGAGCTTCCGACTCTCCATCCTGTAGATCCCCTCGAGGAGCCATGGCAGGAGGAAGCTCGCTTCGTCCCCGAGCATGAGTTTCCGCCCCTGCCCGATCTTCCGCTCCCACCCACTCTGCCCCCTTACCGCATCAAGCATGTGGAACTCCTCAGCTATCGAAGTCGGCAAGAACGCCAGGAAGCGCTGCACCGCGCCGGCTATAACACATTCCTCCTCCGCTCGGAGGATGTCGCCATTGACCTGCTGACTGACTCGGGTACCTCCGCACAGAGCGATCAACAATGGGCAGCCCTCCTGCAGGCGCCAGAGCCTCTCAACCGGAGCAGTGCCTGGGAAATATTCTCCGCCACCGTTTCTGAGGTGCTTGGATTCCCCTTCGTTATCCCCACGCACCAGGGCCGTGCTGCCGAGCACATTCTCTCGCAAACCCTCATCCGACCAGGGCAGTACGTGCTGAACAACATGTACTTCACCACCACGCGTGAGCACCAAGAGCGAGCTGGCGGCATTTTCGTCGACCTCATCGTCCCCCAAGCACACGACCCCGAAGACCTCTACCCCTTCAAGGGGGACATGGATGTCGACGCCGTAGAGGAGTTCATCCAGCGGCACGGAGCAGAGAACATCGCGTACATCTGTCTGGAGATGAACGTCAACATGGCCGGCGGGCAGCCCGTTTCGCTGGAGGGGACTCGGCGCTTAGCTGCCGTAGCACGCCGCTACGGTGTTCGACTCATCTTCGATGCAACACGCTGTGCGGAAAATGCCTACTTCATCCACCAGCGAGAGCCTGGACAGACGGGGCGTCCTCCTGCGGATATCCTCCGCGAGCTCATGAGCTATGCCGATGGCATAACGTTCTCAGCCAAGAAAGACCCGCTCGTCAATATCGGCGGCTTCATTGCTGTTCGCGATGCCGAGCTCTATCGGCGCATGGTCCGTCTGCTGCGCTTCTATGAGGGGGAGCAATACACGGGGGGGCTAGCTGCTCGTGACCTCTTAGCCATGGCTTACGGACTCCGTGAAATGCTCTCTCTCGACTACCTCCGTTCCCGCATTGAGCAAGTCCGACAGCTTGGGGAAGCTCTCCACGCCGAAGGCATCCCAATTGTCCTTCCCATCGGAGGCCATGCTGTCTATGTCGACGCACGGCGCTTCTTCCCCCACATCCCACAGGATGAGTTCCCCGCTCAACGACTGGCCGCAGAGTTGTACTTGGAAAGCGGTGTGCGCTCCATGGAACGGGGTACGGTCTCGGCCGGACGCGATCCCCGCACAGGCCGCCACCGGTATCCCCGGCTAGAGCTGGTACGGCTCACACTCCCCCGGCGGGTCTATACATCGGCCCACATGGCTTCCGTGGTTGAAGGCCTCCGAGCCGTGTGGCAACGGCGGCACAGTGTCCGCGGTCTCCGCATGGTCTACGAACCCCCGGTCCTGCGCTTCTTCACCGCGCGCTTCCAACCGCTGTGAGCCCGGCCACCAGACAGCCTACGAGGGTATCTCCAGCGAAACAATACGCCGCACGACCTCTCCATCCGGACCGAGGGAGACGACCCGGAGTAGCACCGCCTCCCCGGCTTTCCGCTGTCCTAGCAAACGGCGGAACTCCGCCACCGAGCGGACAGGCGTATTGGCAACGTGCGTGATGACATCCCCCGAGCGCAGACCACGCTCCCAAGCATAGCTATATGGTGTCACCCGCCGCACTTCGACCCCATACTCCACCTCAAGGCGCGAGCGCGTCTGCTCGGAGAGCGCTCCAATGCTGAACCCCAGCTTCTCTAAATCCACCGAGCGCCCCTCCTCGGACGAGCTCTCCGACGGCTCTGTACCGCTGGTCCGGCTCGCCGTGGTATCCTCATCCCGACGGCGCAGCGTGACGTTTTTGTCGAGCCTCTTGCCATCCCGCCAAATTGTCAATCGAACCGTCTGTCCGGCACGCCGCGTTACAACCAACCCCTGAAGATGGTTGGGGCTCCGAATCGGGATGCCATCGAATTCCAAGATCACATCCCCTTCCTTGATGCCGGCTCGTTCAGCAGCGCTGCCCTTTAGCACATTGGAGACAATTGCCCCTTGCGGCTTCTCCAGGCCGAGCGCTTTGGCCGTGACATCGTCCACCGGCTGGATTTGTACCCCAATGTAGCCACGATCGATCTTCCCATCTTCCATCAGGTCTTCCACCACTGCCCGGACAATATCGACCGGTACGGCGAAGCCGTAGCCCTGGTAGAAGCCCGTCGTCGTAGCAATGGCAGTATTAATGCCGATGAGTGCTCCCTGCAGCGTGAAGAGCCCCCCGCCACTGTTGCCGGGGTTGATGGCAGCATCAGTTTGAATGAAGTTCTCCACAGCGTAGGGATCCCCGCTGATGACCCCCAGTCCTCCGCGCCCGGTGGCGCTGACAATACCGGCCGTAATCGTCGAGCGCAAGCCCAAAGGATTTCCGACTGCAATGACCCACTCCCCCACTTGGATATCGTCCACATTGCCGAAGTAGGCCGGCTTGAGCCCACGAGCCTCAATCTTGAGCAGTGCCAGGTCCGTCAGCGGATCCCTCCCCACAATTTTAGCCCGATATTCCTTGCCGTCGTGCGTAATGACCCGAATGTCCTCTTCCTTTGCCCCTTCGATCACGTGATTGTTGGTCACAATGTAGCCATCCTCCGTCACGATGACTCCCGAGCCTTGGGCACGCTGCGGTGGCGGGGTTATCTCTTCAGGAATTCGCTCCTCGAAAAAGCGGCGGAAGGGCCCGAAGAACTCAAACATTCGCCTGCTTCCCCCCTGTTCCCGTACGACACGGATACCTACAACGGAGGGCATCACCGCGTTAGCTGCCTCAACGAAGACACGGTTAAACTGGCGAATGCTTTCAACTGCCTGCACCGGTGGCTGCTTGGCCCCAACTTGCGTAGGCGTGCCCGTCTTGGCAATGACCGAACCAATGATGCTGCCCGAACCAAGGTGAGAAACCAGCACAACGCCAATGACCATACCAATACCGACGAGCGCGATAGCTGCCAACAACGTGCGCCGATCCATAGGCGAGACTCACCCTTTTTCCAACAAACCCGTTGGCGTGTCTTTAGACGAACGCTCACCCCCCCTCGTATTAGCGACCACCACCGAGAATGAGGAGAAGCAGCCCTACCATACCAACGGCCAGAATCGCACAGAGGATCAAGGCCGCAGCCACGGACTTTTTCAGCCGTACGATCCCTTGCTCGAGAAATTGAAACTCATACCGCATCTGCCGCATCCATTCGTGCATCTCTCCGCTTGGGCTGGGCGCTACCGCCGGCGATTCCACGGGCTGCTTCTCCAACTGTACGACAGCTGTAGCTAGTTCTGCCAGTTGGTGCTCCAACGGCTGAAGGCGATGTTCCACGCTCTGCAGAATTGCCTCTCGCAGCTGATCCAGCAAGGCCTGTACGCTCTCAAGCTTCTGCTGTAGTCTTCCAACATCGCTCTGGCAGAGCAAACGGACAGCCTGAAGGCGCTGTTGGACGAGCGTAAGCTCCTCTTGGAGGCTCCGCAGAACAAGAGCAATCTTCTGCTCGGTTCCACGGACACTCTGCTGCATCTGTGCTAATGCTTCGGCAACCTGACCAGCAAAGCGTTCGGGGAGCTGACTGACGTGATGCGCTAGAGCTTCAATGCGCTCCATACGAGCTGTAATCTCCTGCAGCACGGCAGCCCGCTCGGTCAGCAAGCCGAGAAGTTGTTCGACCTGGCGCTGGAATTGTCCGACAAGGGCCTCTTGCCGCTGGCGAAGCGAGTCGACTTGAGCGTAGAGGAGCTCACGTTGGCGCTGCAGCTGTTGCAGCAGTTCCTCTACCTGGGCAAAGGCCTCCGCATAGGCATGAGCCTGCTGCCGGACGGTGTGAAAGAGAGCCAGAATCTCTGCGCTCAAAGCTTTGCTTTCCGCCATGGGCGTGTATACTCAAGGAAGTAGCTCAGCGCTTCGGAGAGCTCAGAGAGCAAATCCCGTTCAAGCCCTGCCTCAGGCTTCGGGGCGCACCGCAGGAGGATCTCGTACATGTCATACCGAAATTGTTCGTCTCTCTGCAAGAGGTCAGCACAATGTTCCTGCAAGAACGCATAGAGCAGCCCCTCCTCGGCCAGCTCCTCGTAGAACCGGCGGGGAAGTCTGTGGTGGGCATACCACCGCCGCGACTTCATCTGAGGCACTCGAACATTCTACAGTCGAGAATATCGGCCGCTTTCTAGCAAAGCTAAGCTATGGCATCCTCGGCCGTAATACAGCCATCGGTATCCCCGGAAAGCCTCCTGGAGGCCCTCCTGGAAGACTGCCGTTCCGCTCTCCCCCGCTGCGACGAACATCTCATCCGCAAAGCTTTCCATTTCTGCCTTGAGGCTCACAAAGAGAGCCTCCGAGCCTCAGGTGAGCCGTACTACACGCACCCAGTAGAGGTTGCTCGCATTGTAGCCCGCGACATCGCTCTCGACGATATCTCCGTGGCTGCAGCCCTGTTGCACGACGTTATTGAAGACACGGAATTCACGCTGCAGGATATCCAGGCTGAATTCGGAAGCACGATCGCTGAGATCGTCGATAGTGTCACGAAGATCAGCGGCATTGTCGAGAACCGAACGGTTACCGAAGCGGAAACGTACCGCAAGCTCTTGCTCTCTCTGATTCGTGACGTCCGGGCTATCCTCATCAAGTTAGCCGATCGCCTGCACAACATGCGGACGCTCGATGTCCTCCCGCCAGAACGGCGCCGGCGTATTGCACGGGAGACGCTCGACATTTATGCCCCCTTTGCTCACCGGCTGGGGCTGGCCAATCTCAAATGGGAGCTGGAGGATCTCTCCTTCAAGGCACTCAATCCTGAGGCCTATGCCTCGCTGGCTCAAGCCCTCCAGGCCAGCCGCGCCGAGCGCGAGGCATACATCCAGGGCGTCATTGAGCCTATCGAGCGCCAGCTCCGCCTCCATGGCCTCCGCTTCGAGATCACTGGGCGGCCCAAGAACCTTTACTCCATCTACCAGAAGATGGTCACCCGCGGTAAGCCGCTGGAGGAAATCTACGATCTCTTCGCCATCCGCATCATCTTGGACACCGACGACAGCAACGAGTGCTACTTCGTCTACGGCCTCGTCACACAGCTGTTTACCCCCATCCCTGAGCGCTTCAAGGACTTCATCGCTGTGCCCAAGAAGAATGGCTACCGTTCGCTCCACACCACGGTTATCGGCCCTGAAGGAAGGCCTGTCGAGATTCAGATCCGTACCCGCGCAATGCACGAAATTGCCGAACGCGGCGTTGCTGCCCACTTCCGCTACAAAGCCTCCTATGGTGCCGCCCCACGCTGGGACGATGACCCCGAATTAGAGGAGTGGATCCAGTGGGTGCGTGAACTCTTCGAGAAGCGCTCCCGCGAGGAAGCCGCCCAAGAGCTGTTGGAGAGCTTCCGGCTCAATCTCTACCAGGACGAAATCTACGTCTTCACCCCTAAGGGCGAGCTCAAACGCCTCCCGAAAGGTGCAACCCCCCTTGATTTTGCCTTTGCAATCCACACCGAGATCGGCCACCATTGCATCGGGGCGAAAGTCAACGGGCGCATCGTCCCGCTGAACTATAAACTTCAAACGGGCGACCAAGTTGAGATTCTCACCTCCAAGCACCAAGCCCCCAGCCGTGATTGGGAGCAAATCGTCGTCACGCACAAAGCCAAATCATACATCCGCCGCTACCTCAACGAGCAGAGGCGTCTCAAGCAGCAGGAGGGGCAACACTTGCTCGAGAAACGCTTGCGCAAGCTCCACCTGAATGTCCGGGATGAAGATCTGGAGCGCATCGCGCACGCCCTCAAGTATGATAATCGCTCCGCCCTCTTCTATGCCCTCGGAACCGGAGCCATTACCCCCGAACTGGTCATCGAACTTCTCCAGCGCAATGGCCAGCCTACTGCTGAGCCCCCCTCCCTCCCCTCGCCCGAACAGATTGCCGAAGCCGCTCGCCAGCAGAGCCGGGGAATAGAACTAGTAGGCACCTCAACCGATGGGACTCCGCTCCTGTACTCCTACGCCCGCTGCTGTAATCCGATCCCTGGCGATGACATCGTCGGCATTATCACTATCGGCAGCGGTATCCGCGTTCACCGCCGCACGTGTAAGAACGTGCAGGACATGCTCCAGAACAACCATCCTCGCCTTGTACAGCTGCGCTGGGGCAATGTGGGCGAGGAGCAATTCATTGCGGCTCTCCGCATCACAGGCGATGACCGGCCTGGGATGTTACACGACATCACGAAAGCCATCGTCGCATGTGACCGCACCAATATTCGGAGCGTCAACATCGACAGCTATAGCGGACTCTTCGAAGGCGTGTTCACTCTCTACGTCCGCAACACAGAGCACCTGGAGCGTATCGTGGACAAGCTCCGGAAAATTCGTGGGGTTCACACCGTTGCGCGCTTCGAAAGCCCTTAAGTCTTGAGGCTCCTCTTACGTGCAGCGGGGAAGAGGACGTTGTTCAAAATCAGGCGATATCCCGGTGAATTGGGATAGAGCGACAGATCCGTCGGCGGATCTCCCACGGCATGCTGGTAATCTTCCGGATCATGCCCGCCATACCAGGCAAACATCCCACGGCCGACCGAGCCATAGATATACTTGACCTCGTTCGTCCCCTCGCGCTTGCCGAGAATCACAACCGAAGGCTTGAGGAGCTCCTCCCGGAACGCCGTCGTCTGCCCAAGGAAGCCATGGATGACGTTGACATGGCACTGCGTCAGCATCGTTGGTACAGGGTCATAGCGAGCCGAGAAGTCGAACAACGTGAAGTAGTCCGAGCTGGGATCGGCCAAGCCTGTCGGACCGACATCGATGTTGGAAAATTCGTACACGTACGGGTTCATCTCCAGCGTGAAGTTTTGGAAGGCAAACGTGAGGGAGAAATCCAGCTTCTGGTTCGCATTAGGGTCAGCCGGATCTCCATCGAACATCTCGGCGCAGATATCCACATTGCGGGCCGCTAGGGCAATGTCGTAGGTATCGGTGGCACTACACATGGCGAACATAAAGCCACCGTTGAGGACAAACTCTCGGATAGCCATCACCACCGCCTTCTTGAGCTCTGAGACCTTACGGAAGCCCAGCTTGCGCGCGGTTGCCTCCTGGAGCGCAACCTGCTGTTGGTACCACGTCGTGTGTCCGAAGGCAGCCCAGAACTTACCATACTGGCCTGTGAAATCCTCATGGTGCAAATGCAGCCAGTCATACTCCTTCAACTTTCCGGCTAGCACCTCTTCGTCCCAGACTTTATCGTACGGGATTTGGGCGTAGTCGAGCGCAAGCTGTACGGCATCATCCCACGGTTTCGCCGTTGGCATGACGTAGACGGCCAATCGCGGTGCTCGTTCAAGGCGGACCACATCCATGTTGACGTCCGGGCTCTGTACCTCAGCATAGACTTGTGCTGCCTCGGCCGCCGAGAGTACCTGGAAGGAAACCCCCCGGAGCCGACACTCGAGCGCAAGCTCCGGCACATACTCCATGAGAAAAGACCCGCCCCGATAGTTCAGCAGCCAATCTACCCAACGCCCTTGCTGCAAATTCCAATACGCAACGCCATAGGCCTTCAGATGGTTTGTCTGCGTCAAATCCATCGGAATGAGCAGCTTCTGCTGTGCCCACAGACTCCCACCGAGCAGAGCCAATCCCCACCAGATACGCCACATGGCATAACCTTGCTTGACTCTCTTGAAAAGACGCAGCACGGGAGCCGGTAGCGTAACGGAAGCCGGGCGGTAATTTTGCACCCGTCCGACAACTTCCTCCGTACTGCCATGGCACCCTATACCTACATCCGTCCATACCGCTACGAAGCAAATCCGCGCGTTGGAGCCGTACAGCTCAATCGCCCCGAGAAGCTCAATGCCCTGAGCCTAGCGCTCATGGACGAACTCATCACGGCTCTGGAAAGCTTTGACGCCGACCCAGAGATTGGCTGCATCGTCCTCCACGGCAACGAACGAGCATTTGCAGCTGGTGCCGATATCGATGAAATGGCCGACGCCGACAGCGTCGAAATGCTCCTGCGCGACCAATTCCGCAAGTGGGAACGCATCAGCGCTCTGAAAACTCCTCTGATTGCCGCTGTCAGCGGCTACGCACTAGGCGGTGGCTGTGAATTGGCCTTGCTGTGCGACATGATCATTGCAAGCGAAACGGCTCAGTTCGGGCAACCAGAGATCAACATTGGGGTCATGCCTGGCGCCGGCGGCACGCAACGTTTGACCCGAACAATCGGTAAAGCAATGGCTATGGAGCTGGTCTTGACGGGGCGCTTCCTCTCTGCCCACGAAGCCCACCGGCTCGGACTTGTCAATCGCGTCGTCCCGGTCGAAGTCTATCTCGACGAAGCCTTTGCCCTTGCAAGCACCATTGCCTCCAAACCCCCAATTGCCGTCCGCCTGGCGAAAGAAGCAGTGCTGCAAGCTCTGAGGACCCCACTGGAGATCGGACTCGAGCTCGAGCGCAAGAACTTCTACCTGCTCTTCTCCACGGCCGACCAAAAGGAGGGCATGCGGGCATTCCAGCAAAAGCGACCGCCGCAATGGCAAGGACGGTAACGTGCCACAACGTTGCAAGTCCCATGGACACAGTGCTCATCTCCTACACGGATGGTGTTGCCACCCTCACCCTCAACCGTCCTGAGGTGGCCAATGCCGTCAACGCCCAAATGGGCCAAGAGCTTCTGGCAGCCCTTCGCTCGGCCGAGCAGGACCCCCGAGTCCGCTGTATCGTGCTGACAGGCGCAGGCAAAGCCTTCTGTGCGGGCCAAGATCTCAAAGAAGTGCCCTCTGGGCAGACGACTTTCTTCGGCGACGTGCTGCGCCAGCGGTATAATCCGCTGATTCAGACCATGCGGAGCATTCCCAAACCAATCATTGGCGCCATCAATGGGGTGGCAGCCGGGGCTGGGATGGCATTGGCATTAGCCACCGATTTCCGCATCATGAGCAGAGAGGCCCGCTTTGTAGAGGCTTTCATTGCGCTTGCCCTCGTTCCCGACTCCGGTTCCAGCTTCTTCTACGTCCGCTCGCTGGGCTACGCACGAGCCTTCGAGCTGGCCACCCTCAATAAGCCCATCTCTGCTGAGTTAGCTCTCCAGCTGGGATTGGTCAATGTCGTTGTCTCCCCGGAAGCCTTCTCACAGACGGTGAGCCGCTTTGCTCATCTCTACGCCCACGGGCCGACTCGGACATACGGCTATGTTAAGGACCTCCTCAATCGGGCCCTCAGCCTCCCACTGGAGGAGATCCTCGAGCTGGAGGCGGAATACCAACAGCGCGCAGGGGAGAGCGCTGACTATGCTGAGGGCTTTCAAGCCTTTCTGGAAAAGCGTCCTCCTCGCTTTACCGGTGATGCGGCTCCTCACGGCTCAGGGAAAAGCTGATGCCTCAATGGTGGCGGTGGCTACGTCGTTCACATAGGTGGACAGAGATTCGCCTATTGATTAGCGATGTCGACGGCACCCTCCTTGTCGGTGGGGAAGAGCTGTCCGATAGCGTTGCTGAGCGCTTGCGGGCCCTCTCAGCTGGCGGTGTACAGTGTGCTTTCGCAAGCGCCCGCCCCTATCCGAGCCTTGCCCAGCTTGCCCGCAATGCTGGGGTTCCGGCCTGGATTATCTCTCTCGATGGAGCTCTCCTCCACGATCCCAGCGGGACAGTGCGCTTTGCTGCTACCTTCCCCCCTACACTGCTTGAACACCTCCTGGAGCTGGCCAGCCACTACGCCATCCACTATGCTAGCTTTACTGCCGACGTCCTTTTGCAAACAGCCGAGATTCACCTTCCTTCGTACCTCGATGATCCCCTCCTTGAACGCAGCCGCGCTCAGCTTCGCCGAGACTTTGTGAAGGCGCCCTCGGTACTGCTCTGCTTCAGCGGCACCCAACCGCATGTCATGGGCTTTGTCCGTGCCCTTGAGAACCTGCCACGCTCGGAGCGGCGGCAGCTCAGTATTGCTGTGGTGGAATCGGTGAGTCTTCCCGGCACAACGCTTGCTGAAATTCGCCTTCGACAGGCCCACAAAGGGACGGCTGCTCGTGCTCTCCAGCGCCTCTTGGGACTGTCGCCCCGCCAGACGCTTGCCGTCGGCGATTATCGCAATGATCTGCCCCTCTTTGCCGCCTGCGGGATACGAGTTGCCATGGCCGATGCCGTGGCTGAATTGCGCAGCAAAGCAGATTGGATTACCTCTCGCCCAGCAGCCGAACACGGTATCGAGGAAGTCCTGGATCGGCTCCTGGCTGCTCACGAAGGAAGGAGCCGAGCCCTATAGCCCGATGTTGCGCAGCCGATAGCTCAGCTGCAGCAACGCATAGCGCCCGAGCACGCGCGTAGTGCTGTCTTCAAGGTACTGCCCCGTCACGGTGCGGCTAATCCCCGTGTTTTGGTTGAGTACGTCGTTGATGAGCAGCCGCACCTCTGCCGCTTTGTTCTCTAGAAAGCGGTAGCCAATGGCCACACTCCAGAGAGTAACAGGCCGATCGAGCTGCTCTCCAAGGCCAGTATATTTGCTCCAGCGGAGCTGGGAGGCCAGCACCCAGGAGCCCCAGGGCAACACCGTGACATCGGCACTGAGCCGCTGCTGAAGGTAACGGCTCGAGCCTGTTGGGGCAGTTGTCTGCACGAGGGTGTGCGCCAGGGTGTAAGAGGCAGTAAAGTCGATACGCTCGCTCCAATTACTGCTGAGCGTCACCCCAACGGCCGGAACCACCTGGCGCGTTTGGACCCTTGCCCCATTCATAATGGCGGGCGTCTGTGTATAGTCCAGTGATGTGGTGAGGGTCAGCGTGCTGCGCAGCCATGGCGTGGGCATCCCCACCACCCCGAAGAGTCGTCCGCTCCAGTATCCATCGAGATTGACTGGCACTGTATACTGCCCCCCGGCTGGCAGCCGAAGTCCGCCAACCACGGTATCTCTCGAGGCCAGAAGGGTTGACATGCCGATGTAGTTGACCCCGTACATGAGGCGCACCATGGCAAAGAGCAAATGCCCCCGCAAGGGATTCGTAGCATTGTACCGGGCAAAGAGCATGTGCGTATAGCTGGGACGGAGCTCGGGGTTGCCAGCTACCAGGGCCAGAGGATTACTGTTGTCCACGGCTCTCTGCAGCTGAGAGGCTGAGGGGAGCGTGACAAAGGGCCGATAGACTACACGGAGGTTTTGTGCCTGCTGTGGGCGATACTCCACCATGACGAAGGGAAACCAGAATGAGAAACGGCGCTCGACAGACCATGGAGCTGTCCAGCGTTCCTCAGCACGGAAGTGCTGCCAGGAGTAGTCCAGCCGAACGTTCCACTGCAGGATACGCCCTTGGTAGAGATATGCCATCCCCGCACGCTGCTCCCAGACCTGCCGCCACAGGCTTGAGCTGAGGAGATCTGATGGCACAAGCTGCCCCTCGGGAGGGATCTCCCAGTACGCCTGCTGCTCCCCGTCTGCTCTCTCCCACGACGGTGCATAGCGGAGCTGGAGGATGTGTAGGCTATCGAGCGGTTCGGAGTATGTCACCGTCGCCGTCACGGAACCGAGTGCCTGTTGGCGGGACAGCTGCTGAGGAGAGCTGGTGTCCCGAACATCGGAGGAGAACCGAGAGGTGTAGCGCTGCCGCTGCGGAGTATAAGTGCCTTCGAGCTCAAGCGAGAGAGAGCGCCCCGGCGCAAAGCGCCGCACCAGAAGGAGCTGAGTCGAGCCCTGCAGCATTCGAGCTGTCGTCGTACTGGCTAGCCTAGCCCGCGAGAGGGTATCTGAGCCATCCATGCTGAGGCTTGTTGTGCTCGAGCCGGTCGAACTCGGCTGGAAGGTCATGCGCGGAACCACCAGGAGCGTGGTGGCGGTGTCGAAAGGTAGCTCCATGCGGAGGTTGAGCCGATGGGTACCGAGCTTCCCGCTTGTGTGGCTTTCTTCTGCATACTGGACATTGCCCCCATGAGCGCTGAAGTACTGCCGTTGGAGGACCCCATCGGTGGTGTTCACGAGCGTGTTGAAGAAGTAACTCCCCGTCACATCGAGTCCCTGCTCCCAGCGGTTGGAATACATCAGCCCGAAGGCATGGGTGGTGTTCAAGCCGTTCTGCTCCGGCACGAAGAAGCTACCTATCTGCCCGAAGGGGCCGCCGGGACCTCCACGCATACCGCTCGGAGGACCGGGGAAGCGCCCACCTTGGAAGAGCATACGGAGTACCGACAGAGGTGGCCCACCACTGGCGGCCTGCTGCGCGGCAAAGTTGACGACACCGAGGACCTCATCGAGCGAAAAGTTCTGCTGGTTGACATTGTTGCTCATCCCGACGACGGACATCCGCGTAGCGCCTCGGAAGAGGTTGAGGGTGGCTCCAGCCTGGTACCGTGCCGCACTGCCATAGCCACCGTAGATCCGCCCAAATTGCCCTGTACGCAGAGCCGGGGTGGTAATGAGATTGAGCGTGCGCTCGCTCGAGCTCGGATCGCGAATGCCGGTCAGCCGCGCTTGCTCGCTTTCGCGGTCAAAGACCTGGACTGCCTGTACCAGGTCGGCCGGCAGATTCCGCAAGACTGCCAGAGGGTCCTGTCCGAAAAATTCCCGGCCATCGACGAGCACACGCCGAACTACCTCGCCATGGGCTCGCAGCTGCCCTCCCTCAAGCGTCACACCGGGGAGTTTGCGCACGAGCTCTTCCGCCGTGGCCTCAGGATTGACCTTGTAGGCAGAGGCGCTGTATTCGACCGTATCCTGCTTGACAGAGGCCCGCTCCTGCAGCGCCTCCACCGTGACCGCATGAGTCTGCAGGGCCACAGGTTCCAGAGGCAAATCCCCCACAGAGTGCGATCTTTCAACGGAGAGTACACGCTCGAGCGTTCTGTAACCGACCGAGCTTACCCGCAGCCGATATTGACCCGGACCGGGCAGCTCGAGCCGCACCTCTCCCTGTGCATTCGCAACAGCACCCCAGCGCCGTGCCGTATCCGAGAGCGCAAAGGCCACCACCGTGGCTCCGGGAATCGGGGTCCGCTGCTGTACATCGAGCACCCGCCCGTGCACCACCAACTGCGCCCATCCCTTTAGAACGCCCAGCACCAGCAGTACCGGCAACACAATCAGCATACCGCTCCGACAGTCCATCGGGAGCACCTCAAACGGGAGCACTATCGGCAGCTTTAGACGCTTGCAAGTATCAGGAGGTTTACGCAATCTCGGCCATAGGGCTTAGACGTCCGTCCCGGAGGTAGAGCTGGCGGACGGCAGCACGGGCTACCTCCGGACTGTGGGTAGCCAGTATACAAGCGGTGGCAAAGTCTCTTTGGAGCTCATGGAGTAGCTGGAGAACGAGGGCGGCATTGGCTGAATCCAGACTTCCCGTGGGTTCATCGGCAAGCACGAGCACAGGGCGATTGACGAGGGCTCGGGCAATGGCAACTCGCTGTTGTTCACCACCGGAGAGTTCCGCAGGTCGGTGCTCGGCCCGGTGGCGCATACCGACGCGTTCGAGCAAGGCCGTAGCACGCTGCAAAGCCTGCTTCCAAGAAAGGCCAGCCAAGAGAGCTGGAACCATGACATTTTCCAGCGCCGTCAGTTCTGGCAGCAGGTGATAAGCCTGAAAGATGAAGCCGATAGCCCGATTCCGCAGGCGAGCTCGCTCCCCATCGGGGAGTTCGCCATAACGATAACAGCGGCCATCGAGCCAAAGCTCAATCGTCCCACTGTCAGGCATATCCAGCCCCCCGAGGAGATGCAGCAGTGTGCTCTTTCCAGCTCCTGACGGACCCACCAAGGCCACAAATTCCCCTGCAGCAAGCTCTAGGCTGACTCCGCGCAAGACTGGCGTATCGTGCGGCAAGCGATGCGAATAAGCTTTCACCACGTCCTGGGCACGCAGCAGAGGTGTCATCGAAACTGCTGGAGGATACGCAGGTCGTTGAGGTAGAGTAGGCGGATATCGTCCAAGGCCAGACGCAGCATGGCGATGCGCTCAATCCCCATGCCGAAGGCGAAACCGAGATAGGTTTCCGGATCTAGCCCTCCATTGCGCAGCACAGCGGGGTGCACCATACCACAGCCGCAAATCTCCAGCCAACCGCTCCCCTTACAGACACGGCAGCCCTCTCCACGGCAGAGAACGCAGCGGATGTCCATCTCTGCACTGGGTTCGGTGAAGGGAAAAAAGGAGGGGCGAAATCGATACGCTGTCTGCGGTCCATACATCTGCTGTACGAAGGCCACCAATGTCCCCTTGAGCTCGGCAAAGCTCGTAGTGCGGTCGACCACTAAGCCCTCTACCTGATGGAACTCCGCCAGCGAGCGGGGATTGATTTCCTCGTTGCGGTATACTCGTCCGGGTACAATGGCCCGAATCGGGGGGGGAAGGGTCCGCATCAGGCGAATTTGCACAGGCGAGGTGTGGGTTCGCAGCAGGATTTGCCGATCCGGTGTAACAAAGAAAGTGTCCTGCATGTCTCGGGCAGGATGCTCAGGCGGGAAGTTGAGTGCCGTGAAGTTATGCTCATCATCTTCGATGTCGGGCCCCTCAGCCACGCAGAAGCCCATGCGGGTGAAGATACTCACAATATCTGCCAGCACCTGCTCGATAGGATGGCGTCCCCCGAGGAAGAAGCGGCGTCCTGGCAGGGAAAGATCCACGGTGAGCTGCTCTTCGGCCTGGGTTTCTAGGCGTTGACGTATTTCATTGTAGCGCTGGCGGATAGCTTCCTCCAGGGCGTGGAGCTCGCGGCCTACCACGGGCTTCTGTTCGGCCGGGAGCTGGCGGAAGCGTTCCCGAACCTGGGCCAGGGTCCCCCGTCGGACAAGATGGCGAAGGCGGAAATCTTCTAGCTCCCGCAGCGACGTAATGGCCTGCAGCTCGGCATCCAGCTGCTTGCGCAGCTCCTGCAATTCCTCAAGCATGGGGTTGAGGTGTACCGTCCGCCTGGAGCGCTATACGCACAATCTGGCGAAAGGTCTCGGGCCGATTCATTGCATAGTCTGCCAGCAGCTTGCGGTTGAGCCGGATATTCTTCCGACGCAGTGCGTGGAGGAGCCGAGAGTAGGTTGTCCCCTCTTGCCGGGCTGCTGCGTTGATGCGAGCAATCCAGAGCTGGCGAAAGAAGCGCTTCCGTTGGCGGCGATCGCGATAGGCGTACTGCAGTGCTTTGGCCACGTGATCCTTGGCTTGCCGGAGGAGTTTGCTCCGAGCGCCCCAGTACCCTTTAGCGAGCTGGAGAATCTTTTTTCGCCGACGCCGTGATGCTACCCGGTTACGTGCACGCATAGCAGTTCCCTCTCCCGTCCAACCTTACCGCAGGCACAACATGCGCTCAACACGCCGCCGATCAGCGCTACTGACGAGCGCTGGCCGCCGAAGACGCCGCTTCCGCTTGCGGGATTTGCCTACCAGGAGGTGACTACGGTAGGCCCGATTGCGCCGCACCTTCCCCGTAGCCGTCAGCGAAAAACGTTTCGCAGCCGAACGATTCGTCTTCTGCTTTGGCATCCTCAACCCCGGCCGTTCAACTCATGCACTCTCCTGAGGTGCGGATTGTTCATCCACGCGGCGGCGTTGCAACTTGACTCGATCTGGCGCCACAATAGCCGTCATCATCCTCCCCTCAAGTTTCGGCGGCTGCTCGAGCTTGGCCAGATCTTCGACAGCCTGCCAAAAACGATTGAGCAACTCCTCCCCCCGTTCAGTGTAGAGGATCTCCCGCCCGCGGAAGAGCACCGTTGCTTTGACCTTATGCCCATCGAGGAGGAAGGCGCGAGCATGCCGCACTTTGAAGTTGAAATCATGCACGTCCGTATTCGACTTGAAGCGAATCTCCTTGAGCTGATGCTGCTGCTGTTGCCGGCGCTGATGGCGCTCTCTCTTCTGGAGCTCGTAGGCAAACTTGCTGTAATCCATCAACTTGCAGACCGGAGGCTGCGCCTGCGGAGCGATCTCGATCAGATCCAGCCCTTGGCGCTGAGCATACTCGAGAGCCTCCCGCCGACGCATAATGCCGATGGTTTTCCCCTGCGCATCGACGACCCGAACCTCCGGTGCTGTAATCTCTTCGTTAACCCGGTAGCGATGCTGCACACTGACTCTGGCTCCGTTATACATAGACCCTGTGCGGAAGGAGGGACTCGAACCCTCACGGGTTGCCCCACACGCCCCTCAAACGTGCGCGTCTACCAGTTCCGCCACTTCCGCATGCACGAAAGCACTGCAAAAATACAGAGCCCCTTGCAAATTTCCCACCGCCCACTCGATGTGGCCACTTGGTCTGGCGTTTGTCAAGAGGCTTGTATATTAGCGCACCGGTTATGTGCCCTCGGGGCGGGGAAGCTTATGCGCAGATGGTGGGGTGTCCTCTCTGTGGCAGCGTTGGCATGGGGATGCAGCACGATAGTCCCCCCCTCAGCCCGCTGGTTTATCCACTACCACCCCGCCCCTGCCCACCAAGCTGCCGTGCGCTTTGGGGATGAATTCACGGAGCTCGACGATCCTACGGCAGGCTCTCTGCCCCCTCGCTCCTCTGATACGACTACTCTTGAACGGGCCCGCACATATTACCTGCATGCCCTCCACCTCCTCGAAGGCGGCGATACAGCGCAGGCACTGATTGCTTTCGAGCACGCCCTCTCACTCCTCCACACCTTGGCGAACTCTCCCACAATGAGGCGCTCAGCGGAGTTCTCCGAGCTTGCTCAGTCAGTGCTCGAAGACTACGAGGCGTATCTGAAGCCGGAACAGAGCGCACTGGATTTTCTCCTCGTGCGCAACCAATTGCTCGAAGCCCTCGACCGCGTGGAGGCAGAAACCCGCCTTGCCTCTCCTCCCACCCCTCCCCCGTTGAAAGCCGACGCCATAGGAGTTCCTGCAACAATAATCCCTCTCCCCCGGAATGAATTCGTAGAGCGAGCACTGGAATTCTTCACCCAAGGGCGTGGACGGCGCTTCATGCAGCGCTGGTTGCAGCTCAGTGGCCGCTACTTCCCGCTGATGCGCCGCATCCTCCGGGAAGAGAATATGCCCGAGGAGGTGCTCTACCTCTCCATGATCGAAAGCGGCCTCAATCCATTTGCGGTCTCCTGGGCAGGTGCCGTAGGACTGTGGCAATTCATCCGCAGCACGGGTGAGCTCTACGGCTTGCGAGTTACAACCTGGATCGACGAACGTCGCGACCCGGAGAAATCTACCCGAGCAGCTCTCCGGCACTTGCGTGATCTCTACACCGAGTTCGGTGATTGGCACCTTGCGCTTGCAGCCTACAACTGCGGTGCCCAAGCAGTCCGCCGCGCCCTGGCCCAAGCACAGCGGAGCGTCATTGCCGAAACTGCCCAGAGCTCTCCCTCGCCAACACTCTCTTTCTGGGACATTCGGGACTACCTCCCACGCGAAACCCGCAACTACGTTCCGCTCTACATTGCCACTACCCTCATTGCGCTCAATCCCCGTGCCTTCGGCTTCTCTGACGAGCAGATCGTCCCTGAGCCGGAGCTCGTCTACGATACGTACGCATTGACCGAGCTTGTCAACCTCCCCACATTGGCCCGATGTCTGAACATTACGCTTGACAGCCTACGGCAATTGAACCCGGAACTTCTCACGCTGAGCACTCCTCCCGATATCCGCCCCTACCCGCTGAAGATTCCTCTCGGCAGCGCCACACTTCTGCAGCAGTGTCTGTTGACACTCTCGCCAGCGGAGAAACAACCATGGCTTACCCATGTGGTCCGTCGCGGTGAGACGCTCGAACGCATTGCTGCACGCTATGGGGTCCCGGTGGGTGAGATACGTCGCCTCAACCGCATCGGCCGCCGGCTGCGGCCAGGGACGGCGCTGCGGATTCCCGTTGGCACCTCAGCTTCGACTACACTGGCTACGCTCCCCGAAGCACACACGGCCGGAGAGGCAACCCCTCCACCCCCACAGCCTACCCTCTATCACGTCGTCCGACAGGGTGAAACCCTTGCCGAGATTGCCGCTCGCTACAACGTCAGCGTTGCTGACCTCAAGGCCTGGAACAGTCTGCGCTCTGATCGAATCCATGCTGGACAACGCCTCCGCCTCTCTGCTCGTGTCACCTCTGGCTCCTTTATCCTCCACCGCGTCCGCCGTGGTGAGACCGCCCACAGTATCGCCCAGCGCTATGGAGTGACCGTCGAACACCTGCGGCGCTGGAACCCCCAGAGCTTCCGCGGCCAAACCCTCCTTGCAGGTACTACGCTACGGATCATGGTCCCGCCATCAACGGCACGGCTGTCCCCTCCCCGAGATAGCCGACGGATCTACACGGTGCGTGCCGGGGATACTCTCTTCTCCATTGCTCGCCGCTTTGGAGTCAGTGTTGAGGAGCTCCGTAAGCACAACGGCCTCGAAGAGGATGATGTGATCCGCGTGGGCCAACACTTGCACATTCCCAATTAGCACCAACGACTCACCCCCAACCATGCTGCCACTGCGGCAGCTGAGAGCATGGCTGACCCGAGGAGGAGCCTTGTGCTCCCGACGGACGCGCCATGCTCGTACTTTGGGAAGCGCACCTTTTCTGGAAGCCCTCTTCGAGCACTTACCGCTGGCAGTCGCTATCGTGAATGAAGAAGACCGCATCATAGCGGTCAACCCTGCGTTCAGCGAACTTTTTGGCTTCTCTGCCGCAGAAGCTCAAGGAAAGCCCATTGGTGATCTGATCGTCCCGGAGGAACTCCGCGCAGAAGGACAGCACTTCACCGAAACTGTCCTCCATGGCACGCCAATTAGCACGGAAACGGTTCGGCAGCACCGCAGCGGGGAACGCATCCCTGTCTGGCTCCGGGCAGTACCCATCAGCACAGTTGGAAAACGCCTGGGCGTACTGGCCCTCTACCACGACATTCGCCCCCTGCACGAGCACCGCCAACAGCTCTCCCACCTCGTCCAACAGCTCCAACAGCTCAACGCTACCAAAGACCGCCTCCTGGCACTCATTGCCCACGACCTCCGCTCTCCCCTGGCCGCGGCCCAAGGGCTTGTTGAACTCATTCGTGCAGAAGCCCACACTCCCGACTCCGTTCTCGAGCACGCGTCAAAACTCCACAAGCTGCTGGCGGAACCGCTGGAGTTGACAAACGAATTGCTCGAGCTAGCCCGAACCGAGGGGGGCCATGCGACTCTCGAGCTCTCCGAGCTGGACCTCTGCGAAGTTCTCGTCAACGCCATCGACACGGTGACACTGGCCGCCTACAGTAAGCAGATCCGCCTGGCCGTTCACCTACCAGAAGAAGGCATCGCCATGCGCGGCGATGCGCAGAAGCTCTTCCGCATTTTCCAGAACTTGCTCTCCAACGCTATCAAGTTCACTCCCGCCGGGGGCACAGTGGAACTTCTGGCACAGCAGGAACCGGACTCATCGATTCTCGTACGCATCAGCGACACTGGCATCGGTATTCCTCCTGAACAGCTCCCTCACCTCTTCGAACCCTTTGCCCTGCTCCAACGCCGCGGCACGCACGGGGAAGGGGGAACGGGGCTGGGGCTGAGTATTGTCAAACGCTTCGTGGAGCTCCACGGCGGTCAGATCTCGGTCGAGAGCACCCCCAACTGCGGCACAACTTTCCTCCTCCGCTTCCCTGCTGCCCCACCCGGTTCGTAAGCAGGCCGCTAAGCCTGCTGAGCAGCGTTTCTGTATTTTTGCGAGCGCTCTGTCTGTCGCCCGCCCAAGCGGGTGTTGCTAACCCGTCGTCCAGTGTAGGAGTCGTCCATGCATCGATGTTGCATGCCCCTCTACTTTCTCCTGGCTTCTGCCCTCCTTGCCCAGCAGACAGATGATTTGGACATCGAGCGGCTAGAAATCCCTCGAGCTCCTGCAGACTTCACGACGCCCTACTTCGCTGCCGGCGGTGGTTTCGTGGGAAGCTTCCTCTTTGCCAACCTAGAGCCCCTGAACACCAAGCTCCAGCAGTGGGGAATCGGCACATTGTCAGGACCACTCTTCTTAGCCGGAGGTGAAGGCTTCTTCACGATCGGACTCATTCCCAACTTCCGAGTGGGCTTCTTCGGTGCTGGCGGGAGTAAAGAGATACGCCACAGCGTTGCGGCCGATACTCAGCGTCGAGCCGAACTGAAGGCGAGCACGACAGGGCTGGCAGTGTCTTATGCCTTTGTCCCATTACGCTCGATAGCCCTCCTGCCTACCCTTTCAGGCGGCTGGGGGACGTTCGGTGTGGAACTGGCTCAATCACCTGTGCGCACCAGCTGGGACGAGGTGCCACAAGAATCAGGCACTACCTTCGTGCACTACCTCAACGCCTCGTACCTCTTTCTCTACCCGCAGCTCTACCTCGAGTATGCTCCCCTTCCGTTCCTGCTCCTGCGTCTGGGCGGAGGCTATCTCCTCACGTTCATGGGCACATGGAAGCAAAATTCTCTCGCCGAAGTCGAGGGTGTCCCTGCGAAATTGACCCCTTCCGGCGCATCCGCCCAGTTCGCTATTTTTGTGGGCCTCTTCAACTGATGGAGGGCCCGTAGCTCAATGGTGAGAGCGGCGGACTCATAATCCGTTGGTTGCAGGTTCGAGTCCTGCCGGGCCCACGCTTTACCTCCTTGGAGGAAGCTGACAGCGGAGCTCTTCAACCGTACGCAGGAGGCTCTCCAGCTGCTGCTCTAGCTGTTGCACACGCACGTCCTGCACCTTGAGCGCTTCCACAAGGACAGCAACAAGGCGCGTGTAATCGAGACCGACAACTTCCCCTGCCTCATCACGGTGGACAATTTCCGGCACGACCTCAGCCACTTCCTCGGCAACGAAACCAATATCAGCGGTGCCGCCGTACTCTGCCTTCCACCGAAAGCGTACTCCCCGGAGACGCCGCACCAACTCCATCGGAGACTCGATCGAGCGAATCGATTCCTTGAAGCGACGGGCCGATTGCGCAATCAGCCGATAATGCAAAAGCAGCTCGCCTGTGGCCAGCAGTTGCATCCGGAGCTGGTCATTGGTGTAGAAGCGTATGTCAGCGTTTTCCCGCTGCCGCAGCTCTGCAGTTCCATCTGCCGCTATGCCGACATCAAAGCCGTCGGTGGACGTCATCCCCGTAACAGATCCTGCCGTGAACTTATGGTAGCTCCCCGACGCAGCATCTTGGTGCAGGAGAGCTCGAGGGGAAGCCGTACCAATCCCCACGGTTCCCTGATGCGTAATCCGCAGGCGTTCCACCGGGCTTGTGCCCCCCACGGGGGTAGTCGACAGCACAATATCGGTCGGCAGCGACCCCGAAGACGCCGCAGCACCACGGAGAACCTGTATCTGCGCCTGCGCGTCAGCCTGCCACGCATCCCCGAATTCCACCCCCGCAAGCACTGTACCAGCAGCCGTAGCAGAGATTGTCCGCCGTAGGAGCAGTCGGGGTGGGGAAGCTGCTGTCACGTTACGGATTTCTACATCAGCCAACGTCTCAGGAGCCTGCGTCCCCGGCGTTATAGCGATCGGCCTGTCAAACCAGGCGCCGTAGTCGCCTCCAATGGTGCGTACCCCAAACGTCCGGTTATTGCTCGCATGGTATCCTACATACCCCCTGGCAGATGTGTAGCCGCTACCGGATACTTCACCCCCGAGCGCTCCATAAGCAGCTGTCGTGCTGGAAGAGGTGTGCACGGCGTAGAGTGCATGGTAACTCCCGCTGTTACTGGTCACATACAGCCGTGCAGTACTCCCCGGGGGCGATGCTGTACCAACGGCCACCGTACTGGTTCCCGCTCCAGCAAAGCTCAACACGTTTCCGTTGAGAGCAATTGTGGTCGCTGCGGTGAGCGTCCCACCAAGGCGGATGTCGGTGCCGACTTTGGTCAGCCCGTTACTGGCAGTAACCAATGTCGAGGGATCGACCCACGAGGCGGTTCCATTTGCATCGCTCCGGAGTACAAATCCTGCAGCAGCACCCAGTGGCAATTGGAATCCGAGGGCGCGAACGGTACCGCCGACATCGAGTGTGGTCTGAGGGGTTAGCGTCCCCACCCCGAGTCGCGCATTTGCCTCATCCCAGATCAGCTGCGTGCTCCAGGCCGGCGAGCTCCCCGGTCCCTGCGAGAAGAGCACTTGCCCAGTGCTCCCCGAGTTTGCGGTTGCTCCCAGCAGAAGCTCATTGAGCAGCTGCAAGCGCTGTGCAATGATCCCAGCAGGCTGCGCTATAAGCGGCACACACGCAAGGCAGAGCAATACAGCTGCTCGGCGCATGGCATCCTCCTTGATGTGTGGGACAACCTCGACAAGGATAGGCGAAATCACCGCACGATTCCGCCTCCCGATGGTGTCAGCTTACACAGGTTTGAAGTGCTCAAAAGCTTGCCGACAAGCATTGCAAAAGTACAGCGCCCGACACAACGTCGGTCCAAAGGGCGAGCGCAGCGTTGTTTCCGTGCTCCCGCAGTATGGACATGGCACATTTGCCTCCAGAAGCTGAAGCGGGACCTCTGGCCCCTCGTACACCGGGGGTGGCGTAATGCCGAAGCGACGCAACACCTCTCGCGCCCGCTCCGAGAGACGGTTGCTGTTCCAGGGAGGCTCGTAGGTCACCTCAACCTGCACTTGCTGCAGGGGGAGCCGGCGCAGGCGCTGTTCAATTTCGGAGCAGATGAGTGCCGTTGCTGGACAACCCACAAAGGTCGGAGTAATCCGCACCAGTACCCGCCCAGCCTCTGGCTCGAGTTGGACATCGGCTACAATGCCCATGTCGGTAATGGTCAAGCCAGGGATCTCCGGATCATGGATTGTGCTGAGCTCGCGCCAGATGTCTTCTCGCGTTACCATACGGCATCGGGCTCACTGCGGATCACTTCGCCCATTTCGTCCAGCAGGGGCTGAAGGTAGTCGGTGTGGATCCCTCGGCGCCCACCGTAAGAAGGCACAACACTCCTCAGATCGGGAAGACGCAAGGTAGCACGTTCGAGGATCGGCGTGATAGTCTCCAGCCAGCGCTCCTGCAGAACCCGCTCACCGGGGAAGATGCCAGCCTGTTCCAAGATCTCATCGTACGGGACTGGCTCAAAGATGCCCAAAGCCAGCGGAAAGGCAACTTCCAGAGCTCGTTGCATGCGCTCGTGGCTTTCCTGATTGCCTCGAGCCCCCAGCTGGACGACCCACTGTGTTGCATGGAAGACGTGGTATTTGATCTCGCCCCGCACCTTGCGGGCAAGCTGCGCCAGAGGCTCGTAGCGAGACTGTTCCAGCAAATGGTACCGCCACTGCTCAGCGATGTCGAAGAGGAAATGCCGCATGAGGCTGAAGTCGTATCCGTCGTTGGGATATTCCACCAGGTGGCAGCAGCGGAACTCAGGAGCATCCCGAAAAAAGGCCGCTCGGTCGGGCTCAGGTTCGCCGAGCCCATGCAGAAGCCGATACAGCGCATAGGCATGCCCGAGCTTGTCCTGAGCAATTGAGCAGAAAGCGATATCCTCCTCCAAGATCGGGCCCAAGCCTGTCCACTCCGAATGTCGGTGCCCTAGGATGAGGCTATCGTCAGCCATGCGGTAGAGCAGATCTTTGATAGCCGCAAGGGTAGACGGATCATGTCCCATGGCTCTCTCCGGCAGCATGCTGTCTCTTGAAGCGCAGTAACTTCTGGGCAACCTTATAGGCGTCGGGCTCTCGGTAGGTCTTCTCCGGCACCGTGGCGAACATGTCAGCATCATCGGGGCTGAAGGTGAAGATATCGGCCGTCCGAACTACCCAGATTGCTGCTGTCCGCCCGCGACGGCAGTAGTTCTCTTTCGCGAATGCAAGCGCCATCTCCGCATTGGGAGCATGGACGGTTCCAACGTGTATGGGCTGATCCCCCGGCTTCTCCTTCCAGAAGACTTCATAGGGCTCCCACTCATCCAGTGGGGGCTTGGGCTGAAACTCCGGTAGCTGCTCGGGAATCTGCAGCCGGGTAATTCGTGGATCCAGCGAACGGATGACAGCCGTTTGCGGTGCTGACATCGGTACTCCCCCCTGTGAGACCGGCGTCAGAAGAGTGGCTCAAGGTAGCGAGTCTCAGGCTTGAGAAGTGCACGACGTACCCAGGCTCCCATCTCGTCGGCCATCCGGCGCACGGCTAAGCGTTCACGGTTGCAGGGCCCATTGCCATTGATGACACGCCAGAACTCGTCCCAATCTGGGTCAGAGTACTCCCAGCGACCCGTTTGCGGATCCTTGCGGAGGTTCGGGTCCGGAATGCTCAGCCCCAGCTCCCAGATCTTGGGCACATAAGCATCGAGGAACATCTGACGCATCTCATCGTTGCTGGCCATCTTGACTTTCCAGCGCAAGAGCTTCTCACTATGGATGGACATATGGTCCGGCGGACCGAAGAAGTGCATAATGGGCTTCCACCACCGGTTGAGGGCTTCCTGCAGCATCTGCCGCTGCCGCTTCGTTCCGCTGGCTAGCGTGACAACATTGTCATAGCCATACTTGAGGTGGAAGGCCTCCTCCTTGCAGATCCGCTCGAGCGCCCGGACATAGGGGCCGTAGGATCCCTTACTGTTGAGCGTCTGATTGATGATGGCCCCGGCATCGATGAGCCACGCAATGATAGCCGTATCGGCCCATGTCAGCGCTGGATAGTTGAAGACGTTGGAGTACTTGGCCTTGCCACTGAGGAGATCGTTGATCATCTGCTCCCGCGGCTTGCCTAACGTTTCGGCAGCGCTATAGAGCAGCTGGGCATGTCCGACCTCATCTTGAACTTTCGCCATGAGAGCAAGCTTCCGATGAAAGCCAGGTGCCCGGGTAATCCAGGTCCCCTCCGGCAGAGCACCGATGATCTCCGAATGAGCATGCTGCTCGACCATGCGCAGCACCTGGCGGCGGTACTCGCGGGGCATCCAATCGTGCGGCTCAATCTTTTCGCCTCGAGCAATGCGCTCCTCAAACTCAGCGAGCTTTTCCGGATCCTCTTGCTCCACTCCACGGAGGGGCTCAACAATGCTCAAATTGCCGTACATGGCCGCACCGTATTTTGGTTCGTGTACACCTCGAACTCGACGACGAATGGGCTTGCCCAGCTATTGCGCAGCAAGCTCCCTCTGATAGGGACAGCGTCCAAACTCAGGGCACTGAGCGAAAATCTGCAGTGAATGCCGCACCGCCCGCAGCGCGTACTGCTGACTAATCTGCTCCACAAGCTCCTGGAGCTGCGGAGCACAAAACTCCACTATGCGCCCACAATCGGTGCAGAGGAGGTGATCGTGATTCGGAAGCCGCACCGCAAGCTCGTACTTCGTACTGCCACCTTCGAAACGATGGCCCACCACGAGTCCACACCGCCGCAAGAGCTCGAGCGTCGAGTAAATTGTGGCCCGCGATACCTTCTCACCATGCGTACGCATGTACACGTAGAGCTCATCGGCTGAGAAATGCTTCGGCATCTCCACAACACATTCTAAAATGCGCATCCGCTCCGCCGTATTCCGGTAGCGCTGCTCCTGCAAGAAGGTGGCAAAGCGCTCCTTGAGCTGCTCCACATCCACGCGCTCGGCCGTCTCCATCACTGCTTCCGCAATTCAGACCGAGAACAAATATACACAAACCGGTCCGAGCCGCACGCGGGTGGCCGTATCCACGCCGGGCGGAAGCCGATTCTTAGTTTCGTGCAGTCTAGCGAAATTTGTAGGCCATAGCTTCGGAATCCTATGCAAATGAGAGAGACCCTGTGGTGGCTCTATCTCCGGTGCTCCGTCCTGACGTGCGTACTCAGTGGGGGGAGCCTCCTCCAAGCACAGCAGCCTACACCCTTTCCCCGGGAAGATAGTCTGCACGTCTATCGAACCCCAACGGTCGTCGTCACTGGAAGCCGCAATCCCGTCACGGTCGAGTATGCTCCGGTACGCGTCGAGGTCCTACAGCTAACCCCGACTACGATAGCTGGACAGCTGACAGCGGCGGAATTACTCGAAACCTCGGCTGGCATCGTCCAGCAGTATCGGCTGCGGAGCGGCATTCAGATGATGGGGCTAGACCCGGCTTACACACTCATTCTGCTCAATGGCCAGCCGTTGACTGGTCGTGTAGCAGGGGTTATCGACTTACAACGTCTACCCCTGGGGGACATCGAGCGCATAGAGATCGTCAAGGGGCCAATGTCGAGCCTATACGGGAGCACAGCCCTCGGTGGGGTTGTCAATCTCCTCACGGTACGCCCGCAGCGCGGTTGGACAGGTAGCTTCCAGAGCCAATACTTGAGCCGCCAGGGTTCTGAGCTCCATGGGCGCATTGGGTATGGCACGTCCAGCGTGGCATTTCAGCTCTACGGTTTCCTTCGTCGCTCGAGTCCCTTTGAGCTGGTGGCCGACACGACCCTCTTCCCCTATCCAGGCCGAACAGAGTTTGCTCTAGGGAGTTCAGCCTACTGGCACCCCGCAGCCCACTGGCGGCTCGAGGCCGACGGACGCCTTTTCCAGAGCCGAACCCATGGCGCTTTTGCCGAAAGCTATGGGAACCAACTAGCAGTCAACCATGGGGTCTTTCGCCAGCGGGAGTGGAGCACGTCGCTCACGGCCTCCTGGACCAGAGGCCGAGCGCGATTTCAGCTCGGCCTTTTCGGCAATCAGTACGGAGAGCTCTACAACTGGGATGTTCCACCGACGCCAACGGCTAGCAGTAATGATGACTTTCGACAGCGTCTGGCGCGACTGTGGTCCCAGTACGACGTGCTCTGGAGTGAGCGCTATCGCTTGGCGCTCGGCGGAGAGCTTCTCTACGAAGATATAGCCGGTACACGCTACCCCGACCGGCCGACGACTCGGACTGCCGCGGCATTCCTCCAATGGGAGGGGATCCCCTACACGTGGTTCAGTTATGCCCTCAGCTTACGCTGGGATCGACCCTCCGCCTACGGCGAGCATTGGAGTCCAAAGATAGCCTTCCTTGTCCGTCCTCTGGGACATTCAGGGTTTCAGGTGCGTGTCTCCGCCGGCAGTGGCTTTCGTGCGCCCGACTTCCGGCAGCTCTTCGTCACCTTCACGAACCGTCTCGAAGGGGCTGGCTATGCGCTCATAGGAGCCCGCAGACGAGGCTATGAACTTCAGCCCGAACGTTCGCTGGCCGTCGATGCAAGCGCTCAGCTTACCCTAGAGCAATGGCTGCCGTGGATATCGGAGTGTATTGTAGAGGCACGCCTCTTCGCCAACTGGGTGCGCAATCTGATCGAACCCTTCTACGTTGGGCGGACTGAGGGGCTTGACATTTATTCCTATCGCAACTTGGCCCGGATTGCTACCCGTGGTCTCGAAATGAGTCTCCAGGGGCAGTTGCATCCCCATCCCTACTGGCGCATGGATCTCCATGCTGCCTGGCAATTGCTCGATGCCGTCGATCTGGACGTCCTCGATGCCATTGCAGCAGGGCGAGCCGGAACCCAGGATCCTTCCACAGGGCGTTTTACCCCTTTGCAGCGCCGTGACTACGGGGGACTCTGGGGCCGCTCTCGACATACTTTCTCGGGCACCCTACAGCTCCACTTCGCCCCCTCCAAGACAACGCTGACCCTGCGCTCCTTCTACCGCAGCCGCTTCGGCGAGGAAGCTCTCGATCGTAACGGCATCGCTGTGCTCAACCCACCCCGACGCATCCTCGATCGAGACGATGAGTATGTGCCCGGCTTTTGGGAACTGAGTGCCTGGCTGACCCAATTCTGGTTCTTCGATGCGGTAACGCTCTCCGTAAGCCTTGGCGGGCGCAATCTCACTGACGTCCTCCTGCCGCGCTTTCTTCCTCACCTATTCGGGCGGCAATGGTTCGTGCGCGCCGAACTACGTTGGAACTCTAGCGCACGATCACCAACGGCTGTCCCTGCACCGTAGAGGTCGTCTGAAGCTGAAGCCAGTAGACCCCTGCTGGCAGATCCTCTAGCGGCAGCACTGCTGTATAGCCCCCCGCAGGGAGCTGCCGACGCAGGAAGTGGCGTACCAGCCGACCGTGGGTATCCCAGAGGCTGAGCTGAACGAGGGTCTCTCCTGGCAGACCAAACTGTACGTGCACCTGTGTTGTGGCTGGCTGAGGGTGAGGAAGCGCAAGGAAGGGGCGGCTAATGTGCTGCCCCATTTCGATGAACAGACCGCAGCGATCGCGCCCGACGTACTCCCGTGGACGCAGCTCCCCAGAGAGGATCACGGGCAGCTGGAGGCACTGCCGCGAGAGCACGAGCGTGTCCCTATAGAGGCCGAAGTCTGGTTGGAGCGGTGCAAAGCAGACGAGCACCCCCTTCACCTGTCCCGGCAGAATGCGCAGCGGCAGCTGCCCCGGTGGAACAGAAAAGGCCGTCTGCTGCCGCAGAGGCACTGCCTGCAGCAGGATGGCAAAGTGCCCTGTGTTGTGCAGCCAAACTGTATCACAGCGTATTTGCCCGTAAGAGTTCGGACCCAGCTCCAGATGGCCGTCAGCCGGAGCAAGCAGGCGCAGTGTAAAGCCCGGCAGAGTATCGCTCACCCAGCGCTCATTACCCGCCTCATCCTGGACGAAGAGCTCGTACCAAGCATCTTCCCAGGGATCCAGGACACGAACGTGCACCCGTGCGTACTGCAGCTCCCGTTGTACGACCTGAACAACGCAGTTGACTTGCTGTCGGACCTCTACGGCTGCAAGGCCAGAAGCCGGTTCCACTGTGTCGGCAATCACAAGATACTCCTCCCACCCACAGGAATCCCGCATACGTTGCACGCTTGGAGGCACATCGTCGACACCGACCGTGATCACAACGACCGCCATACTGTCCATTGTCAAACACGGAGTGCCGACCACCACATGGGCCACGTAGGTACCGGCCTCCGAGGCCACGAAGCAGAGCTCCACCTCCCGACTCTCCTGGGGCGGCAGGACCGAGTCCGGTGGTGTCAGAGTCACAGTCGCTTGCGGCGGGAGTCTTCCGAGAAACTCCAGCCGACGCAGCTCCTGGGGGAACGCACCAGAGTTGAAAAGCCTGAAGCGCTGGCACGAGCGCTGACCATCCCGGAGCAGCTGCACACGCAGCTGTGTGGGGCTTACTCGAAGTGTGAAGCCTGGGATTGCAAACTCCCATACTTGTGCGTATCCGGCCGAATCCCGGGCGCGGAGCTCGAAGAAACCATCAGCGAAAGGATCGAGCAGTACCGCCCGGAATCGAACCGAATCGGCCGGCTCCGGTAAAGGATCCAGCACGACATTGACGTTGTCTGCCCGAACTACTTCGACGCTCTGCAGGCGACTGTCGGTGGCGGCTGTGTCGTATACAGTTCCGCTGAGGGTAAAGCATCCCTGGACGGCCACCACAGTCGGCGGCGACACATCGAGCGGACGGAAGCTACAGCCTCCAATGTACCCATAAGAGTCCGCCGGTCCATATCCGTAGACGTACAGTCCCAGCGGCGCTAGCCGCCCATCCGGAAAGCGAGCTTCGATATCATGCACTCCATCGGTTATCGAGAGCCACACGAACCCATAGTCCACTCCCCCAAGAGGCCGGTACAGCGCTCGTGGTACCCGCTGTCCATCCAGCCACAGCTCTGCCTCCATCGGCAAGACTGCTGTTGCATACTGCTCGCGATAGACCGGCTCGGTAAAACCAGAGCTGACGGTGTACTTCTGAACGTTGAGGAAGCGGTAACGAGACAGAAACTGCTGCACCGGCGGGATCAGCATCATGAAGGGGTCACCGATATTGGCAACCTGGCCCGCATTCGAGGTCTTGTGGAATGCCGCTACCAGTATAGGCCCAGTGGCCTGGAGCACAAGAGGCGTTTCGAGAGCAGCCTCGTAGACCTGTCCCCGCTGCAACACAGCTACTGGCTGCCCATTCAGCAGCAGGGTGGTGTTCGGCTGGGCAGCTAGCACCCGGAAACGGTGTGTCCCCTGCGGCGCAAGACCGCTCGAAGGCACAGGGAAGGGCACTACGATGGCTGAATTCCCCCAAGCAGTAACGGGAGGGAGCTGCTCGAGCAGGCAATCGCGTGAGGTCAAACCACTCTCTCCCACCGGCACAACTACTCGTTGATGCCCCGCAAAGACCGCCACTGGCTTGGTCGCACGAATCTCCGTACCAGTCAAATCCGCTCGAAGATCGCTCGGTGTGATACGAGCCTGAACCAGATAGACCTCCCCACGATTGAGGCGCACCCGCTGCTCCTGCAGCCCATACCGATACGTAGGCGCACTGGGGCGAATTATCACTTCCGTCTGCTCTTCTATTGCCACAATGGCAAACTGCGACGGCGTGCTGGCTGTACTGAGTGCGCCGCTCGGCTCAAGACGCCCGTCGCTCGGATAGCTCATCACGAGGTATTCCGTCCCCAGTGCATCTACGGGCAAGACCAGAAAGGCATCGCTGGTGTAGACAGCCTGCTGGAAGGCATACACGGTGACTTCACCCCCATCTTCGACGACAATGTGGACGGACTGCTGTACGGGCCTTTCCCCTTGCCCCCCTTCCGCAGAGCCGCTGAGGAGGAGCTGCCCGCTATCGTTATATCCCATAAGCTCTAAGCCCCACCAGGAGCGTGCGAACACGTATGGCACACGCGGATCGGCAATTTGGAAGGGTTCAACCCAATGCTGCCCCTCTGCGTCCCACCATTCGATGAACCCACGGCTTGGCTCATCGGCAACAATGGCAAGGTAGAGCGAATCAGCATATCGTTCAGCTTCTACGGGCGAGCGCCGATTGTTGTGGAAATTCGGCAGGAAGGCCACCCAGAACTCCCGCCCGCGGCTATCGGGCGGCTGAGCAAGGATCTCTGTACAGAGCACACAACTCAGCAGGAATACAGCCAGGGCACGCCCTCTCATGGATGAGGCTCGGGTCGTGGGACTGTTTCTACTGCTAGAATGCTGCCATCAGCAGCGATGAACCAGAGCCGTAGCGTCTGTGGCCCCAGCGCAGCGTAGACAAAGCCTGGTTGGGCAGCCGCAAAGAGCGTGAAAGGCCCGTAAGAGGTCGAGCGAACGCCGCCGCCTGCACCTGAGATTACACAGACGAAGCGGTCGTCCGGGTGGCGGAGGAGTTGCAGATCATGTTCATGGCCGCAGAAGTAAGCTGCTACGCCGTAGCGATCGAACAGCGGTTTGAGGAGGCGCAGGAGTTGAGCATTCTCCCCATAGGCACCCGCAGAGCGCAGCGGATGGTGCCCGACGGCGAATTTCCAACCCCGCGGGAAGCGCCGTAGCGTGCGTTCAAGCCACTGCAGCTGACGTCGACGGGCCGTATCTGGCCCCGTCAGGAGCTCCTGTGTGTCCAAAGCCACAAAGAGAACCGGTGTGCCATCAGGGAGCGTGTGCTCATGAGTGTAATACCGAGCTGGCATACGCCACAGCCGATTGCGCTGACTGTAAGCAACCTGGGCATCGGGATGACCACGGTAGTCATGGTTGCCGAGCACAGGATACCATGGCACACGGAGCGAGCTCTCGGCATAGACCCGTTCGAAGTGGCTCTCCCATCGGGGGTCATCAGCAGAGCGCACACCAGAGGGATAGAAATTGTCCCCCGTGCTGAGAATCCAGTGCACTGGTGCGCGGCGAGCCACCTCAGCCATTGCCCGGGCAACCCGGCGCTGTATCTGCCCTCCGGTCCCCCAATCACCGAGGACGAGCCAACGCAAGGTCGTATCGGTCGCCTCCGGTGCCGGCAGTGCTTCCACGCTCGGACTGCGTGGGGCCCAGAATACCCGAGAGGCTTCCGGGACAAGCTCCCCCTGCAGCAGCCAGAAGGTACTCCAGCGCGTCAGCACTATCCCTAGCACAAGGGCAACGAAGGGCATTCGTCTGCATCCACAGCATGCGTTGAGGGAAATTACACCGTTTCCGCCGTTCTCCATGCGCAAGCTCACCTACGAAGAACTCTCCCGCCAGCGGTATCGCCGGGAGGAACTTCAGCACCTGGCACGGCATCCGATCACCATTGTGCTCGACAACATCCGCAGCCTCTACAACGTTGGCTCTATTTTCCGGACGGCCGATGCGGTGAGAGCGCAAGAGATTATCCTCTGCGGCTACACTCCAGCCCCTCCTCGGCCGGAGATTGACAAGACAGCGCTCGGGGCAACCGAGAGTGTGCCCTGGCGTGTTCAGCGCTCTGCTGTCGAGGCGGTGGCCGAGCTACGGCATCGCCGCATCCGCGTCTTCGCCGTCGAACTCACCGATGAGAGTCGTCCCTACGACAGCCTGACACCGGCAGATTTCCCGGCCGCCTTCGTCTTCGGCAATGAAATCGTCGGTATCCAACCGGAGGTACTCGCCTACTGCGATGGCGCTCTGGCTATCCCAATGTACGGAGCCAAGCATTCGCTCAACGTTGCAGTAGCCGCTGGCATTGTCCTCTATGAAGCCCTCCGGTGTTACCGCCGCGGAAAGTGGCAGGAAGAGAGGATTCCGCATACTGATGGTGCTGCGCATTGCGGCTCCGATTGATGCCCTCTACACGCCGCTGCTGGCTGCAGGTGCCAGTGTCGACCGTGTACAGCTCCTCCGCGTCCCGGAGGAAGAATGCGCTCGGCTCCTGCGGACCAATCGTGTTGAGCTCGCTCTCCTCTCCCCACTGGCTTACGGCAACTTGGCTGGACAGGCCGACTATCGCATTGTGCCCACCGGAGCTCTAGCCCTAGAAGGCTATACCGAGCGCGTGTGGCTCTACTTCCGTCCGCAGATCCGTACTATCGCCCATTGCATCGCTCCATCACTTACTGCCTTTCTGACACAGGCTCTCCACTTGCTGCTGAAGGAGATCTACGACCTGGAACCCACATTCACGGCCGCTGCGGGTAGAAGTGTCCACGAGGCCCTGTGCGAAGCCGATGCCGTCATCAGTTGGGAGGAAAATCGCCCAGAGATGGCCCGCCTGGATGTGGCCGAGGAATGGTACGTCGCCTTCGACCACATGCTGCCAGTTGCTTTCTGGGTCTGCCGCCCAGAGGAGCTGCCCGCAGAGCTGCCGACAGTGCTCGATCGCCTGGTGCAACCCGGGCTGCCGACGAGAGAAGCTATCCTCGAGAGCACCTCCTCGTCCCCGGCTCGCCATGGAACCATCCACTGGCGCTGGAGCGAGGCGCTCGCCGATGCTACTGAACAGACCCTGGAATTGTTGTACTACCACGGTCTTGTGCCCCACATCACGGAGGTGAGGCTATGGGACGGAGAGCTGTGACTGTTACAGGCACGCTCGCAGTCGTCCTCTGCCTCAGTAGCTGCGGTCCGATATACTTCCCGGCCATCTACCACCTTGAGCGGCCACTGCTCCTCCCTCCAGATCAGCCTACCTCCATGGGAGCTGTGGGGATTACAGCCTCGGGCGGTCAGGACGTCAACATCGATGTTGACATGCGCTTTGCCAGCCTCGGTGCTGCTGCAGGCTATCACCTCAGCATTGTGCCGCGATCTCTCTCGCTGCGCGGCACAGCACTGGCTTACACTGGCCGCATAGGTAGGGAGTTCGTTACCGGGATTGCTATGCTCGGGGAACCTGCTCTCACCATACCACTGGGATCGTTAGGGCTCAGCATTCTCGGGGAAGTCGGAGGTGCAGCAGAATTTGGTCCTTATACCCAGCGTTTCCGGCGCACCACCTGGGGTGTGGCTGGAGGCGGTATCGGGCTGACGGTACACCTCTCGCCGCGGTCACATCTGGTCCTGGACGGCCGGCTCTATACCATTGGAGCAGCGGTACGGGCTGCTTACATCGACTTTCCCTGGAGTGTCTACCTTGGCCTCAAGGCTCCTTTGGCAGGCTCTCTCGGGTTTGGCTACTTGCTCGGGGAGGAGCCTCGAGCGCGGCGGCGATGAGACGACGCAAGGTGCGGATATTCTCGGCCAGCTCCCCCCGGAACACTCCAGAACCGCTGACGATGATGGTGGCTCCAGCGCGGACGACCTCGGCGACATTGCCGGCATGGATACCGCCATCAACTTCGATATCCATAGCCAGCCCTGCGCGTTCGAGGTACTCCCGAAGCTGCGCAATCCGATGGACAACGCCGGGGATGAACTCTTGACCCCCAAAGCCCGGGTTGACGGACATCAGCAGTATGAAGTCGCAGTACGGTATGGCCTCATAGGCATATGCCAGCGGAGTGGTCGGATTGAGCACGATCCCGGCCCGCTTTCCCAGAGTGCGGATCAACGTCAGTGCGCGATGCAGATGGGGGCAAGCTTCTACGTGCACGGAAATCCAATCGGCCCCGGCTTCAGCAAAGGCAGGGATGTAGCGCTCGGGATCAGTGATCATAAGGTGGCAGTCCAGGGGGAGCCTCGTATGGGGTCGGAGGGCCGCTACAATAGGCGGCCCAAGGGTAAGGTTCGGTACGAAGTGCCCATCCATCACGTCGACATGCAGCACATCGGCTCCGGCACGCTCGCAGGCTGCTACTTCTTCCCCGAGCCGAGCAAAATCGGCCGCCAAGAGAGAGGGAGCAATGCGCACGGTTGGCCACCTCATTGCTTACGCACAGTGCGGCGACGGTTCAGCGTGCTATTTCGCTGCCTCCGCTGAGTCGTCTCCTGGGATTGCCTCCAGAAGAGCTCCAAACGGCGCTGCACCTTCCCGAAGAGTGTATTCGGGGGATACGTGCCATCGGCACGCTGTACCCCGGCGGGCAATCCCATCAAGAGCGGGATGGCCTCTTCGAAGTGGCGGATAGCATAGATATGGAAGCGCCCCTCCCGCACGGCATCGATGATGGTCTCCGGCAGCATGAGGTCCTCCACGTTCTGCCATGGGATGATAACCCCCTGTGTCCCCGTCAGACCCCGTGCAAGGCAGACCTCGAAGAAGCCACGGATCTTTTCATTGATGCCCCCGACAGGCTGGATATCCCCCTTCTGGCTCACCGAACCCGTTACGGCCAGATCCTGTCGCAGAGGCACATTGCCCAGTGCAGAGAGCAGAGCATAGAGCTCGGCTGCTGACGCGCTATCGCCTTCGACATCGGAGTACGACTGCTCAAAGGTCAACGAGGCAGAGAGGGCCAGAGGATGGCGATGGGCAAAGCGCTCGCGCAAGAGCCCGGCCAGAATCAGCACCCCCTTGCTGTGAATGCGCCCGCTGAGCTCGACCTCTCGTTCTATGCTGAGGATACCCCCACTCCCAATGCCGACAGAGGCAGTAATGCGCACTGGCCGACCAAAGCTATAGGTACCCGTCGAGTAGACGGTCAATCCATTGATTTGCCCAACACGCTTGCCCTCCGTATCGATGAGCAGTGTCCCCTGTAGGATGTACTCCCGGATTTTCTCATCGAGCAAGTCGTGCCGACGGCGCCGGGCCTCGAGAGCCTCTTCGACGTGAATTCGCTCCAGGCGTTGAGCACCCTGCTGCTGAGCTCGATAATGCGCCTCGCGGATGACATCGGCTATATCGCTAAAACGCAGTGTCAACTTGCGCTGTGTCTCTGCCCATTCAGCGGCCCACTCGGCTAGGGCTGCTACAGCCCCCCGATGCGCCGGCAGAATCCCCTCCTGCTGACTGAGCTTGCGTATAAAACGGGCATAGGCAAGCAGTAGCTCAGGCGAGCGCGGGGCTTCGGTGTCAAACTGTGCATGCACCTTGAACATCTTTGGGAAATCCTCATCCAGCAAGTGGAGCAGCGTATAGAGCTCGGCCGGACCAATGAGGATGATTTTGAGCCGTACGGCGACAGGCTCTGGCTTGATACCGGCCGGCAGCAGCGCAAAGAGGGGATCCCACGTTTGGATATCCAGCTTGCCGTAGAGCACCACATTCTTCAACATCGGCCAGACCCCCGGCTGCGACAGAGTATCGAGAGCATTGAGGATGAGATAGCCCTGGTCTGCCCGCAGAACGGAGCCGGCACGAATGGAACGGTAATCGGCTGCCCAGACTCCACGTCCCTCCGTGGAACGGTCGATAGTACCGAACAAGTTGGCGTACGTCGGGGTGGTCTCTATGATGATGGGAGCGCACTCGGTGTGGGTATTGTCCACAATGACGTTCACGCCGTAGTAGCGCAGGTGTTCCTCCAAGAGCTTGAGGCGCTGTTCCATCTGCGCTGGGGTCTCATGGGGATCGGACACAAAGAGATGGAGGTGCTCGAGCAAGTCCTGCTCAATCTCAGTGAGGAAGTGCCCGATAGGCTCGTAGGGAAAGCGTTCCTGGAGCTCGGCAAAGATTCCGCGAATGAGCACCATGACGGCCGAGCGGTCGTGTTCGCGGAGGGCCTGTTGATACTCACGCCAGAGGCGCGCCGCCGAGCGCGTCAGCTCTTGTAGCCGGAACCGTGCCTCGTCGTACCGCCTTCGTAAGGCCTGAGCTTCCTCAAGGGTAAGCTTCCGCCCGCGGACGTAATCGTCGAGCTCTTCAATGGTGATAGGGATGTCTCCAACGACAGGGAAGATTTCCGGCTCTACGCCCGTGGCTGTCTCCAGTTGGCCGAGGACGAAGCCCTCTTGTTTGAGCTCCTCTTCAAACTGGTTCAGCAGCTGCCGATGGCGCTGTTCGTAATTGTGTAAGAGTTCATGGCGTTGTGCGCGGAAATCCTCCCGCTCGAAGAGTTGCGGGATACGCTCTCGGAGAAGGGCTACGGCCTTCTCGAGCGCCTCGCGAAAGGCCTGCCCTTGTCCCTTGGGTAGACGGAGCAGCCGTGGCCGCGTGGGCTCGCGAAAGTTGTGTACGTAGCAGTAGTCGTACAATGGAGGGCAGACCTGCACCACCTCCTGGAGGATCCTCTGCACAGTTGTCAGACGTCCCGTTCCCGAGAGGCCAGAGACGTAGATATTGTAGCCCGGAGCCCACAAACTCACACCCAGACGCAGTGCTTCCACCGCCCGCGGCTGGCCAACAATTTCCTCCAAGGGCTCCAACTCGTCAGTCGTCTCAAATGGAAAGAGCTCCTCCGGGCAGCGCCACCGCAGCTTCTCAGGAGGTATCTCCAGCGGTCTCTTCATTCTCCCTAGGCTGGAGTTCCTTGACACGACACAGGGCTATATACGGACAAGCCCGGCATAGCGTGCGCTTTGCCGGCGCCACGGGGAAGATCCGAGCACGAATCTGTGCCACGGTATCCTGAGCGTATTCACACGCTTTATCGAGCATGTCCTGAGCGGTCTCCAGCTGCACAGGTATCTGCTCCGCCTTCTCAGCCTTCCCACCGTGCCGGTCCCGATGGGGGCGCAGGGCATAGAAAGCAGCAAAGCTGGGCTTCACCTGCAGAGCATAGTGACGAGCCAGAATCTGTTGAGCCGCCCACAGGTACAGCGGCAACTGTAAATGGAGCCCCCGCTGGCAGTCGTCAGAGGATGCATACCGGTGGAGGGGGCCACTCTTGTAATCGGCAACACCGATGGAGAGAGCTCCCTCTGGCCCCTGACGGCCGAGCTCTATACGGTCGATACGCCCTCGCAACCACGCATGCTCTGCCAGCGGCACTGGGTCGGCCATCGTCGGGTGCATACCGAAGCCAAACTCAAAGGCGACAGGTTCAAACTCCGGTCGATTCCGCCGACGATCATACTCACTGTTGAGCCAGTACTGCAGTATTCCCGGTTGCTCATCGGTTCCTAGAAGTTGTTCGGCTTCCAGGCGAAACCACGGGTGCTCGAAACGCACGTGCTGCAGCTCCTCACGAGCAATCTCCCGCAAGCGCTCGTAGAGCTCGGACAGCTCCCCGTCGAGCGGGGCAGTCTGCAATGGGGGGAGCTCACCTCGAAGAGGGCGTGCAATGAGCTGGCCACGCTGCTGAAGCTCCCGGAGAAAGCGATAGACGATGCGGTGCAACAGAAGGCCTCGCTCCAGGGGCGAGAGTTCCAACGGAGCTCTCTCCAACGGACGGAGCCGCAGTATATGGGTGGCAAAGTAGCGATACGGACAGCGTCGATACAGCTCCAACTCCGAGGCAGAGAAATACCGCCCAATGAATTCCTGAAGGGGCTCCACCTTTTGGGGCGTCTGTTGCCCGGAATGCTGTGGGGTCTGCTGCTCCTCCGGCTCGGCCCACGTTACAGCCTTCCACTCCGTCACGGTCCCTTGGACGGCCAACCATGGCGCTCGGCTATACTGGCGTTCGAGGTCTGCTGCCTCGCCCTCCACCTCTTGCCCCTGAAGCCAGCGCAGTACCTTTGGAGCATTGATGACACAGCCATCGCTTTCCAGGGATGTCACCTTCAGGAGCTCGTCCACGAAGGGGGAGCGCACGAGCTGCTCGCCTTCCTGCAGCGTCGGATACGTGATGTAGAAGCGCAGGTCCTGCCGCTCCAGGGCTTCCGAATCGTTGGTCAAGAAGTGGTAGAAGAGCATGCGCTCTGCACGCCGATGGCGATCTTCGGCTTGTGGCAGAGCATAGCCGAGCAGGTGTTCGGTACGGTACGGCAGAGGGAATTCGCCGTCGACAGCCCCGCAGAGGATGAGCACACGGAAGGGGATACCACGTGTCTGCTCAATCGAGGTCACCGTCACTCCAGCGCCGGGCTTTTCACGCACCTGATAGCGTTCCCCACGCAGAGCTGCTGTGAAGCGTTCAACGTAGTCGGCCAACGGCCGAGCCTCCCCGCCCCACCGGCGCTGGAGGAGTGTGACGATTTCATCGGCCAGCTCACTGAGCCGCGTCAACGCACGAGCATCCCGTTCAATGCGCTCGACCACGGTCAGCCATTCGGCATCGCTGCGCCAGGGCTGTTGGCGCAGCTGCCTGTAGGCTGCCACGACGGCCTCGTAGATTCCCATCCCCACCAGAATTTCCCGCGTGAGGAGCTGCAGAAACTCCGCCGGTGTGTAGAGGTAGCGCTCCCACGCCAGGCGCTCCGAGAGGGAACAAAAGTCGTCCAATGCACGCTGACAGGCTTCCAGCTCGCGCTCGAGCTGCTCGCGCTCGAGCGGATCGCTGTAAGGATCAGCCCTGACTAACTCCAGCTGACGCTCCAGAAAGGTACAGGCATTGGTCAACTGGCGGCGCCAGCCATCGGCACCCCCACAGCGATGGCCTCCGAGGATACGGCGCCGCATGGCAACGGTGAGGAGATTCACCCCATCGATGGGGCGCCCATCGGCTCTGAGCAAACGTACGTACGGGTTATAGACCAGCCGCTCTAGCTCAAGCCGCCGAAAGCCGTTGAGCGGCAGCCCTAACAAGCTCAACACAGCCACAGCGACCGGCGACTGCACAAGCCAGAAACGATCTGTTACATTGGCCGGGATACCGTAGAGGGCAAAAATTTCCCGGAACAGCGCCGAATAGCGTTCCGGCTGCCGCATCACGACGGCAATCTCGTGAGGTTGGTAGCCCTGCCGACAGAGCAAATCCTTGACCAAACGGGCGATGAGGAGCACTTCCTGCTCCCGATCGCGGCATTCCACAATGGTCACCATCGGCGACAGCCCCGGATGGCGAATCTCCCGCTCCGTATTGAAGAGCCAACGGCGCAGATAAGCCCCCAGAGGCCAAAACACTCGCTGCTCCGAAGGCGTCTGCTCGTTCATGAGCACTATCGGATCGGTGGAGTAGGCCGCATAGCCAGCCTGCCGGAGGTGCTCAACGAGCTCCTGGAAATTGCCAAATAGAGGGCCATTGTCCGGCGAATAGTCAACGGCAATCACTACGGGCAATTCCTGCTGGGCCAGCACCTGCAGAAAGGCCAGCTCTGGAGCTCGGAAATCGGAGAAGCCCTCCACGACGAGCAGTTCCGCCCCCGGAAAGAGCCGCTGTAGTGCACGGCTGCCGCCCTCAGCTAAGGCCCGGCTGACCAATGCCCACCCCCGAGGTTCATCGACGAGCTCCTCGCCCAGCAGAGCCTCATACTCTCGAGCTAGAGCCACGACGTCGTGTAACCGTGCTCCATCGACGGTCGGATCCCCTCGGTGTTGAGCCTCGGCGAGCCTTTCGGCAAGAACTGCCGCTGTAATCCCATCACGCCGCAGACCGTCGATGAGCTGCGCCAGCTGTTCAAGCAATGCCGGTGGCAGTGCTGCATTGCCACGGCGATAGAAGCGCAAAGGTGCTCGGGAGGCTGCCTCATCGTAGAGCATCAGCCGATGGGCATCCGAAAGGAGAATATATCGCCCCGGCGGGAAGAGCCGTCCGAAGCAGTTCCAGAGAAAGCCCGCCAGCGTAAAGAGAAAGGGCTCTGGGGCAGCTTTGCCCTGATGGAAATGGGCAACCCACCGGAAGAATTGTCGCTTCAGCCAACGTACGCGACGCTCCGTCGGCACGAGAGCAATCAGGCGTTCGGGCGCATCCTCAGCCGCAGCCTCCCGCAGGAGCTGCTCCACTCGGAAGCGGTTATCTCCTTGCAGCACACACTGCGGCGGCCGCCACCGTGCGGAAGCTGCTGGATTGAAGAGGAGATAGGCCACCTGTTGACTCCGTCGGCCTACTTTTGCAGGGCGAAATTGCAACTTTTCCGGGGACACTCGTGCGGCCATGTTTACTGGCATCATCGAAACCTGCGTACGACTTCTCCACCGCCAGAAGAGCGCCGCTGGGCAGCGCCTCTGGATTGAGTCCGGTGAGCTCGGCCCCGAACTCCGTCCCGGCTCTTCGATTGCTGTCAACGGAGTCTGCCTGACCGTGGCAGAGGCCGAGCCGAGCCGGTTTGCCGTCGATGTGATCCCGGAGACACTGCGCAAGACCACCCTCGGGCGGCTCCGCACGGGCTCCTGGGTTAATCTCGAACGGGCGCTGCCGGTCACGGGACGCTTCGATGGACACATCGTCCAAGGGCACGTCGACTGCGTCAGCCGCGTGCTAGCTGTGGAACGGTCTTCGGGAGAACATCACCTCTGGATTGAACTCCCTGCGGCCTTCCACCCGTACGCCGTGCTGCATGGGTCCATCTGCGTCGACGGAGTCAGCCTCACCATTGCTCGCCTCCGAGCCAATGCCTTCATGGTAGCCCTCATTCCGACCACACTCCAGCGCACCCAGCTGGGGCGGCTGCGCACAGGTTCGTGGGTCAATCTGGAGTTCGACATCCTCGCAAAATACGTCGCAAGTCTGCTGCGTCCCTACATGCGTCTGTTCTTCCAGCAGCCTCCCTCTCATGAGACCTAAAGCTCGCACGCTCGGCGAGCTGAAAGCGGCTGGCTACCGTGTGCTGCCGGTCAAGGAAGAGATGCGCCGCAATCTCATTGAGAAGCTCCGCCGCCGTGAACGGCTCTTCCCTGGAATCATTGGGTTCGACGACACCGTCATCCCGCAGCTCGTCAACGCCATCCTGGCCAAGCATGACATCATCCTGCTGGGCCTGCGCGGACAAGCCAAAACCCGCCTGGCCCGCATGCTCGTTGAACTCCTCGATGAGTACACCCCTATCGTTGCGGGCTCTGAGGTCAATGACAATCCCTTTGCCCCCATCTCCAAGTACGCCGTCGACCTCATCGCCGAGCTGGGTGATGAAACCCCCCTGGAGTGGATCCACCGTTCTGAACGCTATGGCGAAAAGCTCGCCACCCCAGATGTCACAATCGCCGATCTGATCGGCGACATCGACCCCATCAAGGCAGCAACACAGCGCCTCCACTACTCCCACGAGGGAGCTATCCACTTCGGTATCATTCCCCGAACGAACCGAGGTATCTTCGTCATCAACGAGCTGCCCGACTTGCAACCCCGCATTCAAGTAGGTCTGTTCAACATCCTGCAGGAGCGCGACATCCAAATCCGCGGCTTCAAAGTCCGCCTCCCGCTGGACATCTGCATGGTCTTTACGGCTAACCCAGAGGACTACACCCGCCGCGGCACCATCATCACCCCCCTCAAAGACCGCATCCAAGCACAGATCCTCACACACTATCCGCGGACACTCGAGGATGCGCTGGCCATTACTGCACAGGAGGCCTGGATTCACCGAACGCCGGACATGGATCTTGTGCTTCCGACGTACCTACGACAGATCGTGGAGAATATCGCCTTCGTGGCTCGCAAGAGCGAGTTCATTGACCAAACCTCTGGAGTCTCCGCCCGGCTCAGTATTGCGACAATGGAGGCGCTCGTCTCGAATGCGGAGCGCCGCTCCCTGCTGACGGGCGAACGGGTTATCGCCCCCCGCATCGTGGACTTCACTCGAGCCCTCACCGGCATTACCGGCAAGGTAGAGCTTGTCTTCGAAGGTGAGCAAGAGGGGCCGGTCAAAGTTGCCAAAGCCCTGATCGGACGGGCCGTACGGGAGACTTTCACGCTCTACTTCCCTGACCCGCTGGCACGCCCACGCCGGCGCGAAGGCACCAGCAGCTCCGATGCCAGTCCCTATGCCGAGATCATCAGCTGGTTCGAAGCTGGCAATACAATTACGCTCGACGACACCATGCCCACAGAGGCCTTTGTGGCCGAGCTCGAGCGCGTCCCCACCCTACGCCGTCTTGCCGTCCAGTATCTCCACGTCGACGAGCACAACCCCTACGAGCTCGGAACAGCCATGGAGTTCATCCTGGATGCCCTCCATCAGTACTCCAAGCTCGCTAAAGAGGAGCTCGACAGCAGCACTACCTATAAAGACATGCTCGGCACCCTCTTCCGGAGTCGAACCGAAGAGGAAGAGTGATCCCAGAGGCCATGCTGCCATCTCCGTACAACGCCTCGCGCGAGCTCACACTCGGCATCATCGGTGGGGGCCAGCTTGCAAAGATGCTCGCACAGGCTGCCTACCGCCTAGGGCTGCGCGTTGCTATTCTTGAGCACGGCGCCGACTCCCCCGCCGGACGTATGACTCAGCTTGAGTTCCCCGAGGGCTGGAACTCTCCCGAGACGCTGGCTGCCTTCATCCGTGCTAGCGACCTCATTACGCTGGAAAATGAGTTTGTCGGCCCTGAGGTGCTCGACTATATTGCCCAGTACCGGCCAGTCTACCCAACACCGGAGACAGTGCGCCGTGTCCGCGACAAGCTGACGCAGAAACACACGATAGCCGCTGTCGGCATCCCAGTGCCCAGCTTCGCAGGAGTAGAGACCCCTGAGGAAGTGCTCGCCTTCGCCCAGCAGCATGGCTTCCCCTTAGTTTTGAAGACGCGCACCTTCGGCTACGACGGCTACGGTAACCGTACGCTTGCCACTGCTGACCAGCTGCCACACGCATGGGCTGAACTCCGGCAGCGCCTCCCCGCGGGGGGACTTCTGGTAGAACGATTCGTTCCCCTGCAGAAGGAGCTAGCCGTCATCGTTGCGCGCAACCGGCATGGGGAAGTGGCCGTCTATCCGTGCGTTGAAACTGTACAGGAAGATCACGTCTGCCGCATTGTGTACGCACCAGCTCCGATCCCCGAACGGCTCCGTCGGCAGGCACAAGAGCTGGCTGTCGCATGCGTAGAGGCTATCGAGGGCGTGGGGGTCTTCGGCATTGAGCTCTTTCTCGATGTCGACGGTCAGCTCTTCTTCAACGAACTTGCCCCCCGTCCGCATAACTCGGGGCATTACACAATCGAGGCCTGTTACACTTCGCAATTCGAAAACGCCATCCGCGCCGTGTGCAATCTCCCACTCGGTTCCCCCGAGATGTTCGTACCGGCAGCAGTGATGGTCAATCTGCTCGGGGTTCGCTCAGGGAGCGGAATCCCAGACTCGGTGCTGCCAGCGCTCCGGGTCGGCAAGGCGTGGATTCACCTGTACGGCAAACGGGAAAGCCGGCTTCGGCGCAAGATGGGACATGTTACTGCTGTCGGGAACAGCCTTGAGGAGGCCTACCGCACTGCCTGGCAGGCAGCCGAAGGTATCATTTGGTAGGCTCCCCACCGCCGAAGGCGAGTCTCTCCAGAAGATGATGCCGCGCCTGCTGGAAGCTCAACCGACGGATTCGATGCTTAAGCGCCACAATAGCTGCCGGCAGCGTGCTCAGCTCCTCTACCCCGAGTCCCACGAGCCACTCCGTAGCCTGGGCGTGGGCGGTGATCTCCCCACAGAAGCAGACGGGGATGCCCCGGCGATGCGCTACCTCAACCACCTGGAGGATGAGACGCCACACGGCTGGGTGGAAGGGATCATAGAGCTCCGCTACGGCTCCGTAGGCTCGGTCAACAGCTAGCGTGTACTGCGTCAAATCGTTGCTCCCGATACTGAAGAAATCCGCCAGCGGGGCCAGCCGTTCGGCAATCAGAGCTGCCGCGGGGGTCTCCACCATGACCCCTACTGGGATCTCACCCCCATGGAGCTCTCCAGCATCCCGCAACTGTTGCCGAACTATCTCGAGCTCCCGGCGCACAGCCCGGACTTCGCTCTCGGTGCTCACCATCGGGATCAGCAGGCGCACATTGTGCCAGGTAGCCGCACGGAGTACAGCGCGCAGCTGCTGGCGGAGGAGTTCCGGCCGTGCCAGCAGGAAGCGGATCCCACGCATGCCGAGAGCAGGATTGGGCTCCGGAGGGCCTCCATCATTGTACTTGTCACCCCCGAGATCGAAGAGGCGGAAGACCACAGGCCGAGGGGAGAAGCGCTCTGCAATGTGCCGGTACCATTGGAGCTGCTCCTCCTCGCTGGGCAGGCGTCCGAGCTGCACTACGAGCAGCTCCGTCCGAACCAGCCCTATCCCTTCAGCTCCGACAAGGAGCGCCTCCTCAAGGTCATGCAGCGATGCAATGTTGGCCATCAAACGGTAGCGGCGTCCATCGATTGTCTGGGCCGGCAGAGAGGCAAAGCGCATCAGAATGCGCCGTCGCCACTGCGTACTATCCCGGTGCCGCTCATAGCGGCGACGAGTCTCTTGGCTGGGATGGAGCACAACAACGCCTGTATATCCATCCACAATCACGGAGTCACCCTCGGCAAGAGCACCGACGGCCTTTCCCAATCCGATGACTGCCGGCAATTGGAGGCTGCGGGCCAGGATGGTCGTATGCGATGTAATGCCCCCGACTGCTGTCACAATCCCGCAGACCCCGGCCCGGTGCAACAGCAGAACTTCCGACGGTGTTAAGGCCGTCGCTACCACAATAGCTCCGGCAACACGACTATACTCTACGCGCTGCTGCTGCAGTGCCGACAGCAGACGCTGCAAGACCTGCTCCAACTCCGTTCCCCGATCCTGCAGCAGGATATCGGCCGAACGGCGCAGGCGGCCAATGATCGGCTCGAAGAGCTGTCGGAGAGCCCGTTCGGCTGTTGTCCCAGCAGCTATCGCCTCACGAATCCGCTCTCCTACGACCACTTCATCGAGCACCCGGAGATAGCTGTCAAGAATCGGCACAACCCCTGGAGCTTCCGCTTCCGCAATGCGGCGCGCCTGCTCCCACTCCGCCCGCAATGTCTCTACCGCTACTTGATATCGCTGCCACTCATCGTGCGCCTCCTCCGGTCGTGAAACTCCCCCCGCCAATGGCGACAGGATAACTACTCTCCCCACTGCAATCCCTGGCGATGCCGCAATAGCCCTCAGATACCGCTCAACGCCCCTGCCTCCCTGGGGCTGCTCCCACAATGGCTGGGACAGACTCTGCCTACTCGACGATGAGCCCTCCACTGCCACTACCGGCTTATCCGACGAACCCTCGGAAAATTACGAGCTTGCCTCCATTTGCACCTCTACCCCACACCCTGGAGGAATGCCGCAATGCGCTCAACGGCTGCCGCGGCATCCTCACCGATAGCCCGCACGACGACCGTACTGCCTACCTCTAAAGCCAAGCCAATCAGCTCGAGTGCGCTCCTCGCATTCGCTGTGCCCCCGTTGCCAATGAGCTCGATAGTGGCGGAAAACTGCGATGCCAGTCGAGCCAGTTCCGCTGCCGGACGGGCATGGAGCCCCATCGGCAGTTGAACAATCACACTCCGCTCCACAACCATGCTCCTCCGGCCCCCGCTGTGCTAAACCCTGTTAGTGTCCCGGCACCACAACAGACCGACGCCACTCTACCCCGTTCTCTGTCCGGTAGAGCAAGAGGATCGGTCCAGCTGCCGGCACTCGGATACACCACTCCCCTTCCCCGGGAGGTATCCACACACGGCTAATTTCTGCCCCGAGGAGCGAATAGAGGACCATCCAGCCAGGCCGCACCCGACTTCCTCTCAGGCAAAGCCATCCTCCGTCCGCAGTGCATACCTGTAGCTCTTCCTCCCGCGGCTCATCCGCATGCAGAATCTCTCCGAGACTCTGCCACGTGCCTGCTACCGTGCGCACCTCTACTTCCCCGTTGCAAAGTTTTCCCTCCCCGAACAGACGCAAAACTGTCGACCCTCGCACATAGGCGGCAACCACCGCCACGGAATCCAGCCCTACGACAACTCCCTGCACCGGCGCTTCACCTCCGAGAGCGAGCTCTCGCAGTGTTTCCCCCGCGCACGCGGAGAACACCCCGACAAAGAGTTCCGCCCCCTCTGGGATCCACCACTGGCAGAGGATCTGCCCTGCTGCCGGCTCTATAGCGGGAGGAGGGGTAATAGGAGGCAATAGCTCACCGCGACGACGTCCGTAGTTTTGGAGCACAACGGCCAAATCCCGCACTCCAACGACTCCATTCCCATCGCAATCCGCATGCGTGGCCTCCGGTTGTTCCCATGCCAATGCCAGCTGCGGCGCCCACTCCGTGCTCGCTGGCACCCGGCGAAAGCCCATAGTACCCCGATGCGCATAGAGCCCTACAACAGCGACATCCCGCACATCTACACTGCCATCATCATTGGCATCCCCCGGCCAGACCTGAACGTATCCGTGGACGAGGAAATCGACCGAGACATTCGGCACACTCACCACACTATCCTGCTGCAACGCCCATCCTTGAGTGACCTGAAATCGGACCAGCACCCCATGTGGCGCCTCAGGTGCGATGACGAACTCTATTTCAGCCAACCTAGGCTGTCCAATGGGCTGCGCCGTCGATAGCGCTGCAACGTCCACAACTCCCTCCCCCGTCTGCTGATCGATCCCTGGAAGCACGACCGTCGTAGCCGGGGGGAAACTTCCCGCACGCCAGCCCGATACGACCACCACCTGAGCCGGACTGTACCGCAGGCGGCACCCGGCTCCGTAGACACTCCCTTGCGTCACCGCCAGCATTAGACGCACCCGCTCGCCTGCAAGCAGAAAGCGTTCGCTCCCCCCATCACTCCGCCCAATGGACAGAGCTTGGCCCCATACCACAGCTGTGCTCAATGCCACAGAAAGTATCCCGCGCCACATGTCTCCCACCGCACGCATCTGCCCTAAAGCTGGCAAACGTAATGCCAGCTTCCCGTCACCGCCGCAGGAGCTGCCGCACCGATGGGAGGTATCGATGAAATACTAGCGCCACAAGGACCCCAAGGGTGATGCAGGCATCAGCTACGTTGAAGACCGGCCATCGTGCATACACACGCCCAAAGAGCACGAAGTCCGGAACATCGACATCGATGAAATCGACGACACTGCCGTGCAAAAGGGCTGCCTCGCCGTAGAGCACTCCGTAGAAGGCACGGTCAATCAAATTCCCCGTTGCTCCGGCCAAGAGCAGGATAATACCAAGCCGTGCCCGAAATGGAATCCCTCCGAGGCGCTGCAGATACCACCCCAACGCAATACTGACGGCCAGCGAGAAGAGCGTCAAGAGCACCTTCGCTCCCCCGACGGAGACCCCGAAGGCGATGCCAGGGTTTTCCACCAGCGTAATGCGTAGCCACTCCCCCAGCACGGGGATGCTCTCCCCTGGGGCCATCCCGTGGTGAACCAGAGGCCCCAGACGGAATCCCTTGACGAGCAGCTTCGTCAGCTGGTCCACACCAACCAGTGTAAATACCAGCAACCAGTCCCGTCGCACGCCAGCCTCCGCTTCTGCCCCTACTCCTGGAGTGCTTTGGCCTGATGCAGTGGGATGATGCGGTCAATCCCGTCTTCAGGACAGCGACGGTGGATCTTCCACGAGGCCGAAAGAGTCGTAATCGGCACCGCCATCAGGCGCTCCTTAGCAATCAGAATGCCACACTTGCGGCAGATGCCGTAGGTCTTGTCCTCAATCCGCTTGAGGGCTTCGTCCAGCTTCTGCAGGTAGCCCATCAGACGTTGAATCTGCGCATAGGTACGCTCCCGCTCCCACGCTTCGGCTCCCTGCTCGGCAGGATGAAGAGCAAAGATGCCGCCTTCCTCGATGTAGTTGAAGGCATTCAGATCCTCCAGCCGTTCTCGCAGCAGACGGAGCTCCTCGATGGTCTTCTGGCGCTCAGCCAGGATAATCTGTCGGAACATTTCCAGCTCCTCATCCGAGTATCGCACCTTGGGTGGTGCAGCAGGCTGCGCCTGGACTGCCTCTGCTCCTTCGGGAGCAGACGGCTGGGGCGTTGCTGTCTCTTTCCGGGAGCGCTGCTTTGTCGTCTTTGACTTCGGCTGCTCTACAGCGCCTCGTTTCCGAGTTGCCATGCTGCTGGTCCTCCGTGCTCTGACTTTACTGCATGTGCACGTTCAACACAGACGTAGGCACGGTAGCCGTTGATATCGACGGCATGCCCTTCTGGGCATGCGGCAAAAATAAGAGATTCCGCCAGAGTTTCCCGTTGCACATAGTCACGTAGCTCCTCGAGCGCCTGCCGCACTTCGGGTGGTGCAGCATAGATGATATGGATACGGTCGGTGACGGCAAAACCCGCCTGCTTGCGCAGGTTTTGCACCCAGAAGACGAACTCTCGAGCCAGTCCTTCGCGACGCAACTCCTCATCCAGAGTTGTATCCAGAGCTACCGTGAGCTCCCCGTCACTGGCAACGAGCCAACCCTCGATTTCCTGGCTGCGGAGTTCGACTTCGTCCCGCCCCAGCTCCACCGTCTCGCCCTCCAGCTCGAGGCGGAGGCGCCCCGTTTCGTGGAAACGCCGCAAAACCTCCTGCGGGAGCTGGGCCAGTGCCTGCTCCACCTGCGGCAACCGCTTGCCGAATCGCTTACCCAGAACACGATACTGAGGCTTAGCCGTCCAGCGGACCACCTCGACTTCTGAGGGCAGAAATTCGATGGCTTTCACATTGACCTCCTCGGTAATGAGGTTCTCCACTGAGCGGACATCCCTCTGCTGGCCGGGCGACAGAGCTGGGAGAAGGATGCGCCGGAGAGGCTGTCGGGTCTTAATGCGCGCTCGCTCTCGCAATTGCCGCACCAGCGCAACAATCCGCCGCGCCAGCTCCATGCGGCCTTCCAGCTCAGGATCCCGAAGCTCCGGCTCAGGCAATGGCATATCGAGGAGGTGGATCGAACACGGCTCTTCAGGCCGCCGCAGCCGCCAGTAGAGTGCCTCGGCCAGGAAGGGAGCAAACGGCGCCATCATGAGCAGAATGCCACGCAAGACGGTGTACAGGGTCTGATAGGCAGCGAGCTTCTCCCGATCATGCTCCCCCTTCCAGAAGCGTCGCCGATTCCGCCGAACGTACCAATTGGACACCTCCTCGAGCACAAACTCCTGCACCAGCCGCACCGCCCGCGTCAGCTCGTACTCTTCCATGGCCTCTCGGTACTGCTGCAGCACGGTCTGCAGACGCGAGAGCACCCAACGGTCAATCTCCGGACGCTCCGCCACTGCTACCGCCGGCTCGGTCCCCGAAAAGCCATCGATACGAGCGTAGAGGGCAAAGAAGTTGTACACATTCACCACCGCTCGGAGGAAATTAGCCACGACCGTACGCCCGATCTCTTCCTCATCAAATTGCATCGGCTTCCACGGTGGGTTGGCCGCAAGCAGGTACCACCGCACAGCGTCAGCCCCGTAGCGCTCAATGACCGCAAAGGGATCGACAACGTTCCCCTTCGACTTCGACATCTTGACGCCGTGCTTGTCTAAAATCAGCTCGTTGACCACCACCGAGCGGAAGGCCGGCTGGTCGAAGAGCACTGTAGCCAAGTTGTGCAATGTGTAGAACCAGCCTCGGGTCTGATCCACTCCCTCAGCAATGAAGTCGGCGGGAAAGTGTTCGGCGAAGAGCTCTTGATTTTCGAAGGGATAGTGAAACTGCGCAAAGGGCATGGCGCCAGAGTCAAACCAGACATCGACCACCTCCGGGGTGCGCCGGAATACCTTTCCATTCCGCACGAAGATGACGCGATCCACAAAGGGGCGATGCAGATCGAGCTCTACCCCAGCCTCTCGGACGGGGACCCGCCGCCCATCGGGGAATTCGTACAGCCCTTCCAAGAGCTCCGCTATAGAGCCAATGGCGAACATCTCCGTCCCATCGTCGCTGATCCAAATCGGGAGCGGAGTACCCCAGTAGCGGTCACGGGAGAGCGCCCACTCCTTGACCTCCTCGAGCCAATTACCGAAACGGCCCGATCCAATCTCGGGTGGTTGCCACCGAATCTGCTTATTGAGCTCGAGCATGCGCTCCTTGTAAGCCGGAGAGCGGAGAAACCACGACTGCCGTGCATAGTACATGACGGGGTTGCCCGTCCGCCAGCAGTGTGGATAGGAGTGCACGTAGTCAAAGCGAGCCCGATAGAGCTTGCCCATACGCGCCAGCGCTGCAACGATATCCCGCTCGGCTCCCTCTTCGACTCGATCGTGGTACCGAAATGTCTTGATAGCCCGTCCGGCAAATTCGGGCACCTCGGCCGTAAAGTGCCCATCGGGGGTTACCGGCTGCAGGAGCGGCAGTCCATACTGCTGCCCGAGCTCGAAATCTTCCACCCCGAAAGCTGGGGCAATGTGCACAATGCCTGTGCCTTCATCTGTGGAGACAAATTCTGCCGGCAGCACGGTGAAAGCATGCCGATACTGCTGGGGGTCGACTGTAGGGGACGCAAAGATGGGCTCGTACACCGTGCCGACCATCTCAGCACCCGTCAGGCTCGCCAGCACTTCATACTCCCCCTCCAGCACCGAGAGGCAGCTTTCAGCCAGCACGAGTTCCTCTGGCTCTCTGGCACCCGGACGGCTATTCCGCACGCGCACATAGCGCACCGACGGGTTGACTGCCAAGGCCACGTTGCCAAAGAGCGTCCATGGCGTTGTGGTCCATACCAGGAGCGCCGCCCCCGCTACGGCCGGATGGCTGGGCCGCTCAACCTTGACACGAATGAACACGCTCGGGTCGCGGACTTCCTTGTAGCCGAGCGCAAGCTCATGCGAACTCAATGGGGTTTCAATCGTCGGTGACTGCGGCACCACTTTGAACCCACGGTAGATAAGCCCACGCTCGAAGAGCTGCTTGAGCGCCCACCAGAGGGACTCGATGTATTCGTTGGAGCAGGTGATGTAGGCATGCTCCATGTCGATCCAGTAGCCCATCCGGCGCGTCAGGCTCCGCCACCCTCCCTCCATCTCGATGTGCCGCCATACAAGCTCCTTGCACGCTTGGTTGAATCGCTCAACGCCGTAGAGCGTCTCAATCTCCCGCTTGTTGACAATGCCAAGCTGCTGCTCTACGGCGAGTTCTATCGGCAATCCATGGCAATCCCATCCGGCCTGCCGACGCACGTAGAAGCCACACATCGTCTTGTAACGGCAGACAACATCCTTGATCGTCCGCGCCATGACGTGGTGAATACCCGGTCGGCCGTTGACTGTGGGCGGACCCTCGTAGAAGCGAAATCGCGGTGCATGGCGCCGCTGCTCGAGCGAACGCTCAAAGATGCGTTCACGCTCCCAGAAGGCCAACACCTCCTCTTCAAGCGCTGGATACTGGAGCTCCTCCGGCAGAGGATGGAGCCACAGATTGTCAGGGGCTGAGTGCTGCATCGCTCTCCAATGGCACAAGGGACATGTTCACCGCACACAGCTGTCCAGCCGTTAAGACGGATAAGTCTCGCTCCCATGCATGAGCTGACCGGCAATGCTCTACGCCTCTGGGAGTTTCTCCACCATTTGCGGCCTATCGTTCGTCTCCAGCAACAGTAGGACAGCTGCGCAAAGAGCCCATGCCAGTCCATCTCCAACGGTTCACGCTCAAATCTCAGGAAGCGCTGCAGCGTGCACAGCAGCTTGCGGCAGAGCTCGGCCACTCTACCATTGAACCCCTCCACCTTGCAGCAGCACTGCTGGAAGATGATACCGGCGTGGTCTCTACGATTCTCCACTCGCTGGAGGTATCCCTTCCCTCACTGACAGAACACCTTCGCACCGAGCTCACTCGCCTCCCAAAGGTCAGCGGGAGCTTCGAGCAACACTTGTCTCGAGAACTCATGGCTGTTCTGGAGCGCGCCTGGCAGGAAGCGATAACCCTCAAGGACGAGTATGTGAGCACGGAGCACCTCTTGTTAGCGCTCGTGGAGGAACCCTCCAGCACGGCCCAACTCCTCCGCAAGCACGGCCTGACGAGAGAAGCCATCTTGCAGGTCCTGACCCGTATCCGCGGTGTACACCGCGTCACCGATCCAGTGCCAGAGGAGAAATACCAAGCCCTCCAGCGCTACGGACGCAATCTCAACGATGAAGCTCGCAAAGGACGCCTTGATCCCGTCATCGGACGGGAGGAGGAGATCCGCCGCGTCATGCAAATTCTGACTCGGCGTACAAAGAATAACCCCGTCCTCATCGGTGAACCCGGGGTCGGCAAGACAGCCATCGTCGAAGGCCTCGCCCAGCGCATCGTGGCCGGAGATGTTCCCGAGCCGCTCAAGACGAAAACCATCATCGCACTCGACCTGCCAGCTCTGGTGGCTGGAACCCAATTCCGCGGGCAGTTCGAGGAACGGCTCAAAGCCGTTGTCAAGGAGGTGGTGGAATCCAACGGTGAGGTTATCCTCTTTATCGATGAGCTCCACACGGTCGTCGGGGCAGGGGCAGCTCAAGGAAGTATTGACGCTGCCAATATCCTCAAGCCGCCACTGGCGCGAGGCGAACTGCGATGCATCGGGGCCACGACCCTGGACGAATACCAGAAGTACATCGAAAAAGACCCTGCCTTGGAACGCCGCTTCCAAAAGGTCCTGGTCGACGAACCCAGCGTGGAGGAAACCATCTCCATCCTACGGGGCCTCAAAGAGCGCTACGAGCTCCATCACGGTGTGCGCATCACCGATGCTGCCATTGTAGCGGCTGCCCAACTGTCGGCCCGCTACATTACGGATCGCTTCTTGCCCGACAAGGCAATTGATTTGATCGACGAGGCTGCTAGCCGCCTGCGCATCCAGATTGACTCCCTCCCCGAAGAGCTCGATCAATTGGAGCGGCGCATCCGGCAGCTTGAGATCGAGCGACAGGCTCTCCTGCGCGAGTTAGACTACCACACCGGCGATGGGCGCCGCAACTCCTAAACCTTCGGCACCGGAGCACTCCCTGCCCTCGCTGGCCGAAGAGCTTGCGCAGTTGCTCACCGAACAGAATAACCCCGCCACCTGGGATATCGATCTGGCAGAGACGGAGCGCATCCTGGAGCTCATCAGCGCTGAAGATCACAAAGTTGCTCCGGCCGTTGCGCGTGAACTTCCTGCCATCGCACAGGCTGTGGAGCGAATCGTGGACGCCTTCCAGCGCGGCGGACGGCTCATCTACGTCGGGGCTGGTACGAGCGGGCGGCTCGGCATCTTGGATGCAGCTGAATGCCCTCCGACGTTCGGCACCGCCCCAGAGCTGGTCCAAGCTATTATCGCCGGCGGACCTGAGGCCGTCTTCCAGGCTCAAGAAGGAGCAGAAGACCGACGGGAAGACGGTGCTGCTGCCATCGCTGCGCGGATGGTCTGCGAGCGCGATGTCGTCTGTGGTATCGCCGCATCCGCTCGTACCCCCTTTGTTATCGGGGCTCTCGAGGAAGCGCATCGACGCGGGGCTACGACGATCTTGGTCACTACGAACCCCCGCCAGCAGGTCCAGCAGATGGAAATTGCCCGCTATAGCCACATCCTCATCTGTCCTGAGGTTGGCCCCGAAGTCATTGCCGGCTCCACCCGCATGAAATCCGGCACCGCTCAGAAACTCGTCCTCAACATGCTCACCACCGCGGCCATGATCCGCCTGGGCAAGACGTATCACAACATCATGGTCGATCTCCGGCCGACCAACCTCAAGCTGCGCGAGCGCGCTAAGCGCATCCTCATGCTGCTTGCCAACGTGGACTATGCGACTGCAGAACACGTCCTCCACGAAGCTTCGTGGGATACTAAAGTGGCTCTCCTTATGCTGCTGGGCCAGCTCCCTGCCGAGCAGGCCCGGGAGCTCCTGGCACGCCATCAGGGGCGTATCCGCCAAGCCCTCCTCTGCCACGTCCAGCAACCGCAACAGTAAGCCGGATGGCATATATTTGTGCCCGTACGTTTGTCCCTGCCCTGAGGAAAGCAGTTATGGCACCGCTGTGGTATCTTACCGGATTCCTCTGGAGCGTTCTCTGTGCTGCTGCTTCGCTCCCGCCTCAGGCTGTCCCCAGAGAGAATGCGCAGCCGCCCCGAACTATCCGCTCTGTTGCTGAATTCCTCGAGCAGCAGAGCGCTTCTCTCTCCACTGTTCCTGCAATTCCTGTGGCTCCATTCGACCATGAGCCTCTGTTCCTGCGCTACCATCAGCTCGGCTCGTGGAATCCGCACCCAGCCCCAAACCCGCTGCGACTCACACCGCTCATTGGGCTTGCCCCCAACGGTACTCCAAGCTGGCTCGAATTCTCTCTGGGCATGGCCCGCTTCTACGAGCTTCCTTCACCGCATTCCAACGCTCCGCCTTCCCGTATCCCCGATCTGGTGTCAGTCCTGAATCTCCTCACCCACCACCGCGAGCGATTGCGCCTCGTAGAGCCCCATCGAGAGCTTCGTCTGCTATCCCTTCACACCGATGAGCTCGGGATCTCGCACCTCCGGTTCCAGCAGTTCTACGAAGGCATCCCCGTGTGGGCTGCTGATCTCTACGTCCATATCCAGCCCAGCGGTGAGCTCACCCTCCTGAACGGGCGGTATATCCCCACCCCAGTTGGCGCCCCAACACAACCGAGACTGAGCCCCGAGAATGCCATAGAGCGGGCTCGAAACCACGTATGGCAGCTCACTACCTTTACCCCACTGCCGGACATCCTCTTCGAACTCCACCCAGAGCTGCAACCCTTCACCGCTTCGCTCCTCCTCTTTCCTCACCCGCTGACGCAAGCCGTCTTTCTGTGCTACGAAGTCAACGTGGCGGCAAATCTCGTCGAACACTACACCGTCTTCGTAGATGCTCTCGACGGCTCGATCCGCTGGTCTATCCTGAACACGTGTACATTGCACGTAAACCCGTGGCACTCTTCATCCCCCTGCCCACACCATGAACCACCCCAGCTGCTCTCCCGTAGCACTTCCTCGGGGGTTTTGCAGGGCACGTTCGTCAATGCCTCTGGTACTGATCTGAACGGCATGCAGCGAAGCTTCCGCGTCTACCGCCATGACGACGGCATGCACTACATGATCTGGGACCTACCAAGCCTCGACCGCTCTGGCTCCCAGCTCCCCAACCGAGTCAAAGGGGGGAGTATCACGCTCACTGCGAACTACGGCGACGTCGACCCCCAGAATCCCCGCCTCTACCACATAACCTCTCCAACCAACACCTGGAACGACCCGACAGCTGTCTCTGCCCACTACAACGCCTACGTCTGTGACTCCTACTACCGGAGCACGCACAACCGTAATGCCATCGACGGACAAGGGGGCACGATCATCTCTATCATTCACGCCACCTACAGAGGCCAGCCGATGGACAATGCCTACTGGAACGGTGGACTCAAAATCATGGTCTACGGTGACGGCGCACGAGACTTCAAACCTCTGGCCGGGGGACTCGACGTAGTGGCACACGAGTTGACCCACGGCATCACGCAGCACACGGCAAACTTGGTCTACCAGTTCCAGCCAGGAGCCCTCAACGAATCCTTCTCCGACATCTTCGCCGTTATGGTGGACCGAGAAGATTTCTTGCTGGGCGAAGACATAACACGGACAGCGTTGGCTCTCCGTGATCTGGCCAACCCCAGTAACCCCAATGTGCTCTCCCCCCAACCGAGCCATATGAGCCAGTACGCCAACCTGCCGATCAACCAAGACAATGGAGGGGTCCACATCAACAGTGGCATTCCCAACCGTGCTGCTTACCTCCTCATCCAGGCCATTGGACGGGAGAAGGCCGAGCGCATCTACTACCGTGCGCTGGCGCACTATCTGACGCGAAGCTCAGAATTCATCGACTGCCGCCGTGCTGTCATCCGCGCAGCACAAGAGCTCTACGGGTCGGCGGAAGCGCAAGCTGCAGCTCAGGCCTTCGATGGGGTTGGTATCTACGACGGAAGTGGTGGTGGGGGCAGAGGGAATGAGGTCCCCCCCGTCCAAGGAGGGACATGGTTCATCAGTTTCATCCTCTCCGATGGCCGCATTGCCCTCCTCCGTACCAGCGATGGACAAAGCGGAATCATCAGCCCAGACAATCCGCAGACGAAAGTTCTCCTCTCGCCCGATGGCTTCCCGCTCTCCCAACTGAGCACGGCTCGGAGCGGCGATCGCATCTACTTCATCAACCAGCAGCAGCAGCTAGCATATGCCGATTTGACCCGAGGTCAGTTCTTCGTCGTCTCACTGCCTCAGCTCTCCGCTTTGCGGAACGTCTGTATCAGTAGTGATGGCCGCCTTGCCTCCCTCGTCACAGGAGTTTTGGACCGATCCCTCTACATCACAGACGGGCAACAGGTAGCCCGCCTTCCGCTGACCCCTCAAGTCCCCGATGGTGAACCCGTCTCGACCGTCTGGCTGGCCGACGTCATGTCCTGGAGTCCCAACATGCGTGATCCCCGGCTCGCCTTCGATGCCTTGAACCTCCTCCCTTTACAAACCGGTGATACGCTGGCCTACTGGAACATCTACGAAGTGCACTTCGCCGGTCCTGCTCTCTACGAGCTCGTCCCTCCGCGGCCGGAAGAGTTCAGCCTCGGCAATATCACTTACAGCAACACCGATCCAGATCTCGTTGCCTTCAACTACGTTGATCACCGAACGGGCATCTTCGAGACCCTGCTCGCTAACTTCCAAACCGGGCAGATTGCTGCCTTAGGGACTTCCCAGTGGACGTACCGGGGTCAGCCCTTGCTGGACGTACAGCGCCCGAGCTTTTCTCCCGACAACCGGTACCTTGCGCTCGTTTCCCCACGAGCTGGCCTCCTCCTTGTTGTTGATCTCCAGCAGGGGCAAGTCGGAGCCTTGGAGGCCGGGCAGCCACTCTACCACCCCCGCTGGTTTGCCATGGGGGCAACGGGCATTGCTCTGTCACCGGAAGGAAGGGAGGATGTGTCCGTACAAGTCACTGCACCGAGCGAAATACTCGTCCGTTACGAGCTCCCGGAAGCAGGGATGCTCTGGCTGGAACTCCTCGATCTCATGGGACGGCCGCTGCTTGTAAGCTCTCCCGAGTGGCATTCTGCCGGCAGGCACGAACGACGCTTCTCCCTCCCTGGGGTGGCTCCGGGTCTCTATGCCGTTCGGCTACACTTTCCTCAGCACAGTCGGCTCCGTCTGTTCCTCTGGCTGCACTAACACGGTGCCCGTGCGCGTTCTCGGGATAGAGACCTCTGGCGATCCGCTGAGCGTGGCCCTCGTGGCCGATGGGCAGCTGCAGGGCCTCTTCCTCCTGGGCGAGCCACATGTGCACGACCGTATGGCCGCCGAATTGATTCGCCGCTTGCTGGAGGATTGCGGCCTTGAGCTTGCACAGCTGGACGCTGTGGCCATCTCCGCCGGGCCGGGTTCGTTTACGGGGCTGCGTATTGGCGCAAGTTTGGCCAAAGGACTCTGCCTGGATGCCCCACCGGCGCTTGTAGCCGTTCCCACGCTGGAAGCGCTGGCTGCGCAGGCCGTCCCACTAGCAGCTCTGCTTGGCCTTCGGCGTATCCTGGCTTGCGTCCCCTCGCATGTGACACCGACAGCGCACGGGGCCGAAGGATGGTTGTTCATACAGCACTTCTCCGCCACGGGCATCCCCGAAAGCGACATTGAACGACGGGCAATTGGCGATATCCCGCCCGATCCGAATACCCTCCTGTGCGGCCCAGGGGCTCTATGGGTTGAGGGCGTTCGCGCGCCTTTCCTAGACCGCTTATCGGCTGAATGGATCGCCCGTGCTGGGCTCGAGCGATACCGCCGCGGGATAGTCACCACGGCTGAGGAGTTTGTCCCCCTCTATGGGATGGAATTTCAGCCTCGGCCTCGGTAGAGGCGACGCCGCCACCGCCGCACGAGCTCACCCCGCATCACCAAATAGTAGAGCACCGGCAGCACAACCAGCGTCAAGAATGTCCCAAAAATCAGCCCGAAGATGATCGCCCACGCCAATGGCTCCCAGAAAGCAGCGCTGAACCCTCCGAAGTAGAGCTTCGGATCAAAGCGCGTCAGCAGACTCCCGAAATCCATGTTCAACCCAACGGCCAGCGGCAATAAGCCTAGAATCGTCGAAAGCGCCGTCAACACAACAGGGGTCACTCGCGTGGCCCCTCCCCAGAGAACCGCTCGACGCAGCGAAATCCCACGACCCCGCAATTGCTCGATATAGTCTACCAACACCACCCCATTGCGCACCACAATCCCTGCCAGGCTCACAATCCCAACCCCCGTCAAGGCAATCGAGATGGTCAACCCGCTGAGCAAGAAGCCCAAGAGCACCCCTGTGATACTGAAGAGCACCGTCGTCAGAACCAGTAAGGGCTTGACCACCGAACTAAATTCGGTGACCAAAACCAGCGCAATGAGCGCCACCGTTATAAGGAAGGCCGTCTGTAGAAAGCCCACCGTTTTTTGCTGCTCCTCTTGTTCGCCCGTCAGGCGAATCGTATATCCGGGGGGCAGGGGGAAGCGGGTAAGCGCCCGCTGAATCTCAGCATTGAGGAGCGGCGCGCTGTAGCCAGGCAACACATTGGAGCGTAGTGTCACTACACGCTCCTGGTTGATTCGGTTGATAGCGCTGTACGTGGTGGTGTATGTCGCCGTAGTAACGGCCGAGACTGGGATCAAGCGGAACTGCCCCGTTGCCAAATCGCGAAAGGCTACCGGCACGTTGAGCAGATCCTCCAACCGCTCCCGATACGGCGACATTAAGCGTACTTGGATGGGATATTCCTCCTCGCCGGCTCGGAAGGCGGAGGCCTTTACACCGTAGAGGGCCGCGCGCAGCGCCGCGCCGAGCTGTCCACTATTGAGCCCCTCCCGGGCAGCTTTCTGGCGGTCAACCGTAATGATCACCTCTGGTTTTGTCTGCTGCACATCGAGCTGCAAGTTCTCTATCCCCGCCAACTGGAGCGTATCGAGCAAGAGAGAGCGCACGTGCTCGGCTAACCTCTGGAGCGTGTCCAGATCTTCCCCAGCGATTTCGATGTTAATCGGGCTGCCTGTCTGCGGTCCAGCTTGGTCCTTGTCCACTGCAATTTCGGCCCCAGGGATATCGGCTACAACTCGGCGAATAGCCTCAAAGTATCCCCACGTTGAAATGCCAGCCCGATATTCTGGATCGACAAAGCTCACGGTGAGTCGGCCCTTGTGCGGAGTTATACCAAAGCTCGGTCGGAAGGGCTCACCCACGGCAACCCCTACATTGACGCTCACTGAGCTCACTAGCGGATTCTCCTCCCCAAGCACTCCATAGACCCGCTCTTCGACTACCCGCATGATGGAATCGGTCACGGCCGCATCTGTGCCCACCGGCAGCGAAACATACACGTACACGGAATTGGGCTCCGGATTGGTGAAGAAGAGCACCCTTGGGCGCACGAGGACCGTCAGCCCCACTGTTACACCGAAAAGCACAACGACGCTGGCCACCAGAACCCACGGGCGCCGTCCCTGCAGAATCCATGCCCCAATGTGCCGATATCGCTGCAACACAGCCGGCCATATCCGATGCTGGAAAGGCTCCACAATCAGAGGGGTGAATACCACACGGTTGAACGCCCACAGAAGCGCAATAACCCACGTCACGGTGGCTGCTCCTGTCAAGAAAGCAGCGTTGCTCCACGCTCCCAGAAGATACCCCAGGGCCGCTACACTCAGCAGCAGAGCAACGCGCCGGACAATATCTCGGAGCTGCATCGGGCGCTGCCTCTGCGGCATGAAATCCACCGCAAAGACCGGGTTGAAGACGTAAGCCACTAAAAAGGACGCCGAGAGCGTCGCAATGAGCACAACGGGCAGGTAGAGCAGAAACTTCCCAACCACCCCGGGCCAGAAGAGCAGTGGGAGGAACGGAGCCAGCGTCGTCAGCGTCCCAGCCAATACCGGGGCAAAGACCTCTCCAGCACCCTGCTTGGCCGCCGCGACAATATCGAGCCCCTCCCGTCGATAGAGCCGATAGGTGTTCTCGATGACTACAATGGCATCGTCGACAATGATCCCCAGGGCCAACAGGAAGGCAAAGGTCACCACGATGTTGAACGTAAAGCCCAGAGCCGGCAGGATCAGCATGGCCAAAAACGACGACAGCGGGGTGGCAAGCCCTACGAAGAGAGCATTCTGCACCCCCATGAAGAACATGAGCGAGACCACCACGAAGAGAAAGCCAAGGATGATGGCGTTGGTCAGATCCGCCAATGTCGAGCGGCTCCGTACCGATTGGTCATCGGTAATGGTCAAACGCACTGACGGAGGGACAACGTGCTGGCGGAATTCCTCCACAATGCGGTAGATGCGGTCTGCTGCCTCGAGCAGATTCTCTCCCTCTTTCTTAACGACGCTGAGCGTTACGACAGGCTGCCGGTTCAGTCGCGCATAGCTCTGCTGCTCTTTGAATTCCTCAGCTACCGTGGCAATATCTGCCAGACGCACTGTGTTGCCCGTGCCCCCTCGGACGACAACGTTGGCAAGGTCCTCGAGTGTGCGGAATTCTGCCGCCAACCGCACATTCAGGCGCAGCCCGCCAGCAGAAAGCTCACCGGCGGAGATATTCAGATTCTCCCGTCGAATGGCCTGCTCTACATCGGTCAAGCTCAGCCCTAAGGCCCAGAGGCGATAGAGATCAACATCAACCCGTATCTCACGCTCGGGAAGCCCAACAATATCCACCCGCCGAATCTGCGGCAGTGCCTCGATCCGATCGCGCATGTCCTCGGCATAACGCTTCAATTGCTCGAGCGGCAGCTCCCCAGCAATGCTAATCTGCATGATGGGGAACTCCGAAAAGTCAATCTCCACAAGGCGCGGCTCCTCTGGCAAATCGGATGGCAATTCCCCGCGAGCGCGATCGAGGGCATCCTTGACCCGCTGCTTGGCAACGCTGGGATCGACCGTTGTCTCAAACTGTACGACGATGGTAGAGATGTCCTGTGCCGATGAGCTCCGTATCTTGCTGACTCCAGCGACCGCCTTGAGCTGCTTTTCGATCGGCCGTGTCAGCAGGTTTTCTACATCAGTCGGAGAAGTACCCGGGTAGACCGTGGTCACAAGGAGCGTAGGGATGACAACATCGGGCAGGAGCTCCTTGGGCACGCGGACGTACGTGTACAAGCCTAGCCCGAAGACGATGACGGCAAGCACGTAGACGGTCACTCGATTGCGTAGAGCCCAATTGGTCAGCCAAAACTCTCGCATGCGCACTCCCTCTCTACAGCTTCACCCGCATCCCATCCTGCAGCGGGCCAGCGGCGCGCACGACAACTTCTTCGCCCGGGCGCAGCCCTGAGAGAATTTCCGCTCGCTCGAAGGTGAGCACGCCTATACGCACTGAGCGCTCTCGCACGATGGCCTCCTTGGCCTGACGCTCCACGACGTAAACGATCGGCTTCCCATTCCGCCGCTGGAGTGCAGCCAGAGGGATGGTCACTGCCTGCGCACGTTCGACATCGGCAATCCGCACACTACAGTGAAGCCCTGGGCGAATACCTTCGGGGAGACGGTCCAGCACCAGCTCGATGCGGAATGTGCGCGTCCGCACATTGATGGCCTGCCCTACGCTCCGAAGGCGTGCTCGGACCGTATCGCCGAGCTCTGGAAAGACCACCTCCGCCGTTCCACCCGCCCGAAGTGTCCCCGCATAAGCCTCCGAGACATCTGCAGCCACGAAGAGATTCCGGGTGTTGACCAGTCGTACGGCAGGAGCGCCTGGCACCAGCAGCTCACCATTTTTGACAAACACCTCGTCGACAATCCCAGCCATAGGCGCCGTAATGCGCGCCTGGGCTAGCTGCTCACGTAGTGTGGCAAGACGCCGTTCTAAAGCTTCCCACTGCTGCTTGGCACTGAGGTACTGTACCTCAGCAACGGCCTGAGCCTCCCACGCTCGCCGGTAGCGCTCATAGAGCGTCTTGGCTAGATCACGCTGAGTCTCCACCTCTTCAATTGTGCGACGCACTACTTCTGCATCCAGCTCGATGAGGACTTGTCCTTGCACCACTCGCATACCCGGCTGCACGTATACGGCCGTGACACTCCCAGCACTCTTGGCACTCAGCGTTACGGTCGTGCGAGATTCCACTGCTCCGGGTACTTCCAGCAGGCGACGCAGAGGCCCGACGGACACGGATTCAACCACAACGGACACCTCCGCCGATGTTGTACTGAGCTGGCCTGTCCTGCGCTCGAGAGCTTCCAGCTGCTGCTGCAAACGCGCAATCTCTGCACGCAGTCGCTCTATTTGGCGACGCTTCGCCTCCGGAGTCGTAGCATCTGAACCACACCCGAGCAGCACAACGGAGGTGATTCCGATCAGGAGACCGAACGCGACTCCTTGCGACATTGCCATCCACGGATCAAGAGTTCGACAAGTTCATCCACAAACCTCTCCGGCGCTATATCCTGCATGAGGCGAATCCGATAGGGGTGGCGCGCCAGGAGAATGGCCCCGCTGACGACCACCCAGAACTGCGCCAGCACGTGCTCCGGTGCTATCCCGCTCGGGAAGAGTCCCTCCTGGATACCCCGCTGGATCAACGTTACCCCACGGAGGATCGCCTGCTCCTGTAGCCGGCGGAGTTCCTCCAGGAGCTCCGGACGCACCTTCTCCAAGGGCAACTCAATTGCCGTAGACAGATGCATGAGCAGCGTGAAGTACTCCGGGTTCTCTTCAGCAAAGCACCAATACTGGCGAGCCATACTGCGGATTGCCTGCTCGATCGGTTTTGCAGCCATCTCTTCAGACATGCGCGCCATAGCCTCATCGAGCAGGCGCAATCCATCTTCTAACAGCCCGACGTAGAGCTCCTCTTTCGTGGCGAAGTACTCGTACAGCGTACCCTTGCCGAGCTCCGCCTCCGCGGCGATCATGTCCATTGTGGCATTGCGATACCCGTACTGGAAGAAGACCCGCCGGGCTGCCTGCAAGATCTGCCGCCGCCGCTGTTCGCGCTCGCGCTGCCGCCGCTCAAGTACACCCATGCCTTATAGCTCGGGAGCAATCCTAGGGTCGATGCGTCCGGTCAAAGCCTCAAGCTCTGCCTGGGCTACCAGGTAATCGTGAAGGGCCTGGGCGTATGTCGATCGGGCTTGCCGAATCGCCGCATCAGCATCGAGAACTTCTAGCTGACTACCCAGGCCGGTGGAGTAGCGCGTGAGAGCAATCTCGTAGCCACGCTCAGCCTGCCTAATCGCACTACGATGAGCTTCCAACCGCTGCTGTGCCAGAAGCGCCTGCTGGCGCACCAGCAAAATTTGGAGCTTCAAGGCCTCTTGGAGCCGTTCCCGCTGCTGCTGCACCTTGCGCTGCTCTAGCTCCGCCTGCTCTACTCGCGCGGCCGTCTGCAATCCCTGAAAGAGCGAGATCGAAAGCTGAATGCCTACCACACTGCTGACAGCTGTCACGAAGTTGCGCCACGTCGGCGATTGCCCCTGGTAAGTCACCCCCCCAAACCCCACCACGGTTGGATAGGATTCAGCTTGGTAGATGCGCACCACCTCCTGCTGGACTTGTTCCTGCAGCCGCAGAGCCTGCAGCTGTATATTCTGCCGCAAAACTCTTTCGATGAGCTCCGGCTCCGTCGGTAAGTCCGCCGGGCGATACTCTGCCTCCAAATCACCGGCAAGCTCGACCGGTTCTTCCTGCGGCAAGCCAATCAGGAGCTTGAGATTCCGGAGGGCTGCTGCATACCCAAACTGTGCCTGAGCAACGACAGTCCGGATCTGTTCAAGCTGCACGCGAGCTCGCAGAGCATCATAGTCTGCCACGAGGCCTTGCGAGGCCAACACGCCCACATCCTGCGCAAAGCGCTCAGCCCGCTGCAGACTAGCCTGCGCTGCCTCGAGAAGTTCCCGACTCAGCAATGCGGCATAGAAGGCCTTCTTCACCGATGCCACCGTCTGCACGGCAACAGCCCGATACTGCTGCCGAGCAGCCTCGGCATACAGCCGCGAAGCGCCAATGCCAACTAACACCGCCTGACTGAACAATACCTGCCCAAGCTGCAACTGTACCTGAAAAGCGTTATCCGATCCAATGCGCACCTCCTGCAGCCGCCCCGAATTCGGATTCTGAAAGTCCGGCAGAAAGAACACTGGCGGCACGATGTTGCGGTTGTAGCCTGCCGCCACGCTCAGCGATGGCAACGCCGTACCGATAGCCTCACGCACACGAGCGTCAGCACGCTGTACCTCAAGCCGGCTGACGAGAACGTCAGGATTCCGCTCTAGCGCTAACCGAACTGCCCGCTCCAGTGTCAATGGCTGCTGCGCTAATAGGCTCCCCACAACTCCCAGCACTCCTCCCCACAACCAGCGCTCCATGTCGACCGATAGTCGATTTCCGACCAGCGGTCACAAAAATACGCTTCCTCCCCCTTCCGCCAGCCGGGAATATCTCAGGGAAGCTCCAACCGTCTATGGGGTGCCCGAACTGCCTCCAGCACCGTGGAAGAGGAGCGTCGCGTAGAAGCGCACCGCCTGTAGCACTTCGCTGAGCCGCAAGCGCTCGTTGGGGGCATGGAATGTTTGATACTCTTCCGGGGTCAGCCGGACAGGCAAGAAGCGGTAGACATTCGGCGTCAAGGCGGTGTAGTAGCGCGCATCTGTGGCCCCAAGCACCAAGTAAGGCACGACACGAGCTTCCGGAAAGACAGTGCGAGCGGCTCCCTGGATGAGCTGGAATCCCACCGCCCCTACATCAGCCACAGGGGATGGCAGGCTGAGCACACTCTGCTGCTGCACCTTCACCCGGCGGTCGGGGATAATCCGGCGTAGGTGACGCATAACCTCCTCAGGCGTATCTCCGGGCAGGAGGCGTACATTGATGGCCGCTCGCGCCACAGAGGGTATCACGTTCTCCTTGACCCCTGCGTGGAAGATTGTGGGCGCCAGCGTCGTGCGTACCATGGCATTTCCGCGCGGGGTCTGCTGCAACTGCCGCAGCACTATGCCCTTGAACAGCCACTGATTGGCTACCATCAGACGTTGGGGAAAGGGCATCTCCGGAGCCAGAGCCTCCAGGAGAGTAGCCACCACGCCCTCCAAGCGGGCAGGGAGAGGGGAGCGTTCAACAGCAGCCACAGCTGCAGCAACCAAGCCGAGCGGGCTCTCGCGCGGTGGTGTTGAGGAATGCCCACCCCTCCCCTCGGCACTGAGCTCGACCATCATGTATCCCTTCTCCGCAATCCCAACCAGCGCCAACGGGCGCTCGATACCAGGGAACACCCCCGTGGTTACAGCTCCTCCTTCGTCCAAAACCCATGCGACACGTACGCCACGCTGCCGGAGGAGCGTAACGATGCGCTGTGCCCCATGCCTTCCCCCGACCTCCTCATCGTGGCCAAAGCAGAAATACACATCCCGAACGGGCCGGAACCCACTCCGCAGCAACGCCTCTGCCGCCTCTAGAATCCCCATCACGGTGATTTTGTCATCGATGGCTCCTCGCCCCCACACGTACCCTTCAGCAATGACCCCATCGAAGGGTGGGTACTTCCAGCTGTCCTCCGTGCCTGGTTCCACCGGTACAACGTCCATATGACCCATGAGCACAATGGCCGGGAGCGTCGTATCGGTGCCGCGCCAGCGGTAGAGCACGCTATAATTGCTGACCCGTTCCCGCTGGAGCTGACGGTGGACCTCCGGGAAGCTCTGGTGCAGGAAAGCGTGGAAACGTTCGAATTCAGCAGCCTCCACCTGCGCCGTATCCTGATGCGAAATTGTACGGTAGCGGAGTGATGCGGCAAAACGCTGCACAATTGCGGCAGAATCCAGCAGCAGAGGCGGCTGCGGGAGCGGCTCTACCTCATGTGCCGCCCCGAGCTTCACTGTACGGTACACCACCACTGCCGAGACGACTAGTACAACTGCGATTCCCCCCAGGACACTCCAGCGTACCATGCTTTCAGCCTTCGAGAGAATGGACACAGGCACCGCGAAAATAGCCCCCAGCTCACTCGTATGCGGGGCGTACCATTAGTCCGCTACCGACGCAGGATGCTGCTGCATTGCCGCAGCCGACCTCTGCCTGCGGGTCCGCTGTGCTGCAGCCCGCAGCCGCCGTACTCCCGCCCAGAAGAGCCCCCCAACCATGAGCGCAGCCCCAAGCCAGACCAGATTAATGCCCGGCTTGAGGGAAAATTCCACCGTCAGGATCTCCCGTGCGGCAGCCCTATTGCGCCGGATACCCACGAGAGCCTGCGAGCGCGCTGGGTCTTGCCGATCGGGAAGGAATCGGAGCATCGCCATCTCGAGGGAATCTCCGACCGCAATCCAGCTCGGCATCGTTTGCTCGAGGCTCACCATGCGTGTGGGCAGCCGCAGCGTATCGATCCTACCGTGCAAAGAGCGTAGCTCAAGCCAGAGAAAGAGGGTGAGTGTGTCGCCCTCTACCGGCCCCATCTGAAAGCGCACAAGGCGTGCCTGCAGCAGGCTATCGATCGGGACCACCTCTCCCTGACGCAGAACGAACTCGGAGACCTCACCTCCGACCTCCTCCACGGACTTGGGCGATACGTAAAAATCCGCCGCTATGCGCCAGCCGATACCTGGCTCCAAGAAGGCCGCTTGCCGCTGATTATAATCACTCCAGAACAACACGGGGAAGAGCACAGCGCGTTCGGTGCCAGTTTCCACAGAGACAGCATAACGCCACTTCTCGCGATCGGGGTACTGCTGCTCGATGCGCTCTCGCCCGATATAGGTGAGTCGGTAAGCCCCTAGCTGTATGGGCTCACCTTGTGGCAAGCGCACATGTGCCGTCCAAGACAGCGAAGCCAACGTAATTACTCCCAGTACCAGCAGGGCCAGCCCGCCATGGGCGATGAGCGCAGCCGCCATCGGCGGATTTTGCCGCAGCCCTCTGAAGAGGAAGCTTCCACTGATGACCAAGGTCAACCATGCCGACGCTCCTAAGCCAAGTAGCCAGACATCCCGTATCCCACCAATCCAGAGCAATCCCGTCCCGGCCACGGTGGCACCCAGCGGGAGCAACAGCCGACGCCACACCAGACCGCCGGGTGTCGCACGCCATTGAAACACGAACGAGATGCCGTTGAGCAGCAATATCCACACCCCAATCGGGATGTGCAGCAGATTATAAAAGCGCTGCTCAACGGCCACTTTGGGTCTGCCAACCAACTCTGCCACCAAGGGGTAGCTCGTTCCTACCAACACCACAATAGCGCTGACCACCAATCCCAACGCTCCCAGGGCGAGCAAGAATTGTCGCGAGTTCGGTGGCAGTGCCAGCGCCTCACGCCCGAGCTCCTTCCACCGCCACAGCAGGAAAATCCCGCTCAGCCCCCCGGCTATGCCCATCATCACCACAAGAAGTACGTAGGCAAAGAAGCCAGGATCGACAAACGAGTGTACCGATGTATCTCCCAATACCCCGCTGCGTGTCAAGAAAGTCGAGTACAGAACCGTCAGGAATGCCAGCACGACCAGCACAGCCGTCGTTCGCACAAGCCCCCCTGTTCTCCGCTGAATCAACACCGTGTGCACAGCCGCTACCGTAAACAGCCAAGGCACCAGAGAGGAATTCTCTACCGGATCCCATGCCCAAAAACCGCCCCACCCTAGGGTCTCATACGCCCACAGCCCACCGAGAATAATGCCAAGTCCGAGTACCGCTGCTGCTATCCCCAACCAGGGCAAGACCACAGCCGCCCACCGCTGGGAGTCCCCCCGCCACAGCCCTGCAAGCAGGAGCACAAACGGTACCGTCACGAACGTAAACCCCAAAAAGAGCACTGGCGGATGGATGACGATCCAGTAGTTGTGCAGCAACGGATTGAGCCCCCGACCCTCCGCTGGCAGAAAGCCTTCCATGACCCCTTGCTCGGCGTACGTCTCCCACACAAAGGCGAAGGGATTCTTCGCCACCAGCAGTAAGAGCATCCAGGCGAGCACGCCTGCATAGAGGCTCATCGTCTCAGCTTCCCAGCCAAGACGCCGTGCAAACGAGCGCACCACAAAGCCTACTAAAGCCAACCACAGCGCCCACAGCAGCAAACTCCCCTCTTGCCCAGCATAGCTACTGGCCAAAAGCAGATGCAGCGGCAAGTACCGCGAAGAATGCCCCCACACGTACGTGTAGCGAAAATCATGACTGAAAATGCTGCCCAAGAGCACGAGCCATACCACCCCAACTCCAGCACTGGTCAGCGTATACGCCCACCGCGCTGGACCGAGGTACTCGCTCCGCCGACGGGACACCACATACCCTACTACCGTTGCCACAGCCAATGCCCATACCAGATGCACCGTCAACTGGGCAATCATGGGCCCCCCTGCTCAAGCCGCACATCGGAGGCATGGAAATACGGCGACGCTCCCCCATGCGCATGCCCGAGAACAGCTACGCGATCGCCCGGCCTCAATGGCGGAAGAGCTTTCCCACCGGTATACTCGACCGCAAAAATCGATCCCTCGCCATCCTGCATCCAGAAAGCCAGACCCGAACTCCCAGGCTGCGGTACCGCATGTACCACTCCACGAATCATAACCGTGGGAGCTCGCTCCTCACTCGGCTGCTCTTGCGCCATCTGCACAGCACGCACAAATGACACCTCGGGCAGCTCGGCAAATTGCTGCGCCATGAAAAACGCTAGCACGAGGGTTAACCCGAGAACACCCCACACAACTGGGCGCAGTCGCATTGGACTACTGCTGCAGAGGGGTAGCACCGCTATACTTAGAAGGGCACTTCGTCAAAATCGCGCTCGCATGAAACTCTGCCCCCACAACGTGGCCCTGTACCACTACGCTTTCGGCAAGCTCGAAGTTGTTTGGCTTCGCACCAGCGTAGACAACGGGGATGCGGTCGCCGTGCTCATCCTGCAGTACGAAGCGAAAAACATTTGCTCGGCTGTCATAGACGGGCTCAACATCCCGTACCCACACCCCCTTGATCTGCACACGTTTCCCCAGCTGGATCGCTTTTGCGATCGAGACATACTGCACGGTCGCCTGCTCCAACGCTGAAATGCCCAGGGCGACAAAGCCCGCAAGGGCCAGAGCACCGATCCAGTAGCGAGGGCGAATGCGCATTTGGCTCCTCTACCTCGTGGTCTCACACATAGACGAAGCACACCGCTGCCTCATCCACCACCGTACTCAGACAAACGCTCTTGCCCTGCCGGAGGTTCCACCAGCTGCTGTAAGCGTCGGAGACGAGCCTCTACCGCTATCAAGAGTGCTGCTATACCAGCCCACACCACAAGCGTCACACTCAGGACAACGTATGCTGCATGGTGTTCCAGAAAAGCCATCATCTCTGTCTTGCCTCATGCCATCGCACAGCCGCAGAAACTCGCAAGAGGCGCACCAGGCAGCTCCACAGCCACCCAAATAGCGCCGTAAAGGCCAACAACGAATAAGCAAACAGCAGCTGTTTCACCGGGGCCAAAGCCTCCGGCGAGGGGTCGATAACGGGGCCGAGACCCACATCGCCTCTTCCCCCCGGATGGAGGCTTTCCATAAGGCGAGGGAGGACAAAGACGAGGAAGGGCACCGTCACGAAGGCAAACACCAAATAGACGCTTCCCAGTTGCGCTTGGCGTTCTCCGGCCGGGAGCGACGCCCGCAGCGCAAAGTAAGCCAGGTAAATCAACAGCAGCACAACGATGGTAGTCTGCCGTGGGTCCCAATTCCAGAAGCTTCCCCAGTTGAAACGCGCCCATATGGCACCGGTCACAGTTGCCAAGATGGTCGAAAGCGTGCCAACTGCGACAGCAGCAGTTGCTCGTATATCAGCCAGAGGCTGGCGGCGCCGTAAGTACTGCACTGCCGATAGCATGCCCACCGCATAAGCCAAAACAGCAATCCAGGCCATCGGGACGTGGAAGTAGAGGATACGGGCCCGCTCCCCCAGACCCGGCACATACGGCATGACAACCCACGGCTCGAAGGCCTCGATGCGCCGAACACTCCAGACATTTTCTACTTCCGTCGGTTCGACCGCTACCACCGCCGAAGCAGCTCGCAACAGCCTGGTGGGCGGTTCCGTGGCAAAGAGAAGTGTTAGCTGCTGCCGCTGGCGATCCTCGACCTGCACCCGCCACATACTTAGGGCAGCATCGAAGCGTGCCGAATCCACGCATCGCACCAGAATCGGTACCACGCGTTCCGGCACCTTCATGCGCTGCACCTCCTGCATACTCATCAGCGGGAGGGCACCCACGTGCTGCGTGCCCAGGCGACGTGCCACAAGGGCATCAGCTATGTTCCCACCGAGCGGGGGGAGCAGCGCTGCGACAATCAGCAGCGTCACAAGCCCAAGCACCGTCCATTGCCACCATATCGGACGCGGCCTCTCCGGAGGGTATAGGGCCACCAGCCCAATCCCAGCTCCTATTGCCACCAGCATGAGGAGGTATTTCATGCGTCCTGGCGCATTGTCGACGCTGCAAAAATACCGTACGCGTCCACAGCCCTCCCCGCACCTTGCTCAGCATTCCTGCGAACTCTCGGAAAGCTGTAATTTCACCGCTGCAGTTGTACAGCCCCTTGCCGACCATGGTCCGCAGCATAGCCGTCGTACTCGGTACAGTAGCCCTCTGGGCGCGTGATGGCACCAACCCCTTCCGACACCTGATGGAGAAGGCTCAACCCCGGCCAGAGCTCGAGCAACGCTTACCGCTCTTGCCTCTCGCCCCCGCCGAAGTATCTCCGCGGCTGAGCCTCTTTCCGAACATCAACGTCATCGAGCCAGAAACGGATCCGCTGCCGATTCAAAATGAATCCTCCATTGCAGTCAATCCCCGCAATCCGCACAACCTACTGGCCACAGCCGTGGACTACCGTGCTAACTCTTCCACATGGGTCTATGTCTCCGAGGACGGCGGCAGACGGTGGCGGAATATCAACCTGGGCAAGCCCTTTCCTGAATGGGTCTCCTCCAACGATCCCTCGGTGACCTTCGACGGGGAAGGGCGTGGCTACCTGTGCTACGGGGGCTTCAACCTATCGACAGGCGAAAACGGGGTCTTTGTAGCCATCACAACCGATCAGGGGAGGACGTGGCAGCCGCACATTCCGGTAATCCTCCACCGCGGCACGATGACCCCCGACTCTGCATTCGAAGACAAGTACTACATCACGGCTGACCACTGCACAAGATCGCCCTACCGCGGGCGGCTCTACATCCCGTGGAAGCGCGTCATTCCGCGGGACTCCTCCACTCAGATTATGCTCTCCTTCTCCAGCGATGGAGGGCTGACCTGGAGCACGCCAGTGCCGGTGAGCGAGCGCTTACCCTTCTCCTCGGAAGACACCACCTACGGGCAAAGCTTCCCTCTGGCGGCAACTGGTCCAGACGGAACCGTCTACGTCGTCTGGAACCACGGCCCGCAGAAAGCTATCGGGTTTGCTTTCTCGCGGGATGGGGGGCAGAGCTTTAGTCCTCCCCGTCTCATCCACCGCTATCGCCCGCTGGGGATGGCCCGGCGTATTCCTGAAGGAGTCCGCCATACGGTCAAAGGGGGTGTCCGTGCGGAAACCTATCCTGTGTTGGTCTGCGATACTACCTCCGGTCCACGCCGTGGATGGCTCTACCTCTGCTGGGCCGCCGATCCCGTACCGAACATCTACTTTTCCCGCTCCTCCGATGGAGGCCTCACCTGGTCCGACCCCATCATTGTCCACACCGACACAAGTGGAGACCAGTTCTGGCCGTGGATGGCGCTCGACCCCACGACGGGAGATCTGGCCATTATGTACTTGGATAGCCGCGATGACCCGCAAAATGTGCTCGTTACGGTCTCGGTCAGCTACTCCAGCGATGGTGGAACCACATGGACAGACCGCCGCATCGGGGACACCCTCTGGGACCTACGGCGGAACCCATTCCGAGGCAATGCCTTCGCCGGTGATTACAGCGGTTGCGCCTTCTACGGAGGCCGTGTTTACCCCTCCTGGGTAGATATGCGCAACACGATCACCAACCCTGCCGACAACGATGTCTATACTGCCTCTATCAACGTCCGAGCCCCGATGCCGGCTGAGAACTTTCGCATTACCATCCTCCCTGACAACCCTACGGCTCTACAGCTCAGCTGGGATCCTCCGAACGGCCGCGTCTTTGGCCAGCCGCTGCCGACTTTTACGTATGTGCTGCGCCGCAACGGCCACATTCTCACCACACTGCCGCAGAATCGCACCACCTATCTGGACACCGCTCTCCAGCCCCACGAGCTCTATCGATACGAGCTCCTGGTAGTGGCCGACACCGACACCAGTTTGCCCCGAGTGGATTCAGCCCGAGCCGGTGGTGCCCGTCAGCCAGCCCCACCTGAATTCGTCTCCGGTGCTCTCGTGTACCCCGATACCGTCCGGCTCCACATCCATCTGCCTCGCCTCCGAGCCGATGGAATAACACCCCTGACAAACCTAAGCCAGCTACGTCTCTTCCGCGACGGGATCCTCATACAGAGTATCCCCCTGCACACGGCCGATACTGGCCGCACGCTCACGGTGATAGATATACTCTCCGAAGCTGGCTTCTACCGCTACCACGCCACGGTCATGGCAGGCGAGGCCGAGAGCTCGCCAAGCATGGACTATCTCCTCTATGCTGGGCCCCTCCGCACGGAACTCTTCGAACCCTTTGCGGCCCCAGAAATGCCTCGTTACTACAACAGCGGCTCCTGGGGACTGACCGCCACGGTCTTCTTCTCCCCGCCATTTGCCTTGACGGAATCCCCGTCAGGCCCATATCCAAACCGGGCTCGCGATACGTTCATGCTCTTCCCCATCGCCGTCACACCAGCCATGCCCATAGAGCTGAGCTTCGTCCATGCTGCCCTCATCCACCCCTCGGACACCGGATTTGTGGAAATTGCCTGGAACACGTGGGACCGGTGGATTCGGCTTGGGGCCTACAACGCCTCACTCTATGCGCCGTGGGCCGATAGTGCCGTCACTCCCGACGACTGGCGCCACGAGCGCTACCGCCTCACGCCACCCGACACAGCTCAACTCCTCTGGGTGCGCTTCCGCTTCTTTTCAGGGCCGCTTCGCACCGCCGAAGGATGGTTCCTGGATGATGTGAGCATCCAGCCACTTACCGGACTTGCTGAACCAGCTCTTGCGAAACGCTCCCTGACACCGAATCCGGCTTCGCTGTATTTGCGCTACAGTGGTCATAAGGCCGAGACGGCTATTGTGTCCGTGAGCACCCTCACGGGCCATATATGGCAGCCTCCCGTTCTGCAGCGCCTCAGTGGAGACATAGTGCTCGACCTCCGCGGCCTCCCCGTAGGCTTCTATGTGCTCCAGGCCCGCTTCCCCGATGGGACCGTCGAGGTACACCCGTTCCTCCTCCTGCGCTGAGGCCATGCCGGAGCCCATCTACATCGTCTTCGACATTGAAACCGTGGCGCTCCCGTGGGAGCATTTCTCCCCGAGCCAGCAGGAGTTCTTGCTCCGAGGAGCTCGCTCAGAAGCTGAGCAAGAACAGCGCAAGGTTGCTATGGCGCTTTCTCCTTTCACGGCCCAAGTCATCTGCCTTGGACTCCAGGTGATGGAAACCCTCGGCGAGCAGCAGTGGCAGCTCCGCCGGCGCGGGGCTTACGTTGTCGATCCCTCCTGTTCCGACGGTGAGCTCCTGCCGGATACCCTCCCGGAAGGGGATCCCCTGTACCGGTGTACGGAACGCATACTGCTGGAGCAGTTCTGGAAGCTCTTGCAGAAGTATCCGACAGCCCACCTTGTCACTTTCAACGGGCGCAACTTCGATGCTCCCTTCCTTATGCTGCGTTCGGCCCTCTACCGCATTCGCCCCTCGCGCAACCTCATGGAAGGCACACGCTACCGCTATGGCGGACACACTGACCTTTTGGACGAGCTGTGCTTCTACAACCCGCAAACGCTGGGAGCGACCAAGCGCTACAACTTCGACTTCTACGCCCGCGCCTTTGGAATCGAATCCCCGAAAGCCCAGGGCATCGATGGTTCATGCATCGAACAGTACTACCGTGACGGCCGTCTGAGGGAGATTGCTGCTTACTGTTTGCGGGACGTTGCGGCAACGTGGGAACTCTTCACCCTCTGGTACCGCTATCTCCGCTTCGAGGAGCGGTAGAGTGCCCCCGCTACACAAACGGCAGCTTGACGACTTCGGCATGAAAGCGGCGCCCGCCATGTCCGATAATTTCAACGCGTGTTCCGGGCTCAGCGTAGCTAAGCTCCACATACCCCATCCCGATCCCCACACGCAAGATTGGGGAGATATTGCCGCTGGTCACATGGCCGATGGGCTTCCCTTCGGCAGCGATGGTATAGTGCGGGCGCGGAAGAGCGCGCTCACTCTCTGTACGCAAGCCCACAAGACGCCGTGTCAGCCCTCGTTGCGTGATCTGTAGCAGGGCCTCTCGTCCGCTGAAGGGCCCTTTGTCGAGCTTCGTGATCCAGCCCAGGCCAGCCTCGAGCGGGTTGGTCGTCTCATCAATATCATTGCCGTAGAGGCAATAGCCCTTCTCCAAGCGCAGCGTATCACGGGCCCCCAATCCTGCCGGCTCAATACCATAGGGAGCCCCGGCTCGGAAGATCTCTTCCCAGACGTGCTCTGCTGTAGCTTGATCTCCCTCGAAGTAGAGCTCGTAGCCGAGCTCCCCCGTATATCCGGTGCGGGAAATCAGCATCGGTACCCCGGCCACAGTCCCCCACCGATGGTGGTAGTAGGGGATTTCGCGTAGTGGGACCTCGGTCAAGGATTGCAGCGCCTCGGCCGACCGAGGCCCTTGCACCGCCAGCAGATGAATCCGGTCGCTGAGGTTATCCAACTGAACCCGATACGCCGAAGCCTGCGACTGAAGCCAGGCAAAGTCTTTCTCAATGTTGGCTGCATTGACCACCATCATGTAGTAGTCGCCGCAGTGGTAGACGAGCAAGTCATCGACGATACCACCATCGGGGTAACACATTGCCGAGTACTGAGCCCGTCCGGGCACGAGGCGTGCAACATCGTTGACCGTTACCCACTGCAGAAACGCTTCCGCATCCTCGCCCCAGATGCGGAATTCCCCCATGTGGGAGACATCGAAGACTCCAACGCGCTGCCGCACAGCCAAGTGCTCGTAGAGAATGCCCTTGGGGTAGTGAATGGGCATCTCAAAGCCTGCAAAAGGAGCCATCTTAGCTCCTAGCCGCCGATGCAGATCGGCAAAGATCGTCCGCCTGATCGATACTGCCGTGTCAGAGGAGCTGGCGCACATGGACTACTCCAAACCGAGCTGCAACATACGCTAAGTCGACAAAGCTGGCATTTCCAGCGGGATTGACCCCTGCACCGTGGAAGTCACTGTAAGCCGCCGATTGGTTGACCCAGATTGGGCCGGTGAAATTGACCGCCACAGGAGCCCCCGCCTCCGTAATGGCTTGCACTACGTGTTCTCTGGTGATCTCGTCCGTTGTGTAAACCGATGTGACCAGCGCACCTGCCGTCTGCACCAGATGTACTACCTCGGCGAGCGCCTGCTGCAGCGTGGGCGTTCTGATCAGAAATGTAATCGGTCCGAACCACTCCCGTCCGTAAAGCGCCCGATGTTCTTCCCAACGGGCTTCGAGCACAAGCGGGGTTGCCGTCCGTGCCTGGGGAAACTCTGGATGCACAAAGGGTGTGCTAGCCCGCAGTATGGGTAACCCCAAGTTCTCCGCTTCCCGAACGCGCTGGAGAGTGTGCTCATTCTGAATGGCTCCAAGCGTTGGCGGACCTGCCTTTGGATTATGCACCAGCGCATCGATTGCGGCCACGAGCCGCTCGGCGAAGGCTAAGGGAGTCAGAAGCCCCTCCGGCGTCTCCACACCCTCTTCGGGAATGAAAATGTTCTGCGGCGTTGTGCACATCTGCCCGCTATAGAGGCAGAGGCTAAAAGCCAAATTGTCTACAACCGCCCCGAGATCAGCCACCGAGTGCACTAAAACAGAATTGACCCCTGCCTTCTCAGTAAAGAGCACCTTTGCTCCAAGGCGGCGCTCCAACTCCGCCCCAAAAGCTGGACTGCCGGTATAGTCCACAATGCGTACGGCCGGATGTTCAACGACCTCCCAGGTCAACGGGTTCTCTACCGTACAGGGCAGCAGAACAACTACGTGCGGGTCTAGCCCAAGTGTATCGAAGGTCTGCTGGAGCCGCGCAACGAAGAGCGCCACTGGCAGGATGACCCGTGGATGGGGCTTCCACAAACATGCATTGCCCGTGATGAGATTGGCAAAGACCCCCGGCAGGGCATTCCACAGGGGGAAGGTGGAGCACCCAATGACAGCACCTATACCCTTAGGCACGGTTAGGAAGCGTTTCTGCACTACCAGCTCCGCCTTTCCAAGGGGCTTCCTCCAGAGCGCCTCCTGCGCAAAGCACTCTATAGCTAGGACCCCTGTGGCAATTGTCTCCAGGGCACGATCGAAGGCATGAGGTCCAGAAGCCTGAAAGGCCATAACAAACCCTTGGCCTGTCGTATGCATGGTAGCATAAGCCAGGGTGAAAAAGTCTGCAGCCGCCTGTTCGAGGGCTTCGATGAGAACAGCTGCCCGCTGCCGCACATTCAACCGCTGCCACTGTTTCTGTGCGCGCTGAGCCCGCTCCAGAGCAGTAAGGACAGGCAATTGCGGGTATGTAATCTCGAGCGGAAATCCGTAGGGTGATACCTCCTGCCCTACCCACAGGCCATTGTGTTCCTGGAGGAGCTCCCGAAAGGGCTTACCGACGAATGCCTCGAAGCGACGCCGGCCCTCTTCGTTTGCACTCTCACCATACACTTTGCCGCTCGGCACCTCAGCCCAGTGAGCAAAGAAGGTACGTTCCCGCACTGCAGCTATAGCGTGCGAGAGTGTCTGGGCATGCTTCTCGTACAGCTCACTCCAGGCCATCGATTCCTCCGCGCTGTGCACTTACCTCCAGCTTCAAACTTAGGGCTTTTACAATCCACCCACCCCTCTGCCTCATGTAGAGCATGATTGCCCCGTTGCCGACGTCTGCTGACTCTGGTTGAGACTGCCGAGAGTGTTCGAATGGAGCCGGAACCTATCCGTGCGTCAGCCCTGCGCTTTGTCCTCTTTTTAGGCCTGGTGAGCCTCCTGGCTGATATGACCTATGAGGGAGGGCGGAGCATTACAGGACCATTCTTGGGGCTGCTCGGGGCAAGCGCTGCAACTATTGGAGTAATCGCTGGGGCTGGAGAGCTGCTCGGCTACACATTGCGCCTCCTTTCGGGATACATCAGCGATCGGACTGGCCGATACTGGCTGCTGATGCTGGTAGGCTATACCATGAACGTCTTTGCCCTACCCCTGCTGGCAACGGTATCCCATTGGGGAGGAGCCGCTGGGCTCATCATCGCCGAACGCATTGGAAAGGCACTCCGTACACCAGCCCGCGACGTGCTCCTCTCAAAAGCTGGAAGCGTCCTCGGATACGGTCGTAGCTTCGGCCTCCACGAGGCACTGGACCAGATTGGAGCACTGCTGGGGCCTCTGGCCATTGCTGCTGTTTTCAGCCTCGGCGGACACTATCGCACTGCTTTTGCCCTGCTCTTCCTGCCTGCTGTAGCAAGCCTCATCGTCTTGATGGTTACTCGCTCGTTTGAGACCTTCCCCGAGCACCAACAGCATAACTGGAAGAAGCAGGGGATCGGTCAGCCGAAGCGGCTCTTTTGGCTCTACACAGCGGCAATGGCACTGTGGGCAGCGGGAACGGCTGATTTTGCCCTCATCGCTTTCCATTTGCACAGGGATGTGCCGGCAGCGTGGATCCCCCTCTCGTACGGCGCTGCCATGGGATGTGATGCCCTGGCTGCTCTCGTGCTCGGCCGACTCTATGACCGCAGAGGCTTGTGGGTGCTTCCTGGCGCTGTTCTGCTCTCAGCCGGCGCCGTACTCCTCAGCTTTGTGGGTCCTCTTCCTTGGGCGCTCGGAGGGGTACTGCTCTGGGGTATAGGAGTCGGGGCACAGGAATCGCTCGCCCGTGCAGCTCTGGCACCGATGGTGCCCCTAGAGCAGCGAGGAACAGCCTATGGGCTGTTCAATGCTTCCTTCGGCATCGCCTGGTTTCTCGGGAGTGCAGCTATGGGTTTGCTCTACCAGGCTTCGCCGAAGTGGCTTGTGACGTTTGCTCTCCTTGCCCACGGAGCATCCTCAATACTGCTTCTGGCGGTTATTCGAGCCGCATCATTACAGCGATAGCCGTGCCCTGCAACTCCAGCTCCGAATGGCTCACGGAGCCCTAAGCGCCATCCCCCTGTCAATAGACAAAGACAGGGGCGCTGGCCTGCATAGACCCCGCTGTGAGCTTGAGGATGTAAGCTCCTGCGGGCACAAGTAAACGTGATAGCGGCACCGCCGCCATCAGTTTCCCCGCCGGCGAAGTGGGCACTTGCCACATATGGCACCGCCGCCCATCCATGCTGAAGAGCTCCACCTGCACCGTGTGACCGTGGTAGTGCTCCACCTCCCATTCGATCCAGACCGGCCCTTCGCTCACGAGGGTAGGTCGGATCCGGAGCTGCCCTCCCCCTGAATATCCCTCGGCTACGGAGGTTGGGAGCACGAGTTGGAAGACGGCAAGGGAGCTATCAGGACTGTAAGTGGGCGTAAAGGGCTGTGCCACCCACAACTGCAGCGTGTCGCCACGGCGCCGTATGGCCATACCTTCGGCAAGCCCACTGAGCGGTAAAATCTGGAGGACAGCACCGGTGGCCAGATCAATCCACCGCACATCCCTGCTATAGGTGCTCACCAGGAGCGTCCGCTGTCCCGTAGGAAGCTCCAAGAGTATGGCCTCTCGCGGCCCTCCATAGCCGCTCGTGCCAATCTCTAGGGGCATACGATGCCAGAGACGGGTTGCAGGGTCGATGAGGTAGACCTCATGCGAGCCATTGGCCACCACGACCAGCGTATCCCCAGCCAAGAGCATGGAGTTCCCTGTGTCCCCAATCGGCACCAATGCAGAGTTCGAATCCTTGGCGTTCGGCAGGAAGTGCAACACTGAGTTTCTCTGGCCAAATATACCCTCGCAGAGCACGATGAGCTGCCGCCGCCGAGCATCCCAGAGCAACTGTTGGATATTGGGGCAGCTGCTCAGCCGAATGGTATCCACGAGCCCCTGGCCGGGGATGAGTCGCAGAATGAGCCCAACCTCAGGATCTGAGCTGATGCGCTGGCTTACAAAGAGTGTATCCCCTAGCACGAGCACAGCTTGTGCCGGGCTTCTCAGTACTGTATCCTCGTGGAAGGGATTGATCGCAGGAAGAAGGGTGTGTCGACTTACCCGATCCCGCCGGGGAAGGTAGAGCACGAATTGCTCATTCTGGCGTACAACTGCAGGGCGGAGCGGAAAGCTCGGCACACCCCACGGGAGCCGTACGTTCAGGCTTGCTTCTCCACCGTTTTCCTCCCATGCAACGGTAATCGAGGGAGGCTCATCACCGGGATCGTTTTGTCCATTGAAGTTCGCATCGAAGCCGGCGCAGAGTACGTAAGCAGTGCTGGTCGGATCAGGATCGCTCTCCCTAGGCCCCCAGAACAGCCCAAGCGGCGTCTTCCCCAGAGCGGCATGGGTCCGGACAAACTCCCACCGGTACTGTTGTGCCAGTAACAAGAGGGGCAGTAGCATCAGAGCACTCACACGGTAGACCATGGCTCACCTCTTCTGTGGAACACACCCTCTGCATGCTCGCCGGTGGTGGAGAGAGGGTACAGCAGATGCCCTGCCCTGTCGGGGAACCTATCCAGTGTAGGCTCCACATATCCGACCGAGCTGCAGGCAGGTCTTCCGGCTTCGGGCTCATCCTCCTCCCCTGCCTTCCCATCCGCGCACGGCGGACAGTGGCTGCCTTACGGCTTTGGGGATTCGTCCCCCGTCACGGCGGCACGGACCGCGCAGGAATTACACCTGCTTCCCTATTCTCCGAGCCTACCCCAAATTGGGCATAGACTCAGCACCTGCAGCGAGCACGCCACGCAAAAATAGGCAATCCAGCCCTCCTTCCAAGTCGTAGCAGAGGGCAGCAACTGAGGAGGCCAAAACATTGGAGTTCGATATATTTGTGCAAGGCTGTCGCATGAGATCAGAGATAGATCTGAGCATCATCGTCCACATTGGGTAGCGATGTACCTGCACCCTGAAGAGGCCGTGAACGCCATGCTGGCCGTGGCACAGAAGAAAGCCACATTGCCACGGCGGATACTGCTAGTCCGAGGTTTTCTATCGGGTGCCTTACTGGGCTATGCAACCTCGCTGGCCCTTGTTCCCCACGCCCAGGGCCTGCCACCGATTGTCGGTGCCCTGATTTTCCCTGTAGGATTTGTGCTCCTGGCTTTGTTGGGCTTGGAACTTGCAACAGGCAACTTTGCTCTGCTGCCTCTGGCCGCTTTGTCTGGACGGCTGACCATAGGAGCCGTCGTGCGTAACTGGTGCTGGGTATATGTGGGGAACCTACTGGGGGGAGTCTTCTATGCACTGGTTTTCGCTCTCACCCTCCATGACGACAAACTCAGCGGCTTGCTCTTTCAACTCGCCTCTCGCAAGACGCTCGCCTATCAGGCGCTGGGTCCTGCCGGATGGGGTATTGCTGCCCTGAAGGGGATTCTCTGCAACTGGATGGTGACGCTCGGGACGGTGATCGCCTTCATCTCGACAACAACCACCGGCAAAGTATTGACGATGTGGCTCCCCATCATGGCCTTCTTCGCTCTCGGGTATGAGCACAGCGTTGTGAACATGTTCGTATTGCCTGCGGCAATCTTGCTCGGCAGCCCGCAGATCACAGTGGCCGACTGGTGGCTGTGGAACCAGATTCCTGTCACGCTTGGCAATATCGCCGGCGCTGTCTTGCTGACCACCCTTCCACTGCTGACATACGCTCGGTCTGTTCCACAGGAATAAGGAGACCCCATGTCACAGGGCACGATACTGATGTTGTTCCTCATCGGAGCGTTCATCATTGCCGCAGTATTCTGGTGGTTTTGGCAGAGTTCAAAGACAGCAGCACCTGTCTCGGCTGAGCCCTTACGCCGGTGGGTGTTCGTTGGGCTTGTAGGATTTGTCGGCATCTTTACTGCCCTGACACTTTCCCGCATGCCATACTTCCTCTATGCGAGCGAGACACCCGCACGAGTCATTCACGTAGTTGGCCGTCAGTTCGCCTTTGCCCTGTCAGAACGCCCTATTGAGACTGATGGAGACTACGCAGCAGCTTTAGGGCAGACTCTCGTACTGCCTCTGGGGCAAGTAGTGGAATTCCGGGTCACCTCTTTTGACGTCAATCACGGTTTTGCGCTCTACGCCCCCAATGGGCGTATTGTGGCTCAGGTCCAGGCCATGCCGGGGTATATCAATCGCCTGCGCTGGCGCTTCGACCAGCCTGGGGAATACATTGCCCAGTGTTTGGAGTACTGCGGCGCGGCTCACGCTGGGATGCAAGCACGCTTCGTTGTCGAATAACTGAGCGGAGGACACCATGACGGCATTGGACCGCCTTACGGCCACGTGGATTATCACAGTGTCTGTGGTTTTCCCGATCGCTATTCTCTTCGGCATTCTCATGCGCCTGAACCAGGCCAATGTGCTCGAGCTCTCCTCGCTGACCTTCTACTCCCTCATGACCGCTCATGGCCTCCTCATGGTTGGGATCTGGTTTGTCATGAGCATGGCAGGGGTGAGCTATCTCCTGCAGCGCTACGTCAACGTGCAGGTCTGGCCGGCAACGGTCGGATATGTCCTGACGCTCGTTGGCGTTGGCCTCCTGCTAGCAGCGATCTTTGGCGGGGATCTCCACACGGGATGGTACTTCCTCTACCCCCTCCCGTTCTATGCACGCACGAGTGAATGGGCCACTTTGGTCTTTCTGCTCTCCCTAGGGAGCTTAGGGATTGGCTGGTTCATTTGGTCCCTGGGGCTCTTGGTGGCTATCCTCCGGAGGTACCCGCTGACACAAGCCCTGGCGTGGCAGCACCTGTTGGGGAAGAGTACACCCGAGACACCTCCCTTCATCCTCATCACAACGACGACGCTGCTCGGACTAATCCCTGCCTTCATTGCAGCGGTCATCTTACTAGGGCTGTTTTTGATCCAGTACGCCAGCGGGGCCACGCAAGATGCGCTCCTCATGAAGAACCTCACCTTCTTCTTCGGGCACACCCTAGTCAACGAGATGCTCTACTTTGGCATTGCAACCCTCTACGAGCTCTTCCCGGCCCTTGCTGGTAAGCAACCCTACAAGACCAAACCCTTTGTTGCGCTAGCGTGGAACCTCGTGCTGGTCGTTGTATGGACGGCCTACTTCCATCACCTCTACATGGATTTCGTGCAGCCAACAGTCGTGCAGTACATTGGACAGTTGGCCTCGTGGATTGCTCCGATTCCGGCCGTGGCTGTTACAACCTTCTCTGTGCTCGGCACGGTGTACCGCTCGGGTATGAAATGGTGGCTGGCCCCAACGTTCTTCTTCGCTGGTGTGATGTTCTGGATTATCGGGGGACTAGGCGCCATCCTGGATGCCATTGTAGCAAACAACTTCGTCCTCCACAACACCTTATGGGTACCAGCGCACTTCCACACGTACAACCTCTTGGGCAATGTTCTCTTCAGCCTGGGCTTCATCACGTGGTTTGTGCGGGAAAAGAGTGGAGATGATGGTAGCCGGCTCTACCGTCCCGTTACGACGCTGTACCTGCTCGGCGGGGTAGGGTTTGTGCTCGCCTTCTACATTGCGGGCTCACTGTCAGTCATGCGGCGAGTCGACAAGTATCCGGCCTTCGTCAGCGATGGGCATCTATGGGCTCTTGTCGGGGGTCTCTTCGCCCTGCTGGTGCTGGCCGCAGTAGTCCCCTTCGTCATCTATGTGCTGCGACGATGCTGGCGTGTAGTGTTTTCGGCCTGATCAGTGCAATCCCTCTGTGGGCTCAGCTGAACGAGGGCCATTACTATCTGCGGAAGATACCGGATGTTCGGCTCGTCCTTGCCACCGGGGAGCAGACAACCCTCTACAGCCTCATACGTTCGCACTCCATCCTCCTCACCCTCTTTTCGGCCCGCTGTGGGGGGCTCTGCTCCCCGTACTTGTTGTACCTAAAGCAGGCCATAGGCACAACCCCGCAGGGGTATGCTGTCGTGGCTCTGAGCTTTGATCCACGAGATAGGCTTGAGGATGTCCGAGCAACGGCACAGCGCCTTGGATTCACCGATCACTCCACGTGGCGGTGGGGGCTCCTCCTGCAAGAACATGTTCCACGGCTTCTGACAGCTCTCGGGTATTCCGTGCACTACGACAGCACTCGCAGGGAGTTCGATCACTCGATTATGCTCTGTGTCCTCGATCAGCGCGGCAACCTTCTCCGCCGTATGGAAGGCTTTCAGGATCCGGTACTTGTGTGGGATCTCGTGCGCGAGGCCCGCGGGGAATTCGTACTCTCCTACCCGATTCCTGGTACCGATGTAGCGCTCCGCTGCTTCGAGCTCGATAGAGAAACCGGCCATTGGCGCTTGAGCTGGGGAATGGCTCTCCTTCTGGTTCCGCCTATAAGCTCATTTGCTCTGGCCATCACACTCCAGCTCCTCATCGGTCTGCGGCGACGCCGCTGAAGTACCCCGCACTCCGGTAGTTTCTCACGGCTGACCTATCTCAGCTTCCCTTGTCAGATTGCTCATACCTCCTGAAGCCTCATGGAGCTTAGGTTTGTGTGCGCCATAGGCGCAAAGGCATGTTGTACTCTCTGGGGCTGTACGTACGATGGCTACCTTCTGCCGTGTGGTGTTCCTCGGTCTGCTGTCGGGTATTGCATGGGCACAGTCTCAGCTGTCCATCCGGGGCTACTTCTTCGGAGACTACTTCTACAAAGCAGGGGGCGATTCCACTGGTGGCCGGGCGCAGTATGCGGCCTACAAGAGAGGCGACCACGCATTCCAGTTCCGCCGTTTCTATCTGTGGGTTGATGCGCAACTGGGACCACGCTGCTCGAGCCGTCTTTTGCTCGAGAGCAATGACGTATCGCTCGACGGTCGGCGTCGCTACACGGTCTTCGTCAAAGAGGCTTCTGTCAGGTGGGATAGTCTTGGATTACCCTTCCTGCAGCTACGAGGCGGGATCATACCAACTCCTACCTGGCACCTGTCGGAGCAAATCTGGGGCTATCGGAGCCTAGAGCGTACGGTGACCGATTTCTGGGGCTGGGGCAATTCAACCGATTTCGGCGTAGCCCTCTGCACCCGCATTCCTCTGGGGAAAAACACCGCTCTGCAGAGTACCCTCATGGTGGGAAGTGGTGATGGGGTTCGCTTGGAAACGGACCGTTACAAGAAGCTCTACGGACAGCTGGCTCTACAGCCTTTTCGGGGGGCTTGGATCGAGCTCTACGGCGACTGGGAGGCTCGCCCTGCGGAGCAGACCGTCAGCCTCCTGAAGCTCTTCCTGGGCTATCGACGACCGACATTTCAGGCGGGGGCCGAATTTCTTCTCCGGTCGCACCGGAATTTCCCCACCCAGGGACAGACGAGCTCCTCGCTGGGGATGAGTTTCTCCGGCAATATCCAGCTGGTGGGTGAGCCATCGCTCCGGCTGGTAGCTCGTTATGACCGGGTTGACGAAGACCGCCATGCTCGGATAGAAGGCTTCATATACCACTTTGCCCTCCTCGGGCTGGACTATGCACCGGTGCCCCAGGTACACCTGATGCCCAATGTGTGGATACTCGCATACACGGCCAAGGAGCAGACTCCTCGACGCAAAACCGATGTTGTGCCCCGCCTGAGCTTCTTCATCTTGTATCCGTAGAGTCTCGGGGCTCGCTTGGCAGGAGTGGCGTAACTTTGCATCAACGCAATTGGCGAGCTCTCTGTAGCAGGTCTGGGCATGTATGGCCTGCTTCGGTAGGTGTCGGCAGAGGGGAATAACAGCACAGAGGCACAGGGCAGGAGAGTGGAGTGGGGAATGAGGTGGAGAAAGCGGGGAAAGTGCTGGCCCGTCTGTGCGATAGTGCTCGCCGGCTGTGCTGAAGGGCTCCAAGGTATCCCCCGAGATAATCTTCCACCGGAGACGGTCCTCTGGGTTGACACTATTGCCACCCCCCAGCGCAGCCAAGCCCATCTCTTCTGGCGTGGCGATGATCCTGATGGAGTTGTTGTCGGCTTCCTCCTCTCCTTCGACGGTCGGGCATGGTACTATACGGAGCGTCGTGATACCGTCGTCCAGCTCGCCGTTGGATCCACAGATACGATCTACACCTTCGCCGTAGCTGCTGTGGACAACTCCGCCAGCCCTCGGCCCCGAGAGGGGGATCGGTTTGCCTTTAGCGATCTCAACGGGAATGGCATCCACGATGACGGGGAGCCCTTTCTCGGGCTCGAGGGGGCGGTCGACCTTACTCCCGCACGCCTGCGCTACCCCGTCCGGAACAGCCCTCCGAGACTGTTTTGGGGGAGCGATACCACAGATGCTGCTGCCCGGAGCGTATGGCTCCCTGAGACGACTTTTACCGTTGCCACCTTCCGCTTTACCGCCTTCGATCCCGATGGTCCCGGCCACATTGCCTACTACGAATGGGCGCTCAATGACACTAGCCGGTGGTCCCAGCTACCTCCGACGGCGGAGTTTATCACCCTTCGCGAAGCTGATGGGCTGTATCCCAATGCAGACAACCGCTTCTTCCTCCGAGCCGTCGATATCGGTGGGCTTCACAGCCCTGTGCTCGAGTATCCTCCACCAGGCCGGCGCTGGTATGTACGAAAACCTCGCGGTCCACTTCTGGTACTGCACGACTACGCTATTGCCGACGGAGCCGACACCTTCTACACCGGTGCCCTCCAGCGCATTGCCGGTGGACGCTTTGCCCACAGGTTCGATGTCCTCGACATCCGCTCCGGACGAACGGCGCACACACCGCCACGGAACATTCCTCCCTTCCTGAGTCCCATGTTCATCGAGACACTGCGCCTCTTCGAGGCCGTAGTCTGGTACGGTGATCCGCAGTGGGCGCTCGAGGTCGCCTACGCTGTAGTGCCAGAATACTTACGCTCGGGCGGGAAACTCCTGCTGGTGATAACTCTGCCGAGCCTCGTTTCCCCGACGGCTTATACGGACATTGCCCCTGTCGATAGCCTCAGTCAGCGCGAGCTCTTCTCCACACCTGCAGCGCTGCCAAATGGTACAGCCCTGCTACCCGACAGCACTGTGCCAGAGGGTGCCTACCCCGTTCTGGTCAAGGAGCGCGGGGTAGCCGTTGGCCTCCACGCTCTCTTCCCCAATGCAACGGCTTTCCCGCTCTATCGGTTACCCCCGAGCCCCTATTACGCAGGGACCCCCATCGTTGGGGTTCGGAGCGGCTCTCGTCGGCTCTTTTTCCTGAATTTCCCCCTGCATCTCTTCAACCGCTCCGGGGGAGCCGAACAGCTCTTGGAACGCATTCTGCTTGAGGCTTTCGGATTACAATGATCTGCCGTAGTCTCTTGGGTGGCTTGCTTGCTCTCCCTCTGTGGGCACAACAGACCGGGGCACTCGCCGGTCGTGCGGTGGATGCTGCTACTGGCGCACCGCTTCGCTCGGTTACTGTCCGCCTTGTCGGCACTACGTATGGCACCATTACAGCCCCTGACGGAAGCTTCATGCTGCGCAATCTTCCGGCAGGAACATACGTGCTGGAAGCAACTCTCCTAGGATACAAGGCACTCCGGCACAGCGGCATCCGCATTCGGCCGGGCGATACCACGCGTCTTGTGCTCCGTCTGGAAGAGACGGCTCTTACGCTTGGGCAGGAGGTTGTCATTATCGGGGAGCGACCACTGGTGGATGTTGAGCAAACGCAATCTCTTCGGAGCATTGGGCAGCAGCAGCTCGAACGCTCTGCCGTATCCACAATCACGGATGCGCTGATCCAGCAAGCGGGGGTGTTGGTACAGGACAACACGCTTCACCTCCGTGGCGGGCGTGGCTACGAGGTAGCCTATCTCATCGATGGCATCTCGGTCCAGGATCCGCTGGCGGGCTCTGGTGGAGGGTTGACCCTCCCTCCGGAAGCTGTTCAAGAGATTGAGCTCCTCACCAGCGGCTTTGCAGCCGAGTATGGGCAAGCCACGTCAGGAGTTATCAACATCCGCACGGCCGAACCCACACGCTCACTGCGAGCGCGCCTCCAAGCGCGCCCTGAATGGCGTCTCCATCGCCGCAACCCCTACGATCGCGATACGGGCAGCTCTTACCAGAGCTATCGGTACAGCCTCAGTCTCAGCGGCCCCGAACCGCTGACACGCTGGCTCCTGCCGCGCCTTGGGCTCCGGCTGCCCGGGCAGCTCGGCTTCGTCCTGAATGCCGAGGCCTCCTTTAGCGATGGGCTCGTTCCAGAATTTGCTCGCGTTCAGCTGCGCTCCCCGATCCTCCCTGCATGGCTTGCGCAACGGCAGGACAACAGTTTCTCTGCCTTCCTCAAGCTGAGCTGGCAATTGACCCCGACGACACGACTCCTCTACACGACGGCCCGTAGTATGGCACTCAACCAAAACTTGCGTACCGTATCAGCTACGCTCGACTACCTCCCCCCGGAGCCGGGCTACCAGTACAAATTCCAAGGGCACTTCGATGGTGCGCTAACCTTCTCGACCCTCTCCCAACTCCACTCACTGGCATGGCAGCAGAGTCTGGGTCCGCGTCTTTACACTGAATTCCGCCTCAGCTTTACTGGATGGTACACCCGCGGCGACGCCAACGGACGGGACTACACCCAATACAGCGAGCCCCAAGACATCCCAACCCTCCCTCCACAGTACTACGATACAGGCGATTCCACCCGTACGGGGATCATCCCCGGCGACGGCTTCTATGACATTGGCACAGCCTGGAGTTGGCACCAGCGCTTTGCGCGCGAACTCACGGTGAAAGCCGATTTGACAGCCTTCCTGGCCGAGAAGAATCAGCTCAAAACAGGTGCCGAACTCCGCCTGCAGGAGTTACACTACTGCGAAATTTTCGCCCCATGGATACCTCCCCTTGGGCTCAACAACGATCTCTTCTCCGTCCGCCCGCGCCTCCTGACGCTCTATGCCCAGCACCAGCTCACCCACAAAGGGCTCGTGCTCCACTACGGTCTGCGCACCGAAGCCTGGGCTCCAGGGCGCCGAGTCGATGAAGCTATCGCTACAGCACAAGGGCCAACGGTCACTGAAGAGCGGCAGAACTCATACCTCCGGCATACTATCCCCGCCTTCGGGCTGCGTTGGAAGCTTCGCCTCCAACCCCGGCTGGGTATTGCCCATCCGATTACCCCGACACAGATGCTCTACTTCAACTATGGACACTTCGCTAAACTGCCCAACCCGCAGTACGTCTATGCAAAGCTCTCCCCCCAGGCAGTCCACTCCACGTACCAACGCTTCGGCAACCCCGATCTCAACCCCGAAACAAGCATCGCCTATGAGCTAGGCCTCCGCAACCAGCTCACTACTGACGATGTGCTCAGCGTTGCCCTCTTCTACCGAGACATCTTCGGCTACGTGCAAACCCGTCCTGTCCGGACGGACAATCCGCGCTTTGCCGGCGGACGATTCATCACGTACATCAATGCCGACTACGCCCGTGCCCGTGGCATAGAGCTTGAGTACCTCAAGCGCCTCGGCCAGTGGTTTGAGCTCCGTACCACACTCAGCTACAGCTCGGTCACGGGCAAAAGCAGCTCCGCAGATCAGGGGCTCTTGATTGCCCGTGGATTCGTCCCTGATCGGCTCACGGAATACCCCATGCCGTGGGATCGACCGTGGGACTTCCAGCTGAGCCTTTGGCTCCAGATTCCCAAAGGGCAGGCTCCGCTTGGGCTCACCGTTCTGGAAGGGTGGACGCTCTGGTCGCGGATTGTTCTCCGCTCTGGCCGGCGCTATACACCAGTCATTCCCGTCCTAGACCCGACTACTGGACAGCAACGCCGCTTACCCAATGGGCGTCCGCTCTACGAGCTCGATGAGAGCCGTCCCTACGGGGCCCTTGCCCAAAGCTACCGCTGGTGGGAAGTCGCTCTCAGCCGAGACGCCTCAATGGGGCCGGCTAAGGTGCGCATTCGTCTGGAGCTGCTCAACCCGCTCGACTGGAAGAACGCTGCTATTGTCAATCCAACTGTCGGCCGTGCCTATGAGTACGGCGACCCTACCCCGATAACGTGGAACGACCCGCTCTATCCGGATCTCCAACCTCCCCTGGATCCCTACCCCTTCAATCCAGCCCGCTACGAACAACGGCGCACTCTTCGTCTTTCTCTGGAGCTTCTGTGGGAATAAGCCGCTGCCTCTATCAATGGCCTCGTCCTGGCGTTCGGCACTGTGGATGAGTGCAGGAGCAAATTGGATCAGTGCCGTCAGCTTCTTCATTGCCTACGTACTCTCCTCGAACGTCTGGCTGCTCATCCCGAGCGGCATCTTCGGGGTGGCTGGGGTAGCACTCTTGCTGGTGGGACAGCACGTTGAAAAACGGCATCTGGAGCGCTGATGCGCTTCTACCCTCTGCGCCCAGATCTACAGTGGGATCTCTGCTCTGAGAATGGCAACGAGCCACTGCTGCTCGCCCATGACCCGCTGGAGTATACTCCGCAGCCGTTTGCTGTACCGGCCGCTGCCTATCCTCTTTTAGAAGCCCTAGCAACGAGCCGCTCCTGGGGTGACTTCTGGCGCCGGCTGCATCGGGCAGGGATCCCCTACACCGAGCAACCGTACATCCAGCGCTTTGTCGAAGAGCTCGACACACAGTATGCCCTGCTGAGTCCCCGCTTCGAAGAACGCCGCCGACTCTGGGAGGCTGAGTACCGCACCTATCCACTCCGGACAGCAGCTCTGGCTGGCACCTGCTACCCAGCACAGAGCTCTGAACTCCAGACCATGCTAGCCTCAAGCATCGCAAGTGCTCCCGAACCAGCTATCCCTGCTGCGCACCCGATCGCTGCCGTTCTCCCCCATATTGACCTCCGGGTAGGCCTGGAAAGTTATGCCATCGCCTACCAAGTGCTGCAGACCCTCAAACCGGAGCTCATCGTCCTGCTTGGGACTTCGCACTACGGCTGGCATGCCCCCTATATTGTCACGGAGAAGGACTTCCAGACCCCGCTCGGCACACTTCCGACGGCGCGCCAGCTCGTGCGCCAACTCTGCCAGAACTGCCCAGATGTTGTCACGGATATCGACATAGCTCACAAGCCCGAGCATTCGCTGGAATTCCATACCCTCTTCCTGCACTACCTCTTTGGCGCTACCGTGGAGATAGTCCCGATTCTGGTGACCTCCTTTGGCACCTATGTCTTGCGGCGCCGTCCGCCAGAATACGAGGCTCCCATGCGCCACTTCTTCCAGTGCCTCCGTGAGCTCATCCTCCACTCCGGCCGACGGAGCCTCTGGATTGCCAGTGCGGATATGTCCCACATCGGGCCAAAATTCGGCGACACAACAGACGCACACCACCTTCTGCCCCAGGCCGAGCAGCACGACCGCGCGCTCCTGGAGGCTATGTGTCATGCCGATACCCACGCATACTTCCGCCTCATTGCCGATGTCGGCGATCGCTACCGTATCTGCGGCTTGCCGCCTGTATACACACTTCTGACCTCACTGCAGCCCCGCTTCGGCGTAGTGCTCGATTACCGCCACTGGTATGAAGCTCACACCTCTTCGGCAGTCACGTTCGCAAGCCTGCTGTACTACGCATGAGAGCACACCATGAAGAGCTACCGGAAAGAGCTATGGTTTAACACACCGACGCGCCGGGCTTTCATCAACATTACTCCGCTCGTGGAGGAGTGCGTCCGCGAAAGCGGGGTTCAGGAAGGCCTGGTGCTATGTAACTCGATGCACATTACCGCCAGCGTCTTCATCAACGACGATGAGCCTGGGCTCCATGCCGATTTCGAGCGGTGGCTGGAGCGCCTGGCTCCGGAACATCCACACTCGCAGTACCGTCATAACGACACGGGCGAAGACAACGCCGATGCCCATCTGAAGCGCACAATCATGGGGCGCGAGGTCGTCATTGCCATTACCAATGGGCGTCTCGACCTTGGGCCATGGGAGCAGATCTTCTACGGTGAATTCGACGGCCGGCGTCCTAAGCGGGTATTGGTCAAGATTATCGGCGAATGATGCCCACGAGCGCCTGGCTTGCCTGGAGCGGCGGCAAAGACAGTGCGCTGGCTCTCTTGCAGCTCCAGCAGCAAGGCGTGGCTATTGCAGGCTTGATTAGTACAGTTGTCGGTTCCCCTCCCCTTGTTCCCTTCCATGGTACATCGCTGACAACCCTCCGACACCAGGCGCAGGCTCTCGGGCTTCCCTTACAGACACTCCACTTCCTGCACCCCCCTTCGGACACATTCTACGCTCACCGCTTCCGAACACTTATCCGCCACCTACGCTGCCACGCCCTCGCCTTCGGGGATATCTTCCTCGATGATGTGCGCCGCTATCGTGAAAGTCTCCTCGAAGGGCTGTCCGTTGAGCCGCTCTTTCCACTGTGGCAACACCCTACGGCAGCTTTAGCGGAAATGGTCCTGCAGAGTGGCATTCGAGCTATCATCACTTGTGTCGACAGACGTCGTCTTTCGGTCGATTGGCTCGGCCATCCGTATGACAGAGCTTTCCTGAGTGCACTCCCGCCGGAGGTGGATCCCTGTGGCGAGTACGGTGAATTCCACACCTGCTTGGTCGATATGCCTGGCTTCCGCTTCCGGCTCGCTCTCCAACACCGGGCACCCATACAGTGGGCCGACCACTGGTATACGCTCCCCTCCACCAGCCGACGCCAGAGAAGGCCTTCCACATGGCACTGAGGGTTTCAGTCCACAGGGCTGGGATAGCCCGCTTACCGGTTGCACAGCATAGATTGCGTCAGATTGTGCGTTCTGTGCTCCTCTGCGAAGGGGTACAGTCGGCAATTGTCCGGCTCATCATTACCGACGATGCGACAATCCACACCCTCAACCGGCAGTACCTTCAGCACGACTACCCTACAGACGTGCTAACATTCGTCTTGGAGGCCGAGCCCCTTGAGGTAGAAATCTACATCGGTTGGGAGCAAGCGCGCCGTCAAGCTACTGACTACGGTGTCCCCATCGCTGAAGAGCTCATTCGTCTCAGCATCCACGGAGTTCTCCATGCACTCGGTTACGACGACCAAACCCCGCACCAACGCCGGGAAATGCACGCGCGCCAAGAGCACTACGTCCACGCCTTTACGTACGGGCGCCCCAAATCACACGAACCGTCGCCATGAACGCCTCTTGGGAGCCATTGTCGCATGGTTTGCTGAAGCTCTGGATAACCCAGAGCTGTTACGCAACGAACGTCGGTTTGCCCTCCATGGGATGCGTCGACTCGCTCGACTGGGCTTTTCACGGCGCGAAACTGTACAAGCTCTCCTATGGCTACCGGAGTTGCGCTACCATCACCTGCTCTTCCGCCGCCCCCGTACGCACGCGGTAAGCTTCCGCCCCCTCCCAGATACCCAGACAATGCACCTCTTCTCCCACGACGGCCTCCAACGCCTCTTACAGCTCTACTCCGGTGGACTTCTCTCCGTCCACGACCTCGAGCAGATACTAACCTACATTCACGCCGAGGAACTCGCCCCTGTCGACGCTGCTACGCTCGATGAGCTCCTCTACGAACTCCTCCCGACCTACTCAGCTGCAGGTACTCCCTTCTTTACCAGCTTTCCAGATCCGGCCGTCGTGCAGTAATGTTACTCCGCTCCCGAGCCCCCTCCACAGGGAGCAGACAGCTTCCCGGACCTCCTCAACCGGTATTGCTGCTACAGCATCGGGAGGAGCTTCCAAGGGCGGCAGGAGTACGAGCGCCTTCTCCGTATACGGTCCCCACCGCCGCGGATGGTGCACAGGGAGCCGCGAGTATAGGCCCACCACTGCCTTCCCAAGTGCAGCAGCAATGTGGAGAGCCCCCGTGGAGTTTGCCACTACGACACGAGCTAAGGCCAGTAGGGCGATGAACTCTTCTGTGCTCAATACCCCAAAGAGCAGCCGAGCCGACCGATAGGCTTGGCGAATGCGAGTTGCCAATCCCTGCTCTGACGCCGCACCGGTGAATAGACACGGTATCCCCTCAGCCTCTAGGTAACGAGCAAGTTGTGCAAAGGATTCGGGTTCCCAACGTGGGGCAGATCCTCGCCCACCAGCATGGAGTACCACGAAGGAATCAGGCTGCAGTGCATATCGCTCTGCGAGCTGCTCTACCTGCCGACGAGTCTCCTCTCTAATCACAGGTGGAACAAGCTGCACAGGAAGTTCTCCGACTCCAGCCGCAAAGGCAACCATACGAACGTTGTACTCAGCTTCGTGGCGCTCAGCTGTGCGCCGATGCTCGTAGATGCGATGGCTCAGCAGCGGGGAGTACCATCGGTACCCGCTCCCAATCCGATGCCGGACTCTGGCTGCCCATGCTGCCGCTACCTCCCCAAAAACCGGACGAGGGAAAAAGAGCAGTTCAGGCCTCCGCCGGCGTAGCTCGTGGCGGAATTCCGAAAGCGTGCTCACGAAAACAGCCTCTACCCCTGTGTGCCCATAGAGGAGCGGTGCTGTGCGCGGATGGGCAAAGAGGAGAACCTTAACCTCTGGCCGTACATGGCGAATCGCTGCTACCATCGGCAGCGTAAGCACCATATCGCCTAAATGGTCCGTACGGACGATAGCGATGGGGTTTGTGTGGAAGAAGGCCGTCTGCAGCTGCTGCTTCATCGGTCCCATACACACAAAGCCCCAACCCCGGCTCCCCACCAGGGTTGGGGCTCTCCCACCGGCTCGCTCTTATCGCA